>JAZSHQ010000051.1:0-1942 GCA_045533335.1 Eubacteriales bacterium
GTTTTCGATAGCGTAATAGAAGAAATCGCGCGCAGGCGAGGCATCGTCCTCGATATTAAGGTAGTTTTCGTCGTGCTTTCTGCCGTGATTGATATCGATGATAATTGCCTTTATATCGTGGTTTTTAAAGCACTTTTTCGCACTTTCGGTGTTGTCGCAGTGATTGATTATACACTTTTGAGTTTTGCCGACGTATTTTTCTGCGACCTCGGAAGCCGAGAAAAGAAGAAGCTCGGGGGTAGATTGCGGAACGAAGAGCTTGCGTATTTCCTCGTTGTTTTCGGGCAGCGTGACGCCGATCTTTATTTTTTCGATATCCTTAATTTCGGAATCGGTAAGCTTAGAGGAGGTAAGGCGCAAAAGCTCGTAAAGCTCGTTGTCGAAAAAGCTCTTTGCACGTCCGGTTATCGTTCTTGCATCGACACTGCCGCCTTCCGAGAATAAAAGCGCGGTGTAGACCGAATCCTCGATTTCGGTGGTTATGCCGAATTTTTTGCCGAATACTTCGCAGTGTTTAAGTATCTGTGACTTTGCAATATCGTGAAGGATATGTGCAAACATATGGTTGAACATAACTACGTTGCCCTGCGCAAAACGCGAGCAGAGCGCGGCGGGGAAGTAGGGCTCGTTCGTTGCGGGGTTAACGTCCTTTTGTATCGCTTTAAGAATAACCTTGCGCGAAACAGCCGAAAAATCGCCGTTTTCGGTATCGTCGTAAAACTGCTTGCCCGCGTTGGTGGTGAATATCAAATAGGTGTCCTTGAAGGAAACCAGAGTGTTGGTTTTTGCGTCTACAAGCGTGCCCGCGTCGAGGATCTGATAAAAGAGGAACAGCGCGACAGCGTGCGCCTTTTCGATCTCGTCGAAGAGGATAACGCACTTCGGATGATCCATAACGTATTTTGTAAGAACGCCGCTTTGGCTGTCCTTGTAAACCTGATCCGAGCCCGCAAGACGGATATTTGCTTCCTTATCTGCAAATTCCGACATATCTAATCGCTTGAAGGGAAGACCGGTTTCTTTCGCAAACGCTTCTGCAAGCGAGGTCTTGCCCACACCGGGAGGGCCTGCGAAAAGGAAGGTAGCACGCGGTTTTACGCGCTCGGTAGCCGTCATCGCAAGCAATTCCGCCTGAAAATAGCCCGAGGTGGTAACGTTTATCGCGTTTGCCTGACCGAGTACCTTAGAAGAAAGCACGTCCTGAATACGCTTTACCTCTGCGGTAAGCTTTTCTATTTCTCCCTTGGGGATAGTGTCGAAGGAATTGCCGCTTTGGTTTTCCTGCGCCGCCTCCGCGTTCAAAATACGCTGTGACGAGGGGGTCATAGGTCTGTCGGCAGGCGATTCGTCGAAAACGATAGGTGTTTCCGAGGGGACTTTGCCGTTTGCAACGATAGGTCTGTCCTCGGGCGCGGCTGTGCTTTGCGAATTTTCTTTAATACATTTCGAAAGAAGCACGCCGAGCTTCGCACAGGGCTTTATAAGTATGCAATACGCAAGTATCGAGGGGGCTAATTGGGTAAGCCCGTTTTCGGAAGAAAAGCCGATAGCGGCGGTAATCGAATTCCGCATAAACACGTCTTCCATAAGCTCGTTTTTATCGTTGAGCACGTCCTCAAGCATAACGGCTTTCAAAAGTTTAAGGTCAAGGTTGCTGCTTGTAAGAAGCTCGGCAACCGATTTAAAATCCGAGCTGTTGCGAAGCGACACTGTGCCGTCCAGCACGTTTACGAGCGTAACGAAAAAACGCTCTGCCGTAAAGGGGGCGTTGTTCTTTTCGCCTATTCTTTTCGAATGGTCGATAAGCTCTTGAAGTAGGGGAGTATATTCCATATTTGCCATATCTGTGCTCCTTAGGTAATTTATTTAATTATACTACCGAAAACCTTTTCTGTCAACAAAATTCGACTTGTTGACATTTATCCGAACGTGGTTTATAATT
>JAZSHQ010000003.1:0-5596 GCA_045533335.1 Eubacteriales bacterium
ATAGATAATAGATAATAGATAAAAGATAAAAAAACAACGTTACTCTTTCGAGGAGCCATGCATTTGAAAAATATTATAATTTTTAAAAACTGAAAGTTTTTGAAGATTATAAGAAACTTTTTTCAAAAAGTTTCTTATGAAAAAACATTTAACCCAAAACGTCCGCGATAATCGCGTTGGAAACGCGGAAACCGCGGGAATTAAGGGTAAGAACGCCGTTTTTGAAATCGCCGTAGCCGAGCGAGGCGACCTTTATTCCGATATGCTTTTTGCTTTCGGGAACGCGCGCGCCGAGCGAGGTGCGTAGCGCGAGCATAATGCGTTCTTCGTCGAGCTCGGCTTGAGTAAGGGTAGGGGAAGAATCAAAATCTGTCGGCGCATAAAGCGAAAGAGGCGATTTTTCGATAAACGAGTGAATATCGCACTCTGCCGAAAACCGCTTTCCGCAATAGAAGGAATGCGCCCCCGCGCCGAAACCGAAATATTCGCCGCAAACCCAGTAATTAAGGTTGTGGCGCGATTCAAACCCCGATTTTGCAAAGGAGGATATTTCGTAATGCGCGTAACCGTTTTCTTTTAAAATCGCGCAAAGACGGCTGTATTGCCATTCCTCGCTCTCTTCGTCGGGAAACTCAAGCGTCGCGCGCCGCGTATAAAGCGGCGTCCCCTCCTCCAATTGCAGGGAATATGCCGAAATATGCTCGGGCGAGGTCGACATAATGTCTAAAAGCCCGCTTTCGAACTGCTCGTCGGTTTGAAAGGGAAGAGCAAACATAACGTCTGCGCTGATGTTTGTAAACCCTGCTTTTCGCGCGTCGGTAATGCAATTTTTTGCGTCGGCAAAGCTGTGGATTCGCCCTAATTTCGCTAAAACATCGTCGTTTGCCGACTGTATTCCGATAGAAAGACGGTTAAAGCCTGCCTGCCTTAATTTGCAAAGGTCGTTAAAATTAACGGTCTTGGGGTTTATTTCAATAGTTGTTTCGCAATCCTTATCAAGCGTGAAGCTGCGCTTTACAAGCTCGATGAGTTTACATAATCTGTTAACCCCAAGCATAGGCGGTGTACCGCCGCCGAAATAGACGGTTTGCACCGTTTTTTCGGTTTTTAGATGGTTGACCTGATTGCAAAGCGCTTCGAAATAGGCTTGCTTTATGCCTTCGTTTTGGTTTGCAAGCGAGTAAAAGGCGCAGTAATCGCACTTTTTAACGCAAAAGGGGATGTGGAAATAAAGCGAAAGCTTATTCGTCATCGTACTTAAGCACCGCCATAAAGGCTTCCTGCGGTACCTCGACAGTACCGAGCGTGCGCATACGCTTTTTGCCTTCCTTTTGCTTTTCGAGCAGCTTCTTTTTACGCGTAATATCGCCGCCGTAGCATTTTGCAAGAACGTCCTTGCGCATCGCCTTTACCGTTTCACGTGCGATAATCTTGCCGCCGATCGCCGCCTGAACGGGTATTTCAAAGAGCTGGCGGGGAATGTTGTCCTTCAGCTTTTCGCAAATGCGCCTTGCGCGCGGGTATGCGCGGTCGGAATGAACGATAAACGACAAAGCGTCGACAATATCGCCGTTCAAAAGAATGTCGAGCTTCGAAAGCTTGCTCGGTCTGTATGCCAAAAATTCGTAATCGAGCGAGGCATAGCCCTTGCTCTTCGATTTTAGCGAATCGAAAAAGTCGTAAACTATCTCGTTTAGGGGTAGCTCGTAATGAAGCTCGGCACGGTTGGTGTCGATGTACTTCATATCGATATATTCGCCGCGTCTGTCGTTGCAAAGCTGCATTATCGTGCCGACGTACTCGGTCGGGGTGATGATCGTCGCCTTAACAAACGGCTCGCACGCCGTTTCGATAGTCGCGGGGTCGGGGTAGTTCGTCGGGTTGTCGATATAAACGACTTCGCCGTTGGTTTTGTGTATTTCGTAAATAACGCTCGGTGCGGTGGTAATAAGGTCGAGCATAAATTCGCGCTCCAAGCGTTCCTCGATAATCTCCATATGCAAAAGCCCAAGGAAGCCGCAACGGAAGCCGAAACCGAGTGCTACCGAGGTTTCAAGCTCGTAGGTGAACGAGGAATCGTTTAATCTAAGCTTGTCAAGCGCGTCTTTCAAATCGCCGTATTTACTGCCGTCGGCGGGGTAAATACCGGCATAAACCATCGGCTGTGCCTTTTTAAAGCCGGGTAACGGACGCTCGCAGGGGTTGTCGCAAAGCGTAACCGTATCGCCAACGTCGGTATCGGCAATATTTTTAATGCTCGCGGTGAAATATCCAACCTCGCCCGCTTCAAGGCTTTCTTTCTTGTCGAGCGTAAAGGTCGAAAGCGTGCCGAGCTCGACAATTTCGAACTCCGCGCCGGTGTGCATCATTCTTACTCTGTCGCCGACCTTCATTCTGCCGTTTTTCACACGGATATAAACTACAACGCCCTTATAGGAATCGTAATAGCTGTCGAAAACAAGCGCCTCCAACGGCTTTTCGGCATCGCCCTTGAGGTGGAGGGCATATTTAACGATCTGCTCAAGCACGTCCTTTATGCCGATACCCATTTTCGCGCTTATACAGGGCGCTTCGTCGGCGGGAATGCCGATAATGTCCTCTATCTCGCGCTTTGCCATTTCGGGGTCTGCGCTCGGCAGGTCGATCTTGTTTATAACAGGTAAGATCTCCAAATCGTGGTCGACTGCAAGGTAGGCGTTTGCAAGCGTCTGCGCCTGAATGCCCTGCGTGCTGTCGACAATAAGTACCGCGCCCTCGCACGCCGCGAGCGAACGCGAAACCTCGTACCCGAAGTCGACGTGACCGGGGGTATCGATAAGGTTAAGCGCGTAGGTTTCACCGTCGTCCGCCTTGTAATCAAAACGAACGGCACGCGCCTTTATCGTAATGCCGCGCTCGCGCTCAAGCTCCATATTGTCGAGCATCTGTTCATCTATGTCGCGCTTTTCAACCGCGCCCGTGTATTCAAGCAAGCGGTCGGCAAGCGTGCTCTTGCCGTGGTCGATGTGCGCGATTATCGAAAAGTTTCTTATTTTTTCAATGTTACTCATAGCATTGTTTCCTGTTTTTATAGTTTAACGATTTATTATACAATAAATTATTTGTTTTTTCAATAGTATATGAGAGGAACTTTTTATAAAAAGTTCCTCTCAAACTCTCTTCAAAAATTTCTGATATAAAAATAAAAAAAGTGCCTGCTCGCTGCAAATCGCACACTTGCAGGAATGACACACAAGAAAAATATTGAATTTTAAGAGTTTTTGAAAAGAGCACGAGAGAAACTTTTTGCAAAAAGTTTCTCTCGTAAACAATCAATATTACTTACTGTTTCTTGCTACCGAGCTTATCAAGCGCGTTCCAGATCATACCCGACATGAATACCGAGGAGAAAAGACCCGCAACGATGCCGATGATAAGGGGAAGTGCGAAGTTTTGGATAGCGTCAACACCGAGAATGTAGATCATACCGATAGTGAAAAGGGTGGTGATCGTAGTGTTAATGCTACGTGCGACAGTATCGTGCGCGCCCGAGTTAACAACTTCGGAGAAGGGGGTGCCGGCTTCTGCCTTTGCCTTGTTTTCGCGGATACGGTCAAACACGATAATGGTCGCGTTGATAGAGTAACCGAGAATGGTAAGCAAAGCGGCGATGATGGTCGAGCCAACGGGAATCTGGAAGAGCGAGTAAACCGCGAACATTACGAAAAGGTCGTGGCTGAGGCAAAGCACAGCGGCAATGCCCGATTTAAGTTCGAAACGGATCCAGATGTAGATAAGCATAAGAGCAACCGCAACGGCAACCGCAAGAATAGCGGTTTTGGTAAGGCTGGCGCCGATGGTGGGGTCGATCTTGTTGATTTCCTTGTCGTTAAGGTTTGCTTCGGGGAATTCGGTCGCAAGGCTGTCTAAAAGCGCGAGCGTCTGTTCATTGGTAAGCGCCGCGGTGCCTGTACGGATTATTGCCATATTCGCGTTAGAAGCAGATTGTGCGGTCGAGGAAACGTAATCGTTGCCAAGAAGCTCGTGGTTGCGAATAACGTCGTTGATCTTTTCGCAAACTTCGGGGGTGACTTCGGTGCCTACGTTGAGCTTTATTTCGGTACCGCCCGAAAAGTCAATATCGATGTTAAAGCCGCGAACGAAGAAGGAAACAACACCTACAAGAAGGATAACGGCGATGATCGCAAGCGTTACCTTTTGGTTTTTAATAAAGTGGAACTTGCTCATTATTTTGCCCTCCTTCCAAGCGATCTGTACTTTTTAGGTTCGGTAATACCCATACCGATTCCGAGGTTGAGGAGCGCTCTGGTGATGACCAAAGCGGTGAAGAGCGAGATCACGATACCGATAAAGAGGGTGGTCGCGAAGCCCTTGATAGTACCCGAGCCGAGGAAGTAAAGCACCGCGCAAGCGATGATCGTGGTTACGTTCGAGTCGAGAATTGCGGCAAACGCACGCTTGAAGCCCGCCTTTACAGCCGCCTTCGCGCTCTTGCCGAGGTCGATTTCTTCCTTAATACGTTCGAAGATGACAACGTTCGCGTCGACCGCCATACCGATAGAAAGGAAGATACCTGCGATACCCGCAAGAGTGAGGTTTGCCTGCGAAAGAGTAAGAACAAGACCGAAAATACCGGTGTAAGCAACGAGCGCGATAGACGCCATAACGCCGGGGACCTTGTAGTAGATGCACATAAAGATGATAACGAGCAATACGCCGATAGCACCTGCGATAAGCGAGGTGGAAAGCGAGTTTTCACCAAGCGTTGCACCAACGGTACGCTGTTCAACAGAAACAAGTTCATAACGGAACGCACCTGCGTTGATGTTGTTTGCGAGCGCGGTTGCTTCTTCCATAGTGAAGTTACCGGTGATGATAGCTTGTCCGTCGGTAATTTCATCGTTAACGGTGGGCTGGCTGATAGCAACGCCGTCGATGTAAATGCCGATGTAATCCTTGGTAGCGGCAGCGGTTTTGGTTGCTGCGGCAAATCTCTTTGCACCTTCGTCGGTAAGCGAAAGCGAAACGGCGATCTCGTAAACGCCTTGGCTGGTCTGGTAAGAGCCTGCGTAAGCGTTATCAACGTGTTCACCTTCGAGAACAACGTTGCCCTTGGAATCCTTGAACTGAAGCTTTGCGGTCTGCATAAAGTTCGCAATAGCTTCGTTGGGGTCTTCAACGTCGGGAATCTCAATGGTGATCATATCGTCGCCGGTAAGATAACAAAGAGCTTCGGTAAGACCCTGACCGTCCAAACGGTCACGCATTACGGTATAAACCGAGTTCATACCGGAATCAAGCGCGTCGCCGGTGTCGTCGGTCTGAGCTTGGAAAGTAACGATAGAGCCGCCTGCGAGGTCAAGTCCGAGACGGATAGTGCCGTCTTCGAAAATGCCGGGTAAACGGGTATCGTCGTTGATGTAAACGCCGCATACGGTTATCGAGCAAACAAGCAGGATAGCCATAATAAGCAGTGCAAAACGAGAAATACTCGAAACACGTGAGTAATTCATCTGCGTGATACCTCCGAATGTAAATTCTAACATTTCAATTATACATATTTCCCCCCGATAAGTCAATAGATAAAATAAAAATA
>JAZSHQ010000035.1:0-36913 GCA_045533335.1 Eubacteriales bacterium
TTTATACCTATGATGACCGCGAACGGTGAGTGAGGCGCGAGCGCACGGTCATCCGAAATCGATTAAAACGCGAAGCCGTTTTAATCGTAAGCGGGGTCCCTAAAAAATCGCAGATTTTTTGGGGAGAAATTATATATTCAAAACGCTCACCGCGTCAAGAATCGTCTTTTCCAAAGCCTCTCTGCCGTATTTGTCGACCTCGGCCTTGTTCTTTTCACCGTGGGTGAGGCAGCCTGCACCGCCGATACATCCGCCGACGCACGCCATACCCTCGATAAAGTTAACGTCAAGCACGTTCTTGCTCTTTTTGAGCAACGCCGTTCTGCATTCCTCGATACCGTCGCAGGAGAACGCCTTCAGCACGAAGTTTTCGATACCCTGCTCCTTTATCGCCTGCGCGACCGCATCCGAAAGACCGCCGCATCTTGCGAATATTCTTCCGAAGTAGGAAGCATTATCGAGCACGCCCTCGTCAAGCTCGGTTATATCAACACCCTTGCTGTCGAACAGAGCCTGAAGCTCCTCGAAGGTGATAACCGAATCGACAAACGGCCTAACCGAATCAAGCTGGAATTCCATCTTCTTCGCCGTGCAGGGACCGATAAACACAACCTTCGCCGTCGGGTCGTTCTTCTTTATATACTGCGAAATCGCTGTCATAGGCGAGGGGTTATGAGAAATAAAGGGAACAAGCTCGGGGAAGTTCTTTTGGATATACATTACAAACGCGGGACAGCAGCTGCTGGTAAGGAAGCCCTTTTCTACAAGCTCCTTCGATTCCTCAAGCGCAACCATATCCGCACCCAACGCCGCTTCGACCACCGTGTGGAAGCCGAGCTCCTTAAGTCCTGTAATTACCTGACCTAATTTTGCGTAGGTGAACTGGCTCGAAATAGAGGGCGCAACGACTGCGTAAACCTTGAAGTTCTTGCTGTAATCGCTGCTCTTAAGCGTGCTTATAACGTCAAGCAGGAACGATTTTTCGGAAATCGCACCCCACGGGCATTGGTAAACGCAGGCACCGCAGGAAATACACTTGCTGTTGTCGATAGAAGCCGCATTGTTCGCGTTTATCGAAATCGCCTTTACCTTACAAGCGTTCTGGCAGGGGCGTTTTCTGTTCGCAATCGCGCTGAAGGGGCAAACCTTTGCGCATTGACCGCATTCAACGCATTTCGATTTATCGATATGCGCCACGTGATTCTGGTCGAAGGTTATCGCGCCGCGCTTGCAAACGTCCTCGCAACGGTGTGCAAGACAGCCTCTGCAGGAATCGGTAACCTCGTAGCCCGCCGCGGGACATTCGTCACACGCAATATCGATTACCTCGATAACGTTGGGGTTTTCCTTGTCGCCGCCCATCGCGAGCTTTACTCTTTCGGTAAGTATCGCGCGTTCCTTGTAAACACAGCAACGCATCGTGGGCGTTTTACCGGGCGATATCATCGTGGGAATATCGAGTATCTTGTCGTAAAGCGTATCGTCCCAAGCGTGCCTTGCCACTTCGCGCAGTACCTTGTATTTAAGGTGCTGTACCTTCGTATCAAATTTTCTTGTTTTAATCTTTTCCATATTATATTACTCCGCTTCAGTTCTTGTCATCTGCGATAGATTCTTTGAGCTTCGCAAGCGCGATCTTGGTTTCTGCCGCGGTTTCACCCAAAAGCGATGCGATTTCCTGAACAATCCTCATCTGCTTTTCAACAACCTTGTCGGCAACCTCGACCGTCTGTCTGCTGATATTTTCCTTCTTTTCGCGTTCGCTTTCCTCGTCGGTCACGTCGCGCATAATGCATATCAGCATCCTGCTTTCCTTGTCGGGAACAACCGTCTGCTCAACGTATCTGCCGTATTCCGCAAGATAAACACGCTCGTTGTAAACACCTTTGCCGGTATTTTTAACGCCTAAAAATACTGTCGGATCGAGAATTCGTATAACCTGATCGCCCAATATGTCGCTTGCCGAACGCAGATTCATTATCTTTAATGCGGCATTGTTTATCTGCTGTACCTCGAGCTTGTCGTTAAGCACGAACAAGCCGTTCGGAGTGTTTTTAACGATAGTGTCGGAAAAGCTTTCGGCTTTGTCTTTAAGATAGGGAAGACACATCGATATTTCAGCCTTACCCTGATAAATAGCAATCGCCTTTTCGCGGCAGGTGTTGTATCCGCACGAACCGCAATTCAATTCCTGCGAGGGCTTGAATTTGCCCATCTGGTAAAGAATGTCGCGAATCTCGTCTTCTGTCGGAACGGGAGAGCGGAGCTCGATATATTCAAATTGCTTCTTCAGCGTTACCATATCGGGCTGAACAACGTCAAAATCCTTGGTCCCGGCGAATTTCGATATCGTCATATAGTCTTTAACGGGACTCTTGTGGAATTTTCCCATAACCGGACCGCCGACACAGCTTCCCACGCAGGCGGACATTTCTATAAAACATTTATGTATCTTGCCCTTTTCGATGTCTTTAAGAGCTTCAATACAGTTGTCCACGCCGTCAAGCGCAACGTAGGTGTATTCGGGCATATCCATAGCCATCGTTTTCAATACGCCGCCGGTGGTCGGGAAAAATCTTGCGCGCGTGTTGTCGTTGGGATATATCGCCTGCTCCAATACGATATTTTCCTTTTCGAGCCACTTCGTAAGCTCCTCGAAGGTAAGCACGGCATCGACAATTCCTTCGTAATGCTCGGCTTCGTCCTTTTTGGCAACGCAAGGGCCGATAAATACCGTCTTCGCGTTCGGGATTCTTGCCTTTATGTCGTTACAATGCGCCTGCATCGGCGAAACGACGTCGGCAAGATAAGCAAGCTCCTTCGGGAAGTGCTTTTGAATAAGCAGGTTTATCGAATGACAGCAGGAGGTGATGATAATGTCGCGGTTTTCCTCGCGCAGAATGCGTTCGTATTCGTTCTTTACCATCGTCGCGCCGACAGCGGTTTCCTCCACGTCGTAAAAGCCGAGCTTCTTAAGCGCCTTTCTCATCGAATCAATGCCTACGTTTTCGTAGTTCGCGATAAAAGAAGGGGCAAGGCTTACCACAACGGGGTCGCCGCTTTGAAGAAGGACCTTGACCTTTTCGGTTTCGTCGACTATCTCCTTCGCGTTTTGCGGGCACACCACAAAGCAGTGACCGCAAAGTATGCATTCGTTACCGATAATGTGCGCTTGGTTGCCCGAAAAGCGAATCGCCTTGACGGGGCAATTTCGAATGCATTTATAGCAGTTTTTGCAATTAGACTTTTTTAAAGTCAAACAGTTTGGCACAGTCAATCAACTCCTTTTTCGAGTTATATGGCAAATCTATGCCTTTGCGAGTATTTGTTTGTTGAAGAATTCGGTTGCGGTTTCGGGGCTGACCGAGAAGAACTCTCCGTCAACGGTCACACAAACGCCCTGCTGGCAGTTACCGATACAGAAGGTACCGCCGAGCTCCACCTTGTCTTCAAGATTGTGTTCTGCAACGAGCTGTTGAAGGGTTTCAACCACCTGGCGCGAGCCTTTGAGATGACACGAGCTGCCGATACAAATAGTTACTTTCACGATAAATACTCCTTTTTGTTTGAAAATATATTTTCTTTTTAATTTCAGTTGTTGTCCATCTGAAGCTTCAGATGTGCGAGCGAAAGCGCAAGGTTTTCCTGCTGAAGAATAATTCCTTCGGGAACACATAAAGGGCAGGGCGCAAAGTTCCATATTGCTTCGATGCCGCAGTTAACAAGCCTGTCGCAGATATTCTGTGCCGAATGTGCAGGAACGGTAATTATGCCGATCTTAACGCCTTCCTTTTCGCAATAGCCGTCAAGCGTTGCAAGCGGCAATATCTGCTTTCCGCCTTCGGTCAGCCCCGATTTATTCGGGTCTATGTCGAACGCCGCTGTTATCGAAAGCCCGTATTCGGCAAAGCCGTTGTATTCAAGCAAAGCGTTGCCGAGCTTACCTGCGCCGATAATGACAGCCTTTTTAATATCGTTCCGTCCCAAAACCTCGGCAAGCCGTTTAATAAGCTCGTCGGTGCGGTAGCCCAATTTAGGTCTGCCTGCGCCGCTGACTGCGTTTAAATCCTTGCGGACCTGCACCTCGCCGAGCCCGAGCGATTTGGCAATAACGGTTGCCGAAATGTTTTCGTATTCGTTTATGTCAAGACTCTGCAAAAATTCAAGATAAACCGGCAATCTGCCGAGTGTCGATTTCATAACCGATATCTGCTTCACGCTCTCTGCTCCTTCCGATAGTTATATATATAAATATATATAAAATTCTCAAAACGCAATTTTACGACATAATTCTATCACATAATTTTCGATTTGTAAATGATTATTTTTATATATCGATATTATATATATTGATATGGCCCATATCAAATAGAATAACACCAAAAAAAGGACGGTTTTTCCGTCCTTTATATCAATACTTTTTGCATATTTGCGAAGAAACGTACAGCTCATCGATAAAACGCTTGTCGAGCTCTGTCAGCTTGTGCGCCTTTCGGTAAATAAGCACGTCCTTGTATCTGCGCTTTTTGTCTTTGCATTCGAGCTGTGTAAGACCGTATTTCCCAAGCAGACTTTCGGGCGCGGGGGATATCCACATAAATGTGTTTTTGTTTTCCGAAAGCAGTTCAAGCTGCGCCGCCGTGTCAAGCAGGTAAATCCGCCTTTCGGCGCTCACTCTCTGCTCGACCTTGTTTGTGTCGGAGGCGGAAAGGGTAGCCTGATAGGGGTTGTTGTGGGTAATCTGGGTAAATTCGCGCAGGTCGGCGTCGTAAAGCTCGCCCTTTTCGGCAAGCGCGCCGCCCTTTGCGGTAACGATAACGTAATCGAAATCGACTATATCGCGGTATTCAAGCCCGTTCGTTTCAAGCATTTTTGCAAAATACTCGTCCGCCGCAACCTCGTAGCGTATAATGCCGAGCTTGCAATCCGAAGCGATAATCTTTTTAATGGTGTTGTAGGTAGAGGTTTCGTCGAAAACTATTTCTGCCGAATCGCCGTTTACCGTATGCGAAAAACGCGCAAAGGCTTCGGCGATATATGCCGCTCTCGGTGCGGAAACCGAAAATTTCTGCTTGTTCGGTATGCTTTCGCGGAACATATTTTCAAGCGTGTCGAGCTGACCTAAAATGTTCTGCGCGCGGGTGATAAATTCCTTCCCCTCGGGGGTAAGCATCATACCCTTTGCCGAACGGTCGAATATCGCAATACCCAAATCGGCTTCAAGCTCTTTTATCGCGCGGCTTATGTTCGGCTGTGCCATACCAAGCGTTTCGCTCGCCTTGTTTATCGACCCGAGCCTTGCCACCTCAACAGCGTATTTCATGTGAAAAATGTTCATAACGGGACCTCACTTTTCAACGGATAGCCAATTATAACATACAATAATCAAAAAATCACTACTTTTAGAGAAATTTTTAAAGAAAAAAACGGTGCGTTCGCACCGTTTTTTCCCCAAAAGAAGAAACACTATGAAGAAACGTAAAACATACGCGAAATATTTAATCAATGCTTCGATGCAAGCCGTAGGCAAGAATACATTGGGCGGGGAAGTAGGTGAACAAACATACCGTGTTTGCAAGCTCGCCCGCGTTGCCGAACATATAAAGCACCAACGCCGCGTCGGAAACATAAAACAGTAAAGCACCAAGCGCGAGAATAAGGTTTAGCCTGCTCCTGCCGCGTATAAAATTACTCAAAGCCTTGCCCGCCATAAAAGATATAATTACCGTGTAGATAATGCAAACGCATAAAATCAAGGCGTCGAAATCGAAATAAGGATAAATCGCAAGCACCGCCAACGCAATAGCAAGCATAGCGGCAACGCATATCAAATCGCGCTTGTTAAAGCTTTGTTTTTTGCAGTACGCCGCAAAATATAAAATATGACCGAGCGCAAAAATCAACGCCCCCGGAATAAACGAAAGGTTAATTATAATATCGCCCAAAAACGAGAAGAATAACCCCAAAAACATTAAAAAAACAAAAGGTTTTTCGCTGTTTTTGCTCGCCATTGCATAAATTGTGTTTATAAGCCCCGTGAGCACAAAACCGAGGCTGGTTACCGCTTTCAGCAAAAGCCCGCCGTGAAGATAATAAAAATACGACGAAACGAAGGTAAGCGCAATAAGTATAAGCGTTGTTATCTTTAAGGTCTTTTTCATTTCAAAAATATCCTCATAGCCTCATTCGCGGTCGAATCCGTCTTCGGAGAGCTCTTTAAGATTTTCGGCGATAACACCGAGTATTTCGTAAAAAAGAGAGCGCTTTTCGCTGTCGATGCCCTGACCGCCGAACTCAACCGCCTTTGCGGTAATTTCGCATATATGCTCCGCCGCACGTAAGCCCTCGTCGGTAAGCATAAGCCGCGCGCGGTAGGTCGCGTTGTTTTCGCTTTTCTTGGTAACAAGCCCCTTGCTCGCCATATCGCTCATCGCGCGCGAAACGTCGGCTTTGTTCCTGCCGCATATTTCGGAAAGCTGAACTGCGTTCAAACCCTCTTTGTTCTTGCTAAGCGCAACAAGATAAATAACGTAAGGCCCTTTAAGCCCGTATTTCGCCATCTCGTCGGATGCGATTTTGTGCCAATACTTGTTTATCTCCGAAATTGTAAGAATGAATTTTTCAAATCTGTCTACCATTGATTTTTTATCTCCAATCGGTAAAATAACACCGATATTTCATAAATAACGCGTCGGATTCGCCTGCAGAAAATACTGACAAAAAGCAAAAATGTTGAATAGTCAACAATGTACGAATTCGATTATATCACGCTTTCGTTGAAATGTCAACAAATCCAGAGAAGAAAAAAGCCTGGCAGACTAGGCTTTTTCTTTATCGAAGATAATATAGAGCAACGGTATAACGATAACGAAATTCAAATGAAAAAACCTGAAATCGTGCCCCGTAAGCAATAGCATCGTGCCGAAATTGTATATCATCAAGGGAATTACGGCAAACGCCTTGCCCAAACCGCCGTTTCCTATTTTGGCAACGGCAGAGAAGAGAAGCAACAAAATAATAATACCGACAAAATTAAACAAATATTTCGTTGCGTAGCTGTTAACCGTATGGCGGTAACTGATCAGGTTTTTCTCTGCGTCGTTTTTGTGGTCGGGCGTAATATTTAAATCGTTTCGGGTTATTCCGTACCCTATGGTCCAACCGCCTCCGCCGTCACAGCTCCAAACCATCGATGTGAGCGAAAGCAGGGAACGAAAAGCCACGGAAGGCGAGTTCAAGGAAGCCTGCGCCGTGTATTTCAAAATTGCCGCCGCGCCCTCCTGCTCGACCTTATAGGGTATTTGCGTGTCCGACCATTTAATAGAATTGAAATTCGAAAATTGATGATGCTTTTCCCAATTTTCCTGCGTTGCAAGCGAATCCATAAACGCTGTCGCTTCGTCGCTCAAAGCTTCTCGGTCTTCCATATAAACGTTTTGCAAAACAGTCATCGGTAAACCAAGCATTTCGGTCTGCCGTCTGTCGGGCGATTCTACGTCCGCCAAGGAATATATCGGCAGCTTTAGCAAAACCGTGGCAAAAATAAGCAATACCGCGGAAAAGGCTATCCTCTTTCTCGCGTCCTTAAAAAACACAAACAGTATCAAAAGTAAAGGCGCAATCAGCAATATTGCGTTGTGCCGCATCGAGTTTGTCAAAAACGCAAAAAGCGCAAAGGCGGCAAGATTATGCCACTTGTATAGCCATTTTCCGTCGCTTTTGTAAATGCGTATAAGCTGTGCGAACAAAACCGCCGCGAATATCGTAAACGCGCTGTCTTTCCACGGGTAAAGCATAATAAGCGCGGTGTTCGGGTTTGCGATGATGTATAAGTAAGAAAGCGTCATAAAGACTTTGCCGCAACCCGAAGTGTAAAGAACGTAGTATAAATACCCCAAAGCCAAGCTAAACCAAACCAACTGAAGCGTAACTATCAAAGCGGGGCTTTGCGAAAAAATATGCGGTAAGCCGAAAAACAGCCAAGTGTGCAAAACGGGGTGCCAATCGTTGTATTCGCCGCTCAATACCTGCTCGTATTGCTCTATCGAATCGGGTGAAAACGACCCCGGATAAAACGCCCTTTGCCAAGTAAAAAGTAAGGCGAATGAAACGAACGCGATAACAATACCGAAAATTATTCCTTCGGTCCTGCCTCTTTGTCTTTCGGATAATTTAATGCTTCTTGCGTGAAGAAATTTAGATACCGCCGCCACCGTAAAAAGCGCGGGTAAAAGCCATATAAAAAAGGTTAATGTTTCTCCGTTCGAGAAAAGATAAAACGAAGAATAAATTACCGAAGCAAAATATAAAACAAGCAAAGAAAAAGCAACCCAATACCAACGCTTTTCGGCTTTTGTGCAAAGCTGCATCGTTTCTTCAAATCGCGTTAAATATCGTTTTGCTTTTTCCATATCATACCTGCCGTAAAATAGTTATCTTTCGTTAAGCGGAATATATTCTCTGTCGTCGATAACGCTTATATATGCGGGACGTATGATCTTGCCTGCGTTCTGTATCTCCTCGATACGGTGCGCGCTCCAGCCCGCTATGCGCGATACCGCGAAAATGGGGGTGTAAAGCTCGTTCGGGAGGTTGAGCATTTTGTAAATCAAGCCCGAATAAAAGTCGACGTTCGCGCTTACGCCCTTATACATCTTGCGTTTTTCGGCGATAAGCTCGGGTGCAAGCTTTGCAACGGTTTCGTAAAGCGCGTATTCCTCCTCGCGACCTTTTTCCTTCGAAAGCTCTTTCGCACATTCCTTTAATATGTCCGATCTCGGGTCGGAAAGCGAATATACGGCGTGCCCCATACCGTAAATAAGACCGGCGTTATCAAACGCCTGCTTGTCAAGCAAACGCTTAAGATAGTCTTCTATCTCGCCCGTTTTCTTAACGTTGATGCTCTTTTTCATATCCTCGAACATCTTAACGACCTTAATGTTCGCGCCGCCGTGGCGGGGGCCCTTAAGCGAGCCCAATGCCGCCGCAACCGAGGAATAGGTGTCTGTTCCCGAGGAGGTTACGACGTGCGTGGTAAAGGTCGAGTTGTTACCGCCGCCGTGCTCTGCGTGGAGCACCATCGCAAGGTCGAGTATCTTTGCTTCAAGGTCGGAAAATTTGCCGTCCTTACGAAGAATATGCAAAAGATTTTCGGCTGTCGAAAATTGAGGCTTGGGTAAACGGATATGCAGACTCTTTCCTCTGTGATAATGCCGGTAAGACTGATAACCGTAAACTGCAAGCAAGGGGAACATTGCGATAAGCTGCATGCTTTGGCGAAGAACGTTCGGTATGCTGATATCGTCGGGGTTGTCATCGTAGGCGTAAAGCGCAAGCACACATCGCGAAAGAATGTTCATCATATCCTTGCCGGGTGCTTTAAGTATCATATCGCGCACGAAGGATTTCGGAAGACTGCGGTATTTTGTAAGCTCCTTGTTAAATCTTTCAAGCTGTTCGCCGTTCGGAAGCTCGGAGAATAAAAGGAGATAAACCGTTTCCTCAAACCCGAATCTGTCGTCCGCCTGAAACCCCTTAACAAGATCGCGCACGTCGATACCGCGGTAACAAAGTTGACCTTCGCAGGGAATAGCTTCACCCTGCGCGTTGACCGTCTTTGCCTTAATTTTCGAAACCTCGGTAAGACCGGTAACAACTCCGTTGCCGTTCATATCGCGCAGGCCCTTGTTTACCTTGTGATGGAGATACATTTCGGGCTCTATATGGTTGTTGCGGTTAGATACCTCCGCCATTTCGGCGATAAAGGGGGTTATTTCAGAATATTTCATTCCGCTTCCTCGCTTTCAAAATGTTAATATTGTTGCTTACATTATACTATATTCCGACCCAAAAATCAATACCCTGTAACATAGTAATACATTAAAATTATGCACGCTTTCGATAAAATCCTTGCAGTTTCATTAAAAATAGGGTAAAAAGTCGCCTGAAAACTCAAACAATTTGCAAAATCCTCTTGACAAATTGCAAAAACGGTATTATCATAATGCAAAATGAGATTAACGAAAGGGGTAAACGAGATGTTCTTTAACGCATACTTTTATTATTTTACAAAGGACTGCTCGTCTGCTCTGAACGTTTAAAAGGTGTTCATACAAACGGCAGTCCGCATCCGCTATGCTTTTATTGCATACGAATGGCGGATTTTTTGTTTTAAAGGAGATAAAAAATGACCGAGCTCGACGTTGCACGCAACATAATAAACGCGACCGATAAAGAAATGGCAAAGCTGTTCGAACAACGAATGGACGCCGTAAGAATGGTTGCAAGCTATAAAAAGGAACACGGTTTGCCGATCGACGATTTGGCAAGGGAAGCGGCGATAATCGCAAAAAATTCCGAATCGGTCGTATCCGACGATTACCGCTCCTATTACGTCGATTTTCTGCGAAGCACTATCGATATTTCGAAAAAGTTCCAGCACCGTTTGCTCGACGGTATGCGCGTAGCCTATTCGGGCGTCGAGGGTGCGTTTGCCAATATCGCGGCGGAAAAAATATTCCCCGATGCGACCTGCGTCGGCTACCCCGATTTCAATTCGGCATATAACGCCGCACTTTTGGGTGAATGCGACTGTGCGTTGCTGCCCGTCGAAAACAGCTTCAACGGCGATGTCGGCAAGGTGCTCGACCTTGCGTTCTTCGGCGACCTTTACATAAACGGCGTTTACGAAGCCGAAATAATACATAACCTTTTGGCGGTAAACGGCGCGACGCTCGATAGCATAAAGCAGGTAATTTCTCACCCCCAAGCGCTCGGTCAATGCGCGCCGTATATCGAAAAGCTGGGCCTTCAACCAATCGAGGCGGTAAATACCGCCGTTGCTGTAAAATCGGTTGCCGAATCGGGCAGGACCGATATAGCGGCTATCGGCAGCGAGGAAGCGGCAAAAAAATTCGGGCTTGTCAAGCTCGAGGGCCATATTAACGAAAGCTCGAGCAACACCACGCGCTTCGCCGTGTTCTCGCGCAATCACCGCGAATATGCCGCAAGCGATAAGCACTTTATAATGCTTTTCACGGTCAAAAACACAGCGGGCTCGCTCGGCAGAGCGGTTTCGGTAATAGGCGAGCACGGCTTCAACCTGCGCGCATTAAAAAGCCGCCCGACAAAGGATTTAAGCTGGGAATATTACTTCTATGCAGAGGGCGACGGCAATTTAGGCACCTTCGAGGGCAAGGCGATGCTTGCCGATTTAAGCGCCTGCTGTAATACCGTAAAAATAATTGCAAGCTACGAAAAAGAGATAAAGATTTAATTTCGGAGATAAATTTATGATAATTCCGGTAAAAACCTCGGTCGGGGCATACGATATAGTTCTCGAACGCGGCGCGCTTAATAAAGCCGATAAATATTTAAACCTCGACCGTAAGGTGCTTATAGTCACCGATGACGGCGTACCCGAAATATATGGCGAAACGGTTGCGAATAAGTGCAAAAGCCACCATACCGTTACTTTGCCGCAGGGCGAATCGACCAAAAATTTAAAAAGCTTCGAGCTTTTGCTTTCAAAGCTTGTCGAATATGGCTTTACCCGCTCGGATTGCGTTGTCGCAGTCGGCGGCGGAGTGGTGGGCGACCTTGCAGGCTTTGCCGCGTCTTGCTATATGCGCGGAATCGATTTTTACAATATACCCACAACGCTTCTTTCGCAGGTCGATTCATCGATAGGCGGAAAGACCGCGGTCGATTTTATGGGGCTAAAAAATATCGTCGGCGCGTTCTACCCGCCAAAGGCTGTAATTATCGACCCCGAAACGCTAAAAACTCTCCCCGAACGCCAAATTTCAAACGGTCTTGCCGAATCGTTAAAAATGTCGCTCACCAACGATAAAGAGCTTTTTTCGGTATTCGAAAACGAAAATATCGAAGAAAATATCGATAAAATAATCGAACGCTCGCTTTGCATAAAGAAAAGCGTTGTCGAAGCCGACGAAAAGGAACAAGGCTTGCGCCGCGTGCTCAACTTCGGCCATACGCTTGCCCACGCGATAGAAACCGCAAACGCGATGCAAAATTACTACCACGGCGAATGCGTCGCGATGGGTATGATACCGATGTGCGCAGACGGGGTAAGAAATAAGCTTATCCCCGTGCTTCAAAAACTAAACCTCCCCTGCGAATTAACGAAAAGCGATACCGAAATTCTTTTAAACGCCTGCAAGCACGATAAAAAGCTCCAAGGCGGCGATATAACGGTTGTTTACGTTCCCGAAATCGGGAAATTTGAGCTTCAAAAAATGCCCTTTTCGCAATTCGAATCGATGATAAGGAAGGCACTTTAAATGAAAAACAGCTTCGGCAACAGCATAACCTTAACAATATTCGGCGAAAGCCACGGCGCATCCGTCGGCTGTCTGCTCGACGGCGTTCCCGCGGGGATACCCGTTAACGAGGATAATATCCGCGCGCTTCTTTCGCTTCGCCGCCCTTGCGGCGCAATCTCCACCTCGCGCTCCGAGCAGGACGAATTCGTTATACACAGCGGCGTTTTCAACGGCCATACCTGCGGCACGCCTATATGCATAACCATACCCAACAGCGATACCCGCTCGAAGGATTATACCGAAACGCCTCGACTTGCGCGCCCCTCCCACGCCGATTACACCGCGCATATCAAATACCGTGGGTATGAGGATTACCGCGGCGGCGGGCATTTCAGCGGCCGTGTTACCGCGGCTCTTGTCGCGGCGGGCGGAATACTTATTCCCGCGCTCAATAAAAAGGGAATCTGTATCGGCACCCATATCAAATCCTGCGCGGGTGTTTCCGACCGCGAATTCCAAAATATAAGCGAAGATATAAAAACGCTTTCTGCAATGCCTTTTGCCGTACTCGATAACGCAAAATCAAAAGAAATGCAGGATAAAATACTGCAAGCCAAGCAAGACGGAGATTCTGTCGGCGGCATACTCGAAACCGCGGTCGTGGGTGTAGAAGCAGGCGTTGGCGAGCCTTGGTTCGATACGGTAGAGGGTCTGCTCTCGCACGCTGTATTTTCAATACCCGCCGTTAAAGGCATCGAATTCGGCGCGGGCTTTGCTCTTGCCGATATGCTCGGAAGTCTTGCAAACGACAGCTTTGAAATAAAAGAGGGAAGTGCGGTGACCAAAACCAACAATTCGGGCGGTATAAACGGCGGTATCACGAACGGTATGCCGATAATCTTCCGCACCGCAATCAAGCCCACGCCCACCATTTCGAAAGAACAGCAAACGATAAATTATGTAAACCTCGAAAACGCAACCCTTGCCGCTTCGGGAAGACACGACCCCTGCATAGTCCACCGCGCAAGAATCGTTGTCGATTGCGTAACCGCGTTCGTTTTGTCAGATGCTCTTACAGCTAAACACGGAAGCGACTGGTTGGCGCTATGAAGTACGGTTTAATTGCCGAACGAGTCGGTCATAGCTTTTCTGCCGAAATTCATAAAAAGCTTTTCGGCTATGAATACGAGCTTAAAGCAATAAAAAAGGACGAGCTCGGTTCCTTTATGCAGGCAAAGGATTTTCTCGCAATAAACATAACGATACCGTATAAGGAATCGGTTATACCGTATCTTGATTATGTAAACCCCATTGCCGTCGATATCGGCGCGGTGAATACCGTTGTGAACAAAGACGGCGAGCTCCGCGGATATAATACCGACGCGCTCGGACTTACCTCGCTTATACTTAAAAGCGGGATAGACGTCAAGGATAAAAAGGTATTGATTCTCGGCAGCGGCGGGACCTCTAAAACCGCATATTACGTTGTCGATAAGCTTCTCTGCCGTGAAGCATACAGAGTTTCACGGAAGCCTTCGGATGAATGTATAAGCTATCAACAGGTGGAGGCATTGCATTCCGATGCCGACGTGATAATCAATACCACCCCCGTAGGAATGTTCCCCGAAATCGGAGTTTCTGCAATCGATATAAATGCGTTCCCCATGCTTTCCGGCGTTGTCGACGTTGTTTATAACCCCCTGCGCAGTAAGCTGGTTTGCGATGCAAAGAAAAAAGGAATAAAGGCAACAGGCGGGCTTTATATGCTTGTCGCGCAGGCGGCTTATGCGGCAGAAAAATTCGTCGGCAAAACCGTCGAGCCTGCCCGTATCGATGAAATCTACCGCGAAATGCTTTTTTCAAAGCAAAACGTAGTGCTTATCGGTATGCCGGGGTGCGGTAAAACCAGCACGGGTAAGCTTATCGCTTCCTCTCTGGGCTTTGAATTTGTCGATACCGATGAAGAAATCACCAAAAAAACCTCTAAAACCCCCGCCGAGATTATAGTTAACGAAGGCGAGCACGCCTTCCGCGATATTGAATCTGCCGTAATCAAAGAAATTTCGGCTTTGCAGGGAAGAGTGATCTCCACAGGCGGCGGTGCGATTCTGCGCCAAGAAAATATCGACCTTCTGCGCGAAAACGGAAGAATATATTTCCTCGACCGTGCACTCGATTACCTGCGCACTTCGGCAAACCGCCCGCTTTCCTCGAACCGCGCCGATTTGGAAAAACGCTATAACGAACGCTATAATATCTACCTCTCCTGCGCCGACTGCGTAATAAAAGCCGTCGACGGCAAGCAGGAAAACGCAAACGCGATATTGGAGGATTTGAAAAATGAAAATTCTCGTGCTTAACGGCCCTAATCTGAATATGCTCGGTATCCGCGAGCCCGAACTTTACGGAAAATCCACCTATAACGACCTCTGCGGGCTTATAAATGCGCACGCGGAAAAAAGGGGAGTAGAGGTTGAAATATATCAATCCAACCACGAAGGAAGCCTTGTCGATAAAATACAGCAGGCATACGGCGTGTTCGACGGTATCGTTATAAACCCCGCCGCCTATACTCATACAAGCGTCGCTTTGCTCGATGCGCTCAAAGCCGTAAATATCCCCGCGGTCGAGGTGCATATTTCCGACGTTTCAAAGCGCGAATCCTTCCGCCAAATAAGCTACGTGCGCGAATATTGCGAAAAAACGATATGCGGCAAGGGCTTTAACGGCTATTTGGAAGCAATCGATTACTTACTCGGTGAATAAAATGAAGGTAAAAATATACCCCTCAAAAGCAAGCGGTGAAATTTTTGCACCGCCCTCTAAAAGCCTTTCCCACCGCGCGCTTATCTGCGGTGCGCTCACGCAGGAAAGCAGGCTCTATAACGTTTACGGCGGCCACAACGCTGTCGACGTCGGCGCAACGCTTAATTGCCTAAACGCTCTCGGCGCGGATATCTGTGTTAACGGTCCGCGCGTAACCATCGGCAATTTCAAGCCGCATTCTTTGAACGGCGAAATCGTTCTAAATTGCGAGGAAAGCGGAAGCACTCTGCGCTTCCTTATCCCGCTTTGCCTGCTTTGCGATAAAAAAATAACGTTCACGGGCGCGCCCCGACTTTTCGAACGACCCTTGACCGTTTACGAGGAAATGTGCGCCGAGCAGGGCATAATCTTCGAAAAAACGGCAAACTCGCTAACCGTCTGCGGAAAATTAAAAAACGGTGTTTACCGCGTCCGCGGCGATATTTCAAGCCAATTTATAACCGGCTTGCTTTTCGCTCTGCCGCTTCTCGACGGTGTAAGCATACTCGAAATAACCGGCAAATTCGAAAGCGCGTCTTACGTTGATTTAACGCTTCAAACGCTTGCCGCATTCGGCATAAAAATAACCCGCAACGAAAACCGCTTTGTTATACTCGGCAACCAAAAATACCAAAATACGCAGTTTACCGTCGAAAGTGATTGCTCGAACGCCGCGTTCCTGCAAGCACTCGATTTTCTCGGCGGTGACGTAAAGGTATTGGGCATCGATCCGAACACGCTTCAGGGCGATAGAGTTTGTAACGATATTTTCGATGTAATGGATAAGGGAGTAAAGCAATTCGATCTTTCGGATTGCCCCGACCTCGCTCCCATACTCTTCGCTGTCGCGGCGGCAAAGGGCGGCGCGACCTTTACAGGTACTGCAAGACTTAAATTAAAAGAAAGCGACCGTAGCGCAGCTATGCAACAGGAACTTTCAAAATTCGGCATTCCCGTTACCGTCGAAGAAGACCGCGTGATAATCGGAAACTCCCCGCTGAATGCACCTACCGAAGCTCTAAACGGGCATAACGACCACCGTATAGTAATGTCGCTTGCGGTTTTATGTACCTTAACGGGCGGCGAAATCGATGGTGCGGAAGCGGTTGCAAAGAGCTACCGTAGCTTCTTTAACGACCTCGAACAACTCAATATAAAGCTGGAAATAAAATGAAACTCGATAAAGATAAAAAAATATTAATCGTCGGCTTGGGCTTACTCGGCGGAAGCTACGCCCAAAGCCTCACACGCCAAGGCTACTACGTCGCGGCGATAACGCGTAAGCAGTCAACTATCGATTACGCGCTTGAGCACAACTTAATAACAAAAGGCTCTGCGTTTGTCGATGAATCGCTTATAAAAGAAGCGAATATGATAATCTTTGCACTTTATCCCCACGTTTTCGTCGAATGGATAAAGGAGCACGGACATCTTATACAGCCCAAAACGGTAATAACCGACGTAACAGGCGTAAAGGAATGTATCGTCTATGAAATTCAATCGCTTCTCCCGAAGGGCGTCGAATTCATCTCGGCTCACCCTATGGCGGGCAAAGAAACGGCGGGTATAGAATACGCCGACGAAAGCATTTTCAAAAATGCAAACTATATCGTCGTTCCCACCGAAAAAAACTCGCTCGATACGGTCGAGCTCTGCGGCGACCTCGGCGAAACGCTCGGCTTCCGCGAAATTTCGGTGCTCTCTCCCGAAAAGCACGATAAAATGATAGCCTTCCTATCACAGCTCACCCACTGTATCGCCGTTTCGCTTATGTGCGCCTGCGACGAGCCCGATTTGGAACGCTACACGGGCGACTCCTTCCGCGATTTAACGCGTATTGCGAATATCAACGACGAAATGTGGTCGGAGCTCTTCCTCGCCAACCGTGAAACACTGCTTGCCGAAATGGATAATTACCGCAATTCCTTCGATAAGCTCTATAACACCATTAAAAACGGAGACCGCGATGAAATGCGCGAAATGATGCGCCTCTCCACCGCACGCCGCCGCAAATTCAATAAAGAAAAAAAGTAAGAGGCAAACCATTATGAATATGCAATTCTTCCGCAAGCTCCCTATTCCCCAACAGGTAAAGCAGGATTACCCCGTAACCGATGAAATGCAGGCGGCAAAAGCCGCGCGCGATGCCGAGGTGCAGGCGATATTCAAGGGCGAATCCGAAAAGTTTATTCTCGTTATCGGCCCCTGCTCGGCAGACCACCGCGAGCCGGTGCTAGAATATATCTCGCGTCTGCGCATTCTTCAGGATAAGGTGCAGGATAAAATCTTTATCATTCCCCGAATCTATACAAATAAACCCCGCACCACGGGCGAGGGTTATAAAGGTATGCTTCATCAGCCCGACCCCGATGAAAAGCCGGATATGTATAAGGGCATCGTCGCTATCCGCGAGCTCCATATGAGCGCGCTCAAGGATTACGGATTCACCTGCGCAGATGAAATGCTTTATCCCGAAAACCACCGCTACCTTTCCGACCTTTTGGCTTATGTTGCGGTTGGCGCACGCTCCGCCGAAAACCAACAGCACCGCCTTACCGCAAGCGGGCTCGATTGCCCCGTAGGTATGAAAAACCCCACGGGCGGCGATCTAACGGTTATGATGAACTCTATCCGCGCCGCACACGCAAGCCACACCTTTATCTATCGCGGCTGGGAGGTAAAGAGCGCGGGCAACCCCTTTACCCACGCCATTCTGCGCGGCTACGTTGATTTCGCGGGTAAAAGCGTTTCGAACTACCATTACGAAGACCTTGTGAAGCTCAACGAGCTCTACCTTGCGTCGGGCCTTGCAAATCCCACCGTCCTTGTCGATACAAACCACAATAACTCGGGCAAGCGCTACCTCGAGCAAATCCGTATTGCAAACGAGGTTGTAACAAGCCGTAGCTATAACCCCGATATAAAGAAGCTTGTAAAGGGCTTGATGATCGAAAGTTATATCGAAGACGGCGCGCAAAAAATAGGCGAGCATACCTTCGGTAAATCGATAACCGACCCCTGCCTCGGCTGGGAAAAAACCGAAAAATTAGTCCTCGAATTGGCAGAAAAGCTGTAAATAAAACAAAAAGGAGAAGGCGTGAAAACCTTCTCCTTTGTTTGTTAATCGGTTTGCTCGTTTGTCCAGCGGGAATAAACCTTTTCTATCTCGGAATCGCTCAAAAACTGTGAGTTCATAGATACTTTTCCGTTTTGGACCTTTGTATAGATTCGTACGCCGAAGTCCATATAATAGCGTACCCGTTCAAAGTCTGCGGGTGTTGCGGAATTGACGTATTCAATCAATTCCTCCGCGGCGGCTCGGGTAAGGGCTTCTCTGTCGCCTCCGATATGCGCGCAAGCGGCGTGATATACTGTAAGATATGTTATTTCACCGTTTTCAGAGGTGGCTTTTATAATGTATTCATATCCGTTTTCCTCGTCGTCGGTAATACGATAAGGCTCGCCGAATACGGTCAACATCCGGCCCTCGATAAGCGCGGCATCTTCGCCTGTATATTTATCGCCGAAATCCATAATATATGAGGTTCCGTTTACAAACGAATAATCATCAATCTTTTCAAAAGTAAAATGCATAACGTCCTCCGATGTAATATTTTGTAACTCCTCCATAGATCTCGGCGCAGCGTTGCACGCCGAAAAAGAGGGTAAAAGGAAAATCAAAAGAAGTATAACACAAAGCGCGCGTACTCTCGCGATAAAAAAGCATTTTGTTTTCATAAAAAAGCACCCTCCTTATTTCAATATTATACATTGTAAATTCACCATAATCAACAATATTTTGTAAACATCATAATATTCGCGGGATTTATTTCGAAAAACGCGTTGCAATTTTATTATCCGCGGTGTATAATTTCGGTGTGAAAAGATAAAGAAAGGTATCGAACTATGAAATGCAGCTTCGCTAAAATGTCAACAAAGGGCACGTTCAAGCCTGAATGGCCCTACGGCACGGATATATACGGCAGATTTTTATACCTCGAGCAGGGGAACGAGCGTGTGCTTATCGCAGGCTTCGATTTTAATGCAACCTTCCCGCGTGAAGCCGACCGCTGGAGACGTGAAGTCGCCGCGCGCACCGGTCTTCCCGAAAAATCGGTCTGGTATCACGAGCTTCAAATTCACGCCGCGCCCTATTACGAAATGGTTGCGGGCGAAGCGATGGATAAACTTATAGATAAATCGGTCGAAACGATTCTCGATATGATCTCCCGCGCCGAGGAATGCGAGGTATTCGCCGCCGAATGCGATATGGGCACAGAATATTCTTTTAACCGCGAACAGTATGTCGAGGGCTTGGGCGGCGTTACCGTATGGCGCGGTATGAAGTTCGACGAAGAGGGAAGAGCATATACCCAAGACCCGAATATAATGCTTCTGCGCGGCTATCAACCGAAGCTTCCCGCCTTCGATAAACCTATTTATTTCGATAACAACGTCGACCAAATGGCGTATATGTTTATGTTCAAAAACAAAAATGGCGAAACGATAGGCACAGTCACCCGTTTCGCTGCGCACCCCGATGTCGGCGTTTTGTTCGAGCATAGCGAAAACCCCGAAAGATTAAATGAATACCATTACGATTACGACTGGACGGGCTACCTTGCAGACGATATGGCGGAAATCTACGGCGGTATCGGTATGTATATCAACGGTCCCTGCGCCGACCTTGCAACCAAAAAGGATTGCTCGCCCGGCCACGGCACCTACGAAGCATCGGCGAATGAATGTAAACGCCTTGCAAAATCGATCGGCTCGCGCATACGTGAAATATTCGATGCAAACGCCGCTAAGCTCGATACCGATAAGGTGTTCAAAACCGAAACCTTCGAAATCGTAATGCCGATGAACGAGGATATTCCCGATAATTATGCCGATATGCCCAAATGCTGGGATAAATTCAATGAATTGCAAAAGGAATTCGAGCTTGCCGTTGCCGAAGACCGCCCTGCTTACGAGGTGAAGCGCATTATCGATGACCTCTGGCGCGCGGGACATTTAAATCATATAGTCCGCGGCGCGCAGTACGGCTTTACCGACGAACAGCTCAAAACCCACGAAGTAACGGTTTACGTTCCCGCGCTCCGCTTCTGCGGCTACCTTTTTGTCGGCGTACCGGGTGAAAGCCTTGTCGATATGTCGCTTTGGATGCGCTCGCGCTTTACGGGTACAAAAACCATACCCGTCGACCAATGCGGCGGATATTATAACTACGTGGCAACGCCCCGCTCGCTCGCACTCGGCGGCTATACCTTCTGGGCAAGCTGGATATCGCGCACGGCGATCCCCAAATTCAAACGCGACCTCGCCCCCCGGCTCGATGAATTCTTAAAGGACTGAATATAAAGCAGATCTGCGTAAAAGCGGGTCTGCTTTTTTGCGTTACAATGCATAAAAAAGCGAAGAGATTTTTATCGCTTTTTGCTAAAAACCTCTTGGTATGGACAATAAAGGTTGACAAGATAAAACGAAAAATATATACTTAATATAATTATATAAAACACCTTTACGGAGGAAAACAAATGAAGCTACTTAAAAAATCGTTGTGCCTGCTTATCGTGGCAATTATGATGTTTACGATGGTGATCGGCACAACGCTCTCTGCTTCCGCAGACGCGTTTGTAATACAGCGTCAGTGGGAAACTAAATGGAAATCCGTCTATGTCGGCGGCAGAAATTTGTATGATACCGCCTGCGGTATTTTTGCTATCGTAAATGCAGTCGGCTATCTCACGGGCGATGCGCCCGACGTTTATTCTGCAGCCGTCTGGGCAAACAGCATAGGCGCGTTCAATACCGCTTCTTTCGGCGGTACCGACCGTACCACTCTTTACCCCAGAATTCAGGCAAAATACGGAACACAGTACGGTTTTACCTGCGACGTTTCAAGCGGCTCGGGCTATTGGTCGACAGCGGCAAGCTCGAAGCTTAAAAACCACCTTGCAAACGGCGGCGTTGCAATCGGCCACGTTCCCGGTCACTTTATCGCAATCGTCGGATACGACTCCTCCAATAATAAATTCCACGTTTACGACAGTGCCCCCAGCTCCTCGCGCGGTACCGCTACATACGGCACGACCGGCTTGGGCGACTGCTGGGTTACCGAATCAAGACTTTCTACCGGTAAGCTCGACCTCGACTGGTTCTGCCTTCTTACCTCTACCGGTCCGAAGATCAACAAAACCGAGCTCAACACCCTTTTAGCAAGCAGCGCAAAGGTTTCGCATAAGAATTACAGCGCCGAAAACCTTCAGGCTCTCCGTGTTGCATACGACGCGGCGGCGGTTGTAAACAATAACGACAAAGCAACTCAGACAGAGGTAGATGCGGCGAAGAATACCCTTCTTAACGCACTCCTTAATACAAGCACCAAAACCGTTCTTTCCGCAGGCAAGTCCTACACCGCGACAAACGCTAACCGCGGAGATGACTTCGATGATGACGGAAAACGCCTTACCGACGGCGCAAAGGGAAGTAAAGAAGGCGGCGAGTCAGTATATTCGGGCTTCGGCGCAGATGCCGAAATCGTAATCGACCTCGGCTCTGTTCAAAAGGCAGATACCTTTACTGCTTACCTCGCGGCGGGTAAATGGGGCATCGACCTTCCCCACAGCATCTATTCCGACGTGTACGTTTCGACCGATAACCAAACCTACACAAAGGCGGCAAGCTCCTCTGCGGCATTGCAAACAAGCGGCACAGGCGTTTACGATTCGGGCTGGACTACCTATATCCTCACCGCTACGAGCGATAAACAGCTCGATGCAAGATATGTAAAATTCGTTCTTAAGAACTACGACGCAGACGGCTCTAAATTTATATGGGTCGATGAAGTTGAGGTAGCACGCTACACGGGAAGCCATATTACCGACGGTGTCTATATCTCGGGCGTGAACAGCAAAGTAAAAGCAGGCGAAACGATCATCTTTACTCCCGCTTACAATAACGGCGTTATCAACTCGGGCTACGATGCCGCAAACCTTATGTGGACGATGAACGTTATCGCGAAGAATAACGGTGACGGCTCCTTTACCGTTAAGACCGCGGTCGCAGGCTCGGGCGATGCTTCTATCAGCTACACCTTGGCGGCAGACGAAATACTCATCGCGTCGCACGCTTGGGAAACCGGTGCAGATACCCCCATCGGCGACAGCGAAGCTAACTTTAAAAAGCTTTCTGCCTACGAAGTTGGCGATAAGATTTACTTAAGCGGCGTAAACGTAAATTACGCGTTCAATAATATCGGCGCATTCGTTACCTCAAGCGAAAACAACGGCTCTGCTTCGGTAGGCGGCAACAATACGGGCGTCGAACAGCTCGAAGGCGGCAAGCTCTTCTGGCTCACCCACTACAATAATAACTCCGTCGAGGGCGCAGGTACTATCTTTACCGATACCTATTTGGGCGGTGCTTGGTTCCTCCATATCGCGTTCAAGCCCACTAACGTTGAAAACGTATATCAAATAACCGCTATCTCCGACGGTACCGATGTCGGCGACGGTACTCCTCTTGCTATTCCCAACGGCGGCTTCGTATATTGCCTTAACTACGGTAATAATTATCCCGAAGTCAATGCCGACGGAAGCGGTATCGATTATACCTCTCCCAACTGCTCAAGCGCTACAAACGATGCTATGACTTGGAAGGTGGGCGATATGCTTCGTATCAGCGGCATCGATACTCTTAATAAGACTATCCCCACAACTACCGTAAATACCAACTGGTACGACGATAATTACGTCTGCACCGCGAACTACGTAATGTACGACCCCAATGCAGATGAAAACGCACCCGATTACGATACCACCGTTTACGAAAATATGCTTTGGATAACCCACTTTAACAATACCCAAGCAGAGGGCGCGGGCGTAATCGTAACCGACAGCAGTATCGGCGGCTCGGGCTGGAACAGCTACTATGCATTTGCACCCGTTGCGGGAACTAACGAATACGAACTCGTTGCTACCTCTCTCGGCGCACACGTCGGCGGTGCAACAATGCCTCAAATCCCCACAGGCGGCTTTATATATGCAATAAACCCCGGTAATAACTATCCGCTCCTTAACGAAAGCGGCGATACAGTCGGACAGTACCCCGACCTTCCCGACTATACCTCGGATAACTGCTTCCGTATGCTCGAAGCTGTTGAAAAATGGGAAATAGGCGACAGATTCGTTTTCGGCAACCTCGACCTTAAGGGTCAAACAATGCCCACCGCCACTCCCAACGTAATGTGGTACGAGGATGAATACGTCTGCACCTCCACCTATCACGGACTTTCCGAAAATACCGATACAGACACCGATATAGATACCGACATTATCATCGGTATGCTTGGCGACGTGAATAACGACGGTACTATCGACCAGTACGACTATATCCTTATCAAGCGCCACTATTTCGAAACACGCTTGCTCACCGTGGAGGAACTTACCCGTGCTGACGTTAACCGCGATTCCGCTGTTGACCAATTCGACTATATCCTCGTCGCGCGCCACTATTTCGGCACTTTCACTATCTCGCAGGATGTTGAATAATTAATAAAAATAAAGAGCTGTCGCGAAGTAAAAATGCGGCAGCTTCTTTTATTGATAAAAATTATTAATAAAATTTAATAAAACCCCTTTACAAATATGAATTTATGTGATACAATAACCTCAACAAATAAGAAACATTACTATTAGGAGCATTTTATGGCAAATATCGACAATACTGCATTGTTCAATATTTCGTATGGGCTTTACGCGCTAACGGTAAACGACGGAAACAAGGATAACGTGCTTATCGTTAATACTGCGGTGCAGATAACCAGTAATTCACCGCTTATCGTTTCGGTAACCGTGAATAAAGCGAACTATTCGCACGGAGTTATTCAAAAAACCGGTAAGCTGAATATCAACTGCCTTACCGTAAAAACCCCCTTCTCGCTCTTTCAAGCTTTCGGCTTCCAAAGCGGCAGGGAAGTCGATAAAATGAAAAATGTTCCCTTCACACGTTCGCAAAACGGTCTTGCCGTTCTTTCCGAAAATATAAACGCCTTCATTTCGCTTTCGGTAATTCAGGAAGTCGATGTCGAAACACATACCGTGTTTATCTGCAAGGTCGAAGAAGCGGCGGTCATCAATAAAGACGAATCTATGACCTATTCCTACTACCATAAAAACGTAAAGCCCAAGCCCCAACCGAAGCTCGAAGCCACAAAAGGCTATATCTGCAAAATATGCGGCTACGTTTACGAGGGCGACCCGCTTCCCGCAGATTTTGTTTGCCCGATATGTAAGCACGGGGCAGAGGATTTCGAGCCTATCGAATAAAATAATAAAAAATAATATAAAAATCAATTAAACAAGGAGAAACAAAAATGAAAGAAGTTAAATTTTTTGTATGTGAAACCTGCGGCAATTTAGTTGCTATGATAAACGATTCGGGCGTTCCGATGATGTGTTGCGGTAAAAAAATGACACTTATCGAAGCAGGCACCGTCGAAGCAAGCAAGGAAAAGCATATCCCCGTTGCTACTCTCGAAGAAGGCGCGCTCAACGTCAACGTCGGCTCTGTTGACCACCCAATGACCGAAGAACACCTTATCGAATGGGTTTACGTTCAAACCGACCGCGGCGGACAGAGAAAGGAACTCAAAGCGGGCGAAGCTCCCAACCTTACCTTCACCTTCGATAACGAAACACCCATTGCCGTATATGCATATTGCAACCTCCACGGCTTGTGGAAGACCGAGCTTTAATTAAGAAAAGAGGAAACGAAAATGAAAGAAAACTACACCGTTTGTAACTGTATGCAGGTAAGCTACGGCGATATAGAAGACGCTTTGCATAACCTTCCCACCTTCGATGATGTGCTCGGAGCCTTCAAGCACGTTCAGCTCGCCACCAAATGCTCAACAGGCTGCGGCGGATGCCACCAAAAGGTCCTTGATATCATTTCGGATTTAATGATGGCGCCCTCTGCCGATAACGCGTAAAATTCAATCGGGAAGGCATAATATCCTTCCCGATTTTCATAAGGATATTCAATTATGGAAATGGTACTTCTAACAGCGATAGGCGTCGGCGGTGCAACCGTGTTCGGTTCGCTTATCGGGTTTGTGTTCAAAAAAATATCGCATAAATTTTCGGATATCGTGCTTTCCTTCGCCGCAGGTGTAATGCTTGCCGCAAGCGTTCTCGGTTTAATTATCCCGTCGCTCGAATACGGTGGAAAAAGCGGGCTTCTTGTCACGGTCGCGGGAATTTTCATTGGCGCGCTCTGCCTTAATATTATCGATAAGGTCGTGCCGCACCTGCATAAATTTATCGGCGGCGACGAAAAATGCTGTAACCCCGCGCGCGAGAATAAAAATCTTTCAAAGGTTTTGCTGTTTGTCACCGCTATCGCGATACATAACCTGCCGGAAGGTATAGCCGCAGGCGTCGGCTTCGGCTCGGGCGATACAACGCAGGCGTTAATAATCGCAGGCGGTATTGCGCTTCAAAATATACCCGAGGGTATGGTTATAATCGGCCCTATGCTCGCCGCGGGCGTACCGCCCAAAAAGACCTTCGTCTGCGCGATGATAACGGGGCTTGTTGAATTCGTCGGCACGTTAATCGGCTATTTCGCGGTGAGTATATCTACCGTTATTCTTCCGTTCGCGCTTGCTTTTGCGGGCGGTACGATGCTCTACGTTATAAGCGATGAAATGATACCCGAAACACATTCCCACGGCAACGAACGCGGCGCAACCTATTCGCTCCTTGTCGGCTTTTGCATAATGCTCGCAACCGATTTCCTTTTGGGATAAAAATAAAAATTTTTAAAAAAATGTGACAAAACGCGTAATTGTTTCGTCTGTATATGTGAAATCCCAAAAAGGAGATAACACCTATGAAAAAAATCCTAATGATTTCACTTGTTTTTTGCCTTTTGTTAGCCGCTTGCAACAGCCTATCTGTTGAAAACAGCAGCGAACCGATAACCGAAAGCGCGGATTCATCGGAAGGAGCTTCCGATGAAAGCTCGAAAAGACCGCATAAAGATGAATCCGCTATCAGAGTTGACAGACTCCCCCCGCCCGAAAGCTCCGGCGAATCTTCTGATGTATCGGATACTCCCGAAGCGCCGTTCAAAGAATCCGTGGTTGCGGAAAAGGGAATACAAAACATTCCCTTTACTCAAGAAGAAATTATGTATCCGATCAGAATATACGATGTGGGCACCTATGATTCCGACCTGCAATATTATTCAAAATTCGGCGATAACGTTTATGTTACAATTTACATTAATAATACTGATGACGAAGAATATTTAGAAGGCACACAAAAATACACAAACGGAAAGCCTACGACGTTTTATCCCTACGTATGCAAGGTAATCGAGTATAATGGTCAAGCATACGGAATATACCGCACCTTCGGTGCATTCATCGATGCGCGCCGTTATTATGCAAAGCTCAACGACGACGGTTCTTGCGATATTTTGTTTGAATGCTGGGATGTTGCCTATGTAAACGAAAAGGTTTATTATAGTAAATATAATGAAGAGCTCAACGAACGTCAGCTTATATCGGTAAATCCCGATGGCAGCGGTGCGACTGTGGTGTATAGCGATGACTATAATTATTACATTGATGAAGCTATGATATACGAAGGTCTGCCGATATTCAGTAAGTTTGAAACGGGTTATATTTTAAAAGACGGCGAGAATGAAACGGTAATACTCGAAAATGGATATAACATAAACTTCATAAACAACGGTTATGTTTACTATACGCAAAAGGATGGAACAAACAAGAAGAATTGGGAAACCAGCTACGTGCTTTGGCGAAGAAGCATCGAAGGCGGAGAGCCCGAAAAGCTGTTGACGATAGAAATAGATAGTTGGATATGTCCTTGTGCTATTTTTGCGAACAAATTGTTTGTATTTCTTTCAAACGAAATCTATGTTTATGACAGCAATTTTTCCGAACCGAAGATATTAGATTACGGCTCCTTCAGTATAGATGATATTGAGCAGATTTCTGTGACCGGAGAAGAACTTGCGGTGGTGCTGTACCTTTGGGACGGACAGGGAAACGTTTTTAGAAAAACATTGGTTTATAACACCGAAGGCGACTTAATATTTGAATAATGATAAAAGCTGTTGCAGTTTATTTACTGCAACAGCTTTTCCTTTAATCAAGTGCTTTTATAAAATCCTCGTTTTCGTCGCGGGTAACACCGTTGCTGTAAAGCTCTTCCTTCGGTGTGCCGTTAATAACGACCGAAATTGAATAGATTGCTGATGAAGTAGGTCCGGTAATTTCTTCCTTATACCTCACCAAAACACAGCCGTCTGCAATCCCGTTTACCTTTTTAAGATTGTTACAGCCGTCAAACGAGCCGTAGCTTATCGATTTAACGCTTGCGGGCAGGGTTATCTCGGTTACGTTGTTGCCGTAGTGGTAAAGGTATTTAAACGCCTCTCTCGCAAGTGCGTTTTTAGTGTCCTCATCAACGCTCACGCCGTCGAGGAAGTTGCAGTTATCGTTATAGCAAGCCTCCTCGTCATAACCGTAAAAATCGAGTATAGACGTCAAACGTGCTTTCTCTTCGAAGTGCATAAACGGCTCAAGCTCGTAATATCCGATACCGTTGTCGCTTATCTTTTCTGCGTAGAACGCCTTGAATATCTTCGCATCGCGCTCTTGATCCTGTCCGAGAGTGCCGTAAAGCGTTTCTTTGGCGATAATATCCTTTGCGTTTTCAATGCTTTCGACAATTTCGTTCATATCATCAAAAGTTAGGTATATCGGCAGATTCTGCTTGATTTCGGCTCCCGCAAGTCCCCAAACGTTCTCGATCGCAACTACAGTGTCGCCGTTGGGCGCCTTTTCGGGGATAATAAGGTGAATATCTCCCGAATGATCCTTGTCAACGCGTATTTCTGCAACAGCACAGGTGCCGTCGCCGTTTGTGCGGTAAACAAGGTTATAGGGGTTTTCACCGAAAGATTCGGTCTTAACCTCTTTCCATTCGTAACCGTCGGCGTCGGTCGCGCAGGCGACGAGTGCCAAAGCGCACAAAACGATGCACAGAGCGTTTACCCAAAATCTCGGTTTCTTCCAATAAAGCGCGTGCTTAATGCGCTTCTTTGCGTTTCCGGCGCTTTCGCTGAAAGCAATAGGGCTCGGCGCGGGAATACGCTTGTTTGTAGCAAACGAAAGCAAAGCTCTCGTATAATTCTTTTTCATAAATTCATCTCCTCGAATCTTTAAAACCTTTTCGTCACAGCTCATTTCCATATCGAGGCTCATAAAGCGGAATGCAACATAGCAAAGCGGGTTGAACCAATGCACCGCAAGCACCAAAAAAGCAAACGGCTTAATAATATGGTCGAGCCTTCTTAAATGACATCTCTCGTGAGCAATGATCTGCTCTCTCGTGTTTTCGTCAAGTCCGAAGGGAATGTATATCCTCGGGCGTATAAATCCCAAAGCAAACGGCGAGCTTACAAGCTCCGACATATAAATATTGCCCTCGAAACGAATGGCGTTTCTCATTCGCAGTTTAAGCCTGAAATAGGAAATAAAGGTATAGCAGAGCGCAACCGTCATACCGATAAACCAAATTATCATAACGGCTGTATTAAAAATCTCCACCCATTCAAGCCTTTCGGCGAACTCAACTGTCATATTTCCGTCGGCAATAAAATCGTCACCGCCGATTTCGGTATAGTGTTTGTCACTGTAACCGCCGCCGAGGATAATGTCGCCGCCCACGTTCGGAAGCGTGGGGGCGTTCGGACGTACAAGCCTGAAAATGCTGAAAACCGTTCTTAAGCTGAATGGACAGCATAAGCGAAACAGCGGTATAAACCACAAAAAATAGGAATACCGCTTGGGTGCCTTGTATAAAAGCATACGCAAGAGCATAACGGCGATAATAACTATCCCGCCCTTTACGCTCATTTCAAGTACGGTGTTGAATAAACCGACCATACCTAGTCCTCTGTATGCTCGTCGATGAGCCTTTTAAGCTCGGAAGCTTCGTCGTCGGAAAGCGTTTTTCCGCCTAAAAACGAAACTAAAAACTTAGGCAAAGATCCTTCAAAGGTGTGCTCGACAAAATGCTCGCTCGCATAAGTCTGAACACGCTCGCGCGGAATAAGCGCACTGACAATAGTGTCGTTGTTCTGCGCAAACCCCTTTTCTATCATCTTTTTAAGCGTCGTATAGGTGGTCGGCTTCTTCCAGCCCAACTTTTCGGCGCAAAGCTCAACAAGCCTTCCCGAGGGAAGCGGCTCGTTGTCCCATATGACAGTCATAAAACGGTAATCGCTTTCGCAAAGCTTTAAGTTTTCCATAAATTCACCTTCAATTAATTTGTGTGCACACGGGTTTGTAAAAACCAACCGTCTGGCCAAAAACGGTTTGTAGTCACCAACCTCGCTATTAGTCTATAACAACCAACCAAATTTGTCAACCCCTTTTTCGAAAAAAATCAAAAAAAATTTTCGGGGCAGAGAAGTCCACCCCGAAAACCGTATATTAATTATCTGTCGGCCGTTCCCTCGCCGTACATAAAACAAGGCATTGCCTGCAGTTTAAAGCGATTCATCGCGTGTCTTCTGTCGATAAGCGATTTTGTGTCCGCGTCGTCTATCTCGCCTAAGCGTATGTATCTGTCAAGCACGGCGTAGCTAAAGCCCAAATTGTCCTCGTCGGTTTTTGCCGTAAGTCCGTCCGCGGGCGCCTTTTCAATAAGCTCCTCGGGCAACCCCAAAACTCTGCCTATCTGCTTAACCTCGCTTACGGTCAAACAGCAAATCGGGCTGAAATCTCCTGCCATATCGCCGTAGCGAGTCGAATATCCCACCCAATCCTCGCTTAAATTGCAGGTATTTGCTACTCTGCCGTTACAGCTCTGCGATATTGCGTAGGTCGCCGCCATTCTCAATCTCGGTGCAAGGTTAATTTTCGTTTGAGCACTTATTTGAAGCTCTTCGGGAAAGGCGTTAAGTATACCGCCGTACGCTTCTTCGATATTAACAACGTAATGCTTTATTCCCAAATGCTCAACAAGTTTAAAGGAATCGCTTATATCGGCCTGTATTCCGTTCGGTAAAAGCACCCCGATAACGCGTTCTGACCCCAATGCCTCTACGCATAGCGCGGCAACGATACTGCTGTCCTTCCCGCCCGAAATAGCAACAACGGCGTTACAGCCTCTTCCGTTTTTCTCGAAAAAGCCGCGTATCCATTCAACACAGTCATTTTTTACCTTTATTGCATTAAACATGTAAAAACCTCGCTTTCGCCCATATTATAACATATATTATAGTCTTTTTCAATCATTATCTGTTGACACTTTTAGCAATATATGTTAGTATACAAACAAAATGAAAAACCAAAAGAGGTTCAGCAAAATGGAAAATATTAAAGCAACCGTAACCGAAACGGTAACCGAGCAAAATACCGCGCTTTCCGTAGGTAGCGGAAGCCTGCGCGTATATGCCACCCCCGCAATGCTTGCGCTTATCGAAAAAGCCGCCTGCAAGGCGCTCGAAGGCATTCTCGGTGAAGGCGAAACCACCGTCGGCACGCTTCTGAACGTAAAGCATCTTTCCGCAACACCTGTCGGTATGCAGGTCAGTGCAACGGCGGAATTAACAGAACGCGACGGTCGAAAATTTGTCTTTTCTGTAACCGCAAGCGATGAAAGCGGAATTATCGGAGAGGGAACACACGAACGCTTCTCTGTCTTTGCCGAACGCTTTACCGAAAAAACCTATTCGAAACTTAATAAATAAGGAGAAACTATGAAAAAGTATATAACTTTTTTGCTGGTATTTTTGATTATGCTTAATACATTTGCTTTTTCTGCAGCCGCAGACAACACCAACGCCGCCCCCTCTGTAATTCCCGCAATACGCGAATGGACAGGCACGAGCGGAAACTTTAAACCCGATTCGAACACCAAACTTGTAAATATCTCTAACGCTTCGTCTGTAGAAAAAGTCGCAGGCTTTTTCAAGGAAATGCTCTCGCTCGAGCTCAATATCGCAGAATCAGCAAGCGGAAGCAACGAAATTGTTTTCGAACTCGATAAATCGCTTGAAAATCAGGTAGGCGAGGAAGGCTATACCCTCGAAGCTACCGAAACGACTATAAATATCAAAGCCGCAACCGAAACCGGTCTGCTTTACGGCGGCATTTCGGTCGTTCAAAGCGTTACCGCAGACGGCTTCTTCCCCTGCGGCAGTGCGGTAGACTATCCTGCTTACCCGGTGCGCTCGGGTATGCTCGACGTTGGCAGAGCCTGGATCCCGCTCGATTACGTCGAAGAAATCACCCGCTATATGGCGTATTTCAAAATGAACGAAATGCACCTCCATATCAACGATGACGGCGTGAATGGATATTCCGCATTCCGTTTGGAAAGCGATGTTAAGGGGCTTACATCTACCGACGGTTATTATACCAAGGATGAATACCGTCAGTACCAAAAGGATATGCTCGAATACGGCGTAACCGTTATTACCGAGATCGACACCCCCTTCCATTCGAGCTGTTACGCAAAGGCGGAAAACCCGCCCCCCTTCCTTCCCGATAATTACCGTTGCTTAGATATTTCCAAGCCCGAAACGCTTGAATTCGTTAAAAATCTATTCGACGAGTATTTAACCGGCGACGACCCCGTTTTTGTCGGCAAGGTAGTTCATATCGGTACCGACGAATACCCCCGCGAATACGCAGAGCTTATGCGTAAATATACTAACGACCTTATCGAATTTATTAATTCCCGCGGCTACACTCCTCGCTTCTGGGGCGGTTTGGGCGAAGGCGGATTCAAGGGAACTACGCCTATGTCCGATAAGGCTCAGCTCAATTTCTGGGATATCAAGATATCCGGTGTTGAAGAAACTCTTGCAAGCAACTACGATTTTATCAATACCGTAAATAATGTTCTTTATACCGTTCCCACAACGAACTACAATTTCCCCGATTATTACGATCTTAAAAACCTTTACGAAAACTGGCAGGTAAATATATTCTCGATAACAATGGGCGATTCCTGCGAGCCCGATGACGAGCATCTTCTCGGTGCCTGCTTTGCGCTATGGAACGACCTGCACACCGCATATAAGGGCGTAACCAAGTTCGATATTTTCGACAGACTTCGCGGAATGGTTTGCCTTACTGCCGAAAAAACCTGGTGCGGACTTGATACCGAAAGCATTACCTACGCAAACTTCGAAGCACGCTACAACGCACTTTCGCGCCGCGCAGGCGACGCCGACCCCGGCAGACATTCGCTCCCCGAAGAGGGAATAAGCGTCGATTTTGAAAACGGTATTCCCGAATTTGTCACCGCTAACGGCGAAATTAAGGACGGCGAATTCGTCTTAGACGGCGAATCCTTCCTTTCGTTTAAGCAAAGGGGTGTCGGCTTCCCGAACACGCTTGAATTCGAAATCACGCTCGACAAGGCGACCACCGCACCACTCTTTGCGGGCGACGGTGTTGAAATACTCGCCGATTGCGACGGTAACGGTAATTTCGGCTTTAAAACCGAATTCTATACCTTCACCTACGATTATAAGCTCCCTATCGGCGAAAAGGTAAAGATCTGTCTTACGAGCGACCTTACCACCACCTACCTCACGGTAAACGACCGCTTTTCTTACGCACCCCACAATAAGCTCAACGCCAACGAAACCGTGCTTACAACCCTTACTGTTCCTCTTTCGCAGATAGGCAAGGGCGTTTACGGCACTATCGATAACATCAAACTTCTCCCTGTCGAAGTAGACAGAGCAAAGCTGCTTGCGAATTACAATATCGCACTCGGCGCAAAAGCTTCGGTTTCGGGTCTTGAAGTAAACGACGGCCGCTTCACCGCAGACCTTGCGGTCGACGGCAAGGAAGAAACCCGCGTTTCCTTCGCTAAGGACAAGGACGAACAATGGCTGCTTCTCGACCTCGGCGACACTTACGACATATCTGTTCTTGAAATTTCCTTCTTCGAGCGTGTTCCGGAATATGAAATCTACGTTTCGGAAAACGGCAACGATTTTACAAAGGTTTACAGCGTTTCCGACGGTGTCGAAAAGCTAAAGCAGACAGATACGATAACGCTCGATTCGCCCGCAAAGGCACGTTATATCAAGTACGTTCAGCTTAAACGCTGGTACGCTGCAGAATGGGATACCTATTACAGCGGCGGAATATGCGAGCTACGCGCATATTCCTTCAATAGGGCACGCTACACCGCGATCGTTGACGAGGCAATCAATTTCTTAAGCACGTCCGATAAAAACGACCCACGCCGTAAAACCGTTCGCGCGCTTTCCAACGAACTCGAAGCCTATCTCGACGAAACCGTCCTCTTTACCGGAAATCTCGAACACCTTTACGAACAGCTTTCGGACGCACTTAAAGAGCCCGAAGCACCCGAGCAAAGCACCGAAAGCACCCCCGAAGAAACCCCGCAAAATACAGACGGTAAAAACAAAAAGCTTTTCCCGATAATCGCTGCGGCAGTAGCCGGCGTCGCAATCGTCGGCGCGGCGGTAATCGCGTTCGTTAAAAAGAAAAAGAAGAAATAATCAAAAAACGAGCCGTGCAGATCAACCTTGCACGGCTCTCTCTTTTTGCCTTTATACTGCGTAAAGAATATGCGAATCTATTTTTTCATAGCCGACAATAGTGCCCCTCGCTCCTCGTCGGTCAATACGTTGCTCTTACCGGTAAGCGGGTCGTAAAACGATGAATAACTGAAAATACATATTCCATCGGCAGAAACATCAAGGCATTCGTTGTAAGATCGCACCAAAATATCCTTTCGGTCGCGCCATTCATACCGTCCTTTTTCGCCCGCAAACGCATCCTCCGCCCCCTCGCTCCCCAAAGCGCACTTCGCCGCAGAAAGACCTATGTAAAGCTTTATATCGTCGTTTTTAACCGCATCGACCCAATCGCCGAGCACACGCTCAAAAGGGCAAACCGCATTGTCGAAGCCGAAATATAGTTGCGGCATAATGTAATCAACGTACCCTTCGTTTGATAACCACTTGTATATGTCGATATACCAACCGTCTTCAAGTGAATATATGTTTCCTGCAGGCGAAGCACCGAAAAGTTTTCCGTATCGGTGCGATACCTTGTATAATTCCTTCACCGTTCTGTCGGTGTTCGCTCTGCGGAATTCGCCTATATCGCTGTAACCGCTTAATAAAAATTCGCTTTCGTCCTCGAATTCAAATTCGGTCGGATAGAAGTAATCGTCAATGTGCAATCCGTCGAAATCGTATTTTTCAAATATCTCGTTAACACCGTCAACAATCATCTCGGTCGCCTCTTGATAGCTCGGGTCGAGGTAAAGTAAACCGTCCGCCCCTTTTTCTATCCGTTTTCCCAAACCCTGTAAATACCATTCGTAAATCCGCCCCTCCCCGTAAGCAATAAGCTCGTCCTCGTAGCAAAGCCTAAACGGATTTATCCACGCGTGAACGGATAATCCCTTTTGCTTTGCAATATCCAAATAAATCGCAATCGCGTCGTATTCGCACTCGCCGCCGTAAACGCCTGCAATATATTTCGAAAGCGGGTAAATTTCGCTTTCGAACATACTGTCACCGTTCGGGCGCACCTGTAAAAATACCGTGTCGAATCCGTCGTTTTTCAGGTTGTCAAGCATTTGCGCTACTAAATTTCGGTATGCGTCCTCGCTTCTTTGCCTGCCGCCGTCGCGATATATCGAATGCATATCAAATTGCGAAACCCAAACCGCGTTCATAAAACCGTCGCCGCTTTCGTTAAGTTCGCTTTCGTCTTTATAAATTATCCTCGAAATGTGGTATAGCCTGTCCGCGCGCTCGATTTGCTCTTCCGCCTTTACACCGCAGGAGCATAAAAGCAAGCAAAACGCGATAATTAAATATAACCTCTTCATTATTTCACCCCTAACATTTCTATTACCGCTTCCAAAACAAAATGCATCCTTGCAAAAAATAAATCGTTGTTGTATAATATAAACGAATATAAGAGGTGTAAAATGCAGATAAAGCTAAACCAAAATGCCGAATATATAATAAAAATGCTCAACGACGCGGGCTTCGAGGCTTACGCCGTCGGTGGTTGCGTGCGCGATGCAATTATGGGCAGACCCTGCGACGATACGGATATAACCACAAACGCTCTGCCCGAGGAAACGAAAGCGGTTTTTTCGTCACACACTCTGCTCGAAACCGGCATAAAGCACGGTACACTAACGCTTGTGCTCGACCACACCCCCTACGAAATAACCACCTATCGCCGCGAAATCGGCTATACCGATTCGCGTCACCCCGATAAGGTGGAATTCGTCCCCACTCTCGAAGAGGACCTTTCCCGCCGCGATTTTACGGTAAACGCAATCGCATATTCACCGCTTTTCGGCATAAAAGATCCCTTTTTCGGTGTAAATGATATAAAAAATAAGCTTATCCGCGCTGTCGGCGACCCTGAAAAACGCTTTTCGGAGGACGCTTTGCGAATCCTCCGCGCGCTCCGATTTTCATCGGTCCTCGGCTTCGAAATCGAGGAAAATACTTCAAACGCGGTCCTTTCGCTTGCCGAAACTGTAAATAAGGTTTCGGGCGAGCGGATATACGCCGAGCTAAAAAAGCTCCTCTGCGGTAAAAATGCCCAAACGGTAATCGAAAAATATATCGAAGCAATAAAAAAAATAATCCCCGTAAACGGAGATTATAATAGCATTTACCGTTTGCCCGCCGATTTTTCAATGCGGCTTGCCTGCCTTTGCGGCAACAGCGTCGGAAACGCGTTAAAGCTGCTTCGCGCAGATAATAAAACTAAGCATATCTGCAACCTTCTCGTAAATTCAAGCCCTCTGCCGAAACAAGAAACCGAGCTAAAATTTTATATCTCGGCACTCGGCAGGGAAGACGCGCTCACCGTTGCCCGCTACCGCCGCGCCCTTTACGGTGAGGATGCCCTAAAAGATACCGAGCGCCTTTTAAATTCAAATACCCCGCTTTTTCTAACCGACCTTGCGATTAACGGAAGCGACCTTCTCCCCCTCGGCATAAAGGGCAAAAATATCGGCGAAACGCTTAACCGCCTCCTCACATCGGTAATCAAAAACGAAATCGAAAACACAAAGGAAGCGCTGCTGAAAAATATATAAAAATAAAAAAGATATTTTCGGATTTTTTGCGTATGAATTTGAACTTTCACATAACCGTTAGCTTTTAGTGATATTCCGTCTTCGACGGAGTGATATATTTTGCTACGCAAAATGTGATATGCTTTGCATACCTCGCCGTAGGCGAAATATTTCAAAGCGTGATATTATATTCGCTTCTAACGCCCGCAGGCATATCACTTGCGAAGCAAATATCACGTACCGAAGGTGCATATAACTCGCCGGAACAACCCCACAAAGCACTGCTTTGTGGGGACCCCTTAACGGCGAATATAACTGAAAACGACAAGTTTCGAAAGAAACTTGTCGTTTTTCTGGAGCTGGTGGAGGGATTTTTTGCGAACTCCGTCGCTTGCCGTACAATTCCATTGTACTCGCGCTTCCTCCGTTCCGCAAACCGGTGGCTACAAAAACGTGTCCCCGACACGTTTTTGCTCGCCCTTCAAATCCCTTCATATCAAAACAAAAAAGCCGTACTTCGCACGGCTTCTTTGTTTTGGAGCTGGTGGAGGGATTTTTTGCGAACTCCGTCGCTTGCCGTACAATTCCATTGAACTCCCGCTTCCTCCGTTCCGCAAACCGGTGGCTACAAAAACGTGTCCCCGACACGGTTTTGCTCGCCCT
>JAZSHQ010000041.1:0-118351 GCA_045533335.1 Eubacteriales bacterium
TTCGCCTCCATAATAGGTGAACTTGTTGGGCGCCTGCGATTCGCCTGCGAATGCTGTCATAAGATTCTGTTCTGTCTTGCTGCCTTTGAGTTCCATAATTGTTCTCCTTTTTAATTTGAGATTTATTTTTTTTAATTTAATTCGTTGGTTTTACATTCGGGGCATACCCCGTAAAATACCGTTTCGTGCTTGGCGATGCGGAAATTGGTTTTCGCTTCGATAAATCTGTCGAGAGCATCGTTATATTCGGCTTCGAAGAAATCGCAGAATTTACCGCATTTCGTGCAGCTTATGTGGTGGTGGGGCGAAAGGTCGCCATCGAACTTATCGGGCGAGTTGATAACAGAAATTCGCCTGATAGTTCCCAATTCAGCCAATCTGTTAAGATTGCGGTAAACCGTTCCGAGGCTTACGTTCGGCATTTCGTCGCGTATCATCGCGTAAACCTGTTCCGCCGTAGGGTGGGTTTTCGTTCCCTGCACCGCCGAAAGAATGACCGTTTTTTGCTTTGTCTGCCGTTCCTTTATCATCCGCGCCTCCTTATTGAGAATTATTTCTGATAAAAGGATATCATAAATAATAATGTTTGTCAATAAGAAATTTATAATTTTCTTTACTTTTTTTTAAAATGATGATAAAATAGGTGTGACAAAAGCTTTTTGTGAGGTAATATATGCCGTTTTTGCCTATATTTGCGAATGAAATAGATTATCAGCCCGATTTTGTTATAGTTACGGGCGATGCATACGTCGACCACCCCTCGTTCGGCACGGCGATAATTTCACGCGTGCTCGAGGCGGAGGGTTACTCTGTTGCTATTATACCCCAGCCGAACTATAAAAGTAAAGAGGATTTTATGCGTTTCGGTCGACCTCGTTTGGCATTTTTAGTCAATTCGGGAAATATCGATTCTATGGTGGCGCATTACACCGCATCGAAAAAGCGCAGAAACGACGATTATTATTCCCCCGGCGCAAAGATAGGCAAACGCCCCGACAGAGCGGTTATAGTATATTGTAACCGAATTCGCGAGGCTTACGGCGACGTTCCTTTAATAATCGGCGGGCTGGAGGCATCTACCCGACGCTTCGCGCATTACGACTATTGGTCGGACAGCGTTCGCAGAAGCGTGCTTGTCGATTCGCGTGCGGATATGCTCACCTACGGTATGGGCGAAAATATTTTGCGGCGTATCGCTTTTTTGCTCGATAAGGGCGTGCCGATAAAAAAAATACGCGACGTGCGCGGCACCTGCTTTATGGAAAGCCGCGATTTTAAGCCGCATTTCGAATATGAATTTTGCGGAGATTACGACGAAATAAAGACCGACAAGCGCGCGTTTGCAAAGGCTTTTAAAATACAATCAGACAATCAGGACCATATTTACGGCAAGGCGATTATTGAAGCCTACGGCGAAAAAATCTGCGTGCAGAATCCGCCTATGCCGCCGCTTACCAAAAAAGAGCTCGACGCGGTATATTCTTTGCCGTATATGCGCACCTACCACCCTGTATATGAAAAAGAGGGCGGCGTTCCCGCAATAGAAGAGGTTAAATTCTCTATCGCGCATAACCGCGGCTGCTTTGGTGGGTGTAATTTCTGCTCTATCGCCTTTCATCAGGGGCGCACGGTCACCTCGCGCTCTATCGAATCCTGCGTTTCGGAAGCCGAGGCTATCGCCGCTATGCCCGATTTTAAGGGCTATATCCACGACGTCGGCGGTCCGAGCGCGAATTTCCGCACAAACGGCTGTGAAAAGGCAAAAAAATTCGGTGTTTGCAAGGGCAAAAACTGCCTAACGCCTACCGTTTGCAAGAATATGCAGGTCGACCACAGCGAATATATCGAGCTTTTAAAAAGAATAGAAGCGGTTAAGGGCGTTAAAAAGGTGTTTATACGCTCGGGCCTGCGGTACGATTATATTCTTGCCGACAAAAACAACAAATTCTTCCGCAAACTGGTTAACGACCACGTAAGCGGTCATTTAAAGGTCGCGCCCGAGCATTGCTGTAACGACGTGCTTAAGCTTATGGGCAAGCCGAATATCGAGCAATACGATAAATTCAAGGAAAAGTTCGCGCTTCTTACCAAGGAAGCGGGCAAGGAGCAGTATATCGTTCCTTATTTAATATCTTCTCACCCCGGAAGCACGCTCGATTCGGCAATAGAGCTTGCGCTTTATTTAAAGAAAAACCGTTTAAACCCCGAGCAGGTGCAGGACTTTTATCCCACCCCCGGCACGGCGAGCACCTGTATGTTCTATTCGGGTATCGACCCGTTCAGCGGCAAAGAGGTTTACGTTGCCCGCGATTACAACGAAAAGCAGATGCAACGCGCGCTTTTGCAGTTTGCGCGCCCCGCAAACGCTCCTCTTGTAAGAAAGGCGCTTATAAAGGCGGGCAGGGAAGACCTTATCGGTTTCGGCGCCGATTGCCTTGTTCGTCCCGAGCCGCAAAAACGCTTTGAAAAGCCGAAGGATAACCAAAACCGCAAAACGCTTAAAAATAAAAGCAACGCACAAAGAAAGGGTAAAAGAAGATGAACGCAGTAAAGGGATTTCACCACATAGCATTAAGAGCAAGCGATTTTGAAAAATCGGTTGAATTTTATAAAGCTCTCGGGCTCACCGAGCGCGTGCGCTGGGACGGCGCGGTTATGCTCGATATGGGCGACGGCGGCTGTATCGAAATTTTTGCAGGCGGCGAGGACAGGGAACGCGTTGACGAGCGTTTTTTACACCTTGCATTTAAGGTCGATGACGTTGAGCTTGCTTACAACACCGCGATAAATGCAGGCGCAAAGAGCAAATCCGCCCCCTACGAGGCGTGCCCCCCGACGGCTGTTCCTCCCATAAAAATGCTGGTTGCCTTCGTTTACGGCCCCGACGGAGAATTGCTTGAATTCTTTAAGGAGATATAAACCGAAATTCTTCAAGGAGATACAGAATGAGATTTGACGAATACGATTTCGCAAAGCCGTATCTTGCCCCCGACGAAACGGTGCTGTGGCAGGGTACTCCCCAAAAAAGACTGCGGTTTTCTCGGAACGATTTGATTTCTATAGCATTCGGTTTGCTGTGGTGCGGTACGCTTGCGTGGGCGATATTTGAGCCTGCGGTAAAGCATAGCACGCAAATTTCGGTTGTTTCGGTTATAATGCTTTTGTTCGGCTTTGTAATGATGATAGGCAGAGTGTTTTACGACAAATTTATGCTGATGCATACCGCCTACGTTATTACAACGCGAAAAATCATTCGCAGATGCGGCAAAAAGGTCGAAACACTCGACGGCGCGAATCTGCCCGAAATGCGAATCGATGCCCGCACCGACGGAAGCGGAACGATATATTTCGGGTACAGCGCCGGAATGCACTTCGGGTATAACAGATACCGCAGAAGATACAGCTATGAAAATACGGTCGTGTTTGCAATCGAAAACGTCGATGAGGTTGCAAAGGTCCAGCAATTCATATATCAAATGAAAAAGTAATATAAAAGGAAGGCTCGGATTGTAATGCTTTGGCTAAGCGAAGGGAGTGATATATATGAAAAAAATTATCATTTCGCTTTTGGTTATTTTGCTTTTGCTCGGCGGCTGTAATTCGGAATCTGTCGAAAGCTCTGCGGTATTGTCGGAGGTGTCCGAGCACGAAAGTTTACACGAGAGTCTGAGTGAAAGCGAAACCGAGTCTGATTTTTCCGAATCGTCGACAAACGAAAGCGACGTTTCCGATACGGAATCGAATAAAGAGCAATCGGCCGCGCCGCCGACCGACCCTATGAATACTGCCGTAAAATACGGCGATACGGTGCACCTGCTTTGTTACAGAGCCCCGATAAATGAAAAAGAAAACCGCGAAAGCTTTAAATATATCGGCGGAGTAGTGCTGAAGGTCGATGAAGCGGCTTCGCGCTTTATCGAAAATTCGGTCGGACTTCCCGAAGAATCGGCGGACGAGCTTGCGAAAGAGCTTACAGCCCGATGGACCGATGAGGCGATTTGCTGTGACGAAAACTACGAATATCACCTTTACGTCAATATGGTGAATTTGACGGTAGAGCCGTCGTTTACGATTCCGAAGGATTGGGATTATAAATTCGATTCCGAAATCGGCAGTTTTAAGTACATCAATGAGGATTACGGCTGTCCCGAGGAAAGCGCCGACGGCGATATATTCGGCTATGACGACAGATTAACCCAAACCTGCTCCGATTGGTGCGGCTGTCTGAATTTCGTTTGTGACGTTCGCGCCTCCTCCACACTCGAAAATCAGGGCAAGACGAGCTACGATGCATCGCACCTGGCGGAATACACCCGCGAAAATATCTGGGCAGAGGGTGTAGAAGGCGGCGGTATAGGCGAAAGCATCGAAGTCAAACAGGTGTATAGGGGAGGCGGCGATGCCGAGCTTAGCTTTTACAGCATTTGCATAGTAAACGGCAACGCCAAAAGCGAAAAGAAATGGCGCGAAAACGGACGTGTAAAAAGCTTAAAGCTTTATTACGAGGGCGAATATATGGGCTTGATAACGCTCGAAGATACTATGAGCCCGCAGTATATCGATATTTCGGAATTGCAAATGAAGGTTGGAAACGGCTTTGAAGCGAATTTTAAATTCGAAATCGTCGATGTGTACGAGGGAAGCAAGTACGAGGATACCTGCCTTACGGGAATACAAATTGACTTCACGGGCATATACGCGCATTAACATATAAAATGAAAGAGAGAACGAAATTAGAAATCGTTCTCTCTTTTTTTGTTTAAGGTTGTTCTGGTGCGTTCGGGTCTGTCGGGTCTGCGGGCGCGTTCGGGTCTGTCGGGTCGATGGGCACATTCGGGTCATCGGGAATTCCGGGAAGAATCGGGCCCTGAACAAGGTGCTCGGTGCAAACGCGGTTTGCGGGTCTTTCGGTTACCGAATAGCCGAAGCTTGTATTTTCGGGAAGCGCGTTTTGGAAGAAGGGCACGTTGGGGTCGGTCGGATAGACGTAGCCAACGGGAACTTCCATATAAGCGTACTGTGCATCCGCAACCTTTACGCTTCCGTAAAGTGCGCGGTCGGCAAGCGACATCACACGGAATCCAACGCTTATAAGGTTGGATTGAGGACAGTTGCAGCCGTTAAGGCAGATACCGCCCGTCGATTGGTCCCATTGAAGCATAATGTGCTTATCGCAGTATTCGGAGGGAGCTTCGCTCGCTTCGAATATACCCTTTGCAATACAGCTTCCGCCGCCCTGAAGATGATAAAGGTCGTTGCGGCAGGCGTCGGTCGCGAGCTTGCCCGAAACCGTGCAGTATTCAACGTCGGTCACGCAGGAGGCGGGGATATCGAATTTCTGCTGATAGCTGATATCGTTTTCCTCGTAATATTTGTAAATTTCCTTGAAAACGCTGTTCCAAAGGCTCGCCGCGGGGTTACCCGAAGCGGTAATAACGTTGTTTCGGTCGTAACCGTACCAGCAGCAGGCAACAAAATCGGGGGTGTAGCCCGCAAAGTAAACGTCCTTTTTATCGTTGGTCGTACCGGTCTTGCCCGCAACCTCCAAGCCGTAATTTTTCCAGAAGGTCACGCGGGAAGCCGCGGTACCGCTTTCTACAACGTGGGTAAGCATTTCGGTAAGTATCGCGGCGGTGGTTTCGCGGTATTTAACGTCGTGCTGTTCGCTGTTATCGAGTATTACCTTGCCCGTGCTGTCGCGCACTATCGAATAGGTGCGCGCCTTCGAGGTGATTCCGCGGTTTGCAAGCGTTGCGTAAGCTTGCGTATGCTCGCGCACGGTTACGCCGTAGGTAAGACCGCCGAGCGCAAGGGGAGAGGTGTTTATATCCGAAAGGATAGTGCCGTTGGCAAGCGTTACCGAATCGACAAGCGTGGTATAGCCGTAATCCTTGAAGTTGTTATAAACGTTTTCGACGCCCATTTCCTCGCAAAGTCTTACAACAATGGTGTTGAGCGATTGCTGTATTGCATAGTCGGGCGAAACAAGGCCGACGTATTTGCCGCTCGAGTTACGCGGCCAATAGGTTTTGCTGTCCTCGTAATAAACGGGGGGGACGTCGTCGACGGGGGTGCTCGGTGAAATAACGCCGTTTTCGAGCGCGAGCGCGTAAATGGATAAGGGCTTTATCGAAGAGCCGCATTGACGGTAGGAATGCGTTGCGCGGTTAAGTCCGCGGCTTTCGCGCTTTTCACCCAAGCCGCCGACTATTGCAAGAAGGTCGCCGGTTTCAGGGTCCATAATGCATATCGCCGATTGCGCCTGCATACCCGTGGTTTCGGGCCAATAGCTGCTGTCGGTAAATACCTTTTCCGCACAGTTTTGAATAACCGGGTCAAGGCAGGTAACTATCTGCAAGCCGCCCGAATAAAGCACCTGCGAGGCGGTCAGCTTGTCGTAACCGTATTCCGCCATAAGGTCGGCTATTACGTCGTCCATAACCGCGTCGATGTAATAGGAATGGACGTTTTCGCTGTATTCCTCGTCGCTTCCGTCGGCAAGCGTTATGGGCGCGTCGTAGGCTTCGTTGAACTGCTCTTGGGTTATCTTGCCCTGCTCGAGCATAAGCTTAAGCACAAGGTTGCGTCTTGTAAGGTTGTTTTTGGGGTTGGAGATAGGGTCGTAGTGGGTCGGCCATTTACCGATAGACGCGATAGACGCGCATTCGGCAAGCGTTAGGTCGTTGAGCTCCTTGCCGAAGTAGGTTTCGGCGGCAACGCGCACGCCGTAGGACCCGTGCGAGAGATATATGGTGTTGAGATACATTTCCAATATCTCTTCTTTTGTATATTTCTCCTCGACGTTCAGCGCGCGGAATATTTCCTGCACCTTACGCTGAATGGTGGCTTCGTTATCGCCCGTAACGTTTTTAATGAGCTGTTGGGTGATCGTCGAGCCGCCGCCGTAGTTGGAGCTTGTCGGGATAAAGAAGTTGTATATAGCCGAAGCCGTTCGCGTTGTATCTACGCCGTTATGCTCGAGAAAACGCTGGTCCTCTACCGCGATGTAGGCGTCGATAAGCATTTGCGGGATTTCGGCATAGTTCGCCCACATACGGTTTTCCGAGCTTGCGAGCGTATCCTCCTCGAGCAATATTTCGTTTCCGTTTTGGTCGACGTAATACATCGTGGTGGAAAGCGCCGAGTCGAACTTTAGGTTATCGAGCTCGGTAAAGTTCGGGTCGACGTAGTTTTTAATATAAATTACAAAAGCAACCGCAACCGCCGCACCCGTAATAATTCCCACGATAAGCACGGTAAGAAAGATGTTCAAAAGATAGGTAAGCACCTTGCGGACGATAAACAGTACGCTCGAGGCGGTCGCCTTTGCGGCGCGCGCGGTTTTGGTCTGCTTGCCGTCCTCTTCGCCGTTTTCCTTCTTTTTTCTTTGCTTTTTGTCCTCTACCGTATCAAAGGTGCGGGTGCTTGCTCCGCCCGCCTCTACCTTTGCGTTTATCGGCGCAAAATCACGCGTTGCCTCGTCGGCAGGGGTGTTTTCCTGCGGATTTTGAAGGTTGTTATCCTGCATATTTTATCTCCTTTCGGGAAGTTGGGCTTTTATTTTACCGCGATATTTTCCTTGCCCATTAGCTCGCGGAGCTGATTTAACAGCCGTTCGGATATATTAGCCGTCTTGCCCTTTGCGGCGGCAAGCCGTTTTTCCTGCTCGAAATATACGAGTATGCGCGAGCTTCCGCCGGTTTGTGCGGCAAGCGCGAGCGCGTCGTTCAAATGAAACTCGTTTTGCGGGGTGACCTTTATATAAAGCGATTTCGCCTTTTCGCCGTCGTCGGTTGCAACGGGCGGGGCGTTTTTCAAAGCGTCCTCGGGCGTGGAAACCGATTTAAGCAGTATCGTAAGATTTTCGCTTCCCTCGTCGCCGTAAGCCTCTTTCATTTCGGGGTTGCCCGTAAAGACAAGCACTTTTCCTTCCGAAATTAAGCTTCCGCTTTCGGTATAAAGCGAGGGGAAGGCGATAAGCTCGCATTCGCCGGTTTCGTCCTCTGCCTCTATAAACGCCATTATATCATTCTTTTTTGTAACCTTCGAGCGTTTTTTTGTTACAAGTCCGATAAATTTTATTAAATTATTTTTCTTTATGGTTTTGTTTTCGAGTCCTTCGCGTATTTTTTCAAGCGTAAGCGCACCCGTTCTTTTAAGAATATCGCCGTAGCCGTCGAGCGGGTGGCCCGAAAAGTAAAGGCCGGTCATTTCCTTTTCACCCTTAAGCATTTCGCTTTTCAAAAGCTCGGGAAGGGTGGATTTCGGGAATTCGAACGCCGATTCTTTAAAGCTGCTTTCGCCGCCGAAAAGGCTTATCTGCCCTTCGGAATTACGGCTTCTGTCCTTCGAAACGGTTTCGAGCGCCTGTGAGAGCCCTGCCAAAATATGGCTTCTTTGCAGTCCGAATTCATCTAAAGCGCCCGCCGTTGCAAGCGATTCGAAGGTTTTTATGCTTCCGAATTTCGCGCATCTGTCCAAAAAATCCTCAATACTGTCGAATCTTCTGCGCGTGCGCTCGGCGATGACCTTATCCGCAAACAGCAAGCCTACGTTTTTTATTGCCGCCAAGCCGAATCGAAGGTCGTTGCCCTCGACCGAAAAGCTCTTTTCGCTTTCGTTAACGCGCGGGGGCAGAATTTTTATCCCCATTCTCGCGCAGTCTGCGATATATTCGCCAACCTTTTCGTTATAGCCCATTACCGTGTTCAAAAGCGCGCACATATATTCGCGCGGGTAATGGCACTTTAGCCACGCGGTGCGGTATGCAACCACGGCGTAGGCCGCGGCGTGGCTTTTGTTAAAGGCGTATTTCGCAAATTCGCTCATCTTGTCGAAAACGCGCTCCGCCGCTTCGGCGGGTACGCCCTTTTCCTTTGCGCCCGCAAGGAAAATATCCTTTTCCTTAAGCATAACGTCGAGCTTTTTCTTCGCCATCGCACGGCGTACTATATCTGCTCTGCCGTAGGAATATCCCGCCATTGTGCGGCATATTTGCATAACCTGCTCCTGATAAAGCATAACGCCGCAGGTCGGGGCAAGAATTTCCTTTAAGCAGGGGTGCTCGTATTCGGTTTTTTCGGGGTTTTGGCGGTTTTTCAAAAATTCGTCTATCGAAAGCGCGGGGCCGGGGCGGTAAAGCGATATTACCGAAATAATATCCTCCAAATCGCGCGGCTTGAGCTTCGAAAGCAGGCTTCGCATACCCTCGCTTTCGAGCTGGAATATGCCGATAGCATGCCCTTCCGAAAGCATTTCGTACGTTGCCTTGTCGTCAAACGGAAGCGCTTCCGCCGAAAAATCGGGGATCTGCTTGCGTATCTGCTTTTCGGCGTATTCGATTATCGATAAAAACCGCAAACCGAGAAAGTCCATTTTCAAAAGCCCCAAATCGGCAACCGTGTTCATCGGGAACTGCGTAACAACGGTGCTGTCGTTCACCGCCAAGGGCAGGTAGCTTGTCAGCGGCTCGTCGGTGATAACCACGCCCGAGGCGTGAGTGCTTGTGTTTCTCGGTCTGCCTTCTAATTTTACGGCAGAATCGTAAAGCCGCTTTGCCGCGGGGTCGTTCTCGATGCGGTTTTTAAGCTCGGGGTTTTCGGCAACGGCAGATTCGAGCGTTACGTCGAGATAGCGCGGTATCATTTTTGCAATCTCGTCGACCGAAGCATAGCTCATACCCAAGGCTCTGCCCGCATCGCGCACGGCTTGGCGCGCGGCAAGCTTACCGAAGGTGATTATCTGCGCGACGTGCGCTCTGCCGTATTTCGAGGAAACGTAATCTATTACCTCGCCCCTGCGCTCGTCGGAAAAATCTATATCAATATCGGGCATACTAACGCGTTCGGGGTTTAAAAACCGTTCGAACAGCAGGTTGAATTTTATCGGGTCGACCTGCGTTATGCCCAAGGAATAGGTGCAAAGACTTCCCACCGCGCTTCCTCTGCCCGAGCCGACGGGGATGCCGTTTTTGCGCGCGTAGTTAACAAAGTCCCAAACGATAAGCATATAGTCGTCGAAGCCCATACTGTGAATAATCGAAAGCTCGTGCTCTATGCGTTCGTGATAAAGCGAAATATCGCCGCTTAATCTGCCTGCGCCTGCAAGGCGTTCAAGCCCTTCAAGACAAAGCTTTTTTAAATACTGCTCGGAATTTAGCGGTGCGGGTGCGCGGAACGCGGGCAGGTGCATATTTTCGAAATCGAAGGAAAAATCGCACATTTCGGCAATGCGCACCGTGTTTTCGACAGCTTCGGGAACGTCGCGGAACAGCGTTGCCATTTCGGAAGCCGATTTAATGTAATGCTCGCTGCCTTCCATACCGAATTCAAGTTCGTCGACCGTGCTGCCTGTCGAAATGGCGGTAAGCAGACGCTGAATGCCGGCATCGCCGCGCGTGGTGTAGTGGGCGTCGTTGGTGGCGACAAGGGGGATTCCAAGCTCGCTTGAAAAACGTATTAGGGCGCGGTTTACCTCCTCCTGCCCTTCGATTCCGTGGCGCTGGAGCTCTAAATAAAAGTTGTTTCTGCCGAAAATTCGGTCGAGGATTATAATGCGCTCTCGCGCAAGCGACATATCGTTTGCGAGTATCGCCTTGGGAATGCTTCCCGAAATACATCCCGAAAGCGCAATTAAGCCTTCGGAATATTTCGTAAGCGTTTCTATATCTGTTCTCGGCTTGGAATAAAAGCCGATCGTAAATGCCTTTGAAACAACGGTTATAAGGTTTTTGTAGCCGATCTCGTTCTTTGCAAGAAGAACAAGGTGTGAATAATCGGCATCGAGCATTCTGTCCTTTTGCTCCATCGAACGCGGCGCGACGTAGACCTCACAGCCGATTATCGGCTTTATACCCTTTGCGGCGCACGCCTTGTAAAACTCGACCGCGCCGAACATAACGCCGTGGTCGGTTATCGCGCAGGCGTTCATTCCACCGCCGAGCACCGCATCGGGAATCGCACTTATACGGTTTTCGCCGTCGAGCAGGCTGTATTCGGTATGTAAATGAAGATGAACAAAGCCCATTTTGCGTCCTTTTTGAAGTTAGTAGAAGAAAATTCAATAAAAATCACATATTTTTCAAGGACAAGCGCCTTGAAAAATATACCTATGATGAACGAGTGCGCGGACAAGAAGCCAAAGGCTTCGCGCACGTGCACTGCGCGAGCGAACGTTCATCACAAACCCCGCCGCGCGGGGAATCGATGAAAAACCGCGTGTTTTTCATCGGGAGCGAAGCGACATCGGTTTTCGCCGTCAAGCAGGCTGTATTCGGTATGTAAATGAAGATGAACAAAGCCCATTTTGCGTCCTTTAAACAGTTAGTAGAAGAAAATATAATCAAACCCCGCCGCGCGGGAATCGATGAAAAACCGCGTGTTTTTCATCGGGAGCGTAGCGACATCCGTGTGTTTTTCATCGGGAGCGTAGCGACATCCGTGTGTTTTTCATCGGGAACGAAGCGGTTTATTGATTCGCAAGCGTTTCGGCAATTTCCAAAAGCTTTTTAAAGCGGTGATTCAAGCCCGATTTGCTCACCGGCTCGCGAAGCAGCTCGCGGAGCTGTGAAAGGCTCATATCGGGGTTGGCAAGCCGAAGCTCAGCACATTCGCGCAGTTCCGCGGGAAGATTGTGCATCGCACCGTGCTGTTGTATTATAAGTATCGCCTCGCGCTGTTCCGCCGCGGCACGCGCCATACGGTCGAGATTTGCGGTTTCGGCGTTGCAAAGACGGTTTGCGTTGTTACGAACGTCGCTCATTATCTTTGCGCTTATTATATCGAGCGCCGCCTTTGTTGCGCCGATATACGAAAGAAAATCCTCTATGCTCTCGCTTGCCTTGTAATAAAGTACGGGCTTGCCCTTTCTTACCGTGCGCTTTGCGGTAAGCGAAAGCGAATCGAGAAGCTCGTAAAGCATATCCGTGCTTTCCTCGCTCGTAAGCGTGAGCGAAAGCATAAAGTTGCGCCCCGGCGAGCTTACGTTCCCGCATTTCAGGAACACTCCGCGCAGGTAAAAGCCTATATCCTTTTGGCAACGCTGCTCGAACGGCTCTAATTCAAAGCCTGCCGAAAGCGCCTGCTTGCAGCAATCCTTTTTCGGGATATTTTCTATTAATTGGTCTTTTATTTCGGAATTGAACGACATTAAACTATTACCCTTATTTCGGGCTCTAATCTTACGCCCGTTTTTTCAAATACGGTATCGGAAACCAGCTTTAAAAGCGAAATAACGTCGGTCGCGCTTGCGTTTCCCGTATTTATAATAAATCCCGCGTGCTTGGTGGAAACCTGCGCCCCGCCGACAGATAAGCCCTTTAAGCCGCATTGCTCGATAAGCGCGCCCGCGTAATGCCCTGCGGGACGCTTGAATGCGCTTCCGCAGCTCGGATATTCAAGCGGCTGGCTCGACTTGCGCTTTGCCATAAGCTCATCCATTTTTGCGCGTATTTCGGCTTTGTTGCCCGGTCCTGCCGCAAAGCTTGCCGAGAGAAGTATCAGTTCCTCGCGGTTTAAACGGCTTTGGCGGTATCCGAATTCCATATCATTGCAGGAAAGCTCGATGATTTCGTTGCTTGCGTTAAGAAATTTTCCGCTTACAAAGTGTTGCGAAATTTCGCCGCCGTATGCGCCCGCGTTCATATAAACGCCGCCGCCGACCGTGCCGGGAATGCCGTAGCAGAATTCAAGCCCCGTAAGCGAATTTTCGCAGGCAACGCGCGCAAGCGTCGAAAGCGTTTCGCCGCAGTATGCGGTAATAATGCCGTTTTCGCAAACGCTACCGCGTATTCCCGAGGTGATTATAACCGCGCCGTCATAGCCTTCATCGGGGAACAAAAGGTTGGAGCAGTTGCCGACAACTATATGCTTTTCATCGCGTTCGCGGAAGTAACGCAAAGCCGAGGTAAGCTCAGTCACGCTTTTCGGGAGAACAAGGTATTTGGCTTTCCCGCCCGCTTTCATCGAGCAAAAGGGGGCAAGCTCTGTATTTTCGGTATATGTAAAATTCATAAAACGACACACTCACATATTTACTCACCCTATATTATACTATATATTTATTTAAATTACAATAAAAAGTAAGAAAATTTTTCAAATGCCTTGACCTTTTACGCGTTATTTGCTAAAATCAAAACAGTATGTTTGAAAGGAAAACCAATGATGAAGAAACTGTTTTCGCTTTTGATGGTAGTTTGTTTAATTTTGTCTTTGGCGACGGTTGCTTTTGCGGAAGACGAAACCGAGTCCGAAGAGCCCGACGTATTCGAGACGTTTGTAGGTGTGGAACTGAATGAATATAACTACGGCGGAATTTTGCCTGTAACGTTTGTTACTCAGTTCGATAACATTCCCGAAGAAGCAAACGGTATTTCTGTTTTTACCTTTGCGTTTCGTTACGACCCTTCGATTCTGACCCCCGACGTTGCGGGCGCGGAGGATGAGGACGGCGTTGAATGTGATTTCGGCTCGCTCGTTAAAGGTTTGCCCGAGGGTTGGGAAAGCTTTGGCAGAATAGATAACGAAAACGGCATCTTCGAGCTTGCGTTCTGGGATAATATGTCCGGCAACGTTATAGTGAATAACGAAGAGAACCGACCTGCCGTAACTGTTGAGGCTCCGTTCCGAGTAGCTACCGACGCGGACGCGAACGTTATAGAAGTCGAGCTTGCGGACGAAACCTTTTACAGCGCAGATCTAAGCATTACCTACGGCCCTTTTTTCAATACCTTTACTTATTACCGCGCACTTCAGCCCGACGTGCTGGAAGTTCTTCCCGAGGATGCGCTTCCGCTTGATATTGCGGGCTATAAGCACGCGGCGAACAACGTTATTTACTACGCCGAACAGGATATTACCGTCGGTGATTACATCTCGTCATATATCGAAACAGATAACGGTCAGGACGATATGAACTATTTCGCAATCGCTATCGTAAACGGCGAAACGAACGAAATAGTTGCCGTCGATACTCTTATCGGCAGACCGCAAAGCGATAAATCCAAAACCGTTATTCCCGCAGGTCACTATATTATCGGTGTGAACGGCAACAAGCAGGCAGAGCTTCAAAAGTTTATCGACGAAGTTGAGGTTGGTAAATTTATTCGTATTTACAACGTGAATCTCGAGCCCACGGGTCTTACCGACGAAGGCAGGGAGCTTAAGGATGCGGGCTTTAAGATCTATTCCCCGAAGCCTGTTCTTACCCCCGATGCACCCGCTGTTTACGACGAAGAAAAAGAGGTTATTTACGTTTACGAAAACGGCGTTTCTGCCGATTCGTTCGCGGATATGTTCGAAAACGATGTTACCGTTACCGACGGTTTGGGTAACGAACTCGGCTCCGACGGTAAGATCGCAACGGGTACGCTCGTTAACGAAACCGTGCGAGTTATTCTTATCGGTGACGTAAACGGCGACGGCGTGATCGACCAGTACGACTACATTCTTGTTAAACGCCATTACTTGGAAACCTATGAATTAACCGGCGACTGCCTTAAGGCAGCTTGTATTCAAAACGGCGAAACGGTAGAGGTGTACGACTATATTTACGTAAAGCGTATCTACTTCGAGACGCTCAAGCCCGAAGCGCTTATGCATCTGAATGAGGTAAAATAGATGCTTGGCTATTTAATGGTTTTTCTTGTGAGTATGGTGCCGGTTATCGAGCTTCGCGGCGCGATCCCGATGGGTCTGTATGTCTACGACCTTCCCATTGTGGCGGTCACGGTAATTTCGATAATAGGCAACCTTTTGCCCGTGCCCTTTTTAGTGCTTTTCGGCGGTAAGGTGTTAAGATATTTTGCAAGCTTTGAAAAGTTCGGAAAACCTTTCCGCAAAATACTTGAGCTTGGCGAAAAAAAGGTCGCGAAGATGAACAAAAACGCTCAAAGAGCGCTCTTTTGGGGCTTGTTTGCCTTCGTTGCGATCCCGCTCCCCGGCACAGGCGCTTGGACAGGCTCGCTTATCGCGATAACGCTTGGACTCGATCTGAAAAAGAGCCTGCCGCCGATAACACTCGGCGTGCTCGGCGCAGGTGCGGTGATCGTTACTCTGTTCTATTTCGCGCCCGAAGCGTTTAAAATGCTGGTGGGCTAAAGCGTTTGGTTAACGTTAAAACAGACGAAAACGTCTATAAAATATTAACAACAAACAATTTTTGAGGTGAATTATGGCAAAGTTCAAGATCGGTGTTATGACCGACTCCTTTAAGCTCCCCTTCGAAGAAGGTCTTGCAAAGGCGGCAGAGGTCGGCGCGCAGGGTATTCAGCTTTACGTTGTCGAAGGCGAAAACAAATACGACACCTTTGACGATGCAAAGGTTGCGCGCGTTCGCGCACTTCTCGACCGTTACGGCTTGGTTATTTCGGCTGTCTGCGGCGACTTCGGCGGCCACGGCTTCGAGCGTGTGGACGAAAACGAATGGAAGATTCCCGCTTCGAAGGCTGTTGCGGACCTCGCCGTTCGTTTGGGAACAAAGGTTGTAACCACCCATATCGGCGTTGTGCCCGAAAATAAGGACGACCCCCTTAAGGCAGATACCGAATGCGAAGCTTACAAGAATATGGTTAACGCCTGCCGTGAAATAGGCGAATATGCCGCTTCTGTCGGCGTTACCTTCGCTATCGAAACCGGTCCCGAGCCCGCAGAGCGTCTTAAGGCGTTCCTTGACGACGTAAATTCCGAAGGCTTCGGCGTTAATATGGACCCCGCAAACCTCGTTATGTGCTGCGGCACCGATCCCGTTCAGTCGGTTTACACTCTCGGCAAATATATCGTTCACACCCACGCAAAGGACGGCAAGGGCTTTATTATCGACCCGAGAAAGGTATATACCTTCTTTGCGGAAGGCGGTATCGAGGACCTTCGTCTTTCCGACTACTTCCTTGAAGTTCCTCTCGGAGAGGGCAACGTTGATTTCGACGGTTATTTGAAGGCACTTGAAGATATCGGATATAACGGCTTCCTTACCGTTGAACGCGAATGCGGCGCAGACCCCTATGCGGATATTCTTCTTGCAGTAAACTTTCTTAAAAGCAAGATCGGAGAATAATGATGATTAAGATTGGCTTTATAGATTACTATCTCGACGAATGGCACGCACTTAACTATCCCAAATTCATCGCACAGCAGTTCGGCGATGAATTCAAGGTTGCTTACGCTTATGCCGAAAAGGATAAAGAAGGCGGAATGACCACCGATGAATGGTGCAAGCAGTTCGACGTTGAACGCTGCGCTTCTATCGAAGAGGTTGTTGAAAAGAGCGATTGCATTATCGTCCTCTCGCCCGATAACCCCGAACGCCATCTCGACCTTTGCCGTGTTCCCCTTGCAAGCGGCAAGCGCGTTTACGTCGATAAAACCTTTGCGCTTACCAAGGATATCGCAAAGGAAATCGTTGCTATCGGCGAAGCGAATAACACCCCCTTCTTCTCTACCTCTGCGCTCCGCTTCTCGAACGAGCTTGTCGACGTCCCGCGCGACGGTATTTGCTTTATCAACTCCCGCGGCCCCGGCAGATTCGATACCTATGCTATCCACCAGATCGAGCCTATCGTTGTTCTTATGGGCAGCGAGGTCAAGCGCATTATGTCGGTCGGCAGCGGCTACGAAACAATGGTTATCGAATTTTCGAACGGCAGACGCGCGGTTATGAGCCATTACGATTGGAAGGGCGTCGATTTCGAAATGATCGTTAACTATGAAGACGGCTCGATTTATAAAGTGCCTCAGATGAGCGGCTATTTCGATAACTTTATCAACAAGCTCTGCACCTTCTTCAAAACCGGCGAAACCTTTGCCGACCACGCCGAAACTGTTTCGGTTATGGGCATTATCGAAGCGGGTAACAAGGCTCTTCAAAACCCCGGCGTTTGGATCGAGGTATAATTCAACTCTTTTCGAGGTGATCGTATGAACAAAATCAAACTTTTTGCGCTGTTGCTTGCTGTGTTTATGCTTATTTCGGTGGCGGCTGTTTCGATATCCGCGGAAGAAACCTTTGATTTTCTTCCCGAAACAAAAAGCGGCAAAATATACGGTTTTCCCGTAAATTCCACGCAAAAAACGGTAGAACTCGTTTATTACAACGCGGTCGTGGAAGTGCTTGACCTGAACGGCAAGGCGGTTTCCAAAACCGATAAGCTGGGCACGGGATTTACCGTTAAGCTCAACAGCATTTCCTATTCTGCTGTCGTTATGGGTGATATAGACGGCGACGGTGAATTGAGCGGTTATGACTATATCGCGGTAAAACGCGCTTATCTCGGCACGCTTAAGCTCAATTCGTTACAGCTTGAAGCGGCGGGCGTAAAAAGCGGCGGCAGGCTCGGACCTATAAACTATATTATGGTCAAGCGCGCCTATTTTGGCACCTACGATATTAACCGCGATTACCGTTGCGACCCTTATGTTGCCGGCGACGAGCAAACCGGCTGGACCTCCGGTTGGGTATAAACGATAAATAACAAAAAAAGAGCGAACGGTGTTCGCTCTTTTTTGTTCAGATAATAGATAAAAGATAATAGATAATAGATAAGAGATAGAAAAGTTGAAAAAAGTAAAGAAAAGAAAAAAGAAAAAGAAAATTTCGTTGTTGTTGTCCTGAAGTCCAACAACAACTCAAAAGAACACAACAATACAACAACATAAAACGCAACAGACTTGTAGGGGTTTTTTAAGCGCTGTTGCCGTGTTTCGGCTTTGTGTGATTTACAAAGAAACAACAACATAAAAATGTTTTTATCGCTTTTAAAAAAGCAAAGGGCTTTCGCCGTTTAACGAAAACCCCATAACTTGTTCAATGCTTAAAGCATCACACTATCTTTTATCTATTATCTATTATCTTCTTCTATGTATTCCAGCTTTACGCGGTGCTTTAACGAGCAAAGAATTTCGTAATTTATCGTTCCGAGCGCGCTTGCAAGCTTGTCGATATCCTCGCTCGATTCGAAAATGACCGCTTCGTCGCGCACCGAGCATTCAAAATCGAGCCCGATATCGACCATACACATATCCATACAGATTCTGCCTACCGTCGCAAAGGCTTTGCCGTTTATTCGTATAAGCTCCTTGCCCGAATAAACGCGCGAAAAGCCGTCGGCATAGCCGATAGCGATAACCGCAACGCGGGTATCACGATTTGCACGGTAACCGCATCCGTAGCTTACGCAATCCCCTGTTTTGAGCGTATGAACGGCGCAAACGCGTGCCGAAAGCCGCATTGCGGGGCGGATATTTTCGTCTTTTATATTCGCAGAGGGCATAAGACCGAAAAGTATGATACCCGCACGCACCATATCGAGATGCATTTCGGGGTATCTTATCGTCGCCGCGCTGTTGCAGCAATGGCGGACGCCTACGTTTATATTGCGCGCCTCGAGCTCGGAAAGCAGAGCGGTAAATATTTTGTACTGCCATCTTGTAAATTGCTCGCCGTCGCCGTCGCTGTCGGCAAAATGGGTAAATATTCCCTCGATGGAGATATTTTCGAGCGATGCTATACCGCTTATTTCATCCGCGCAGGGAGGAATATACATTTCGCTGTGGCAATAGATGCCGAGGCGGGACATACCCGTATCGACCTTGATATGCACTCTCACCCTGCCGCGCTTTGCAAGAGCTTTCGCATAATCAAGGCTGTCGACGGTTTGAATGAAATCGCCTTCGATAACCTCGTTTATAAGCTTTGCGTCGGTCGGGCCGAGAATAAGAATATTGCCCTTTATGCCCGATGCGCGCAATTCCTGCGCCTCGCTTAAGCAGGCAACGGCAAAATCGTTACATCCGAGTGAGGAAAGCTTTTTTGCAACCTCGCAGGCACCGTGGCCGTATGCGTCTGCCTTTACGACAGCCATAACGCGCGCATCGCCGACAAGCGATTTGATATGATTGTAATTGTTCTTTATAACGCCAAGATCAACCTGCGCCGTTACTCTGTGCTTCATTTACTGCGAGCGACGTGACGGCAAACAAAAAACGCCGTCCGTTTTCCTCCGTTTCGATATGTGTTACCGTTTCGGTATCGTTATCATAATACACTATTATTGTCATTTCGTCAATACTGTACTTCGTTCGGTTTTCCTGCTTTTCGCCGATTTGGTCGCTGGAGGCAAGCAATTTTACCGCTTTAAAAAACGCCTCCTGCGCGGGGAAGGTGCCTTTTTTTACCTCGCGCTCGAAATAACCCTCGATCGCCGCCGTGTTTTTGCTTTCGCTTAAATGAAGCTGCGTTCCCGAAAGCGCGTGCGAGGCTTCGAAGGATATATCGCAGGAATTTTCGTATATTTCCGCCTTGAATTCCGAGCCGTTGGGCAAAAGCGATGCGTTTACCGTCATCGGCAGCGAAAAAAGCTCTCTCGGCTCGATTTGGCGCGAGCAGGCGGTGAAGATTATTGCGGAAAGGGCAAAAAGAACGAATAAAAGCTTCTTTTTCATATTTTTTCTCCGTTTATTATTTCGGCAAACAAAAAACGCCGTTTCTGTAAAGCGGTATTATGTGGTTGTAAAGGTAATTCCGCCCGAAAAGTCCGTAAAGCGTTGAATTTTCGTAGAAAAGCATACGCAAAATATACCTGCGCGGAAGCGAGTATGCGGTGTGGTCGCCGCAAAGCGAAATACTCACGGTTTGAGTATTGCCGCATACCGTCGCAAAGGCGTAGCATTCCTCGCCGAAGGCAATAAAATCGGTCAACGCTTCGTCTGCATCGGTGCGGCAAAGCCGTTTCAGGCGTGCTCCGTTTTCGTCGAAAAGATATGCGCCCTGCGAATATGCACCGATAAAGTAATTGCCTTCTTCCGAGCAAACGGCTTGCGCGTCGACAAGCCCGTTAACGCCGCAACGCGTGCAGGCGCAGGGGGAATCGAGGGTAATGCGTGCGTTTTCGTTAAAGCTGTCGTCGAGAATAAAAATATCCGAGCTGTTACAGCAGGCGGTTGCGGTGTGGGCGTTTGTTTGCCCAAAACGCCGCAATCTGCGGTAGCTCCGCGCCGAGCATATACGCTCGGTCAGCCGCCCCGCGGAGTCGAAAAGATGTATTTGGCAGTTTTGTCCGTCGGTCGCGGTTATACGCCCTTCTTCGGTTATTGCCGAAACCGCGGCAAGGTCGTTTCCGAGCGTGAATACGGTTTGGTCGTTATATATCACGAAAATCACTCTCCGATATAAATTATATTCGCTTTGTTTGACGTATGCCTCTTGATTTTTTTGTCAAGTATAAATATAATATTAATTGTGATAGTTTAATTATATTGCGGAGGGATGGTATATATGAAAAGATTTTTCGTACTCCTTTTGCTGTGCTGTTTTGTTCCCTCGCTGTTGCTTGCCTGCGCGGAAGGCACCGAGGAAAGCTCGGAAGGCGGCGAAAGTAAGGCGGCAGAGAGCGAAAACGCGGAATCGAGCGAGCTTGCGGTAATTTCCCGCCCCGAAAGTATATCGGTGGTGGTGCTTGGCGATTCTATTGCGCGCGGCGCATCGCTCGGCGACCCCGAAAACGAACGCTATTCGGCGTTGCTTGCCGAAAAGCTGAAAAACGATTACAAAACAGTTGATATTAAAAATTACGGAATAGACGGACAAACCGGCGCAGAGCTTCTCGAAAGCATAAAAACCGCTCCCCCGGAAGGGCTTGCCGATTGCGATTATATTATCGTCAGCATCGGCGGCAACAATATTTTGCAGTTCCTTACCACGCTCGAGGGCGCGGAGGAATTTATGGCGGGCATAAGCCCCGAAATATTCGCGAATTATTTCAGATATATCATCGCGGAAACCGAAGAGGAAAAGCAAAGCCTTGCATATACCTGCGAGGCGATTTCGAAGGCGTTCGGCACGCTTAACGCAGCCTACGCGAGCGAGCAGTTCGAACTTCTTATCGACAGCGCGAGCGAAAAATTGGGAACAGAGATACCCCAAATCGTTGCCGAGCTGAAAAAGATAAACCCTAATGCCGAAATTCTTATTCAAACGATATACAACCCCTACCGCGATATGGTGGTTACGCTTACCGACGTTCCCGAAATACTCGATATGGACGCAAACGGTGAAAGCGCGGTTTCGAAGCTTAACGTTCCGATAAGAGCGCTTGCTGACGCAAACGGCTATACGGTTATCGACGTTTATGCGGCGTTCGAGGAATCGATAAAAACGCTTACCTATGCGGGGCTCGATATTAGCAAGGCTTCGTTCAGCCTTGACCCTCATCCGAACGAAAAGGGGCACGAGCTTATCGCAGAGGTCTATTATAATTATCTTACGGAGAAATACGATGGCTAAAAGAATAACCGCGATACTTCTTATATGCGTTTTTGCGCTTGCGGCGTTCCCCGTTTCGGCGGAGGAAGCCGAGGTTAATCTTGCGGAAGGGCTGGAATATACCGTCGAAACGGGCGAGCCCGTTACGATGTCCTACGGCAATTTCGTCGAAGACGGCACAAAGTTCGACGAGGATAACGGTCAGCTTACCGACGGTAAAACCGCGACAAATTCAAGTTCTTCGGACGGTTGGTATAAGGCGTTCCGCGCGCAGAGCCGTATTGTAAGCTTTGATTTGGGCGAAATTTCGGCGATAACACGTATCGAGGCGGGCTTCCTTCACCAGAAGGCGGCGGGCATTTACGCGCCGAGATATATAAAGGTTTACCTTTCGGACGACGGCGAAAGCTACGGCACGGCTGTTAACTTCGATACGGGTATCGATTTGAGCGATACGGTTGTCGCACGGCGCGCGGTTTCGGTCAACTTCCCGAAGGTGTATTCTGCGCGCTACGTTAAGGTTGAATTTTCGAGCGATATTTTTACTTTTTGCGATGAAATACGCGTAATCGGAACCAAAAGCGTTAGCGGCGACGAGGCAAAGGTAAAGCCCGATAAGCAAGAGGAACCGCAGGGCTATTTTAAGGAGCTTGACGGTATTTCGGATATAATAAAGCTTTATAACGGCTATTATAAGCCCGACGATTCGGTGGGCATACTTACCGAGGACGACATTTTGCCCTACGTTGCTTATTTGGATACAAACGGCAATATTGCGGGAACGATGTTCGATTCGGTTGCGTTTGTGCCCTGCCACGGCGATTATCCCTCGGGCGGCAGATTGGTAAAAACAAACGGCAAGCCGGGCGCGGTGATGTCGGATTGGGAAAAGTATTTTGAATATACCTTCAAGGAAGGTCAGGATATAGATGCGCTCGATAAGGTTGTGGGCAGGGTCTATTCCGAGCTCGGCTTAAAGGGTAAGTATAAGGTTTATCTTACTCTGCCGTACCCCACGGTTATCGATATGCCCTTTGGCGATATAAACGGCGACGGCTCGCAGGAAAATTGCCAAACGTTAGAGGAGCGCGTGAATATCGTTAAATGGTTTGCCGATAAGTGTATCGAGCAATTCAAGGCGAACGAATACGAAAATTTAGAGCTTGCGGGCTTTTATTGGCTGCGCGAGGAGATAAATTATTCCGATTCCGACCACGAAGCGGAGCTTGTAAAGCAGGTGAACGCTTATGCCGACAAAAAGAAGCTCGACGTGATTTTCGATGCCTTTTATCTTTCGATAGGCTATGACCATTGGGAGGAGCTTGGATTCGACGGCGCGGTTATGCAGCCGAACGTTGCGTTCAGCGAGAACTATACATATTTCGAGCTGGGGATGCTCGGTGAATTTGCCGAATCGGCTTACAATAACCATATAGGTGTAGAGATTGAAACGAACGAGCCTTCGTATTTCCGCGGCGACGATTATTTAAAGGCCGGCTATAATTACGAAAGCTATCTTTATTACGGAAGTAAAACGGGTTATATGAACGCGCTGAAAACCTATTATCAGGGCGCAAACCCCGGCAGCTTTTACGATTTTTGCCACGCCGATATAAGTACCCCGAAGGGTATATATCTGCGCCGTCTTTACGATCTGACCTATAATTTTATCCACGGCACATATAAGAACGAAGCTCCGCAGGTAGAGGTGGACGATTTCGAACTGTTGGTGGGTGATAAACGCGCTATGGCGGATATAAAAATCACCGATGCCGATTCGTTTTGGGGCGATATCACGGTTGAATTTGTAAAAATGCCCGAGCATGGCGGCGTTACCGTTGCGGCAAGCAAAAAAACGCTTATATTCCGTGCCGATGACGGCTACGTGGGCGGCGATTCGTTTACGCTGCGCGTGAGCGACGGATTTAATTATTCCGAGGAGATAACGGTGAACGTAACCGTGAACGAGCCTGCGGTGAACGAATCCTCCGAAAGCAATAGCGGCGAAAGCTCGCAATCGGCAAACGGCGGCGAAAAGGAAAGAACGCCCTTGTGGCTCGTAATACTTCTTTCGGTGCTTGGTGTTGCGGTAGTTGCGGTAGTTGCGGCGGTTATAGTTAAAAAGAAGAAATAAAAATTAAAACTCGGTAAACGGTAAAACGCTTGCCGAGTTTTTTATGGTTATACGATGCGGTTGTTGTTGCCGTAACGCTTACGCGGGGAGAGAAGACATATTGTAACGTTTATTGTTGCCGTAACGCCTATGCGCGTTGTAACGTTTATTGTTACCGTAACGCCCACGCGGAGTTAAGGAAACAAACATATAAAATCTCTACCGCGGGAACTAAAATGGTGCGTTACGCACCCGCGGGAGCTAAAAAAGACCGAAGCTGATGCCGATGGCACTGTTTACTTGACGCATAGTGTTTTCGTCGAGCTTGCCCATACGTTCTTTTAAACGCCGCTTGTCGATGGTGCGTATCTGCTCGAGCAGAATGACCGAGTTTTTGGCAAGCCCGTGCGGTTTTCCGTCGATAGGAATACCTGCGGTCACCTCGATGTGGGTAGGGAGCTTGGTCTTGCCGGTTTTGCTGGTTATCGCGGCGGCGATAACGGTGGGGCTGTATTTGTTGCCCATATCGTTCTGCACGATAAGCACGGGGCGTATCCCTCCCTGCTCGGATCCGACCACGGGGCTGAGATCTGCGTAATATATGTCCCCTCGGCGTATGCTTTCTTCGCCGTTTTGTGTCTTCAACGTTGAACACTCCTTTTGTTTAAAGTATATGTATCTGTCCCTGCTTTAGTGTTGCCAACATTTGAAGAGTTTATAATTGAAAACGGATATAATAAAAAACCACACGCACCGTTTAAAGATGCGCGTGGTTGACATAATCAGTCTTGCTGCTGTAGCTTTAAAAGATATTCGTTGAAGTAATTTGTGGTTGCGGTGTTGGTGTATAAAAGGTCGATGTCGGGGCGGAACGGCGGGTGGTTGGGGTCGATGGAGATGTAGCGGCGCTGCCAGTTCCCGATACCGCTTTTAAAGGTCAGACGTGCGTAGCCGACACCCGAACGGTCGATAGCGTTGATATAAGAATGAACGGTTTCGAGCATCACTTCGCCGGTTTGAACTCCGCGGATATATATGTCGTAGCAGACGTTTTCGGCAAGCGAGCCCGATTCGGAGGAGAGAATGGCTTGGTTGGGGAGCGCAACAAAGCGTTCGAAGCTTACCTCGAAATCGGCGTCGGGGAAGGCTTCGCGGATGACGGAAGAAAGCTTGGAAACGTACTGTTCGCTGATTTTTTGCTCCATTTTGCTTTTAAAGCCGTCGCAGATAACGTCGTTGCCGAGAGTGAGCGATGCGCCCTCAGTGGGGTATTTGTTGCTGACAACGTCGATAACGTATGCCTTGGTGTCGTGGCGGTAATAAATTTCGGAAAATTCGAATTCGCCAAGTACTGCGTTTTCGTTCGCAGGGTAGTTCTTTTGGGTGTATTCGTCGAACGATTGCTTTGCTTGGTAGGCGGAAAAGGGGTTTCCGATAAAGTAAAGATTAAGAAGTAAACAGACAACCGCGCCGGCGCAAAGAATGGGGATCCCGCGCTTTTTCTTTGCTCTTATGCAATCGGCACCGTAGCCGAAAACGGCGCAGGCAAGTAGACATAATGCGGCGAAGATCACAGCTTCGGATGCCGAAGGGGTCTCTATCGAATTAACCGCAAAAACCGTCGCGCCGAAGATGACGCACTTTAAGGGCGTGCTTATCCCGATAAACGCCGAAGCGCCGCAAAGCAACAGCATAATGGGCGTCATCGCAATAATGCCTGCCGAGCGCCTGAAAGCAAGTGCCGCCAAAAAGGCGAGAATTATAACGATTAAAAGCTTAACACCGAGCAAGCGGTCCTTGCTTTTGTTTTCGTTCGTCATTGGTATTCCTCCAGATTATAGGGGTTTGTAAGCTTTATGAGTAACGCCGTATCGTCGTCCTGCTGCATTTTATTGTTGCGGGTCGCGCCGCATTCTATGCATTTGTGGGTTATTATAAAGCCTTTTTTTGGGTGCGAGGTAACTGCAGAGGGACGCATAAGACCGCCGCAATCCGAAGCCCTGTCGCCGGGGTTGACGTCGAGATGTCGCGAATAGAGGCAAAAAGGACAATGATTGCGCGAGCTGTAACCGAGCGGCGGTACCTCTTTGCCGCAATGTCCGCAGATAAATCCGCTGTCATTTTTAGTGAAAGTTTTTTCCTGCATAGGTATTTTCCGTGAATTTGTTGTAAAATTTAAAAAAGGGGTTTTATTTTTGATTCAAATATAGTATAATACAAAATCGAAAGAAAATCAACCGCAAGTGAGGATAAAATGAGCAAAAACGAAAAGAAACCCGAAAACGGTGCTTGCAGCCTTTCGGAGCGCAGGGGCGCAGTCGGCGGTCAGGCGATAGTTGAGGGTATAATGATGCGCGGCAAAAAGCATACCGCTATTGCCGTTCGCAGAATGGATAATAAAAAAATATCGGTTTCGCGCAAGGGCAATTCCTCGATAGCCGATAAATGCAAAATATTCAAATGGCCGATAATACGCGGTGTTGTGAACTTTATCGAATCGATGAAGCTTTCCTTCTCGACCATAACCGAGGGCACCGATATGCTCGGGCTTGACGTAGCCGAGGAGGAGCAAAGCAAACTCGATAAATGGCTCGACGAGCATTGCGGAAAATGGCTTATCGCCGTTATATCGGTTATTTCGATGATACTCGGCGTGCTTTTGGCGGGTGCGCTGTTCATCTTCCTGCCCACGCTTATAGGCGACCTTATTTTCGATAATTTGTTGACTCTCGAGGGCGCTTCGGCGAATATCTGGCGCAATATTATCGAGGGCGCGCTTAAGGTAATAATTTTCATACTTTATATCTGGCTTACCGCGCTTATCCCCGATATGAAGCGCGTGTATATGTATCACGGCGCCGAGCATAAAAGCATTTTTTGCTACGAGGCGGGCGAGGAATTGACCGTTGAAAACGTTAAAAAGCATTCGCGCTTCCATCCCAGATGCGGCACGAGCTTTATGTTTTCGATGATTATTCTTTCGATAGCCGTCGGTATAATCTTTTTGTGGGCGGTCGAAACGGTGTGGCTGCGTTCGCTTTTGAAAATTGCGCTTTTGCCAATAACCGTCGGTATCGGTTACGAATTTATACGCTATGCGGGCAGGCACGATAACGCGTTTATTCGCGTGCTCGCAAAGCCCGGACTTTGGATGCAAAATCTTACCACGCGTGAGCCGAGCGACGATATTATCGAGGTCGGCATAACCGCGCTTAAGTGTGCGCTTCCCGACGATTTTCCCGGATTTTACGAGGAATGCCTTGAGGCTTTGAAGGAAGAAGAGCCTTCGGAAAATAACGAGGAAGCCGACGCCGTAAGCGAAGAAACCCCCGAAAGCGAGGAAAGCGAAGTTGACGCTTAGACAATACAGAACGAAGCTGCGCGAAATGCTGCTTGAAATATCCCCCGAAGAGGGCGACGTTATCGCCGATATGCTTCTTTGCGAGGCGTTGAAGATAGACAGAGGGCACCTTCTTGCACATCTCGATGACGAAACACCCCGCTCTATCGACGCTTTCGTAAGCGGCGCGGTGTTCGAGCTTTCGCTCGGAAAGCCTCTGCAGTACGTGCTTGGTAAATGTAATTTTTACGGCTATGAAATAGCTGTCGGCGACGGTGTTTTTATACCGCGAAGCGATACCGAAATAGGCGTTAAGGCGGCTATCGGCTTGCTTAAGGACGGCGGGCTTTTTGCCGATATATGCAGCGGAAGCGGCTGTATCGCAAAGGCAATAGCCGCAGAAAAGCCGACGGTAAGCGGATATGCGCTCGAGCTTTCGCGCAAGGCGTTGCCCTATACCGAAAAAAACCTTGCCGAACAGAAAAACGTTTCGGTAAGACGCTTCGACGCGCTCGACGAGGACGATTATATCGAACTTGCGGGTGTGCTTGAACGCCCGTTGGATCTGGTTATCTGCAATCCGCCCTATATTCCCACCGACGATATACAAACCCTCTCGCCCCAAGTAGGCTTCGAGCCCGATACCGCGCTCGACGGCGGTGAAGACGGCTTACGCTATTACCGAATCGTAACCTCGCTCGTTCCGCATATTTTAAAGCGCGACGGCATACTTATTTACGAAATCGGCATAGGTCAGTGCGAGGACGTTTCGAACATTTTAAAGGAGCACGGTTACAGCGTGGCGGTGCTTCGCGATTACGGCAAGATCGACAGAATATTGGTGGCACAGCGTAACATATAACATATACTGATTATGATAAAAACAGGCAATGCTCTCTTTTAAGAGAGGGCATTGCTTATTTTTCTGTAAAAATATAAGAATGTGTATTGACAAGTGAAAAAATACGTACTATTATTATATATTATATAGTAAAGATTTTAAAGTGCGGAAGCTATGAAGATAGAATCGAGAAATAATCCGACAATAAAGAATATGACCGCCCTGCGCGACAGACGCGAAAGGGAAGAAAAAAGGCTTTTCTATTTCGAAGGCGTGCACCTGCTCGAGGAATATTTGCGCGCGGGCAATACTCCGTTTGCGCTTTTCGTGCGGGAGGATGCTTGCGAAAGATACGCTTCGCTTATCGCGGGTGCGGGCTGCGCGGTATATACCGTTAACGAATCGGTGTATGATAAGCTTACCGAGGAAAAGGCACCGCAGGGAATATTTACGGTTGCAACCTTTCTTGAAAACGCGGTTTTCGTCGGTGATAAGCTTGATTATTCCGAACTGCCGAAGTTAATTAACGGTAATTCGGTAATGCTTGTCGACCTGCGCGATACCGGCAACGTCGGTACGGTAATACGCACCGCCGCCGCGCTTGATTGCTCGGTTATACTTTGCGGAAGCTGTGCCGATATTTATTCGTCGAAAACCGTGCGTGCAACTATGGGTGCGCTTTTTACCGCAGATATATTCGTTTGCCCCGATATATTAAAAACGCTTGAAGCACTTAAAACGTCGGGCGTGCGGGTGATAGCCTCGGCTCTTGACGAAAGGGCGGAGATACTCGGCAGCTTCGAAACGAAGGAAAACGATTGCTTTGCCGTCGGCAACGAAGGGCAGGGCTTAAGCGAGGCGGTTATAAAGGAATGCTCTATGACCTGCTTTATTCCGATGTCGGGCAAGACCGAAAGCTTGAACGCGGCTTCTGCCGCTTCGATGCTCCTCTGGGAAGCAAGGAGGGGAAAGATCAAATGAAAAACAGCGTGCTGTATATATGGCTTCAGCAGGCAATAGGTATTTACAGCCGCCTTGCACGCGAAATATTTTTGCGTTTTGACAGTATCGAGGAAATTTACGGATGTGACGATTTTTCCTTCCTCGGCGAAAAAAACGAAAAATATATAAAACGCCTTGCACTTAAAGATACCGCCGAAGCGTTCGAGGTGTTTAAACGTTGCGAAGCGCTTGGGGTCGAGGTGACCGGCTTTTATTCCGAGCTTTACCCCGAAAAGCTGAGAAATATCGGAATACCGCCCGTCGCGCTGTATTCGATAGGCAATTTGAAAAACCTAAACAAAATGCCTTGTATCGCCGTTGTCGGGACAAGAAAAATGACCGACTGCGGCAAAGATATTACCGAAAAGTTCGCGCGTGGGTTTGCGCAAAGCGGTGTTTGCGTTGTAAGCGGGCTTGCAAAGGGTGTCGATACCGCGGCACACCGCGGTGCGGTAATGGCAAACGGCTATACCGTTGCGGTGCTCGGAAACCCGATAGGCGATATATACCCAAAGGAAAATCTTAAGGCGTTCGAAACGCTTTATAAACGCGGGCTCGTAATGAGCGAGCTTTACCCCGGCGCACCGAGGACGAGGGCGGATTTCCCCAACCGCAACCGCATAATAAGCGGAATAAGCAACGCCGTGGTAATATCCGAAGCGGGCGAAAAAAGCGGTGCGTTAATAACCGCACGCCACGCTATCGCGCAGGGTAGACCGATTTTTGCCATTCCGTTTGCCGTCGGCGCGGAGGGTGCAGGCTCGAACGCGCTTATAAAGCAGGGCGTTACCGCCGTTACCGAAGCTAACGAGGTACTTTCGGCACTGTTGCTCGAATACCCCGATGGTGCGCGGACACACGCTCCCGCGTTTACCGAAAAGCTTGATTCCTACGGTAATACCAATACCGCAAAAAACAGCCTGCGTGTAAAGGAAAAGCCAAAGCCGAAGGGCGAAATAAAGCAAAGCACGGCCGCAACCGAAGCACCGCCGGCAATTAAAGAAAAGGAAGCGGCAGAAGAAAAAACGCTTTCGACAGCGGGGCTTTCCGAAAGGATCCTTGCCGTGCTTAAAGGGCGCAATCCGTTATCGGCGGATGAAATAGCAATAAAAACGGGTCTGGCGATAAGCGAGGTGCTTGCCGAGTTGACCTATATGGAAATAGACGGAAGCATTATCGCCTCGGCGGGCGGAAGATTCATTTCGTCGAAGTTTTGAGAGATATACACAGAGAGATATAACGGAAGGATACGTTGATGAACACACTTGTAATTGTTGAGTCGCCTCACAAGGCGAATACCATAAAAAGCTTTTTGGGCAAGGGCTATAAGGTAAAGTCCTCGAAGGGTCACGTGCGCGACCTGCCGAAAAGCAAGCTCGGTATCGATATCGAAAACGATTTCGAGCCGCAATATATCAATATCCGCGGCAAGGGCGAGCTTATAAACGAACTTCGCAAGGAAGCAAAGGCGGCGGACCGCGTATTTCTCGCAGCCGACCCCGACCGCGAGGGTGAAGCAATAAGCTGGCACCTTGCAAACGTGCTTGCACTCGACCCTGCAAAGACCAAGCGCATTACCTTTAACGAAATAACCAAAAACACGGTAAAGGAAGCAATAAAGCACCCGCGCGATATAGATATGAATCTCGTTAACAGCCAGCAGACGAGAAGAATACTCGACAGACTCGTCGGCTACAAGATAAGCCCCTTCCTTTGGAAGCATATCAAGAACGGCCTTTCTGCGGGACGTGTTCAATCGGTCGCGACGAGAATAGTCGTTGAACGCGAGCAGGAAATAGAAGCTTTTAAGCCCGAGGAATTTTGGGTAATAGGCGCGCTGTTCGTTACCGATAAGGGCGAGGTGTTCAAAGCGAAATTCTATGGCCGCGACGGCAAAAAACTCGAGCTTTCGAACGAAGCCGAGGTAAAAGCCGTTCTCGACACCGCGGCAAGAGGCGAATTTAAGGTAGAAGCCGTGAAGCGCGCGCTCAAGCAGCGCAGACCTGCGCCCCCGTTCATCACCTCCACGCTTCAGCAGGAGGCAAACCGCAAGCTTTCGTTCCAATCGCAAAAAACCATGCTCGTCGCGCAGGAACTTTACGAAGGTGTAAACATCGGCGAAAAGAACGCGCACGGTCTTATCACCTATATGCGTACCGATTCTCTGCGTATTTCCGACGAAGCGCGCGAAGCGGCGAAAACCGTTATAATTAATAACTACGGCGCGGAATATTATCCGAAAACGCCCAACAACTACAAACTTAAAAAGAACGCGCAGGACGCGCACGAGGCTATACGCCCCACCGACCCGACGATTACCCCCGAATCGCTTCGCGGCAAAATCTCGAACGACCAATATAAGCTCTATAAGCTCATTTGGGAACGCTTTATCGCATCGCAGATGTCGCCCGAACTTCTCGATACCGTTTCGGCGGATATCGTTTCGAACGGCGTTATCTTCCGCGCAAACGGTCATACCGTTAAATTCCGCGGCTTTGCGGCGGTTTACGGCGATATTGCCGACGACGTGACAGATGAAGAAAGCGGAGCAATGCTTCCCGAGCTTACCGAAGGCGAAAAGGTCGATCCCGCCGAAATAACCCCCGAACAGAAATTCACCCAGCCCCCCGCAAGATTTACCGAAGGCTCGCTTATTAAGGTGCTGGAGGATAAGGGGATCGGCAGACCTTCGACCTATACCGCAACGATAACCACCATAATCTCACGCGGGTATATCCGCCGCGACGGCAAATTCCTTGTTCCGACAGAACTCGGCGTTATTACCACCGAAACTATGAAAAAGGCGTTTTCGCATATCGTCGACTATAAATTCACCGCCGAAATGGAAGAGGATCTAGACAGGATCGAGGACGGAACGAGCGAATATATAGAGGTATTGCGTGAATTTTACCGCCATTTCAGCGTTCAGCTCGAAGAGGCAGAAAAAACCTTGGGCAGCGAACGTGTTGAAATACCGAAGATAGAAACCGGCATAATCTGTGAAAAGTGCGGCGCCGTTATGATAGAAAAGACCGGACGCTACGGCAAATTCGCCGCTTGTCCTAATTATCCCAAGTGCCGCAACACCAAGCGCCTTGACGCCGAAGTTGAAAAGGAGCCGGAGGAAAAGAAGGCTCCCGAGGTGCTTGCCGACGAAAAATGCCCCAACTGCGGCAACGATATGGTATTGCGTAAAGGTCCTCACGGCAATTTCTTTGCCTGCAGGAATTACCCCGAATGCAAAACCGCTATTCCTTACCGCCGTGACAGCGGCATAACCTGTCCCGATTGCGGCAAGCGTATTATGATAAAGCAAACCAAGAGCCGCAAAACCTATTACGCCTGCGAGGATTATCCCAAGTGCGGATTTTCGTCGTGGGACCTTCCCACCGAGCGCAAATGCCCTCAATGCGGCGCGGCGGTGCTGAAAAAGAAAAACCGCGAGCATTATTACTGCAAAAACGAATGCGGCTGGGAAGAAGGAAAATAAAGCAACCTTTAGCCACGGGCAGAACTTATGCCCGACTGTAACTGTGAGGTAGAAATAAATGAAAATAACCGTAGCGGTTGATATAATGGGTGGAGATAACCCCGCAAGCGAGCTTGCGCAGGGCGCGATAAACGCCGCGAACGAATTTGCGTCCGACGGCTTGGAAATTATCCTTGTCGGCACGCAGGAGGCGATAGATGCACTTCCCGAATTGCCGAAAAACGTTACCGCGCGCGTGGGTGCAAGCGTTGTCGAAATGACCGACGACCCCGCCTGCGTTATGAAAGAAAAAAAGGATTCGACACTCGTTCTCGCTTGTAATTTGTGCAAGGAAGGCGTTGCCGATTGCGTTGTCAGCGCGGGCAATACCGGTGCGTTGTTTACCGCCGCATCGCTTATAATACGCCGTATAAAGGGTGTACGCCGCGCCGCGCTCGGCTCGGTAATGCCGCTCGAAAAGCCCTTTGTTCTGCTCGATTGCGGCGCGAATCTCGATGCCACGCCCGAGGTGCTTCAACTTTATGCGCGTATGGGCTCGATATACGCCGAAAACGTTCTCGGTGTCGAAAATCCGCGTGTCGCGCTTTTGAATAACGGCACGGAGCCCCATAAGGGCACCCCGCTTTATACCGAAGCTTTTGCTTTGCTTTCGCAGGACGAAAGTATAAACTTTATCGGCAACTGCGAAGGAAAATCCGTCCCCTTCGGCGCGTGCGACGTGCTTGTTTGCGACGGCTTTACCGGCAATATCGCGCTTAAGCTTATCGAGGGTATGGGCAAGTTTATGTCCAAATCATTAAAGGAGCTTTTCCACGCTTCGCCGATAGCAACGCTTGCAGGCGCGATGACGCTTAAGCACACCAAAAACCTTAAAAAACGCCTTGACCCGTCGGAATACGGCGGCGCGCCCTTTTTGGGCTTGGCGAAGCCTGTCGTAAAGGCGCACGGAAGCTCGGATGCATATTCCTTCCGTTCCGCGATAAAGCAGGTAATGCTCTATTGCGCCGAGGGCACAGTCGATGAAATAAGCGCAAGTATGCAAAAGAAAAACGAAGGCTCAAAGGAGATAACCGAATGAGCGAGGAAAAGGAATTTCACCTTCTTGAAAAGGAAATAAAATATATTTTTAACGATACGCGCCTGCTTACGGTTGCGCTTACCCATTCCTCTTATTGCAACGAAAACCGCAAAAAGGGTATTCTGGTAAGCAACGAACGGAGCGAATTTTTGGGCGATTCGATACTTTCGGTAATAACCGCGGAATTTTTGTTCCACCGTTTTCCTGATGCCGACGAAGGCTTTTTGACCCGCACCCGCGCCGCGCTTGTGTGTGAGGATACGCTTGCAAGGTTTGCAAACAGCATAAATCTTGGCGATTATATGCTGTTCGGCAAGGGCGAATCGGTCTCTACGGGCGGCAGACACCGCAAAAGCACGATAGCCGACGCGTTCGAAGCGCTTATTGCGGCGATATATCTCGACGGCGGTATGGAAAAGGCGAAGGATTTTGTGCTTCCCTTTATATCCTCGTCGGTCGACAGCGTTATAAAGGCGGGCACCGAGGATTACAAATCGCGCCTTCAAAGAATAGTTCAGCAAACCCCCGAAGAGGTGCTTTCCTACAGCCTTGTCGGCGAGGAAGGACCGCCCCACGACCGCACCTTCAGCTACGAGGTGTATCTTAATTCCAATCTGCTCGGCAGGGGCAGGGGAAGGTCGAAGCGCGAAGCGGAGCAGGCGGCGGCAAAGGAAGCGCTTATATTGCTCGGTGAATTAGATGAAGAGCCATCGTAATCTTCCGTTTTTCGTTCCGCACGCGGGCTGTCCGAATTGCTGTGTTTTCTGCTCGCAAACGAAAATAACGGGGCAAACCGCCGAAAAGGATTTAAATACCGAAATAAACGAGCTTCGCGAAATGCTTAAAAGCGAAAGCGGAAGCTTCGCGGAAAGCCAAATCGCCTTTTTCGGCGGAAGCTTTACCGCAATCGAAAAAACGCGTATGGAGGCTCTGCTTTCGGTCGCGAACGAATATATAAATAAAGGCGTCGCGCAGAGCATAAGAATTTCGACAAGACCCGATTGTATTAACGAGGAAATACTTGAAATACTTAAAAAATACCGCGTAACCCATATAGAATTGGGTGTGCAAAGCACCGATGAGCGTGTGCTTTCCGCCTGCAAGCGGGGGCATAGCGCAGATGATTCCTTTAATGCCGCAAGGCTTATAGTAAATCGGGGCTTTGTTTTCGGCGGGCAAATGATGGTAGGGCTTCCCGAAGCCACGGCGGAAAGCGAAATACAGACCGCTTTGGATATTGTAAAAATGTCGGCGGGCGAAGCGCGCATTTACCCGACCGTTGTGTTCGAGGAAACCGCGCTTTACGAAATGACGAAAAACGGCATATATAACCCGCTCGGGCTTGAAGAGGCTGTTGAGCGAACGGCAAAATGCTACCGTATTTTTCACGATGCGGGGGTAAAAATGCTTCGAATCGGGCTTCATTCCTCCGAAAATCTAAAAAACGCACCCTTCGGTGCGAAGCACCCCGCGATAGGCGAGCTGGTAAAAAGCCGCGTATATACCGATATTATCGCAGAGCGCGCGGGCGATTGCAAAAACAAAATACTTTGTATCGGAATACGCAAAAGCGATATTTCGATGCTTCGCGGCCATAACGGTGCCGCAATAAACAGACTTAAGGAGCAGACAGGCTGTGCCGAAGTCGAGATAAAAACGCTCGACCTGCCGCAGTTTTCTCCCGAGGTCGGAATAAGGAGTTTATAAAATATGCGCCTTAAAGCAATAGAAATGCAGGGCTTTAAGTCCTTCCCCGATAAAACGCGAATAAGCTTCGACAGCGGCGTAACCGCGATTATCGGACCGAACGGAAGCGGCAAATCGAATATTTCGGATGCGATACGTTGGGTTTTGGGCGAAATGAGCGCGAAATCCCTGCGCGGTTCTCGTATGGAGGACGTTATCTTTAACGGTACGGCAACGCGTACCGCGGCTAACTGCGCCTCGGTTTCGCTTTGTATCGATACCGAAGAGGAATACAACCGCGCAAACCATATTACCATCGATGCCGAGCAAGCCGCAGCCGAGGAAGCCGAAGCGGCAAAAAGCGGGGGCTTCCGTTTGTCGGATTCCGACGAGGTCACCGTTACCCGTAAGCTTTACCGAAGCGGCGAAAGTGAATATTACATAAACAAAAAGCAGGTGCGCTTAAAGGATATTTACGAGCTTTTTTACGATACCGGCATCGGCAGAGAGGGTTATTCGGTAATAGGTCAGGGCAAAATCGCCGAGGTGCTTTCGCAAAAGGACGATGAACGCCGCAGTATTTTCGAGGAAGCGGCGGGTATTTCCAAAATACGCTATAAAAAGCTTGAAGCAGAGCGTAAATTGCGCGATACCGAAAATAACTTGGTGCGCGTAAACGATATACTTTCCGAAATTTCTTCGCGCATCGGCCCTTTGGAAAAGGAAGCCGAAAACGCAAAGCAATATTTGGTTTTAAGCGAGGAAAAGAAGGGTATCGAAATTACCCTTTGGCTCGATAGGCTGGATTATCTCCGCGCACGGCGAATCGAATGCGAAACCGACCTTGCCGCCGCCAAACTTGCGTTTGAAGCGGCAGAGCGCGAGGTTACCGCCTGCGACGAAGCGACCGACAGAATTTTGAACGAAAGCTACGAATTTTCGCGCATAATGAGCGAATGCGAGCGCGAAAAGACCGAGGCTGTGCATAAAAAGGGCGAAGCAGAGGGCAGAAAGGCTGTCTGTGCCAACGATATTGCCCATGCGGAGGAATCTGCAAACGAAGCGAGAAACGCTATTTCCGCCGCCGTTTCCGAAAAGGAAGAAACCGAAAGAATTACTTCCGAATGCAAAGCGGCAAAGGCAGAATCCGAAGAAAAACTGAAAAAATACGAAAGCGATTCTTTAAACGCCGAAAACGCTTACGAGCAGGCGAGAAACGCATCACTTGCCGCCGATAAGGAAAACGTAAATTCGGGCGCAAGGCTCGAGCTTCTTGCCGCCGAAAAAAGCGCGCTCGCCGCGCGTGAGGCGGGCTGTACCGCATCGCTCGAGGCGGAACGCAGAACGGCTAACGAAAACGCCGACAGGCTTACCGCCGCTTACGAGCGCGTAAAGGCTCTTGAGGCGGAAGCCGAAAAGGCTTCGAAAGAGCTCGATTCGGTTTTGAAGCAGATAAACGAAACCGAAAACAAGATAGTTTCGCTCGATTACGAGCGCGCAACGCTTTTGCAAAATCTTCGCAAGACCGAAGCCGATATTACCGCAGAAAAAATCGCGCTTTCGGGCGAGGAACAGCGCAAGGAACAGCTTACAAGGCTTGAAAATCTGCTCGAGGGCTATTCCGAAAGCGTTAAGCGGGTTATTAACGATTGCACCTCGGGCGTTATTAAAAATAACGGCGAAAAAATCGGTCTTTACGGCACGGTTTCGAATATAATTTCTTCCGAAAGCGAATACGTTGTTGCGCTTGAAACGGCGCTCGCCGCAAGCGTTCAGTTTATCGTTGTCGAAAAGGAATCCGACGCAAAGGCGTGCATACGCTATCTTAAAGAAAATAAGCTCGGCAGAGCAACCTTTTTGCCTTTGCAAAGCGTAAACGGCAAAAAAAGCGACGTCGAAGCGATAAAGGATATGCCCGGCTATATCGGCATCGCGAGCGAGCTTGCGAAATACGATAAAAAGTTCGAAGGCGTTGTAAACGACCTGCTCGGCAGAACGGTTATCGCCGAAAATCTCGATGCCGCTTCCGCTATCGCACGGAAAAGCGGCTTCAGAATAAAAATCGTCACGCTCGACGGTCAGATAATCAACGCGGGCGGCAGCTATACGGGCGGCTCTTCGGCTGTAAAGGTCGGCGTATTTACCCGCGCTATGGATATCGAACGCTTGGGCGAAAAGATAAAGGAACGCGAAGCGGCTATCGCGAAGCTTGAAGAACTGCGCGAGCAGATAACAAAAGACTGCGCGAACGCCGACGGAAGCCTCGAAGCTTTGCGCCTTGCGCTTGCCGAAGCAAACACCGCAAAGGCGGCGCACACGGTTACCAAGGATTCGCTTAACGTGCGTATTGAAGAAGAAAACGGCAGAATAGAATCGCTTTCCTTGGGCGGGGAAATATTAATAAAACTCGAAACCGAGCTTGCCGAAATAACCGCCGAGGCAGAAAAGCTTAACCGCGCGATTGCCGAAGCAACGGTCGCGCGTGACAATGCCCGCACGCAGGCAGAAAGCCTTAAAAAGGCAGAGGAAGCCGCGTTCGAGCGCGTGAACGAGGCGAGAATGGCTCTCTTCGCCGCGAAGAACGAGCTTTCGGTTGCCGAGGAGCGTCTTGCTATATCGCTCCGCCGCGAAACCGAGCTCAACGCGCGTATTACCTTGGGAAGCGCGTCGATAGAAAAGGCAGAGGAACTTATAAAAGAACGCACGGCGGAAACGGTAAAGCTGAACGCCGAATGTCTTGAATGCGATAACGTAATCGCGAATTGCGAAAAGCGCCTTGCCGAAATAATTGCAAGCCGCGAGGAAAAGGAAAAACAGCTTACCGAAATGCGCGCAAAGCAAAAAACCGTTGCGGCTGCAAAGGAAGAAGCCTTCCGCACGCTTACCGAAACCGAAATGAAATTCAATTCGGTCAACACCGAATTCGATACCGTTACAAGCAAGCTCTGGGACGAATACGAGCTTACCTATTCGGATGCCGAACGCTTCCGTTTGCCGAAGGAAAAGATGGATAAGGGCGCTTCGCGTCTTGCATCGCTCAAGGCAAAAATACGCGCTATGGGCGTTATAAACGTCAACGCTGTCGAGGAATACCGCGTAACCAAGGAACGCTTTGATTTCCTTACCGAGCAAACCGACGACCTTAACAAAACCCGTCTTTCGCTCGACCGCACTATCGCAAAGCTCGCTTCGGGTATGAAGGAAACCTTCCTTGAATGCTTCGAAAAGATAAACACCGAATTCAATGCCGTCTTTACCGAGCTTTTCGGCGGCGGCAGCGCAAGAGCCGAGCTTACCGACCCGATGCTTCCGCTTGAATGCGGTATAGATATAGTGCTTAAGGTCCCCGGCAAGAGCGTTCGCAGCATCTCGCTCCTTTCGGGCGGCGAGCAGTCGTTTGCGGCTATCTCGCTCTACCTTGCGCTTCAAAGGGTCAACCCCTCGCCGTTCTGCGTGTTCGACGAAATCGAATCGGCGCTCGACGACGTTAACATCGTCAAACTCGCCTCCTACGTTCGTCGCAACAGCGATAAAACGCAGTATATTCTCATCACACACCGCCGCGGCACAATGGAACGCGCCGATACCATTTACGGCATAACCATGCGCCAGAAGGGTATTTCGGACTATATGAAGTTGAATATGGCGAAGCTGGACGATATAATCAAGGAATATGCCGAGTAATCGCTTCGCTCTCGACACAAAACGCAAGCGTTTTGGTCGGAATCCGCGCGGCGGGGCTTGTGAGCTTCGTGCATTCACATCAACCTCGTGCGCGCCTGCGGCTTGTCCGAGGTTGCGAAGCTCTAAGGTATAAAAATCGAGAATGCGATTCCCGATTTTTATAAGATTTTTATTGTAGAGTAGAGCGTCGGGTTGTGTTTGCACACTCTGCATCCACCACAAACGTTTTAATCGCTTCGCTCTCGACACAAAACGCAAGCGTTTTGGTCGGAATCCGCGCGGCGTTCTCTGTCATCCTGAGCGAAGCGGCGTTTTTGCCGCGGAGTCGAAGGATATACGCAACCAATATAAGCCCCCTTTTTCAATGTGCGGGGCTGCGCGTGACCGAAAGGGCGACGAAACCACAAAAGCAAAAATCAAATACACACCTAAAAAGAGGTAAAATTAATGGGATTTTTCGATAAATTAAAAAGCGGCTTAAAAAAGACGAAGGACGCGCTTTTGAAGCCGGTTAACGATCTTTTCGCTTCTTACGATAAGGTTGACGAGGATTTTTATGACGAACTTTGCGACCTGCTTATTATGGCGGACGTCGGGGTCGAAACCTCCGATTACCTTGTTAACGAGCTTCGCGAAAGATTAAAGGAAAAGAAGATAAAGGAAACCACGCTTGCACGCGAGGAATTCCGTGTTATTCTTAAAGAAGCCGTAGGCGAAAGCGGCGAGCTTAGCTTCGGTAACGGCTTGAACGTTATTCTGGTTATCGGCGTAAACGGCGTGGGCAAGACCACCTCTATCGGTAAGATCGCGCATTGCCTTACCGAAAGCGGCAAAAAGGTTATGCTTGCCGCTGCCGATACCTTCCGTGCCGCTGCGGCAGAACAGCTTGGTATATGGGCAGAGCGCAACGGCGTTCCGATAATTCGTCAGGACGAGGGCGCAGACCCCGCCGCAGTTGTTTTCGATGCCGTTGCCGCCGCTAAAAAGGCGGGTACAGACGTGCTTATAGTTGACACCGCGGGCAGACTCCACAACAAAAAGAATCTTATCGACGAGCTTGCGAAAATCAACCGCGTTATCGATAGGGAAGCACCCGACGCAACGCGTGAAACCCTGCTTGTGCTCGATGCATCGACAGGTCAGAACGCGCTTATTCAGGCAAAGGAATTCGGCCGTGCCGCAAATATCACCGGTCTTGTTCTTACCAAGCTCGACGGCACCGCAAAGGGCGGTATAATACTTGCTATTAAACGCGAGCTCGGCATTCCCGTTAAATTTATCGGCGTAGGCGAGGGTATCGACGATTTGCGTCCCTTCGACCCGAGCGAATTTATAAACGCGTTTTTCGAGGACGAAGCCAATGCTTAAAATAGTTTTTGCCACGAACAATTCCCATAAAATATCCGAATTTCGCTCCTGCCTTGCACAAAAGGGCGTGGAAGCCGAAATCGTAACGATAAAGGAAACCGGCTTTTCGGGCGAGATAATCGAAAACGCCGACAGCTTCAAGGGCAACGCTTATATAAAGGCGAAAACGCTTTGCGACTATACCGGCCTTATCGCGGTTGCCGACGACAGCGGGCTTGCCGTTGATGCGCTCGGCGGCGCACCGGGTGTTTATTCGGCGCGCTATGCCGGCGAAAACGCTACCGACGCTATGAATATCGAAAAGCTTCTCGATGCACTTAAAGCAGTTCCGCAGGAGGGACGCACGGCAAGATTCGTATGCTCGATCTGCGTCTGCCGTCCCGACGGCGAAACGCTTTACGTTTCGGGCGAAAGCGAAGGAATTATTATCGACGAGCTGCGCGGAGAGGGAAGATTCGGCTACGACCCCGTGTTTTTCTACCCGCCGATGAACAAAACCTTTGCCGAAATGAGCAGCGAGGAAAAAAATTCGGTCAGCCACCGCGGCAAAGCTATCGAAAAACTGCTCGAAAGCAAGGACTTTTTCCAAAAATAAACATTATTATTCCGTTGACACGGTGTGTATAATATGTTAAAATATTTCAATTAAACCTATTTCTTTAAAAGACTGCATTATTTTGGGCGTTTGCCCGAAGGGAGAGCAAAAATGAACGCGTTCCTTGATTATCTTGAATACGTTTGGAATCAGCTTGCGGGTATAGGCATTGTCGATATTCTCGATATTGCCATAGTTGCGCTTTTGCTGTTCTGGGTAATAAAATTCGTTCGCGGCCGCCGCGCGGGTAAGCTTTTGGTCGGCGTGGGCGTGCTTTTCCTGCTTTTAATGATAAGCAGTCTTTTCGAAATGCGTGCGCTTAACTACATACTCAACAGCGTTTTCTCGGTAGGACTTATTGCGATAGTTATCGTTTTCCAGCCCGAGCTTCGCAGCGCGCTCGAAAAGGTGGGCGGTGTCGGCGATAGCTTCAAGGGGCTTGTGGATAACGACGAAATGCGTCTTGCAATAAGCGAAATATGCGTTGCCGCAGAGGAATTTTCGAAAAACAGAACGGGCGCGCTTATCGTTTTCGAGCGCAACACCCGTTTGGGCGACTTTATCCGTACCGGCACTACTATCGATGCGGTCACCTCGTCGCTCCTTTTGGGCAACATATTCTATAATAAAGCACCTATGCACGACGGCGCGGTTATTATCCGCAAGGGCAGGGTGCACGCCGCGGGCTGTTATCTTCCGCTTTCGGCGAACAACGATATTGTAAAAGAGCTCGGTACACGCCACCGCGCCGCAATCGGTATGAGCGAAAACAGCGATGCCTTGGTGCTTGTCGTTTCCGAGGAAACGGGCGGCATTTCGGTTGCGAACGACGGCGTGCTCAAGCGCAACCTTACCAGAAAAAATCTCGAAAACTATTTAATCACTCATCTTTTGGGCGAAGAGAAAAAGCATATTACCGACGTTGTAAAGGGAAAAATCTTTAAAAGGAGCGGCAACGGCAAGGATGAACAGAAATAACCTATCCGAAGAAGCCAAAATACAGAAAAACCAAAACGCTCCGCGCGCTTCGAGTATCGTATTTATAATCGTTTCGGTGCTTGCCGCGTTTCTGCTTTGGGTATATGCCATCGGCTACGACAGCACTCTTTTCGAACGCACCTTCGACGGCGTAAGCGTTGTTATCGAGGGTGAAGGCGAGCTTGTTGTAAGCAAGGGCTATACGCTTGCATCGGATCAGGAATTTTCCTCGATAACCGTCGTTGCAAAGGGCAAAAGGAGCGAGCTTAACGAGCTCGATTCGAGCGACTTCCGCGCAGTTATCGACGTTTCTCAGGCGCAGGGCGCGGGTACTCAAAAGCTGAATATCGTGGTTTATTCCCCCAACGGGATAGAGGTGGTTTCGCAATCCTCTACCACCGCAACCGTGTTTGTCGATGAATTTACCCAGAAAAACGAGTTGCTTTCGGTATCGGTCGATATCGGCAACAGCTATATAATGTCCGAAGGCGTTACCTTTGTTACCGCAACCGCAAACCCGCTTTCGGTGCTGGTTTCGGGGCCTGCGTCGGTGCTCGATTCGGTAAAGGGCGCGTACGTGCGCTTCGACCTTGAAAACAAGGTTATAAGCGATAGCATTTACGGCTACGGCGCTATCGAACTTCGCGATGCGAACGGCAGAGTTGTGGATAACCCCTACGTTACAATTTCCGACACCACGGCTTACGTTACCGTTTCGGTCACAAAGCAAAAGAGCGTGCCTGTGCGCGTTCAGTTCACCGGCGGTATGTTCGACCCGAAGGACGTAACTCTTGCAATTTCCGCTCCGTCGGTGACCGTTTCGGGCTCGCCCGAGGCATTAAAATCCATCAACGAGCTGGTTTTGAATATAGATGAAACAACAGTAGACGGCTTTGGCGAATTTGAATTTCCGATAGGAACTTTACTCCCCGAAGGCGTTTCCAACGACAGCGGCGCTTCGAAGATAACCGTAAAGGTGACTCTTCCCGAGCTTGCCGTAAGGGGTTACCGCATAAAGGCGGAATCGATAAGCGTGATAAATCTTCCCGAGGGAAGCAGCTATAAAATCAACGGCGACCTTGATGTTGAGCTTATCGGCCCGCGTGAGGCGTTTGCCGAGGTAGATAGGTCTGCCCTTACCGCAACCGTCGATTTTAACCGCGTAATCGTCGAGCCGGACGGAAGCTATACCGCCGAAGCGGTAATTTCGCTCGGCGGAGAATACGAAGGTATTTACGTCCTGAACGCAGGATATACCGTTAACTTTACTGTTGAATAAAAGACTTATAAATATACGGAAGATAGAGAGGTGAGCTTATGAATAACCGTGAATGGCTTGTTCGTGAAACCGACAAAGCGGTTTGCGAAAGAATATCCGCCGAATGTCGGCTTATGCCGCTTACTGCAAAAATACTTTATAACCGCGGACTTACCGAAAAGGACGAAATAAACGCCTTTCTCGATAAGGATTCTATGCCGCTTTACGACCCGTTTCTTTTAAAGGATATGGATAAGGCTGTCGCGCGGATCAACGAAGCGATCGAAAAAAGCCAGCGCATCTGCATTTACGGCGACTATGACGTAGACGGTGTCACCAGCACGGTAATGCTCTATCTTTATCTCTGCTCGCGCGGGGTGGAATGTGAATATTTCATTCCCGAACGCATATCCGAAGGTTATGGCTTAAGCCTGCCCGTTATCGAAAAAATGAAGGGCAGGGTAGACCTTATAATTACCGTCGATACAGGTGTTACCGCCGTTGCCGAAGCCGATTTTGCAAAGGCAAACGGAATAGATATGGTAATAACCGACCACCACTCCTGCCGCGAAACCCTCCCCAACGCGGTCGCCGTGGTCAACCCCCACCGCGAAGACAGCGTTTACCCCTTCCGCAATCTTGCGGGCGTGGGCGTGGTGTTTAAGCTTCTGTGTGCGCTCGAGGGAAGCACCGAACGCATACTTGAACTTTATTCGGATATAATCGCCGTCGGTACGGTTGCCGACGTTATGCCTATAATCGACGAAAACCGCAGAATAACCGGAATCGGCTTAAAAAAGCTTGCCGAAACCGAAAACAAGGGGCTTCTTGCGCTTATGCGCCGTGCAGGAATAGTAAAATACGGCAAGCGCGTAAAGAAGGTTACCTCTGCAACCGTCGGCTACGTGCTCGCTCCGCGTATCAACGCGGCGGGCAGGATCGCCTGCGCCTCGCGTGCGGTGGAGCTTTTGCTCACCAAAGACGAGCGCGAAGCCGATACGATAGCCGAGGAGCTTTGCGAGATCAACAAGCTCCGTCAGGCGACCGAGCAAAAAATATACGAACAGGCTGTCGAAATAATCGAAAGCTCGTTCAAGGACGACCGATTCCTCGTGCTTGCCTACGATGGCTGGCATCAGGGCGTTATCGGTGTGGTTGCCTCTAAAATAGCCGAACGCTATTCGCGCCCCTGCATACTTTTTTCGCTTGACGGCGATACCGCAAAGGGCTCGGGCAGAAGCATAAAGGGCTTTTCGCTTATGGATGCGCTTTCCTCTTGCGGCGAATTACTGCTTGAATACGGCGGACACGAGCTTGCGGCGGGTCTTTCGATAGAAGGCGAAAAAATATCGGAATTCCGCGCACGCATAAACGAATACGCCACCCCCTTGCTTAAAGAAAGCGCAACCGCAGTTCCTTTGGAAATAGAATGCGAAACAAGCTTTTCGGAATTGACCGAAAAGGGAATAGACGAGCTTTTGAAATTAGAGCCATTCGGTCTTTCAAACCCCCAGCCCGTGCTTGTTATCCGCGACGTAAGCTTGCACGATATCGTCCCGCTTTCGCAGGGTAAGCACGTGCGTTTCCGTATTTCGGGCTTCGAAAACGGAAGGAATCATTCGCTCAACGCGGTCTTTTTCGGCGCGGCGTTCGAAAGCTTTGCCTATTGCGAGGGCGACCGCTGCGATATCGTGTTTACCGCCGATATCAACGAATATATGGGCTCGCGCACGCCGCAGCTTTTTGTAAAGGAAATACGCCTTTCCGAAAGGGAACAAAAGGAAATTTCGCTTTCCGAGGAACGCTTTAAAATTCTCGCCTCGGGCGGAAGCTATGACGGCGCGGAAAACGATATACCCGACCTTTCGGATTTCCGAAACATATTCCGATTTATAAGGCGCGAATCCGGCCACGAGGGCAGATGCATTTCCCTTTTGTCTTCGGTAAGGACGCTTGAAAAGGAATTCGAAATTTCGGTATCGCTTTGCAAATTCAGAATCATATTAGAGGTGCTGAACGAGCAAAAGCTTATTTCGCTTGAATACCGCGAGGGCGGAAACAGCGTCTTTATAAAGATGATGCCCTCGAACGGAAAAATCAATATTGATGAATCGCCTCTTCTCCGTACCGTGCGTTCGGGCAGGCAAGGGTAACTGATATGCTTAAACAAGCCGAGGAGCTGTTCGCCAAAATCAAAGAAGCGGGCAGCTACGATTACGATAAAATTTATAAAGCCTATGAATTCGCAGAAAAGCTCCACGAGGGTCAGAAGCGAATCTCGGGCGAGGATTATATAGTTCATCCCCTTTCGGTCGCAGAGGAGGTTTTTAAGCTCCAGCTCGATACCGATTCTATCTGTGCGGCGTTTTTGCACGATACGGTAGAGGACTGCGGCGAAAAGATAGACCTTGCCGTTATTCGCAAGGAATTCGGCGCCGACGTTGCCGAAATAGTCGACGGCGTTACCAAGCTTGTCCATATCCCGTTCGAAACCAAGCAGGAAGAAAGTATCGAAAACCTGCGCAAGATGTTCCTCGCGATGAGCAAGGACCTTCGCGTTATTTTCGTAAAGCTGTGCGACAGATTGCATAATATGCGCACGCTCGACGTGCGTTCGCCCGAAAAACAGCGCTCTATCGCGCTCGAAACGATGCACGTTTACGCGCCGCTTGCGCATAGGCTCGGTATCCAAAAAATCAAAAACGAGCTCGAAACGCTTGCGCTTTACTACCTCGACCCGATAGGCTATAACGAGGTTTCCGAGGATATTAACAAGCGCTACGGCGAAAACAAGGACTTTTTGGATAAGGCTACCGAAAAAGTTGCCGAAAGCCTTAAAAGCTATAACGTTAAATTTACCCTTTCGGGCAGAGTTAAAACGATATACAGCATCTATAAAAAGATGTACAACCAAAGCAAGCAGTTCGATGAAATATACGATTTTTACGCTTTGCGCATAATCGTCGATACCGAGCTTGATTGCTACACCGCGCTCGGTATTATACACGAGCAATTCAATTCTATCCCCGGCAGATTCAAGGACTATATATCCACCCCGAAGCCGAATATGTACCGTTCGCTGCACACCACCGTTATCGGTAAAGAGGGTATCCCCTTCGAGGTGCAGATAAGGACCTGGGAAATGCATCAGGTTGCCGAATACGGTATCGCGGCGCATTGGAAATATAAAACCGGCGAGCAGGTCAAGGCGGATATCGACGCCAAGCTTCAATGGATCCGCACGCTTGTCGAAACCGAAAAGGATATCGACGACCCCGATGAATTCTTCCGCCCGCTTAAGATCGACCTTTTCGAGGACGAAATTTTTGTATTCACCCCGAAGGGCGACGTCGTAAACCTGCCCAACAACAGCACGCCTATCGATTTTGCCTATGCCATTCACTCGGCTGTCGGCAATAAAATGGTCGGCGCAAAGGTAAACGGCAATATCGTACCGATAGACACGATTCTCGAAACGGGACAAATTGTAGAGATTCTTACCAGCGCATCGTCTAAGGGTCCCTCGCGCGATTGGCTTAAAATAGTACGTTCGGGTGAGGCGCGCAACAAGATAAGACAGTTCTTTAAAAAGGAAATGCGTGCCGAGAATATCGCTGTCGGCAAGCTTGAGCTTGAACGCGAAATAAAGCGTTACGGAAGGTCCTATACCGAAGCGCAGAAAAACGAGGTTATGAAAAACCTTGCAAACCGACTGTCGCTTCCCGACGTTGACGACCTTTACAACAATATAGGCTACGGCGGACTTTCGGTGTCGAAAATTGCCGTTAAACTGCGCGAGGAATTTATGCGCGTAGTTTGTCCGCAATCGGAAGCTCCTGCGATGCCGACTGCGGAACAGCTTAAAACCGCGCGCCACGAAAAGAACGTGCGTACCAACGCCGAAAGCGTTATTGTCGACAGCGTCGAGGGCTGCACGGTTAAGTTTGCAAAATGCTGCAACCCGCTTCCCGGCGATAATATTATAGGCTATATTACCCGCGGCTACGGTGTTTCGATTCATAAATACGATTGCGTGAACGCGCAGAACGGTCTTTCCAACCCCAACGATAAGGACCGTTGGGTGGTTGCCTCGTGGTCGGAAAAGATAAGCCGCCACAATACGGGCAGCTTCGAAGCCGCGCTGTCGATAATTGCCGAATATTCACCGCACTTAATTGCGGATATAACGCTTGCGCTGACCGATATGAAGGTTGCGGTAACCGCAATTTCCACGCGTGAAAATGCGGGAGAAATGATAATTACCGTAGGCATACGTTGCAGCGGCGTTGACCATTTGCGTAATATTACCGCAAACCTCCACCGCATAAAGGGCGTGCGCGAGGTATCGAGAGGAACAATATGAGAGCAGTAGTACAGCGCGTCCACAGCGCGGAATGTGTGGTGGACGGCGAAACGGTTTCTAAAATCGGCAAGGGGCTTGTCGCATATATCGGCGTTTTCGACGACGATACCGAAGATGACCTTTTAAAAATGGCAAATAAAATATCGGGTTTGCGCGTGTTTATCGACGAGCTCGGAAAGCTTTCGCTTAACGCGACTGCTGTCGGCGGCGAGGTTATGCTTATTTCCAACTTTGTTCTTGCGGGCAGAGTTAACCGCGGCTTCCGCCCCGATTGCACCCACGCCGCGAAGTACGACGAGGGCAAGAAAATGTTCGAGCTTCTTGCGCAGAAAATAGGCAAGGTTTTGCCTACCGTAACCGGCGTGTTCGGTGCGCACATGGATATATCGGTGCATAACGACGGTCCTATAAACGTAATAATAGATACACGGGAGCTCCGCAAATGAAATTAGTGATAGATAACCGCACGGGTTATCTTAACGATTATTATTTTCAAACGCTTTGCCTTCTTTATTTCCCCGGCGAAAAGTTCAAGCAAGGCTTTGAAAGCGAAAATTACGCATATTTTTATTTGGAAGAAAGCGAAAAGCATATTCTTACCGCAAGGGTGACCTTGGGCTCGGGCGAAAGAAGCGCCGAAGGATATTTTTCGGGCGGTTATACCCCCTCTATCCCGATGAACGACGAATTTTATGCGATGAACGCGTTGGGCAAGGCGTTTTTGGAGGCGGGCAAAAAGCTGTTCGGCTTTGGGCTTCCGTGGGGATATATTACCGGCTTGCGCCCCGTAAAGCGTGCGAAATATTACCTCGACCGCGGCTATACCGCCGAGCAGGTAATAACGCTTTTTAACCGCGATTACGACGTATCGCACGAAAAATCGACTCTTTCGGTCGAAACCGCGTCAATTCAGCAAAAAATGCTTGCCGATATTCGCGAAAACGATTGCGGAATGTATGTTTCTATTCCGTTTTGCCCCACAAGGTGCGATTATTGCAGCTTTGTTTCTTACAGCAACCAAAAGCTTTTTGCGCTTATTCCCGAATATTTGGAAAAATTAATGCGCGATATCCGCGAAACGGGCGAAATGATAAAGCGCTTGGGTATGCGCCTGCGCGCTGTCTATATCGGCGGCGGCACTCCCTCGATATTGGATGAATTTCAAATAAACCGCCTGCTTTCCTGCATAAATTCAAGCGTTGATATTTCGGATAACGTTGAATATACCTTCGAAGCGGGCAGACCCGATACCGTAACCTACGAAAAGCTAAAGGCGGTAAAGGAAAACGGGGTAAAAAGAATAAGCATAAACCCGCAGACGACGAGCGATTTAGTGCTTGAAAAGATAGGCAGAAAGCACACCGCGAAGCAGTTTTTCGAAGCCGCCGAAATTGCGATGGGCATAGGCTTTGATTGCATCAACGCCGACCTTATCGCCGCGCTCCCCGCCGATACCGAAGCGACGTTTAAAAGAAGCCTTGAGGACGTTATATCGCTTGGCTTTTCAAACATAACCGTGCATACGCTTTCTATAAAGAACGCCGCCAACATTCGTTTTGTCGGCGACGGATATTACGACCCCGAGGGCGATTTTGCGCGCGCAAGCGTTGAATATGCACGCTCACGTCTTAAAACTGCGGGATATGCGCCCTATTATCTTTACAGACAGAAAAACACCGTCGGCAATGCCGAAAACACGGGATATACCCTTGAAGGTAAGGAAAACCTTTACAACGTGCTTATGATGGAGGAACATTCCACCGTTTTTGCCTGCGGCGCAGGCTCGATAACCAAGCTTGTAAGCCCCAACCGCGACGATATATTGCGCCACGCTTTTCAAAAATATCCCTTCGAATACCTGCGCGAGGAAAAAACCTTGGGATATGAGGAAGCCGAAGCGTTTTTTGCAAAACACCGAAAGGAAGAAATACTTTGAACAAAGAAATTATCGAAAAAATAAAGCAGGACGAGCTTAATTACGAAACCGCGCTTGCAAATATCACCAATAAGATCATAGAAAACAAAAAAATAAAGCTTATACTTATTGCGGGCGGCTCCTGCGCGGGTAAAACCACCACGACCAGAAAATTAAGCGAAATGATAAACGCCGAAGGCAGAACGGCACATACCGTTTCGCTCGACGATTACTACCGCAATCTCGACGAAAGCGTTTATCTTCCCGACGGCACGCGCGATATCGAATCGATAAACAGCCTTCGCGTCGATCTTATAAAAAAGGCGTTTTCTTCGCTCCTCGCGGGTGAGGAAACCCCTATTCCGATGTTTGATTTTAAAACCAAAAAGCGTACCGATTGCTACCGTACCATAACCTTGGGCAAGGGCGACGTGGTGCTTATTGAGGGTCTGCACGCGCTTAATCTCGCGCTTTTCGAAAACGCACCCGACGAAAGTTCTATCTATCGCGTTTATCTTTATGCCGATGCCGGCGACGGCTCGGACTGCCGCTTTGTGCGCCGTATGGTGCGCGATTCGCGCCACCGCGATGCAAGCGCAGAGCATACCTATAACCTTTGGGATAACGTAAGAGCAAGCGAACTTGAATCGATAGAGCCCTTCCGTCAGTATGCCGACGTTGCCATAAACACCTTCTTCCCTTACGAACGCGGCATTTTAAACGACGATGCGATACGCCTTTTGGAAACGGTTGAAAAGGAAAGTTCTCATTACGAAAACGCACAAACGCTTATCGAAATTCTTTCTCCCGTTCCTCAAATAACCGACGATTATATCCCCGATAATTCTCTTATGTACGAATTTCTTTAAGGGTATTTTATAATGAACGAAGACGTAAAAAACGCTTCTGCCCAAAAGGGCAGGAGCTTTCTGCGCGAAGCGGTAATATTAACGGTTGCAAGCTTCGCCGTTAAAATAATAGGCGTGGTATTCAAAATCCCGCTTACGAATATTTTGGGCGAAAGCATCGGCGTTTTCACCGCGGCTTATTCTATTTATGCAATGCTGTTTATGTTAAGCACCAGCGGTCTGCCCGTTGCCGTAAGCAAGCTTGTTGCGGCAAGCAACGAAAAGGGCAGGGGTAACGAAGCAAGGCGTATTGCCAAGCTTGCCATGCTCGTTTTCGGCGTTATCGGCTTTCTGTTTGCGGTTGCGCTCGTTATTTTTGCGCCCAATATCGCAAAGCTTACCAACCACCAAGAAAGCGCGCTTGCGATGCAAATTATCGCTCCCGCTCTCTTCTTTATCTGCGTTTGCGCTGCGGTGCGCGGGTATTTTCAGGGCCTTAGAAATATGTTCCCGACAGCGGTTTCGCAGTTTATCGAAGCGTTTTTCAAGCTGGTTTGCGGCTTGGGTGCGGTTATGGTTGCGGCAAAAACGGGGGCGAGCGTTCCCGTGCAGGCGGCGTGCGCGATAAGCGGTGTTACCGTCGGTACATTTTTTGCGATGCTTTACATAGTTATATACCGCAAATTTTCGAAAAAATGTGTTCCCAACGATACTGTGAAGGAACGCGAAAGCGATAAAAAGCTGTTAAAGCTTATCGTTCTCGTTGCGCTTCCCGTAACCTTAACCGCGGCGGCACTTTATTTTTCGCAGTTTTTAGATACGGTTATAATTGTAAACTGTCTTGTAAATTCGGGCGAAAGCAAGGAGGTTGCCGATACTCTGTTTTCGGCATATACGGGGCTTTCGGTCCCTATTTACGACCTGCTTCCCGCAACGCTCGTTTTTCCGATCGCAACAAGCATTCTCCCTGCCGTTTCGGGTGCGCTTGCTGTTAAAAAGAATAAGCGCGCGGCGCTTCTTACCGAGCAGGCTATAAGAATTTCGGGCATTATCGCCGTACCCTGCGGCGCTTTTCTGTTCGTAACCGGCAGACATTGTATTTCTCTGCTTTACGGTGCGGATAAATGGTCAAATCAAATGCTTATGGCAAACGGAAGCAGCCTTGTCCCGCTCGATGCGGCGGAAACCTCGCTTGCAATACTTGCGTTTGCGGTGTTCCTCATATCCATCGTGTCTACCTGCAATTCTCTGCTCAACGCCTACGGCAAGCCGCATTTGCCGTTTATCGCCGTGCTTGTCGGCATGGCTGTGCTTACCGTTTCGGAAATAGCCTTGCTATACAGCCCGTTGGGCATACAAGGCGCACCGATGAGCTCGGTTATATGCTATCTTATCGTAATGCTTATGGATATATGGTTTTTACGTAAGTATTGCGGCGTAAAATTAAAACTTGCGGGAATGTTTGCGCGCCCTCTGCTTTGCGGCGTTATTTCTGCGGCGGCAACCTACGGCGCATACGTCGGCGCAAAGGCGCTGTGTAGCTCGCTTGTGGGCGGAAGCACCGATACCCGCGCCGCCTCGCTCGTGATATTGCTTGTATCGGGTATCGCGCTGGTTGTTTCCTATGCCGCGACGATGCTTGCCCTCCGTGCGATAAAGGAAGACGAGGTACGCCTTTTGCCTATGGGCAACAAGCTTGCCAAAATACTTATAAAACTCGGCTGGCTTAAAAGGGCTGAGGTATCAGAGGAAGAAAATGTCTAAAGAAAGCTTACTTCAAAAAGAAACCTACTGCTTCGACGACCTTGTGGAAATAATGCAGATACTCCGCGCCCCGAACGGCTGTCCGTGGGATGCCGAGCAGACGCACAAAAGCATTCGCCGCGACCTTTTGGAGGAAACCTACGAGCTTATCGAGGGTATCGATAACGACGATCCCGAAATAATGCGCGAGGAGCTTGGCGACGTTTTGCTTCAGGTAGTGTTTCACGCCAATATCGCAAAGGGCGAGGGCAGATTCGATATAGAAAACGTTTGCGACGATATTTGCAAAAAGTTGATAGTGCGCCACCCCCACGTTTTCGGCGACGTTAAGGTAACGGGAAGCGAAAACGTGCTCGCGAATTGGGACGCCATAAAAAAAGAAACCAAAAAACAGCAAACCGATACCGAGGTACTGCGCTCGATTACACCTTCGCTCCCCGCGCTTATGCGCGCAGATAAGCTGGGCAAAAAGGCGCGCAAGCTGGGCTTTGATTTCGATAACGCAAACGAAGCTATGGAAAAGGTTTTCGAGGAAGCAAACGAGGTGCGCGCCGCGCTCGCAAGCGGCAATCAAGTCGATATCGAAGAGGAATTCGGCGACCTTTTGCTTTCGATAGTCAACGCCGCAAGGCTTGCAAAGGTCGATTCCGAGCAGGCGCTTTACAACGCGAACGAGAAATTTTTGCGAAGATTTCAGTCTGTCGAGGAGCTTTGCCTTGCTTCGGGAAAGACGGTAACCGAGGCAACGCGTGAGGAAAAAGAGGAATTTTGGCTTGCGGCAAAGAAAAAATGACAAAAAATAGTCACAAAATAACGGATTTTAGAGAAAAAATGCAAAAAACCCTTGCGAACAGGGAAAAATGATGATATAATAAATCCACTAATAATATATACTGAAAGGAAATAGAAACAATGAACAAGTCCACTCTCGTAGAATTTGTTGCAGCTAATGCTAACCTTAAGAAGAAAGATGCTGAAGCAGCAGTTAACGCTGTATTCAAGGCAATCGAAACCGAACTCGCTACCGGCGGTAAGGTACAGATCGCAGGCTTCGGCTCCATCAAGGTAAAGGTAAGAGCAGAAAGAGTCGGCCTCAACCCCAAGACCAAGGAAGCTATCACCATTCCCGCTTCCAAGGCTCCCGCATTTGTTGCAGGTAAGGACCTTAAGGACGCTGTCAATAAATAAGATTGCTGTTTGATCAAGGCAGGGCTCACCCCCTGCCTTATTGGTCATTTTTGAATAGTTATGAGATTAGATAAATACCTTAAAGTTTCACGAATTATCAAACGCCGCACGGTTGCGAACGAAGCCTGCGGTGAAAACCTTGTTTACGTTAACGGCAAGGCGGTAAAGCCTTCCTACGACGTTAAAATCGGTGACGTTATCGAAGTGCATTACGGCAGCCGAGTTACCAAATTCCGCGTCGTTTCGATATTGGAAACCACCAAAAAAGCCGAAGCGAGCGAAATGTACGAGGTATTGGAATAAAATCACCTCCTCCGTCATATTATCGAATATGTAACACGGAGGAACGGTTATGAATTCTAAAAAGCATACGCTCACGCTTGAAGCACGCTCGCAGTTAAATATTACCGAGGTAAACGACGTTATCAGCTTTGATGAAACGCTGGTCAGTTTGGCAGTCGGTGAAAATATATTAAATATAAGCGGCGAAGGTCTTTCGATAAAAAACCTTTCGCTTGAAAACGGAGAGCTTACCGTTAACGGAAATATAACCGCTTTGGTTTATTTCGACGATACTCCCCGCAAAAAACGCCGACTGTTCGGCAGGTCATAATTGGAAAACACGCTTTATTCCGAATTTGCGCTGGCGATATGGTCGCTTGCCGTCGGTGCGTTTCTTTGCGCGGTGTATGATGTTTTTCGGCTGTTCCGCTTGCGGCGCAAGCAAAACGTTGCTTTGCTGTTCGTTTGCGATACGCTGTTTTGCGTTATCTCTGCCGTTTGCCTAACGCTGCTGTTTTTCAATCTTTCCCACGGCAAAATGCGCGCCTATTCCTTCCTGCTTGCCGCGCTCGGTTTTCTTGTTTGGCGGCTTACCGTAAGCAGATTGGTAATGCATTTAATGCTTAAGCTTGTAAACGCTGTAAGCAGAATATTAAATTCGATAAAAATGCGTGTTTGGGCTATTATAAAGCTCAATGCACGCCGTATATATACAATACACAGCTGCCGAAGCACCGTAGCCGCGGCAAGGAAAATAAAACCAAAACGAAAGGAAAATCAAAATGACACAGAAAAAACCGTTGCGCGCTAACCTTATAATCAGAGCGGCATTTATATGTATATTTATATTTCTGTTCGTTTCGGTTATCAATCTTCAGGTGCAAATGAACGAACTCCGCGCAGAACGCGATAAGTTGGTGAACGCAGTTCTCGATAAGCAGGACGCTATCGATGAATTGGAGCTTCGTATTGCAGAGCCTGTAAATGAAGAATTTATCGAACGCATCGCGAGAGAACGCGGATACCGAAAGCCGAACGAAATTATCTTTAAGAATAATATTGCGGGATAAATTGGAGGTTTCGGTATATGGCATATTCGGTCGGTGAATCTGTAACTGGTACTGTTTCGGGTGTGACCGATTACGGGGCATTCGTCCGTCTTGGCGACGGCAGCATAGGGATGATCCATATATCAAAGCTTTCGACCGATTTTATTTCGGATATCCACAGCGTTATAAAAAAGGGCGATTCGGTTACCGCAACCGTAATTTCGGCAGAGAACGGAAGAATCGCGCTTTCGCTGATTGCCGATCGACCGAAAAAGCGCGAAAGGGCGCAATCAATGACCGATTTTGAATCGATGCTGTCTTCTTTTAAATCGGCAAGCGACGAAAAGCTTTCGCAGCTAAATCGCGAAAGAAAAAGAAAAAAATAAACAAAAATATCCGCTAACGGCGTTAAACCCGATGGCGGATTTTTGTTTTATATTGTCGATGTTGAACAAAATGTTCGCGGCGAGATAAAAAATACTTGACAAAAACGCGCAACTGTGGTAATATATAAACAGACAGGGAAGCCTGTTATATATATATAGAATAAGGAGATGGAGTTATGAAGATCAGAATCATCACCAAAAAGTTCACGCTTACCGACGACGTACGCGAATGGATCGAGAAGAAATTGAAGAAATTCGATAAGTTCTTCCCCGAGGATACCGAGGCAACCGTCGCCTTGAGCAGTACGAAGATCGGCGAAAGGATCGAACTGACCATCTACCGTAACGGCTCGATATTCCGCTCCGAGGTTGCAGATAAGGATTATAAATGCGCTCTCGACACGGCGATGGAAAATATCGAGCGTCAGATAAGAAAAAACCGCACCCGCTTGGAAAAGAAAATTCACGTTAAGAAAGAGGTATTTGCCGAAGCGGATATTGCGGAAGCCGAGGACGAGATTGCTGTTGCAAAGGTAAAACGCTTCGAAATGCAGGCGATGACCGTTGAAGAGGCGATATTGCAAATGAATCTGCTTCAGCACAGCTTTTATATGTTCCTCAATTCCGAAAGCGGTCGTTACAACGTGGTTTACAAGCGTGACGATAACCAATACGGCGTTATCGAGCCGATTGAATAGTTTTGAATTAACAAAGGAGTGTCCGTTTGGACACTCCTCAGAGCGAGGATAAATGGTCTATTTACGCCCTTGAAAGAAAAACAACACAAAAAATCGAGCTTCATTTGAAAGTAGAAGCTCGATTTCTTTTTAATAAGGAATAAAGATTTTCATTGTATTTTCAAGGGCTTTGAAGAAAAACTTCGACTGTCGTAGCATTCTACGCCGACGCTCGTTTTTCTTCAAAAACAGCCTCATTTCTCTCACTCTGGTTCGGTCTGTAGACTTTGTCTACAGACAAAGGAGTGTCCGTTTGGACACTCCTTGTTTTTTATATACTATTCATTTGGTGCGTCGCTTGCGTTGGGGTCGCCGTAATATTTATATTCGTCGGGGAAGTAGGCGCCGTCCATATCCTCGGGCAGAAGGAGCTTTAATTCAACGTCTGCCTTGCCAAGATCCGATGAAACGCTGCAAACCATTTTTTCGTCGTCGTAAAGAACGTCGATGCCGTTTATGTAGTTTTCGACAAGCACTATCGGGATAAGATATTCGTTTTCTTCGTAAAGTATCGGTGCGGATATACGAATGGGGTTGTCGTTAATAACCACAAGCGAGGAATTTTTGGTGCATTCGATACGGTTGTCGGTGCCGATAAGGAAAAGCGTTATGTCCTCGCCGTCGCCCGCGATTCCGAATGCGCCGATTTCCGAAAGGTAAGAGAAAGGGATATACAAGCCGTATTCGTTGTTTGCCTCCTGCGCGTCCATTTTATAAAGCACGGTTTCGTCATAAACGACGTTAAGCGAATAAATTTCGGTGTTTTTCGCGGTGGTGTTGAAGGAATAATATATAGAAAGGACAATAAAAAGACTAATCGCCAAATAAAATGCCAAGAATACTATAAGAACAGCCATTATCTGGGCGAACTTGTTTCTTCTGCGTCTGCGCTTCTTTGCCGCTTTTTTTACTATCGCGTCTTTTTCGCGTGCGGACGTGTTCTCCATAGCCTTGCTCCTTTCAACGTCTTATAAACAAGTATAACATATCCAAACCGAAAAATAAAGAGGTAAAGAATAACCTTTTTAATTTTTTTACATATTCTGTGAATGTGACTTTTTACGGGGGTATTTTTGTGAGCGAAATTACAAAGCGTTTTTCCGACGGTGCAAGGCGAGTGATAACCGCCGCTTTGCTTGCCGCAAAGGAAATGGGGCATTCATATATAGGAAGCGAGCATTTGTTGATAGGTATTCTGCGTGAGGATTGCACACCCGCAAGACTGCTTTATGAGCGCGGCGTTGATATCGAACTTCTTAAAAAGAAGATAATCGGCATAGTCGGCTCGGGCTGTAAAACCGTTCTTTCGAGCGAAGATATGACGCCCGTTTGCCGAAGGATAATCTTGCGCGCTTCTTTTATCGCGGGGGCGGAGGACGCGGTGAGCGTTGGGGTGGAGCATTTGCTTATGTCGCTCCTGCGCGAGGAATGCGTTGCGGTAAGATTACTGCGAGAATGCTCGGTGGACGTCGACGAACTGCAAACCCTGTTAGAGGAGCTTTACTGCGATCCCGTTTACGAAGCGGATGAGGAAAAGGTCGAGGTGTCGCCCGCGTTGACCGCGAAAAAGTCTGTCCCCACACCTCTGCTCGATGCAAACGCCTGCGACCTTACCGAAAAGGCAAAAAAGGGTAACGTTGACCCCGTTATCGGGCGCGAAAGCGAGGAGGAACGCGTTATCTCGATACTTTTGCGGCGTTCGAAAAATAACCCCTGCCTTGTGGGGGAAGCAGGTGTCGGCAAGACGGCAGTCGTGGAATCGCTCGCATCACGCATAGCTTCGGGCAACGTGCCGGAAGAATTAAGGAATAAGCGTATTATGAGCCTTGAACTTTCGTCGGTCGTGGCGGGAACGAAATACCGCGGAGAGTTCGAGGAAAAGATAAAAAAGATACTCGACGAGGTTAAAAACGCAGGCGATATTATACTTTTTATCGACGAGCTTCACACCGTTGTCGGCGCCGGCGGCGCGGAGGGCGCGATAGACGCATCGAATATTTTAAAGCCTGCGCTTGCACGCGGCGAAATTCGGCTTATCGGGGCGACCACCTTAAAGGAATTCAACGCGAGCATCGGAAAAGACAAGGCGCTGGAGCGCCGCTTTCAATCGGTAAACGTTCCCGAGCCGAGCGGCGAGGCGTGCGTGGATATGCTGCTCGGCTTGAAAAAGCGTTACGAGGGCTTTCATAATATATCTATCGAAAACGCGGCGGTAAAGGCGGCTGTTGCGCTTTCCTTGCGCTATATCCCCGAAAGATGCCTGCCCGACAAGGCGATAGACCTTATAGACGAAGCCGCGGCGAATATAAAAATGCGAAGGAACGGCAAACGCAAGCCGATTCTTTGCGAAAACGATATTGCGCTTGCAATAGAACGCCGCACGGGTATCCCGTTGTCGGTAATCAATTCCACCGAAAGAGAAAGGCTTAAAAATCTTGAATCTGAGCTGAAAAAAAGGATAATTGGGCAGGACGCCGCGGTAAGCGCGCTTTGCGGTGCGGTGCGCCGTGCGCGTTTGGGGGTGCGAAAGGGCGGCAGACCCAGCGGCTCGTTTTTGTTTGCGGGGAGCGCAGGGGTCGGCAAGACCGAATGCGCAAAGGCTTTGGCGGGCGCGGTGTTTAACGGCGATAGATCGTTTATACGTTTGGATATGTCGGAGTTTTCCGAGCCGCACAGCGTTTCGAAACTTATCGGATCCCCGCCGGGGTATGTCGGCTACGGCGAGGGCGGCGGACTTACCGAGCAGGTACGCAGAAACCCTTTTTCGCTGGTGCTGTTCGATGAAATAGAAAAGGCACACCCCGACGTGCGCGCATTGCTGTTACAGCTTCTTGATGAAGGTGCGCTTACCGATGCCTTAGGCGTTAGGGTAAATTTCGATAATACGATAGTTATAATGACGGCGAACACGGTTTCGGGCGGGAGCATAGGCTTCGGCGAGGGCGAAAATTCGGCCCTGCGCGAGGCGGTAAAGCTTTTGTCGCCCGAGCTTGCCGACCGTGTCGACGAGGTGGTTGTTTTTTCTCCGCTCGGAAGAGCGTCGCTTTGCGAAATAGCTTTAAATTCCGTATCCGAGCTTTGCAAACGGCTTTTTGAAATGGGAATAAACGCCGAACTTTCGCCCGATTTTGTTAATGCCGCGTTGGATTGCGCGCCGAGCAAAAGCGCAAGAGCGGTTAGCCGTACGGCGGTAAGGCTTGCGGAGGAGGCGGTTGCCTCGCTAATGCTCGAAAACGGCATAAAAGAGGGCGAAACTGTGACACTTTGCATAGAAAATAAACACGGAATTGCCAAAATAAAGCAAAACAGCTATTGACAAGCGGTGTGTTTCGGTGTATAATACGGCCTGTAAAGAAAAATGCTTTACAGGCTTTTGAATTTCGGAGCAAAGGAGAATCGCGCAAACGTGAATGAAGATAGGGCATATATCTGCCGTTTGATCGACGTTTACGGCAACGCGCTTTCGGAACGCCAAAGGGACGTTGTCGACCTTTATTATAACGAGGATCTCTCGCTTGCCGAAATTAGTGAAAACTGCGGCATCACCCGTCAGGGCGTGCGCGATGCGATAAGGCACGGGGTCGAAGCCCTGCTCTCGCTCGAAAAAGCAATAGGCTTTGAAAAAAAGAGCGGCAATATTATCCGCCTTGCTTCCGAAATACAGCAAAGCGGCGATATTGAAATGGCACACAGCCTTGCCGAATCGATCATAGGAGAACTGTAATGTTTCAAAGCTTAGTCGATAAAATGCAAAACGCCTTTTCGAAGTTCCGCAACAAGGGCAAGCTTACCGAAGCCGACGTAAAGGCAGGTATGCGCGAAATAAAGCTCGCATTGCTCGAAGCGGACGTTAACTTCAAGGTGGTCAAGGAATTTGTCGCACGCGTTTCGGAACGCGCTGTCGGCAACGAAGTGCTCGAAAGCCTTCTTCCTGCACAGCAGATAGTAAAGATCGTCAATGAAGAGCTTATAACTCTTATGGGCGGTACAAACCAAAAAATCAATATCTCTCCCAAGCCCCCGACGGTTATTCTTATGTGCGGTCTTCAGGGCTCGGGTAAAACCACGCATTGCGGTAAATTGGCGCGAATGTTCAAAAAGCAGGGCAAAAATCCTCTGCTCGTCGCCTGCGACATCTACCGTCCCGCGGCTATAACACAGCTTCAGGTCGTCGGTGAAAAGGTTGGCGTTCAGGTATTTGAACGCGGCACGGCAGACCCTGCCGAAACCTCGAAGGAAGCAATAAAGCACGCGATAAAATACGGCTTCGATACCGTTATAATCGATACCGCGGGCAGATTGCACGTTGATGAAGCTCTTATGGAAGAACTTAAGCGTGTAAAGGAAACGGTCGAGCCGACCGAAATTCTGCTTGTTGTCGATGCAATGACAGGTCAGGATGCGGTCAACGTTGCAAAAAGCTTTAACGACCTTTTGGATATTACCGGCGTAATTCTTACCAAAATGGACCGTGACACCCGCGGCGGTGCGGCGCTATCTGTAAAATATATCACCGGCAAGCCCATAAAGCTTATCGGTACGGGCGAAAAGCTCGATTGTCTTGAAGCCTTCCACCCCGACAGAATGGCTTCGCGCATACTCGGTATGGGCGACGTGCTCACCCTTATCGAAAAGGCAGAACAATCCATCGACGAAAAGAAGGCGGCGGAAATGGAACGCAAGTTCCGCGAGCAAAGCTTTACGCTTACCGATTTTCTCGATCAGCTTGCAACCATTAAGGATATGGGCTCTATGGATTCCTTACTCGGTATGATGCCGGGCGTTAAGCCCTCTGCGCTGAACAACGCGCAGATCGACGAAAAGGCACTCGCGCACACCGAAGCGATAATCCTTTCGATGACCCCTTACGAACGCAACCATCCCGACGTTCTCAACTCTTCGCGCAAGCGTCGTATTGCGGCGGGCAGCGGCAGAAGCGTAGAGGAGGTAAACCGCTTGCTTAAGCAGTACGAACAAACAAAGCAGCTTATGAAGCAGTTTATGGGTAAAAAAGGAAAAAGAGGGAAATTCAAATTCCCCTTTTAATAAATAATATGTATTAAATTTTTGGAGGCTATTAAAAATGGCAGTTAAGATGAGACTCAGAAGAATGGGCGCAAAAAAGGCTCCCCACTACAGAATCGTTGTTGCGGATTCCCGTTACCCCCGCGACGGCAGATTTATCGAAGAAGTTGGTTACTACAACCCTATGACCAACCCTGCAGAAGTTAAGATCGACGCAGAAAAGGCAAAGAAGTGGCTCGGCAACGGCGCACAGCCCACCGATACCGTAAGAGACCTTCTTAAAAAGAGCGGAGTATTGGATTAATGAAACAGATCCTTCTCGATATCACTAAAGCTATCGTCGAAGATCCCGATTCGGTAAGCGTTACCGAAAAGGTCAGCGGTGATACCGTGGTTCTCGAGCTTTCGGTGGCGAAGCACGATATGGGCAGAGTCATCGGTAAGGAAGGCAAGATTGCGAAGAGCATACGCACAGTTATGCGCGCGGCTGCCGCAAAAGAGAACAAGCGCGTTATCGTCGACATTATCTGATGAAGCGATTTCTTGAAGCGGGAAGGCTTAATTCTCCGCGCGGACTTAAAGGTGAGCTCCGTTTTGATTGCTGGTGCGACAGCATCGAGTTTTTAAGTGGAGTAAAATACCTTTATCTCGATAACGAGGGCAAGCGCCGCTTGGAGGTAAAAGCCTTCCGCGAAACTGTTTCGACCGTTATTTTCGTCGGCTACGAGGACAGAAATTCCGCCGCCTCGCTTACCGGCAGAACGGTTTATTTCGACCGCGAGGATATTCCTCTGCCCGAAGGTGTTTTCTATAACGACGACCTTATAGGTCTTACCGTTACCGATGAAATTACGGGCAACACGGTCGGCGTCCTTAAAAAAATCGAAGAGGGCGTTGCCTCCGATCTTTATTATATCGAAGGCGAAAAAAAGTATATCATCCCCGCGGTGGAGGAATTCATTGTGAATGCCGACCCACAAACGGGAATAACAGTCCGTCTTATCGACGGGTTTGAAGCGTAGGAAAAGGAGTCTGCTATGAACTTCGAGGTACTTACGCTTTTTCCCCATTCTCTTGAACCGATATTTGGGTCCAGCATTATCGGCAGGGCGGTCAACAAGGGCGTTATTTCGGTTAAATGCACCGATATACGCGATTATACCTTGGACAAGCACCGCAAGGTGGACGATGCACCCTACGGCGGCGGCTACGGTATGGTTATGATGTGCCAGCCCGTTGTCGATTGCATACGCGCCGTGAAATCGCGCATAAGCGGAAGCACAAGGGTTATCTATATGTCGCCGCAGGGCGCGCTTTTTAACCAAAAAAAGGCAGAAGAGCTTACGCAATACGATAATCTTATTTTGCTTTGCGGTCATTACGAGGGTATAGACGAGCGCATAATAGAATTAGAGGTAGACGAAGAAATTTCGGTCGGAGATTACGTGCTTACGGGCGGGGAGCTGCCCGCGGCAATAGTTGTCGATTGCGTTTCACGGCTTATCGACGGTGTGCTTCCCGCTTCGGAATGCTATTCCGAGGAAAGCCTGCAAAACGGGCTTTTGGAGCACGCACAATATACAAGACCGCGCGTTTTCGAAGGCTTGGAGGTCCCCGAAGTGCTTATAAACGGCGACCACGCCAAGCAACGCCGCTGGAAGGAAGAGCAAAGCCTTAAGCGCACCGAAGAAAAACGCCCCGATCTATTGGAGAAGAAAAATGAACAAAGCGAGGAAAAAAACGTATAAAGACGGTTTTACAAAGCGGCTCGTGAACGAGAGCCTTGTTTTGTCGTCCACACGTAAGCTTTCTCTGCGCTTTGTTCGTTTTTTTGAATACGGCATCGCCTCGCCGTTGCTGAAAACCTATAAAAAGGTAGACGGCTTTGTGCGTGAAAAGGTTACCGGCCCGCTGTTCGGCAAGCTTTCCCTGCGTGAAAATTTCACAATGCCCGCGCGCAACGCGATAGCTTCGTTTTTTGCCCAAAACCCTATAATGAAGGCGATTTTATCGTTTCAAACGGGCTTTTTGAATTCGTCGATGCGTTCGGTCGGCGTTTTCCTGCTTACCTTCGGCATCTATTCCGCGGCGCTGTTTTTGCTTAAAAGTTACGTTTCACTTTCCTTTGTCGGCGAAGCGGGGATAAACGATATTTCGGTGGCGGCGGTCACCGCGCTTATCGGTATTCTTTTTGCTATTTTCGGCGATAAAACGCTTATAAACACGCTCGGCGGAAGCCGCATTGTCGGCACCCTGCTTTCGAACAGCCTCGGTGTAAACAGCTCGTCGCTCGAAAGCTACCGCAACGCACAGCCGAATACGTGGATCGCGCCTGCGTTTCTGCTCGGCTCGGTGTTCGGTACGGCAACGCTGTTTTTCTCCCCCGCGAAGGTGCTTTTGTTTGTTCTTTTGCTTATTACCGCCGCTGCGGTGATGAACGCACCCGAATTCGGTCTGTTGCTTGCCGCTTCAACGTTTTCGTTCCTGCCGTTGAACGTTTCGGGATTTATCTGCTTTATATCCTTGGTTTCCTATCTTTTAAAATGTCTAAGGCTTAAACGCAATATGCGCTTCGGCACAGCCGATGCCGTAATGCTTCTTATGCTCACTTCGGTATTCGTTTACTGTCTATTCTCGGAAGGCGGGCTTTCGGGCGGGGAATACTATATTCTCTGCTTCACCTGTGTGTATTTTCTTGCAAAAAACCTTTTATGCTCGGAAAAACTTGTCATACAGAGCTTTAATGCGCTCTGCACGGGGCTTTCTCTCGGTATGGCATTATATGTATTGGGCGATTTCGCCACCCTTATACCCCACGAACATCTTCGCGAAGCGGCGGTTGCGCTTACCGCAAGCACATTAAAGCCGCAAATGCTCGCGATGTCGATAGCCGCGTTGTTGCCCTTTGCGCTTTCCTCGTTTTCGGCTTTAAGCGGAAGAAAGCCGCGTGAAATATTTTTGTTGCTTGCGGCGGTGTGCGCCGTTATAACCGACAGCTCGCTGTTTTATATACTTTTGCTTGCATCGCTCTTTACGTTTGTCGCGTTTGCCTATAAAGCGCCCGCGGGCGCGGTGCTGGGCGCGGCGATAGTGATTCCGCCCGTGGCGGTGTATTCGTTTAAGCATACCGTTTCCTATGCGGTACAGCTCGGCGCAAGGACCTCTAACGATTCGTCGCTTGCTTCTTCGGACGGGTTGCTGTTTTCGGATTTTTGGAGCGCATTGACCGATATAAGCGGCATAGTTGCGGCGATACTCTTTTTCTGTGCGATACTGCTTATACTCCAACGCTTGCTCGGTGTCGGAATAGGCGAAAGCGGAACAAGACGTTCGCTTCTTATAGGCACCGTCGTTTCGTCTGCCGTTACCGTCGGCGGATGTATGCTTATTTTCAATCCCTTTTCGGATATACGCGTTTATGCCGTTTCCTGCTTCCTGCTTGGTTTGTGCGGTGCGGTGTATAAAACGATATTTGTTGAAAAACGTGCGGAGGAGGTGTGACCGTGCAAAAGAAGAAATTCAATATTCTCGACCTTGCGATATGCCTTGTTCTTATCTGCTCGGTCTGTCTTATAATCTTCCGCGATACCGTGTCGGAAATTTTCGAAGAGCCTCAGATGGTGACGCTTGAGGTTACGGTGGAATTCCGCGGCGAGGATACGATAAAGCGCATCGGCGAAACCAAGAGCGCAACGGTTGAATTCGAGCCCGAAAACGGCGGAGGAAACGTTATCGTAATGAATATAGGCGAAATGACGATATTGCCCGGCTCTGTCACCGTGCCCGAATATGCGAAGGTGGAGCTTACCTGCGTCGGCTATAAAAAGCTCGGCAGGTATTACACCGAAAACGGTGAACGCATATACGTTAACACCGATTCGGCGTTCACGCTCGACGGGGTGCGCACCGAAAGCTATACCGTTTCTGCCGAAAAAACAGAGTGAATACATAAAAGGCAAGCGGGAATAGATATTATCGACAAAAAAATCTTATCATCAATTCGGTATTTTGTCTAAACGCCCATTAAATTCCTATTGATTTAGCTTTGTCGGTTTGGTATAATATCATTACTATGGGGGTATTTATATGACTACTAAGAATATAGAAATCCAAAACACGGTCGGACTTCATGCCAGACCTGCGACATATTTCATACAGAAGGCCAACTCCTATCGCAGCTCGATTTGGGTCGAAAACAGCGACCGCAGAGCAAATGCGAAAAGCTTGTTGGGCGTTCTTTCGCTTGGCATTTCCAAGGGTGATATAATTACCATTCTTGCCGACGGCGTCGATGAAGAAGCGGCTGTTGACGGTCTTGTCACGCTCATTCTCGGTGGCTTTAACGAATAATTAAACAAAACAAATCGCCTTGAGCTTGTATCTCAGGGCATTTTTTGTAGGTGTATATAATGACTCGTGAGGAGCTTTTCGAAAAAGCAAAGCTTTTGCCCGCAACCCCCGGCGTATATATTATGCGCAATAAATCGGGCAGAATAATATACGTAGGAAAATCAAAAGCGCTTAAAAACCGTGTTTCAAGCTATTTTTCCCCATATTCCGACCATCGCGGAAAAACCAAAAGAATGGTCGAATCGGTAAACGATTTCGAGGTATATTATACGCTTACCGAGCTTGAAGCATTAATTCAGGAAAATCAATTCATAAAGCAGTTTCAACCGCGATATAACATTAAATTAAAGGACGGCGGCGGTTACCCTTATATTAAGCTTACCAATTCGGCTTACCCCGAATTTTCGATAGTTTATAAACGCACCGCGGGGAACGATAAATATTACGGACCCTATTCTTCGCACCACGTCGCGCGGGATATTTTGGAAACGGTAAGAAAGGCTTTTGCGCTTCCCACCTGCGGAAAGGAATTCCCGAAGGATATCGGAAAGGGAAGACCCTGCCTTAATTACCATATCGGCCGTTGCTGTGCGCCCTGCGTTAGGGGCAACGTTTCGGCAGAGGAATATAAAGAACTTGTAAACCGCGCCTCGGCGCTTTTAAAGGGCGACGGAAAAAAGCTTATCGCCCAGCTCGAAGAGGGTATGGAAATAGCGGCAGAGGGCTTGAATTTCGAGCTTGCCGCAAAACTGCGCGATTGCATTTATGCGGTTAAAAAGCTTAACGATAAACAGCAAATAGTCTGCTCGCCGAGCGTCGAAGCCGATATTATCGGCGTTTATGCCGACGATCTGGGAAGCGCGCTTTCGCTTTTATTCGTAAGAAGCGGCGCGATAGTCGACCGCGAAAATTTCTTTTTCGGCGCGGACGAGATTATAAACAGCCCAAACCTTGTATCGTTTTTCCAAAGATATTACGAATTAAGGGGCTATATTCCCAAGAAAATATATATAGATTTTCAGTTGGAACAAGCCGATAACGAGCTGTTTACCGAATGGCTGTGCGAAAAGGCAGGCTTTAAGGTAAGCGTAATATACCCCGAAAGGGGCGATATGCGCGCTCTTGCCGTGCGTGCGAGCGAAAACGCAAAGCAGCTTATATTGCACAAGCGCAAGAACGAGGACAGGAAAAAGGATTTTCTTATCTCGCTTTCGCAGCTTTTGGGGCTGGAGGTTATCCCCGATAGGATAGAATCCTACGACGTTTCGCATTCCGCGGGCGAATATACGAGCTGCGGAATGATAGTTTTGGAGCACGGAAGCTTTGCAAAACGCAAATACCGCGGGTTTAATATAAAAACCGTCGACGACGGCAACGACCTTGCCGCGCTCGAGGAATGTATCCGCCGAAGATTTACCCACGATAACGACGAGGAGGGGTGGGAATACCCCGATTTGTTGCTTATCGACGGCGGCGAAAATCAGGTCAAACGGGTAAAAGGCGTTTTATACGAAATGGGGATAAGTATTCCCGTTTTCGGTATGATAAAGGATGAACACCACAAAACACGCACGCTTACCGACGGCGAAAACGAAATTTCGCTTATCACACGTCAGGACGCGTTTGTGTTTATCTATAAAATTCAAGAAGAGGTACACCGCTATTCGCTCTCGCTTATGGATGCGAAGCGCCGCAACGCGGTAAAGAAAAGCTCGCTTACCGAAATAAAGGGCATAGGCGCGAAAAAGGCAAACGATTTAATGCTTCATTTCGGCACGCTTGCCGCGCTTAAAGGCGCAACAAGGGAACAGCTTTTAGAGGTAAAGGGCATTACCGAGCCTGTTGCGGATGCGATTTTGGAATACTTCGGAAAGGAACAAAATGAGAATAATAACCGGAACGGCGAGGGGAACAAAGCTTAAAACCCTAGAGGGAAGAGATACCCGCCCCACCACCGAAATGTGTAAGGAAGGCGTTTTTTCGGCAATCCAGTTCGAGCTTCACGACAGATACGTGCTTGATTTGTTCGGCGGAAGCGGGCAAATGGCGCTTGAAGCACTCTCACGCGGGGCGGAAAAGGCTGTAATTGTCGATTCCTCGCGCGCGGCGTGCGAAATTATCAAGGAAAACGCGCAAAAGACCAAGCTTATGAAGCAATGCCGCGTTGTCACCGCCGATTGGAAGGAATATATAAGAGGTGCTTCGGGCAAGGAAAAGTTCGATTTGGTTTTCCTCGACCCGCCCTATCAGGAAGGCATTTTGGATGAAATATTGCACCGCTTGCAATATTCCGAGCTTCTTGCCGCAGGCGCGATAGTAATTTGCGAATCGGACAAGGACGGCATACCCGCGCCTATCGACGGCTACGCCTGCAAGCTTTACCGCTACGGCAAAACCCACGTCACAATAATACGCGTTCCCGAAGAGGAGGAAGCGTAAAATGAGAACTGCAATAGTTTCGGGCACGTTTGACCCTATTACGGTCGGTCATCTCGATATTATAGTCCGCGCTTCGAAATTGTTTTCGCGCGTTGTCGTCGCGGTTTCGAAAAACAGCGAAAAGAACTGTATGCTTCCCGACGAGGTACGCGTAAAGGCAATTAAGGCGGCGGTGAAGGGTATGGATAATATCGAGGTCGAGCTTTGCGAAGGGCTTCTTGCCGAATTTTGCAACAGATACGAAAACCCCGTTATCGTGCGCGGAGCGCGTTCGGGTAGCGAATTCGATTACGAACGCAGTCTTTTCGTTATAAACAAAGGGCTCGGCGCACCCGAAACCGTAATTCTCCCCGCCGAAAGCGGAATGGACCATATAAGCTCTACCTACGTGCGTGAGCTTTTGAAATACGGCAAGCCTATCGACGGGGCTATTCCTGTCGGCGCGTTAGAAATTGTCGAGGAGTATCTGAAACGATGAAGAATATAAAAATCAAAAGCACCAAGCTTGCCTTTGTGCGCGAGCCGTTACTTGCACCGTTCGGCTTCAAGGGAAAATATCTTACCGAGCTGTGGCAAACGGTGGTTAAAATAGAAAGCGAAAATTTTGCCGCAACTGCGCCCTGCACAATTTCGGTGCTTTGGTCGGATGCAAACGTTTTTGCCGAGCATTCGCCCGAGGAATCGAGCGCGCTTATGCGTGACGTTACCGCGCGTGCGCTGGATATGATAAACGGCGAAAGCTTTGTTGCGCCGAATCTGCTTATAAACGAAATTTTCCCCGAATTGAAGAAATATGCCGATAAAATATGCAACCGCAACGTTGCCGAAACCTTTGTGCTTAACTCGCTCGTGGGCGTCGACTATGCACTTTGGTCGCTTTACGCAAAGGAAAACGGCATAACCGATTTCGATAAAATTATTCCCGACCACGCGAAGAACGCGCTTTCGCACCGTCACGAAAGGCTTGCGCATATCCCGCTCGTAAGCTACGCCGTTACGGGTGAAGGCTTAAAGAGCCTGCTCGATTCGGGTACGGGACTTTTGAAAATCAAAATAGGCAAAGCCTGCGGCGAGAATTTAACGCGTGAAGAGGATATGCGTTCGATGCTCGAATGGGATAAGGCAAGGCTTTCCGAAATTCACAATATCGCAAAAAATTACCAAACCCCGCTTTCGAAAAGCGGAAACATACGTTATTATCTCGATGCAAACGGCAGATACGACGATATTTCGCGGCTTGAAGCTCTGCTCGACCACGCAGATAAAATAGGCGCGCTTCAAAGCATCGAGCTTATCGAAGAGCCCTTTGCGCCCGAAAACGAGGTTTACGTGGGCAAGCTTCCCGTAACGCTTAACGCCGATGAATCGGCGCATTCGCTTGCCGACGTCGAAAAACGCTTGGAGCTTGGTTATAAAGCGGTTGCGCTTAAGCCTATCGCAAAAACCATGTCGGTTTCCTTCGATATGGCGTCCGCCGTGTATAATGCGGGTGCGACCTGCCTGTGTGCCGACCTTACCGTAGTGCCTTTGCTTGCCGAATGGAATAAGCAGTTTGCGGCGCGTATCGGCGCGCTCAACGGTATGAGCTGCGGCTGTATCGAAATAAACGGCAACCAGAACTATAAAAACTGGGCAAGCCTTTGCGAAACGCTCCCGAACGGGATAGAATACACGCCCGAACGCAACGGATGCTTCGAAATTAACGATGATTTTTACAAAAACGGCGCTAAGCTGTTTGATAAAAACGGTTATATTAATTTGTTTAAATAAAGAAAGGCTAATACTATGAAAATCGCACTTCTTCTCGACCCCGGCACAAGAAATATGGTATTTAACGAAAAATGCCTTAAAAGACTCGAAAAAAGCGGCGAAGTTGCTATTAACGAGGGCGGCACCGATTTTGAATCGGTCGCAAAGGTCATCGAAGGCGCAGACGTTGTAGTTACCTCTTGGGGTAACAACCCTGTCGATGAAAAGCATTTGGCGCTTTGTCCCAACCTTAAACTTCTTATCCACGCTGCAGGCTCGGTAAAGCCTGTCGTTTCGGACGAGCTTTGGAAAAAGGGCGTGCGCGTTACCGCAAGCGCAAACGTTTTGAGTATGGGCGTTTCCGAAACCGCGCTCGGATTTACTATTGCGGCTTCGAAGAACTTCTTCGCGCATAACGAAAACATACACAACGGCGGCTGGGCAGAAGGCAAGGAAAACATCCGCGAGCTTTACGACCTTACTATCGGCGTTATCGGCGGCGGCTGGGCAGGCAGACACTATATCGAGCTTATGCAGGCGTTCGACGTTGATATTCTTCTTTATGACCCGTTTATGAGCGAAGAACGCGCAAGCGCACTCGGTGCACGCAAGGCGGATCTCGAAACCGTGCTCAAGGAAAGCGATATCATCTCTATCCACGCACCCCAGATTCCCGAAACCTACCATATGTTCAATGCAGACACCCTGAAGCTTATGAAAAAGGATGCCGTTCTTATAAATACCGCGCGCGGTACCATTATCGACGAGGCGGCGCTTTACGAGCATATGAAAGCAGGCAACCTTAAATACGCTTGCCTTGACGTAACCGATCCCGAGCCCCCCGCAGTAGATAATCCCCTTCGCACGCTCAAGAACTGCATTATGACTCCCCACCTCGCAGGCCTTGCAAACAACGGTCTTAAAAAGATCGGTCAGCACGTATGCGAAGAACTCGAACTCTTCCTTGCCGAAGGTAAGCTCGAAACCGAGGTTACCGAGGAAATGCTTGCCCGTATGGCATAGTTGACAACGCGCTGTATTTGTGATAAAATATATAAAATTTTATTTGGAGGCAATATAATGAAAAAGACACTCGCAATCGTTTTTGCTCTTGTTCTTTGCTTTAGCATCTCCTTCTCTGCGTTCGCGGCAGAATACACGGTAGGCGATGACGGCAACGCCGTTTACGATACCGCAGTAGGTTACGTTTTCGATATCGAAGACGTTAACGGCACCATCAACGGCGAAGATGCAACCATTCTTACCTCTGCAGACGGTCTTGCAAACTGCGGCAGCTGGGCTATCTGGCTCGTGGCTGAAAAGGTAGAAGGCTCTTCTGCTTACAAGGCTGTTACCAACGGTGCGGCTATGGGCGGTACTTCTCCTTCCGTAACTCTTGAAGAAGGTCAGATTATTATCGTAGTTCACTCCTCTTCCTCTAACCCCAACGATGCCGCAACCTATCCCAACTGGGAAGATAAGGTTGCCTGCCTCGCTATTAAGGAAGGCGATTATCTTGTATTAAATGGCATCGACCTCGCTGCAGGTACCTGCGACAACGGTACTATGACCGTTGTTACCGAGGATGAGCTCGAAAACCTCCCCGAAGAAGAAAGCACCGAAGCACCTGCAGAAAGCTCTGAAGCTCCCGCAGAAAGCTCCGAAGCTCCCGCAGAAAGCTCCGAGGTTTCGGAAGAAAGCGCTAATGTTGACTACGGACCCAGCTCCGAAGCAGAAGCTTCTACCGAAGATTCCGACGTTAAGACTTCCGAAATGGATATCGACGGCGAAGACGGACTCGGCATCTGGCTTTGGGTTATTATCGGCGTTGCTGTTGTTGCAGTTGTTGCTGTAATCGCAGTTCTCGCTAAAAAGAAGAAATAAGAAATAAGTTAAAAAACAGGCTTGCGTAAAAGCAAGCCTGTTTTTTCGTTAATATCTGCAAATTACAATTTTGATCTTTTGTTTTAAAATCGATTCTATTTTGGCAATCATCTTGTCGTTTGGCGTTTTTTTCGGATCGATTACCGTGATTTCGTTTTTTGCAAATCCGCAGGGAAAATCGTATTTCAAATCGGTAAGCGCGGATTTTTGGTTACAGCAGGGAAGTGTGCAGGAAAGCTCCGAAAAGCCGTTTTCGAAGGCGGCGTTCATCGCTTCGCCCCACCAATCGAGCGATAGCTCTGCGTTACACAGCGGGCAGGAAACCGAGCTTAAATTCTCGCCGCAATCGATAAAGGATATTTCTCCGTGGTCTGTAAATGCTATACTCTCGGGCTTGGTTTTGCGTTTTAAATAGGCGATTGCTTTATCTGCCTTATCACGAATATCGCCGTTCGGATTTTCGGGAATTATTTTGTAAACAGAATCTGACATTTTTATTCTCCTGAATATCTGTAAAGCATTGTCACGGTGTCGCCGCGGGTTAAGGTTTCGCTTTCTATCCCGTCGGTAATGCCGTTTTCTGTTGCCCAATTCATCGCATCGTCGAATTCGCCCTCGCTTTCGGGCGAGCCTGCATAGATCCAAAGATAGTTAATGAATTCTTCGGTGCTTACCGTTGCTTCCATATCGACACCGTCTCCCACTATGCCCAGCTTTTGCGCCCAGATAAGGGCGTTTTCGTAAAATGCGCTTTCGCCCGTGTTCGTAAGCCGAAGCTCACCGGGGTAGCCCGCAAGCCGGTAAATAAAGGTTAATGCCTGACCGTTCGTGCAACCGTCGTTCGCGGCGAAGGTATTATCGCCCGAGCCGGTGGTAAGCCCCTTGTTTACCGCCCAATAAACGGCATCGTAGTAATAAAGGCTTTCGTCGGTTACGTCTTCGAATTCGGCTTCGATATTCATATCCTCGACGTAGCAACGAATAGAATGATGCGTAAAGGATATTTTCGCCTTGCTCGTGCTGTCCGCCGGGACCGTGCAATTTTTAAAGGTGACGTCAACTGCAAGCTCGCCGCCGAAATCGATATAATTGTTCTTTGCGGTGCAGTTCTGCACAATAAAGCTTTCCATACCCTCTGCGGTGTAATTTCTGCCGCCGCAGAATCTGCCCTGATGCTCGAAGAAAACGCCGAACTTTTTGTTGCCCTCGGCATAGCAGTTATCGATAAGAATGGTTTCTTCTTCGCAATAGCCGGTGCCGATACCGAAGCCGGAAGCCCCTACGTTGGCTGTTGTTGCAAGCTTTCCGCAATTATATGCTTCGCAGTTTATAATGGTGCAGTTTATCGGGCAATCCATACCGAAGCCTGTGCCGTCGGTGTTCTTTACAACAACGTTATACCAATCGCAATCCTTGTAAAGGTTTATCATAAAGCCTTTGCCCGCAGAGGTGTAACGGTCTGCGTTTGCAAGCTCGCCGTCGATAATGAAATCGCGGAAATCGGCGTTTACAAGATACTGCGGGTTGGTAAAGCCGCTGTCGGCATATTCGTTAAAATAAAACATATCGAGCCCGCCCGACGATCTGCCCACGGGCTTTAAAACCGTAGCTCTGCCCGCGCCGACAACGGTTACGTTGTCCTTCGGCATACAAACGTATTCCTCGTTGCCGCGGCGGTTGCTCCCCTGCGAGGCGAAGTAATACGTCCCTGCGGGAATATAAACCGTGCCGCCGCCGTTTGCGTTCGCTTCGTCAACACAGCGTTGCAATTCTTTTGTGTTTGCCGCCATAATGCTCGCGTCCTGCGAATCGGCGGTAAGTGTTACCACGGTCGCGCCTTCGGGTATTTCTTCATTGTCGGGAGCGGATACGACCCCTTCGATAACGAAAGTGCCGAAGTAGTGACGTTTAATAAGGAGGTAGTCGTATTCGTCTATCACATTGTCTTGGTTAACGTCGGCGCACAGGCTTTGCTGCGCATCAAGCGTTATGGTTTCGAAATGACTTCGTTTTACAAGAATATAGTCGTAAACGCCTATTTCGCCGTCGCCGTCAACGTCGCCGAGCAGGGAAGAGTTTAATTCCTCTGCAAGCACGCAGAACGACGTAAAAACAAAGAGAAAAGTCAAAAAAATACCAATAATGCGTCTTTTCACGAAAACCTCCTGAAAAAAGCAAGACTGTCGTTATCTCTGGGTATAAACATATCTGCGTTGTTAAGAATTGCGGATGCTTCGTCGCGGTCGCTGTAAGAAAGTATAACTCTGCTTTTTTTGCCGTAGGAAAGAGTTATGGCGAAATTCGGGGTGGAATCAATAATATCGGTAAGCAATCTGTATTTGCGTTCGCTTATCGCGGTGCGAAGTATTATCTCTTCGCCGTTTTCCCTTTTGCAAACGACGGTATAGCGTTTAAGAGCTATGCGTTCGGGATAAAGGCGTTTAATAACCTTGCCCTTGTGAAGCGAGCCCTTTTCGTCAAACACAACTCTGTGGAGATAAAGCTTTTCGGTTATGTGACGACACTTTTTGTTGTCGAAATGCGAGTAAAGCGCGGTGCGGTATTTAAAAAGGGCGCAAACCGCGAAATACAGGGGAATAAGCAAAAACAGCCACGGCGCATTTCGGTGCGCGCCGAAAAGGAACAGCAGGGCGGCAAAAATAAGCATCGCCCCCACGTCTGCCCAGAAAATAAACTCGGCTTCTCTTTTAAACGGTTCGTACGCGTTTTCGCGCGTGATGCGTGAAACAGTCATAAAAACACCTCGCCTTTCGGTTAAATCGTTTTTCATTTCATTATTTCAAAAAAGCTGTTTATATAATCTACACTGTTTTCCTTAATAATTTCGGCGTTTTCGGCATTTGCGGGGTCGTAAATCCCCACAACGTCAAATCCGTCTGCGCTCGCCGCAAGAACTGCGTGCTTGTGGTCCTCGAAAACAAGGCATTCCTTTCTTTCAAAGCCAAGCCTTTCGGCGGCGGCACCGTATATTTTCGGCGATTGGCGTTTCGAAACGCCTACGTCCTCGCAGTCGATGTAAAAATCTATAAGCCCGTTAAGCTCGGGGAACCGGTCGAAAAAGCCTTTTGACATACTCTTCGGCGTGTCGGTCGCAATACAAACGGGTATGCCGTTTGCACTCAAAAGACGCAGGAATTCAAAAGCACCCTCCTTCGGCAGTATAACCGTGTTATATTTTTCGCACATAAAATCGCGGAACGAGGGATATTTCGAAAGGTCTTCGCCCACAGAATTCGTCCAATATTGCATCGAATCGATAAGAGTTCCGTCCATATCGAATATAAACGCTTTTTTTCCCTTTAGGTATTCTTTTTCGTGATTGAGTAGGTTGTAAATTGTCATCGTTATGCCTCGTTTGAAGTATAAAGAAGATATATAACGATTATATAATAGCATATATGTGCAAAATATTCAATAAGAGCCTGCAAAATTAATGCGAAAAAAGCGAAATGACGCTTGCAAAGCGCGTTTGGCGGTGATATAATAATAAGAACTAAAATTTGGAGGTATATCAGTTTATGGCGATAAAAGAAACCTTAACACGTGTTTGTGACATATATTCCGACCCGCAAGCCTACGGCGGCAATACCGTGCGTCTCGGCGGCTGGATAAAGACCATTCGCTCCTCCAATGCCTTTGGATTTATCGAGCTTAACGACGGTACCTGCTTTAAAAACATCCAGATCGTTTTCGAAAGCGAAATAATTGATAATTATAAGGATATCGCAAAGCTCAATATCCCCGCTTCGATAATTGCGGAAGGCGTTATCGAGCTTACTCCCGAAGCAAAGCAGCCCTTTGAGCTTAAGGCAAAGAAGATAGAGATAACCGGCGAATCTACTCCCGACTATCCTATCCAACCCAAGCGTCATTCCTTTGAATTTCTGCGTTCGGTTTCGCACCTTCGTCCGCGTGCAAATACCTTTAACGCGGTTTTCCGCGTTCGCTCGGTTGCCGCGCAGGGAATCCACCGCTTCTTTGCGGATAAGGGCTTTGTTTACGTAAACACTCCCATTATCACCGCAAGCGACTGCGAGGGTGCGGGCGAAATGTTCCGCGTCACCACGCTTGATATCGAAAATCCCCCTCGCGACGATAAAGGCAACGTTGATTTTTCGAAGGACTTCTTCGGCAAGTCGGCAAACCTTACCGTTTCGGGTCAGCTCGAAGCGGAATGCTTCGCGCTTGCATACGGCAACGTTTATACCTTCGGTCCGACCTTCCGTGCGGAAAACTCCAACACTCCCCGCCACGCGGCAGAGTTCTGCATGATCGAGCCCGAAATAGCCTTTGCAGACCTTGACGACTATATGACACTCGCCGAGGAAATGACGAAGTACGTTATTAAGTACGTTCTCGACAGATGCCCTGCGGAAATGGAATTCTTCAACAAATTCATCGATAAGGGACTTCTTGAACGCCTTACCGCGCTTGTCAACAGCGATTTTGTGCGCGTAAGCTATACCGAAGCGGTAGAGCTTCTTAAAAACAGCGGCAAGCAGTTCGATTACCCCGTTGAATGGGGCTGTGATTTGCAAACCGAGCACGAACGCTATCTTACCGAAACTGTATTCGGCAAGCCCGTTTTCGTTACCGATTACCCGAAGGAAATCAAAGCCTTTTATATGCGCCTGAACGACGACGGCAAAACCGTTGCGGCGGGGGATATGCTTGTTCCCGGTGTCGGCGAGCTTATCGGCGGCTCGCAAAGAGAAGAACGCCTTGACGTTCTCGAAGCACGCCTTGCAGAGCTCGGGCTCAACAAGGACGATTACTGGTGGTATCTCGACCTTCGCCGTTACGGCGGCGTTAAGCACGCAGGCTACGGCTTGGGCTTCGAACGTCTTATAATGTATATCACGGGTATAACCAACATCCGCGACGTAGAGCCCTTCCACAGAACTACGGGCAGCGCAGAGTTTTAGTTTCGCTACGCTCTCGACCGAAAAGCATCTTTTCGGTCGGGTTTTGTGAGTTCCGTACACTCGCGTCAACCTTGTGCGCGCCTTCGGCTTGTCCAAGGTTGCGGAACTCCAAGGTATAAAAATCCACGCGCGTGTCGCGGATTTTTATGGGATTTTATTGTATATTTTGCGCAACCCCGATTTTTATGAGATTTTATTGTATATTTTTATTTAGAAAGTTTTGAAGGGTTTGGGAAAGCTTTTTTAAAAGTTTCCCAAGAATAACCTTAATTAAAAGGTGACTCACAATGAACAGAATTGAACTTCAAAAAAAGTATGATGAATACAAAGCGATGGGTTTAAAGCTTGATATGTCGCGCGGGAAGCCCTCGCCGGAGCAAGTTTCCACAATGGAACGCCTTCTTACCGCCGTTAAAACCAACGAGGAATGCTTTTCCGAAACCGGCGGCGACTGCCGTAACTACGGCGGCTTGGACGGCATTAACGAAATGAAACGCCTTCTCGGCGAAATGCTCGGCGTCACCTCGGACCATATCATCGTAGGCGGCAACTCCAGCCTTAACCTTATGTACGATACCGTTGCACGTTCGATGCTTCACCCTGTCGAGGACGGCTGTAAGCCTTGGTCGAAGTACGGCCAGATCACCTTCCTTTGCCCCGTACCCGGTTACGACAGACATTTCGCTATCTGCGAATTCTTCGGCATTAAGATGGTCAATATTCCTCTTAGCGAGGACGGCCCCGATATGGATATGGTCGAATCGCTCGTCGCTTCCGACGAAACTATAAAGGGTATGTGGTGCGTGCCCAAGTATTCCAACCCCTCGGGCTATACATATTCGGCAGAAACGGTACGCCGTATCGCGTCGCTCCGCCCCGCGGCAAAGGATTTCCGCGTGTTCTGGGATAACGCTTACGTTCTTCACGACCTTACCGATACACCCGACGAATTGCCCGAAATTTTCTCGGAAGCCGAAAAATACGGCAACGAGGATATGTTCTTTGAATTTGCATCTACCTCGAAAATAACCTTCCCCGGCTCGGGTATTTCCTGCATCGCGGCAAGCCCGAGAAACATTAAGCGTATTCTTAACGCGCTTAAGATTCAAACCATCGGCCACGATAAGCTTAACCAGCTCCGTCATTCGCGCGTGTTCAAGTGCTATGACGATATCGTTGCACAGATGAAGGTACATATGAACATCATCCGCCCCAAGTTCCGCATAATCTACGAAGCGTTCGAAAACGGCTTCGCAGGTTACGATAACGTTACTTGGACTATCCCCAACGGCGGTTACTTCTTCTGCCTTTCGCTCCCCAACGGCACCGCAAAGCGCACCGTTGAGCTTTGTAAGGAAGCCGGTCTTATAATCACCTCCGCGGGCGCGATGTTCCCCTACGGTATCGACCCCGAGGACAGCAAATTAAGAATCGCCCCCACCTTCCCCTCCTGCGATGAGCTTGCCGTTGCCGCAGACCTTTTAACCGTTTGCGCACGCTTGGCTATCGAGGAAAAATACGGCGAATAAATAAACAAGTAAAAGGAACGTGTAACAGCGTTCCTTTTTGTATGCATTTTCGCAAATCCAACGCATTATATATCCTATCCTATTGAAATTGTGCTGTGAATCAGTTATAATAAAAACGGAATATACGCAAGGGGGTGTTTCCAATGGGTTATTTTGTTTTTTCCGAAAAAGATATAAGAAAGGGAAATACTATGAAAAGAATAATTACATCGGTTTTGATACTTGCCTTTGCGGTTGCTTTGCTTGCTTCCTGCAACGGACAAGAAGCACCGGATATTTCGTCGAGTATAGCCGAAAGCTCTGTGGTTGAAAGCTCTGTTGCCGAAAGCTCTGTTGCAGAAGACAGTTCGGAAGAAGAAAGCAAACGCGCCGATATAGTCCTGAATTTTGAAATCCCCGAATTTGATATTAACAACGTAATTTATTGCGAAACCTGCGATAACATAACTCTTGATATGGACGAAAACATACCCTATCCGGATTTCTTTGGCCTTGCGGGACTGCTTCACAATATGTATGCATACTCCGATTATTTCCGCAGTGATACGGTTATACCCGAGGATAAATACGTATATATGGCTTTTTCGTTCTATAAAGAAGCAAAAAACAAGCTTGCCAAAGAAGAGCTGTGCGAGATTCTTGAAGCTTTCGGATACGTTGAAAACACCGAAGTGAATTCCTTTATGGACGATGAAGCGATTGCAACGACTACTGCGGGATATATTCCGTACATTGCAATAGAGCCATTAAGAAAGTATCTTGAAGAAAACGAGCTTGCGGCTTGCTATACTTGGTTGAGAGATGACTGCATTTCGAACGAGGAATGCGGGTATGATTATTATGATTTCGGTCCTTGATAACCATTAATAACAATTTACTGCAATAAACGTTTGATAATTCGTGATGCCTAATAAAAATCCACCCGCTTGAAGCGAGTGGATTTTTTATTGTTCAATTACTTTTTCTTTCTTGTAAAGAATACAGCCGCGCCGACTGCGATAAGTGCGATAACCGCAGAAATTGCAATAACGAGCGCGTCGCCCTTGCCGAGTCCGTCGCTTGCATTGGGAGTTTCATCAACCGCGTTGCCGACGGTGACGGTTACGGGCTGGGTGTAGATAATATATTCGGTCTTTGCGGTGGTTTTTGTCTTATAACCGTACATAACGGTTGCGTTGCCTTCTTTTTTGCCCTTGATAACGCCGTTTTCGATGCTTATGCAATCGCCGCCCGAAAGCACCTTTACAATAAGCTCGTCACCCGCAACAACCGTTTCCTTGCCGCCGTAGGTAATAACCTTAACGTCGGCGTCGGCGTTGTCGCCGAGAATCACCGAAACGTCCGAAGCGGTAAGGTATTTCGCCATTTTGGTGACCCATTGCATATCGTCGGTGGTAACGCCGTCGCAGCCCGAAAGGAACGCGCCGTTGTTGCTCGAAGCAACGTAGGTCCAAGGCCATACGGTAATACCTCTGTCGGCAACCGCCTGAGTGTAATATGCGCTGATAACGCCGCTTGCGGGGTTAATACTGCTCTTGTAGTTTTGCGACGCTACGAGTGAGGGATAGAGCGCGTCAAGCGCGTCCTCGGCGGTCGAGGAATTGCCCGACGGAGAATGGAGATAACCCGTTGACATACCGGGGATATTGCTTTGGGTATTGGTAAGGAAGCTGTTGCTGAACGATATAACGTCCACCTTGTCCTCCATACCGTATTCCTTAATAAGGTCGCAGGTGGTTTTTATGTTGTTTGCGTTGCTGCCCTTGAATTCAACGAATATCTTGCAATCCTTATCCTTGAATTCCTCGAACACCTCGCGCAGGGTGGGTACCTTTTCGTCCGAAACGCTTCCGTTCAACGCTTTAAGGTTGTATTGCTTTATCTCCTCGAGCGTCATCTGGTTAACGGTAAGCTTGCCGGTATAATTGGTGGTGCGGTTTAAGGTGTTATCGTGCATAATAACAATTTCGCCGTCTTTGGTTATCTCGACGTCTACCTCAAACACGTCCGCGCCGTTTTCGTAAGCTTTTATAAAGCCGCTTAAGCTGTTTTCGGGTGCTTGGCTGGGGTTGCCGCGGTGACCTATCATAACGGGGGTGCGTGTCATAGCGTTCTTTTCGAGGTTTTCGTTAATAACCGAAGTAAGCTTGCTTGCGCTCTTGCTGATAATGCCGTTTGCACCCGAGGTGACTGCGCGCAAAGCCTCGATAGTGAAATATTCATCGTCGGGAGCGGCTTCCACGCTTACCCAAACCGCCACCGCAAGCTCCTGAAGCTCGTCGACAACGGCATAGCTTGCGTCCTTGCTTTCGATTACACAGAAGGTTGCGGGGGAATTGCGTATTTCGCGCCTTAATACGTCCGCAATATCCGAATTGAATTCGCCCTCGGGAATATCTACTATAAGTCCCGTGCGGACAAGAGGCTTGTTCGTGCGGATGTTTTTAAGAAGCTTTGCGTCCTTCGAAATCGCGTTTGCGTCTTTAAGCCCTGCGCTGTTCATCGCGCTGTTTACCTTTTTAACGTCGTCCTGCGTTTCGAGCAGGAAGGTGGGAAGCACCTGTGCCTCGACGCATTTTTTGACTATCGCAACAATATCGTCTAATTCGCTTACTTTGATCATAACCGACCCCGCACCCTCTGCCGAGATCGCGTCGAGCGCCTTTGCCGAATCGAGCAATTCAACGTTTGCGATAGGGTTAATAAGGTTGTTTTTCTCGTGGCTGTTGTTAATAAGATTAAGCGTCTTTTTGGGTCTTTCGGGAACGTTCTGCTGAACTGCGATTTTTATGTTTTTTACCGCAACTCTGCCGCAGTTCATCGTGATACCCACGGTGCCTTTTTTGTATTCGGGTGCTTTAACGCCGATAACAGCATCGGTTACAAACATTTCCTCGACACCGTTTATGTTATACTGAATATTGTTTTCAAACGCCTTTACATTAAGCGTGTTAAATTCGCTTTTCAACGATTTTATATCGCCGCTTGCGGTGCTAGCAACGTTCCAAGCGTTCGCGGTAGTGCGTTCGGCAAATTCAATGCCGCTTGCCGCGGTGGTATCCTCGCGCACACACATATGGTAATAGGGGTAGTGGTTTTTGTTTTCGTTCTGAATACGGTAAACAAGCCCAAACCAGCGCGAAGTGTTTGCCGTTTCAAGCATTTTAATTTCGGTGCTTATCGAATAATCGCCGAAATCGCCAAGCCATTCGGGAAGTATAAGACGGACGTAATCGTTGCTTGTCGCGCCCATAACAAGGCATCCGTCGGTAAATTCGAAAAAGCTGTCCGCAACGTTGGTTACAAAGCCATCGTTCTTAAGCTCCTGAATGCTTGTGTATTTCGAAAAATCGGCTTCGAAAAGAATATATTCGGTTTCTTCCTTTTCCTTGGAAACGAAATAAACCGTCATTTCCTTGTCGCCGCTTTTTGCGGTGTAGCGTTCTGTGCCCTTTTCGGTCGCCTGAACGCCGGTTAATTTCGTGCCGTCGGCGGTACTGTACCATTCAACCTCAGCCGCTTCGCTGTCGCCTTCGAATTTAACGAGATAATTGCCGAGATCAACCGTTTCGCCTACGTCTGCGGTAATAACGGGGTTGGTAAAGGTTATAACCGTTTTTTCGTCTGCGGCGTTAGCCGTTCCGTAAGCCGCAAAAAGAGCCGAAATCAGCATTAAGGCAAGTATAATACTTAACGTTCTTTTCATAACAGTTCCTCTTAATTCTGTTTTTGAACGAGCTTGTACTCGTCGTAAAACCGATAATATTTACATCTGCCGTTCCCGCGGGAAATAAAATCGACCATATCGTCCTCGTCGAGCATAGCGTCGCAGATAAGATCGCCGGTTTCCTCGTCTATGCGCGCGAATTCGCAGGTTTCGCAAATTGCATCAGTATTCATAATCGACACAGCTTCTGCTTTCGCGCACGCCCTTCATAAATTCGCCGACCGCCTTGTGGAGAGGGTGAACGATATATTCGTTCAATGCTTCAAAGCTTTCGAATTCCGAAATAAGGATAAGGTCGTAATTGCTTTGGTCCGCCTTTGCGGAATTCAAGCGCACCTCGGAATTCAAAAGCGTGGGTACCTTGCCCTGAAGGTCGTTTAACATCTGCGCCGCGATAAGCGCGTTTTCCTGCTTGGTCCTGCCTTCCGCTTCGGGCAGGAATTTAAACATAACTATGTGCTTTACCATTATTCAAATTTCCCCTTAAGTGTTTTATCTATTTCGTCGTTTCCGCCCTTAACCACGGCATACCATATATATCCGTCCTTTTCGGTGAATACGGCGGTCTTTAAGGGTTCGGTGTCCATCGAAGGATAAGCCTTTGCGTTCTGAATTTTAAGGTCTATTCTCGCCTTAAGAAAGAGCATAAATTCCTCTGTATTTGCGCCGTCCTTCATTTTAAAAATGCCGAACTCGCAGGGCTTTATCGGTTTGGATTCGTCGATATATACCGCGTAAGCCTCAACCTCGCCGAAATTGGGCATAGCCGCCGCGTCGCCGTAGTAGGAGCGGATAAGGTCTTCGTCCAGATATTCGCCCGCAACCGTCGATCCCGAAGAATAAAATCTTCCGCCCGAAAGCGAATATTTGGCAATAATTGCGTCTGCCTCTGCCTTTAAGTCAAGATTAACTGCCTGCTTTTCGCTTTCGCCTTCGCTTTTCGAGCTGCTTTCGGTGTCGTTTCCGCAAGCGCAAAGCGAGAACGCGAGCAGGAGCGATAAAAGAATTAAAACAAAGCGTTTCATTTCGTTGTTCCTTTCGTATTAATACATTATTACGAAAATATAATACCCGATTTTTTCTTCTATGTCAATGACTGTTTTCGATAATCGAATAAAATTACAAACGTTTAAAAATCTATAATATTTGTCCGTTATAATCAAAAAAATGTCTTTTCTTTTGCGATTTTGTGTGTTATACTTAACGTAATTGACAGAAAGGGGAAGTATATGGTATTTTCATCGCTCATATTCATTTTCGCATATCTTGCGGTGACGCTCGCGGTCTATTACGTTTCTCCGCTTAAATGGCGCAACCTTGTGCTGTTTGTCGTTTCGCTTGCCTTTTACGGCTGGGGCGAGCCGAAATATATAGCGTTGATGATAGTTTCGATACTTATTGCCTATATCTTCGGCTTTTTTATCGAAAAATACCGCGAAAAAAACAAAAGGCTTGCAAAGCTGTTCCTTACGGTGTCGCTTATCGGCAACCTTTCGTTTTTGCTGTTCTTCAAATATTATAACTTCTTTGCGAACAATATCGGATTTACGCCGATAGAAGGGCTTACGCTCCCCGTGGGCATATCCTTCTATACCTTCCAGATAATGTCCTATTCTATCGACCTTTACCGTGGCGAAGTGCCTTTGGCAAAAAAATTCGTCCCCTTCGGTACCTACGTAACCCTGTTCCCCCAGCTTATCGCAGGTCCGATAGTAAGATACAAGGACGTTTGCGACCAGCTCGAAAGCCGCAAGGAAACGGTTTCGAAATTCGCCTTGGGCGTAAGCCGATTTGTAACCGGTCTTGCCAAAAAGCTTATACTCGGCGATTCTGCCGCTGCGATAGCCGAAATGCTTGAACGCTCCGCCGAATTCGAGCCGACCGTGCTCGGGACCTGGCTGATAATGATATGCTATACCTTCCACATATATTTCGATTTTTCGGGCTATTCGGATATGGCGATAGGCTTGGGCAGAATGCTCGGCTTTGAATTTGTCGAAAACTTCAATTACCCCTATATCGCGAAAAGCATTACCGATTTTTGGCGCAGATGGCATATCACGCTCTCCACTTGGTTTCGGGAATATATCTATATTCCCTTGGGCGGTAACCGTGTCGGCAAGCTACGAGGGTTTTTAAACCTTGCAACGGTTTGGTTTTTGACCGGCTTTTGGCACGGCGCGGATTGGAACTATATCCTTTGGGGCGTCTATTTCTGGGTGTTCCTCGTTATCGAAAAGGCGTTTCTGGGTAAGCTGCTTAAAAAGCTTCCGCCGCTCGGTCATATCTATTCGCTTCTTATCGTCGGATTCGGTTGGATGATATTCTTCCACAGCGACCTTGCGGTTATTGCCGAATCGGCAAAACAGCTTGTAGGTATCGGCACACCGCTTCTCGCAAACGGAACGCTTTATACCTTGCTTCGCCTGCTTCCCTTTATTGCGGTCTGCGCGTTGGGCTGCACACCGCTTCCGAAAACGCTTTTCGAAAAACTGTTTGCACGTTTCCCGAAGCTTTACGCGGCAAAGCCGATATTGCTTTGCGCGCTGTTCCTTTTGTGTGTGGCGTATATGGTCGATAACACCTTCTCGCCCTTCCTTTATTACATATTCTAAGGAGGTAACGGATAATGCATAAACGCTCCGAACTTTTAACGGTCATACTGTTTTGCGTGGTCGTCGGCGTGCTTGCCGTTTCCTTCTGGATAATACCCGATAAAAGCTTTTCGGAACAGGAAAACCGCAATCTGGAGCAAATTCCCGAGCTTTCCGCCGATTCATTTTTCTCGGGTGGGTTTTCAAAGGCGATAAACGTTTATTACGCCGACCAGTTTCCTTTGCGTGATATTTTCGTAAGACTTAAAAGCGGAAGCGAGCTTTTGTTTTTAAAGGGCGAAAACAACGGCGTGCTTTACAGCAAGGACCAGCTTGCCGTAAAGGATTTCAACGCCTATCAGTCGCGCATACACATTACCGAGGATACCGACCGTATTTATCTCGATTCGCTTGAAGCACAGCTTAAATCGGTCGATAAATTGGGCGAAAGCCTTAATGTTCCGCTTGTGACGGTGCTTCCGCCGCGCACGGTGGATATTGCCGATTCGGTATTCCCATACGACCGTCCCGACGGCGATAAGCCCTTCGAACTTATGAACGGCACGCTGGGAAGCAAAACGGGTTATATCGATACTCTTTCGCTTCTGCGCCCCAAATACGAATCGGGCGAGTACGTATATTACCGCACCGACCACCATTGGACGACCAACGGCGCATATTACACCTATTGCGAAATAATGAAGCAGTTGGGCAGGGAAGAGAAGATTATCCCGCGCGAAAGCTTTGAAATTGAAACAATACAAGACTTTTCGGGCACCACCGCGGGCAGAGCGAATTTCCCGTTCTATACGAAGGACACGCTTGAAATATGGCATCTTCCCGACGATGACGAATACGTTATGACCGCCGACGGAGAAGAGATGAACGGCTTTTACAACCGCGATTATCTTCAAAAAAGCGATAAATATTCGGTCTTTTTAGACGGCACGCACGATATCACAACGATAAAAAAGAAGGGCGAGGAGCGCGACACTCTGCTTATCGCAAAGGATTCCTTCGCGAATTGCCTTATACCCTTCCTTGCGCGCGAATTCGATATCGTTGCGGTAAATCTTGCCACAAACACCTTTGTATCGGCTTTTGCCGAAGGCTACGAAGCCGACGCGGTATTGATTGTTTTTAACACCGAAAACATTATTACCACAGGGCATTTAGGTAATCTGAAATAATTATTTTTGGAGGATATTATGAAAAAAGCATTAACGTTTATCACCGCACTTTTGCTTCTGCTCAGCGTTTTTCTTGCCGCTTGCGAAAACGAAAGCGAGAAAGAGTTTAGCGTCGCCGAAAGCTCGGTTAATACCTTTGTAAGCGACAGCGAAAGCAAGTCCGACAGCGAAGAAAGCAAAGCGGAAAGCAAGGACGAAAGCAAGGAAGAGAGCAAGCCCGACGAAAGCTCCAAGCCCGAAGAAAACAAAACCGCCAAGCTTCCCACCGAATACACAGAGGGCGGTATTAACATCGAAGCCGCAAGCTTTTCCGAAAAGCCCTATTTTGCAATAGTGGGCAGATGCGCCGAGGGTGCAACCGTTACCGGCGAAGCGAACGGCGAAACGGTAAGCTCGAAGTCCTATAAGGGCTGGTATTCCATACGCTTGAAGTGCAGCGGCTCTACGGTCGACGTAAAACTTTCCCAAACGGTCGACGGTGAGCCTGTCGGCGAAGCTATCGAATACCGCATAAAGCCGGTAACCCCGAGCGCAGATATGTGGCCGGTTGTCACGGGCGGCGATTTTCAGTTCTTCTTCCAAAAGATGCTTCCCGATTTCAAGGGCGAAAATCTCCCCAAAAAGCTCCATCTCGACAACCTTAAAATACGCACGCAAAACAGAATAAAGGCGCTTCGCGAGGTAAACCCCGAAGCCGAAATAGTTTATCTTCTCGTTCCCTCCTCGATGAGCGTTTACCCCGAGCTTGTTCCCTCGCAGTATAAGCAGGCAAGCGGCGACACGAAGTACGACCTTATCGTCGAACAGCTAAAGGCGGGCGGCGCAACGGTTATCGACCTTAAGGGCGCGTTTGCCGAGCATAAAAACGACGAGCTTCCGCTTTATTATAAGCTCGACAGCCATTGGTCGGATTACGGCGCGTTTGTCGCATATACCGAGCTGTTTAACCATATTTCCGAAAAGTTCCCCGAAGCCGCACCGAGAAGCTTCGATGAATTCGATTGGAACGAAGCATACCGCGCAAGCGGCGATATGACATATTATCTCCAGATGTCGCAGGTAAAGATAAAGGAATATACCTATTACCGTACCTTTAAGGAAAGCGTTCCCGCGGCGGTCACCTCTGTTCAGCGCTACGTTTCGAAAAACCAGCTCACTTACAGCGATATGGTCACCTACGAAAAGATGATCAATACCGGCAATTCGAATCTTCCCAAGTGTATGGTAATGCGCGATTCCTATTCCACTCAAATGTACGATATCCTTGCAGAGCGTACGAGCAGCACCCACTATCTCGGTATGTGGGATTACACCTGGAATAAGGCACGCATCCAAAGCGAAGCTCCCGATTACGTTATTTATATCCTTGCCGAATGGAATCTCGACGCGGTGCTTAACGGTTAAATAACGGTTAAAAACATTCCTAAAAGTATAAATCACCCCGAAGACGCATAGAATGCTTCGGGGTGATTTTTTATGAAAATACAATGGAAAACGCTGCTTGCCGCAATAGCAATACCGCTGGCGGTGGGCGGTCTTGCCGCTTTGCTGACAAACGACGCTATGGAAAGCTTCGATGCGCTCAACAAGCCGCCGCTTTCTCCGCCCGCGTGGCTGTTCCCCGTTGTGTGGACGCTGCTTTATACACTTATGGGTATCGCTTCCTATCGCATTTGGGTGTCGGTATATAGCTTCGAAAAACGAAAGTCGGCGTTAACTGCTTATGCGATTCAGCTCGTGTTCAATTTTTTCTGGTCGATAATATTTTTTAACCTCGGCGAGTATCTGTTTGCCTTCGTTTGGCTCGTTGCACTCTGGCTTTTAATTTATCTTACCAAGCAACGGTTTGCAAAAATCGATAAAATTGCGGCATACCTGCTTATTCCGTACCTTGTTTGGGTTGCTTTTGCAGGCTATTTGAATTTGGGAATATTTATATTGAATTAACCGAAAAAAGGAACTGTTTTGCGCAGTTCCTTTTTTGCGTTATATACCCTTTTTATGCAACATATAAGAATAAACTATCGGTGCAAAGCCGACGACGCAGAGAATTGGCAGAAATGCGTACACGGCGATTTGGGCAGGAAGAAGGGCGCAGGGAATAGCCGCCATTCCGCCTACAAACCACACTATTCCCGCAAAACGGTGGGTGCGGGTCCAATTTTCCTCGCTTTCAAGCGTCCATTTAATTCGAACGCCTATCGTTCTGTTCGGCTTGCATTTAGGCATATAGTTGCCGAATACTATAAAAAGCACACCGAAAAGCACAAAGGTTAAATTCGGGATAGTCACGGCGTTATCAAGCGCGTGTGAATACATCATCCCCGAAACGAACATAGACATTATCGGAACTATCCAAATTACCATTCCGAACACTTTTGGGTTTTGCTCTTTGTTTTTTGCATCTTTCGTGGTGAAAAATACGCAAACCCATAAAAGAGCAAGCATAATAAGCGGCAAGGCGATAACGGCAAAGGTCTTGCCCGAAAAACCGTCGGCTTCGCCGTTTAACCCCCAATGTGTCGGCAATCTTTCGGGAAGTCTGTCCCATAAAACAACCCCCGCAATAATCGGGCATAAGGTTAGCAGGGAGGCGATAATAAGCTTGATTTTGTTAATTTTTATCATTGTTTTCACCCTTTATTTCTGCAATCCAAAGCAAAATTTCTTCTAAAACCGAGGCGTTCAGCTCGTAAATTATATATTTCCCCTCGCGTTTGTCGCGTATAAGGTCGGCTTCCTTTAAAACCGAAAGATGACGCGATATTGCGGCAAACGAAATATCAAAGCGTTCGGCGATCTCGCCCGCTTGCATACTTCCCGATTTAAGCATATTCAGTATTTCCCTGCGTATCGGGTCGGCAAGCGCCTTTAGGGTGCTTTGCAACGCCATATATATCACGTCCTTTTACATTTAACCTTTGTGTTAAATGTATTATAACACACCGAATGCCGAATGTCAATAAAAAAATCCCCGAGCGTTTGCTCGGGGAAGTTGTTGCTTATTTCTTTATAAGTTTGTAAATGCCTGCGGTTACAGCTGCGTAGAAGCAGTATTTTGCAACAGAGGAAAGGCCGTTTGCGATGCCCGAAATAAAGGAGCCGAAACTGCCGTAATAGCCAAAGGAGTTTACAACGCCTACGATGAAGTAATAAAGAAGGCTTGTTGCGCCGATGCCTGCGAAAACGAGAATGAGAATGGGAAGCATCTTGATTACGATGTTAACGATTGCGTCGAGTCCCTTTGCCTTGGGAGCGGGCTGGTTGTTGGGTGCCTGATTGTAATTCTGATTCATAGCGGTTCTCCTTGTATGTATATTTACTTGATAACTTAATAATATATCACTTTCTCCCGCTTGTCAAGGATTTTTAAACGAAAAATGCAGAAGAGTCGGTTTTTGTTCATAAACTGTTAATAAATTTTGTGCAGAATGCCACATATAACGAAAAAAGCGGCAATTTACACAAATTTCCGTGTTTTTCTTTGTTGTATTTTTGTAAAAACACTTGCATTTATGCAAAATTTGCGATAAAATTACGGTGTATAAGTTTTGTTATAATATTGTTACAATAATAAAAGGAGATGCAAAATGAGCAACAAGTTGTTTCAGGGTTTGATTTATCAGATGCGAGAGGCGGTTGACCGCGAAATCGGTATTATCGACGATAAGGGCGTGGTTATCGCCTGCAGTCAGCTTTCGAAGATCGGCAGTGTGCACAAGGATATTCTCGACGAGCTTTCTTACAGCTACGAAACTCTCGTTATCGGCGATTACACATACCGTCCCATAGGCTCTCACGCAAGGATCGAATATATCGTATTCGTAGAGGGCGGTGACGATACCGCAAAGAGCATTTCCGCGCTTCTTTCGGTTTCCTTTTCGAATATCAAAACGCTTTACGACGAAAAGTACGATAAAACCAACTTTATCAAAAATATCATTCTCGATAACATTCTTCCCGGCGATATTTATATCAAATCGAAGGAGCTTCGCTTCGACAGCGAGGTAAATCGCGTCGTTATTCTTATCCGCTTTATGAATGCGGGCGAAATTATCCCCTACGACGTTATCCAGAATATGTTCCCCGATAAAGCGCACGATTACGTTATCAACGTGGGCGAATCGGATATCGTTCTCGTTAAGGAGCTTAAATCGGCTACCGACCCGAGAGCGCTCGAACTTATCGCAAGAAGCATTGTAGATACCGTTCAGGCGGAGTTCTATCTTAAGGTGCATATCGGTATCGGCTCTATCGTTACCAACGTAAAGGAGCTTGCGCGCTCTTATAAGGACGCACAGGTTGCGCTCGAGGTAGGCAAGGTGTTCGACACCGAAAAGAACGTTATCAATTACGAAAGCTTGGGTATCGGCAGACTTATCTATCAGCTTCCCACCACCCTTTGCGAAATGTTCCTGCAGGAGGTATTCAAGCGCGGCTCGCTCGAAAGCTTGGATAGAGAAACTCTTCAGACGATCCACGCCTTCTTCGATAACAACCTAAACGTTTCCGAAACCTCGAGAAAGCTGTTCGTTCACAGAAACACGCTCGTATATCGTCTTGAAAAGATCAAAAAGCTCACAGGTCTTGACCTGCGCGAATTTGAACACGCTATCACGTTCAAGGTAGCTCTTATGGTTAAGAAATACCTTATCAGCAAACCCTCTATTTATTAATTCGGTGTTATAAAATGATAAAATTTGAAAACGTTTCAATGGAATACAGCAACGGCAACGCCGCGCTGAATAACGTTTCGTTGCAGATCGACGACGGTGAATTCGTGTTCCTCGTCGGTCATTCGGGCGCAGGTAAGACCACGCTCACAAAGCTGCTTATCTGCGAAGAACGCATTTCTTCGGGCAGGCTTGAGGTAAACGGATTCCACCTCGAAAAAATACGCTCGGGCAAGATACCTAAGCTCCGCCGTACAATGGGCGTCGTTTTTCAGGATTTCAAGCTGTTCGATAAAATGACGGTTTACGAAAACGTCGCCTTCGCGATGCGAGTCGTCGGTGCAAAGCCTTCGCTTATCAAAAAACGCGTCCCCTTCTTTTTGGACGTCGTGGGCTTGGGCCATAAAAGCGATTCCTTCCCCGACCAGCTTTCGGGCGGCGAAAAGCAGCGTGTTGCCTTTGCGCGCGCTCTCGTTAACAACCCCGATACGATTATCGCGGACGAGCCTACCGGCAACGTCGACGTTGAACTTACCGAAGGCATTATGGAACTTCTTGTTAAGATCAACAAGCTTGGCAAAACGGTAATCGTCGTTACCCACGATATGAATATTATTCAGCAGTACAAAAAAAGAGTAATTCGGATCGAAAACGGCGCTGTCGTATCCGATAAGATCGGAGGCGACTTTTTGGAATGAAGCTAAGCGTAATACTTTATAACATAGGTCAGGGCTTCAAGGGTATTTTCCGTAACAGCGTTATGACCACCGCGTCGCTCCTCGTTCTTATCGCGTGTATGATACTTGTGGGTACGTTTTACCTTACTATCGATACTATCGACCGTAACTTCAACGCTATCGATAATTTAAACGTTATCGAGATTATGATGGACAAGGATTACGGCGAATCCGAAATTATCGCAATCGGCGAAAAGCTTGCCGTTATATGCGATGAATCGCCGATAGTGGAATGGAACAAATCGGAATGGACGCAAAGCGACGAAACCCCCGTTCCGAAGAGCGAAAGCTTTAAATATATCTCGCCCGACGAGCATTACGAAATTTTCAAGGAAATGTATAAGGGCGAAGCTTGGGTCGAAGCGTTCGAGGACGAGCACGAGGATGACCACGATGAAGGCACCCACCTCGGCATTACAAGCTCCTCGCACGATAACCCCCTTCGCGGCAGTTACCGCATAACCTTTGTTAACCTTTCGGATTTCGATGCAGTTACAAGGGTTAAAAACCAAATCGACTCGATCACCCTTTCCGATGCAAACGGCGAAGAATACGATGCCGTAAGCACCGAGGATATCAAGGACCATATCGAGCTTTACGGCAACGTAATGAGTATTAAAAACACTCTTTATATTGCGGGACTTTGGTTAATGGCGATATTCCTTCTTATTTCGCTGTTCGTAATTATGAACACAATTAAGCTCGGCGTATTCGCGCGCAGAAACGAAATTAAGTTTATGCGTCTTTGCGGCGCAACCAAGGCGTTTATACGTATGCCGTTCCTTGTAGAGGGCGTTATTATCGGCGTCCTTTCGGCGGCGATCTCGTTCGGTATAGAATTTTATCTTTACGATTACCTGCTTAAGGATATTATTTCCTCGGCAACCGGCACCTCGGGCGCAAGCGGTATTATTTCCGCGCCCTTCTGGGAAGAATACGCGCTTGTTGTTGCCGTCGGCTTCCTTGCAATAGGACTTTTCGCGGGTATCGTTTCCTCCAGCATATCGCTCAAGAAGTATCTTAAGGCGTAATTTTAAAGGAGCAGAATTTTAATGTCTAAATCGATAAAAAGAGCATTGAGCTTCCTGCTTTCGCTGATGATGGTGTTTGCGGTAACCGCCTTTTCGGTGCCGTATAACGAATCGGTCGAGGCAAGAACTATTTTCGACGTTGAAAAAGAAATAAATGAATATAAAAGCGAGCTCGAAAAGCTTCAAGCCGAGCTTGCCGAAATATCCAAAAACATTTCCTCTATCGAAAATCAATCGGGTCAAACAGCAGAGCTTTTGGCGCAATATTGGGTAGAAATAGAATCACTCGATATCGATATAATCAAATATACGGCAATAATGGAATCCTACGATGCAAAGCGCGCCGAGGTTATTACCGAAATGGCGATAGTGCAGGAGGATTACGAATACCGTACATCAATGTATAAAAAGCTGATGCAGTTCATATACGAAAACAGCAACGTCAATTCCTTCGAACTGCTGTTTTCTGCCGAAAGTATTTCCGATTATCTTACAAAGCGCGACCATTTTAACGATATAATGAACGCGGCGAACGAGCTTATAAAGGAGATAGAGGTATCTATGTCCGAGCTCGAGGCTTTGGATGCCGAGCTTTCCGAAGCTCAATCGAAATATGACGACCATCTTACCGAGCTTAACCGCTCGAAGCTCGAAAGAGAGCAAAAGATAACCGAATTCCAAACGATAGCCGAGGAGCTTAACCTTAATTCCGAAGAGCTTTCGTCGCAGTTAAGCGAAAAGAACGTAGAAATAAAGGAAATAAAATCCAAAATAGCCAAACTTGAAGAAGAACGCAAAAAGATGTATAACGATACGTCTGTGTTCAGCTGGCCCGTTCAAACCTCATCTTATCGCGTAACCAGCCAATACGGCTGGCGCGGCGACCCGTTCGGTAAACCCACCACCGAATTCCACAAGGGCATCGACATCGCCTGCTCGCGCGGGACTCCCATAATTGCAGTTCGTGACGGCGTTGTTACAAGAGCGTCCTATAACGGCGGCTACGGTGAATGCGTTATTATTTATCACGGCAACGGTATTTCCTCGCTTTATGCGCATTGTGACAATACATCAAGCTCGCGTCCCGTTTACGAGGTAAAGGTGGGCGATAACGTTAAAAAGGGTCAGGTCATCGCTTATGTCGGAACGACCGGCAGATCCACGGGTTATCACCTGCATTTCGGCGTTATAAACAATAACGAAAGCCATCCCCAAGGCGGTCAGTACGCAGACCCGAACAAGTATCTCCCCAACGGCTATTACGATAAAAAGACCTACAAAAACTAAAGAAGGATATAAATGTTCAAAAAAAGAATAACCCCCTTCGCCTGTGTTATTATTTCGCTGCTTGTCTGCATAGTTACCTTTGTTTCGGTGTATTCCTACTCGGAAATAAAGCATAAAAAGGAGCTGAACTCGTTAAGGCTCGATTCTGCCGATATGGGCGAATATGCAGACTTTATCGGCCTTGCGGGCGACGAGGAGGAAAAATATACCAAGCTCGCGCAGATGATTGCGATGATCGAGGGCTATTACGTTCACGATTACGATAAAAGCGAGCTTTGGGAAAATCTTTATAAATCGCTTGTCGTAAGTATTGCCGACGATTACGGTCAATATCTTACCGCAGAGGAATATGCCGCGCTTATCGATTCGTCCGACGGCGATTTTGTCGGCATAGGGGTTCACGCTACCTATGACGTCGATACCGAAGGCGTTTACATCTTCGGCGTTATTCCGGATTCGCCCGCCGAAAAGGCAGGCATTAAAAAGGGCGATATAATCGTTGCGGCAGAGGGAATAGAAGCGAGCGACGAAACCTATTACGAGCTTTTGGATTCTGTGCGCGGCGAAGCGGGCACGGAGGTAAGCGTTACAGTCCTTCGCGGCGATGAACGCAAGGAATTTAAAATAACCCGTCAAGCGGTTGCGAGCGAAAACGTTTTTTACGAAAAGCTCGAAAATAATATCGCGTATATTCGCATCCTTTCGTTTTCCGACGAAATGGTTTCCGAGGAATTTACAAAAAAGCTTGCGCTTGCGCAAAGCGAGGGCTGCGAAAGCTTTATCTTCGACGTGCGCAACAATGCGGGCGGTTATTTGAACGAAATATGCGCCGTGCTTGATTTATTGCTCCCCGAAGGACCGATAATCAATATCGTCGATAAAAACGGCAACACCCAAACGCAAAATTCCGATGCGAACTGTATAACCGGCAAAATGACGGTGCTGTGCAACGGCAACACCGCTTCGGCGGCAGAGCTGTTTACCGCGGCACTGCGCGATTACGAGCTTGCCGAAATAATCGGCACAAAAACCTTCGGCAAGGGTACAATGCAAACGACGCGCGTCCTTGTCGACGGCAGTACCTTAAAGCTTTCGAGCGCGTTTTACAATCCCCCTTCGAATATAAGCTACGATAAAATCGGTATAAAGCCCGATCATGAAATCGAGCTTCCCGAGGAATGGGAAAACCGATTCTTTAAAATGCCGAAAGAAGAGGATATACAGCTTCAAAAGGCAATAGAAATTCTTAATGCGACAAAATAAGCAAACACAATAAAGTATAATAATTTCACACATAAAAGAGGAGATTTACACCAATGGCAAAGCAGATTATCGTTTCCCACGAGGGACTTAAAAAGCTTCAGCAGGAGCTCGAACATCTTAAAACGGTAAAGCGTAAGGAAGTTGCTCAGGCTATCCAGAAGGCAAGAGCGTACGGCGACCTTTCGGAAAACAGCGAATACGATGAAGCTAAAAACGAGCAGGCGGAAATCGAAGGCAAGATCGCCAATTTGGAAGCTACGCTCGAAAATGCAATCGTACTCGACGACTCCGAGCTCGGCACAGATAAGGTAAACGTAGGTAACAAGGTTACCGTTCATAATATCGATGCGGATGAGGAATGCGAATATAAAATCGTTTCCACCGCAGAAGCAGACCCCATTATGGGCCTTATCAGCGACGATAGCCCTCTCGGCAAGGCGCTTATCGGTCAGCGCAAGGGCGACAGCGTAAACGTAGAAACCCCTATGGGTATCGTAAAATACACCATTACCGAAATTTCCAAGTAATATAAAAAAGGCAGTTAAAATTATGAGCGAAGAAATCAAGAACAACGCCCCGCAGGAAGCAGTTAACCTCGGCGACCTTTTGGCGGTGCGCCGTCAGAAGCTTTCCGATCTTCAGGCAGAGGGCAAGGACCCCTTTGTTATCACAAAATACGACGTTACCTACCACAGCGCAGACGTAAAGGAAAACTATTCCGAGCTCGAGGGCAAAGAAGTAAGCATCGCGGGCAGACTTATGTCCAAGCGCGTTATGGGTAAGGCTTCCTTCTGTAACGTTCAGGATCTCCAAGGCACCATACAGTGCTACGTCGCGCGCGACAGCATCGGTGTCGAGGAATATCAGGGCTTTAAAAAGTTCGATATCGGCGATATTGTCGGCGTAAAGGGTAGTGTTTTCACCACCAAAACCGGCGAAATATCTATTCACGTAACCGAAATCACCCTGCTTTCCAAGAGCTTGCAGATACTTCCCGAAAAATATCACGGTCTTACCAATACCGATACAAGATACCGTCAAAGATACGTAGATCTTATTATGAACGCCGACGTAAAGGATACCTTTATCAAGCGTTCGAAAATAATCAGCTCTATTCGCCGCTTCCTCGATGCACAGGGCTTTTTAGAGGTGGAAACACCTATGCTTGTTTCGAACGCGGGCGGCGCGGCGGCAAGACCGTTTGAAACACACTTCAACGCACTCGATGAGGATTTTAAGCTCCGCATCTCGCTCGAGCTTTACCTTAAGCGTCTTATCGTCGGCGGTATGGAGCGCGTTTACGAAATCGGCAGAGTTTTCCGTAACGAAGGCTTGGATACCCGCCATAACCCCGAATTTACTCTTATGGAGCTTTATCAGGCATATACCGACTATCACGGTATGATGGACCTTACCGAAAATATGTACCGCCACGTTGCAAACGAGGTGCTCGGCACTACGAAAATCGTTTATAACGGCGTGGAAATGGACCTCGGTAAGCCGTTCGAGCGTATTACGATGGTAGATGCTGTTAAAAAGTATTCGGGCGTTGATTTTAACGAGATCAATACGCTTGATGAAGCCCGCGCAATCGCAAAGGAAAAGGGCGTGGAATACGAAGAACGCCACAAGAAGGGCGATATCCTTAACCTCTTCTTCGAGGAATTTGTCGAGGAACATCTTGTTCAGCCGACGTTCGTAATGGATCACCCTGTCGAAATATCTCCTCTTACCAAGCGCAAGCCCGAAAACCCCGATTACGTTGAACGCTTCGAGTTCTTTATGAACGGCTGGGAAATGGCAAACGCATACTCCGAGCTTAACGACCCGATCGATCAGCGCGAACGCTTTAAGGATCAGGAAGCACAGCTCGCCGCAGGCGATGCCGAAGCAAACACCACCGACGAAGACTTCCTTAACGCTCTCGAAATCGGTATGCCCCCCACAGGCGGTATCGGCTACGGTATCGACAGAATGTGTATGCTCCTTACCGATTCCCAAGCAATCCGCGACGTTTTGCTCTTCCCCACGATGAAGAGTATCGACAAGTAAAATGCAAAAAAGGACTATGGCTGACATAGTCCTTTTTATTTGGAATATTTACAATTCAATATTAATTTCGTACTTATCGTCAATAAGTATATAATTAACACCGTGCCTTTGCGCGAGTTCGAGTATCTGCGCGTTGTCCTCCAACACGCTCTCAAGAGTGCACCATTCGTCGTCTTGACGGTTTTCGATTATACTTGCGTATTTCTTTATGTCCGCAAAGTGAGTTTTTATGTAGTTTTCGCTCAATACAAGGCAAAAATATTTGATATTATCAAGATATTCTTTTGAAAAATGCTTTTCCCAATCAAACGGGATATAACACCCCTCGACAATAAGGTTTTGCTCGTTTTCTATGGCGGTTTTAATTATTTCGCGAACAATCGGCCATAAATATTCTGTTAATTCATTGTCATCCATAGGGGTAAGGTTTGTATTACCGCTTCGAATCAAGCCCATTTTCAAATGGTCTATCGATAAATACGGGTATTTGTACCTTTCGAGTAATCCTTGCGCAAGCGCGGTCTTGCCGCTGTGCGAAGCTCCTGCAATTAAAACAATCATTTTTGTTCCTCTTTAGATTTTTAGGTCGTTTTGCGTATTGTAACACACGGGGAGTATTTTTTCAACATCTTTGCGGTATGGCTTTATTGAAATTCCGATTTTTTTATGATATAATAGCAAAAAATGCGAAAGCTTATGTATGGTTAGCGATATGGCGGCAATAAAAAAGTGGTTTAAAAAGGAAATAAAGCAAAGCTCGATACTTTTGCGCAGCATACCCGCAACGGTGATGACGCTTTTTGTTGTAAGCGTTGTTTGTATGAATCTGCTTGCGAACAAAACCCTGCTTCAGCTCGAATGGATCGCGCTCGACGGCGGCATACTTATATCGTGGCTTTCGTTTATGTGTATGGACATCGTAACCAAGCATTTCGGGCCGGGGGCGTCGAACAGAATATCGGTGCTCGCCGCGTTGATAAACCTTCTTACCTGCCTTATTTTCTTTGTTGCGAGCATTATCCCCTCGAACGCGGGCGATTACAGCGTTTTCAACGACATATTCGGCGGAACTTGGTTTATATTGCTCGGCAGTACGGTTGCGTTTCTCTCGTCTGCGGTTATAAACAATATGCTTAATTTTATTATCGGCAGCGCGTTCAAGAAGAATCCCGACGGCAAAACGGCGTTTGCGATGAGGACCTACGTTTCGACCTTTATCGGGCAGTTTTTGGATAATTTTATCTTCTCGATTATTGTTTTTGTCGGCTTCGCGCCGATTTTCTGGGACGGTTTCCATTGGACGGTGCTTCAATGCGCGATGTGCGCGCTTACGGGTGCCGTGGCGGAGCTTATAATGGAAATCGTGTTTTCTCCGTTCGGCTACCGTATTGTAACAAGGTGGAAAAGAGATTCGGTAGGCAAGGAGTATCTCGAATATATTGAAAGAGAGAACGCAAAATGAAGATATTGATAACCGGAACGTCGCAGGGGATAGGCAAGGCGATCGCCGAGCTGTTTTTGAAAAACGGTCACACCGTGTTCGGCATAGACAGACAGGAAGCGGGCATAATCCACCCCGAATATATACACTATAAGCAGGATATAAGAGATTATGACGTCCTGCCCGAGATAGACGGTGTGAATGTTCTTATAAACAATGCAGGCACGCAAAACGAGGCGGATATAGATACAAACCTTAAGGCGTTGATACATATTACCGAAAAATACGGCGTGCAGGAGAAAATCAAGTCGATACTCAATATCGGCTCTGCAAGCGCGCACACGGGGTCTGAATTCCCCGAATACTGCGCCAGCAAGGGCGGCGTGATTGCATACACAAAAAATACGGCTATGCGCGTAGCTGCTTACGGCGCGACCTGTAACAGTCTCGACCCCGGCGGAGTGCTTACCGCGCTTAACGAATGTGTGATAAACGATCCAGAGCTTTGGGAACAGATAATGAACGAAACTCCGCTGAAAAAATGGGCAACACCCGAGGAAATCGCCGAGTGGGCATACTTTTTAACCGTTAAAAACAGCTTCTGCACGGGTCAGAATATTGTTGTCGACGGCGGGGAATCGATAAACCACCGCTTTATCTGGAAGGAACAATAGGTAAAATAAAAATGAGCTGTCGCAAAGTAAAAATGCGACAGCTCGTTTGTTTAAGGCGCACGATTTTGAGTTCAAAATCGTGATTTTCCGGGGGCGAAAACAGAAGCCATTTAATTAAACGAGGGAGGAGTGGTTTCTCCGTTGGCAAAAGCATTGGGGCCGGGGTCGGACAAGGAAAAATACATTTTCGCCGCCTTGGTGGTGCCGAAATCGCAGTTAGAGCCCGAGTTTTGCACCTTGTTAAAGGCGTCGCGGAACATCTGGTTGTGCGCTTCCTCGCGGTTAAGAAGAAAATCGATGGTTTCGCGCACCTTTTTGTCCTCGATCTGCCGGTAAAGGTACTCATATACCACCTTTGCGCGCTGTTCCGAAGCGATGTTCGAAAGCAGGTCTGCGCACAGATCGCCGGTTACGGTAACGTAATCGCCCGTCCACGAATATCCCGACGCGTTTATAAGTCCGGGGTTAAGACCGAGCTGAACGTGCGTCTGTATCTCGCCCGACGGTACCTGCATCGCGTCGACGTCGTGGCCGTTCAACAAATTAATTGTCTGTGCAACCATTTCTAAATGACCGAGCTCCTCTGCCGCGATGTCGAGAAAAAGGTCCTTAATTTCGGGGTCTTTTATGCGGAAGCTTTGCGACATATACTGAAGCGCCGCCTTAAGCTCGCCGTTGCCGCCGCCCAACTGCTCCTGCAAAAGTGCCGCGTATTGCGGGTTGGGCTTTTCAACCGCTACGGGATGAAAAAGCATTTTTTCGTGCTTGAACATTTTTTTGCCTCCAAAACTGTTTTTTATACACCTATTTTCTCTCGGTTTGGTTGCCGTTATTCGCCTGTATTGCAAAAAACGCTAAAATATGTTAAAATGGTAAAAAGAGGTGGAATTATGAATCAAGACAGATTAATCGCCTATAATTCAAAAGTGCAGTCTTTGATTTTTTTGATAATGGCTATCGTATTAATTCCGATTTGCTGCTTGGCGGCTATAAATTCCGAAGAATATATAGTGCTTATTATATTACTCTTTGGACTTGTGATTGGTATTCTGTTGTTTCTGTTTTTCTATTCGATTACATTTCCGAGCATTGTGTTTGAAATAAAGAATGGGAAAATTTTTATTTATCAACACAAAAAAGAAATAATCATACCATTAAGCGATATAACCAAGGTTGCCTTGTGTGATAACAGCGTGAGCTTTGATGCACGCATATACTATACCCGCGGCAAAAAAGGGTTGCATAGAATGATAAAAAACAAGAAAAGCGTTTACAAAGATTTTATTGAGTTGATGAGAAAAAGGCGCATTCATATAGAGTATTACAGTTTATAAAGTATTACAGCTCAAGTATGTAAACCAATTTTTTTAAAAAACAAACGCGGCATCCGTTATGGGTACCGCGTTTTTGTATTTTGAAATTTGCGGCGGCATCGATTTGATAACCTGCAAACAAAAATCCGAACGCTTCATTGGGCTCTTCGGAGCTTGTATGAATTGCTCGGATTTTTATTTTTATTATAATTCAAGTATTGCCGCGGTTAAAAGCTTTGCGCGCGAGGTAAGCGAGGAAATGTTCGCATACTCGCGGGTGGTGTGGCAAAAATCGCCCGTTGCGCCGACAGCGCATACGCTCGGAACGCCCGCAAGCTGGGTATATGCCGAATCGCTTCCGCCTCCGCTTTCGATAGGCGTGAGCTCGCCCAAACCGTATTTTTGCGAAACGCCGTTCAGGTGATTAAAAAGCCTTTCGGTATCTTCGTTTCTTATCATCGGCTCGCGCTTGCTTATAAAGCAAAGCCTTGTTTTTGTGCCGTTTACAAAGGTTTTTTCGGCAATTTCTTTAAGCTTTTCCTCCGCCTGCTTCATCGCGGCAGAATCGCGCACGCGGACGTCAACAACAAATTCGCATCTGTCGGGCACAATGTTGGCAAGTTTTCCGCCGACGATTGTGCCGCAATTATATGTAGTGCCGTTCTGCTCGCTGAACGCTTCAAGCGCGATTATCTTGTTTGCGGCTTCGCGCACCGCGCTTGCACCGCCGAAGTAATCTATACCCGAATGTGCGGCAATACCCTCTATTTCAAAGCGGTAACGTAATATTCCCTTGCGTGAGACCACGATTTCGCCCTCACGCGCGACCTCACAGTTAAACGCCGCTTCAAAGCCGCTTGTCGCCGCCTTTATAACCTCCATTTCGCGCTCGCCGCCCAAGCGGTTGCTAACCTCTTCGTCGGTGGTTAAAAGCAAACGGCAGTTTTTTTCGTACCCCGACTTTATAAGTGCAGTCATCGCAAGCAACGCGATAGCAATACCGCCCTTGCAGTCGATAACCCCCGGACCGATAAGCCTGTCGCCGCTTCTTTTTACGGGCGGGTAACCGAATGCGCCTTTTTTGTGCACGGTATCGGTATGGGCAAGAAAGCAAACGCCGTTTTCCGCGGTGTGTCGGGTATCGACAATAAGAAAATCGCCGCAGTTATCAAAGCATACGCGTTCGGTAAAAATGCCCAACCCGTCGGCAAAGGCTTGAATTTTATCGGTTATCGCGTCCATAGCGGGCTTATCCTCGGCAACGCCCTCCATATTGCATATATCCTCCCAAAAGGAGAGGAATTTTTCCTTGTTGTTATCGATATATTCGAAGATTTTTTTCATAACACGCCTCAAAATCGAAAAGAATCGGGTTTACCGATTCTTCTGACTTTTTTAAAATTTTAGCCACCCGCGCGAGCCGTGCCCCCGTGAGAATGAAACCCTGCTTTGTGCAGGTGGGTGCCCTCTCCGATGCTTTAGTGCTTCCAACGTCCGTATATAATCGCATAAAAGGGAAGATATACGGGAGGCCTGCTTCACCACAGCGGAATATGAGCTCCCTTTCTTTCTTGTGGGTTTTTACACAGAGAACAGCCCGAAGGCTATGCACGAACTCCGCAGGCAGAAATTTTATTCTTCGACAGTTCCGTCGAGGTCGATTTCGCCCATAAAGGTATCTTCGAACGCATCTGCAACACGGTCGAATTCGTCGTCGTCATCGATAGTAACGAGAAGCTCGTCGCCGTTTTCATCGACTTCTACCTTAAGAATAACGTATTCATCCTCGTCGCCTTCAAGGGGAATAAGCGCGAGATATGTATTGTCGTCAAGCGTAAGCTCGCCGAAAAGCTCGAACTGGCTTTCGTTGCCTTCCTCGTCGGTAAGGGTGAAGATGTTTTCGTTTTCCATATTATCTGCCATAGTAACCTCCGCAGAATGTTATTGATTGCACCCTTATTTTACAACCCAACGCCCTGAATGTCAATAGTATTTGCAAACTTTAGCTTTTCATTCGTTCGACACAAATCGGGAATTGACTTATTTTGCGATTTATTATATAATATATCTGTTCATAACCTATCTTGCAAAGAGGTCTTTTTATGGCTTTTATACCGCGTATATATATCGGCAGCGACCGTATTCAAAACGGCAGAGCTTTTATCGACGGAAGCGATGCCAACCATATTCTGCGCGTGCTTCGCAAAAATGTCGGCGATACTTTGCATATCTGCGATATGCACGGTAATTCCTATAATGCGGTTATCGACGAAATAACGCGTGACGGTTTGTTTGCAACCTTGGGCGAAGCCGAAAAGCAGGAAAGCGAAATGCCGTTTCGCGTATCGGTTTATCAATGCTTTCCGAAGGGTGATAAGCTCGATACCGTTGTGCAAAAGGCGGTCGAGCTCGGTGCATACGAAATAGTTGCGGTAATGAGCGAACGCTGTGTCGCACGGCCCGATGCCAAAGCGTTTTCAAAGCGGCTTGAACGCTTGAAAAAGATAAGCGAATCCGCCGCCGCACAATGCGGAAGAAGCATCATTCCCGAAATCCGCGGGATAATCGGCTACCAAGCCGCAATAGACGAAATAGCAAGCAAGGATATAGGCTTTGTCTGCTACGAGGGTGACGGCACGCTCCCCGTGCGCGAGCTGTTAAAGGACACCCCCGAAACGATAGGCTTTCTTATCGGGCCCGAAGGGGGACTGAGCGAAAAGGAAACGACGTCGGCAAAAGAAAAGGGTATAAAGCTTGCGGGGCTGGGCAAGCGTATTCTTCGCACCGAAACCGCAAGCGGATATGTGCTTTCAGCAATAAGCGTTTTGCTTGAAATATAAAATAAGAGCAAGAGTAATTCATTTTCACTCTTGCTCTTTTTGTATTTATTATTTATAAAACCACATAGGGTCGACAAACACGCCGTCGATGCTTATTGCGTAATGAAGCGCGGTTTTGCCGTTGGTAAAGCCCGTGTTTCCTGCTTTGCCTATAATTTCGCCGTCGGTAAGGGTGTAACCGACCTGAACGTTAAGGCTTTCCAAATGGTAATAATAGCTGTAAATACCGTAGCCGTGGTAAACGATGACCGTGTTGCCCGTGGGTGCAAGCACACCGCTGAAAACAACCTCACCTGCTTGTGCCGAACGGACTGAAGTGCCTTCTTCGACGATATATACCACGCCCTCGCAGACACGCTCGCCCGAATCGCCGCTTGCGTTTGTGGTGCCGAGGTTGACCGACTGACCGAAGGTGTAGTTGGGCGTTTTATTTCCTACGGGGAGATTGAAACTGCCTGTTGCGTAGTTAAAATAATCGGTTTCAGGTCGGGTGACCGTTGCGGTTGCGATTGCTTTTTTAAAGTTTTCCATCTTTTCGGGAGAGAGCATCGAGGTGTATTGCTCCTCGGTTACCTCGATAGGCTTCCAATCGCCGCTTTCACGTTCGGTAACGGTTATATTTTCGATAGTACTGCCCACGCCGGTGGTGATTTCAAGCGAGTATTCACCCGCCGCATTGTTAAGACCTATGGGAAGAAGTGCGACGCCCTTGCTTTCCTCGGTAAGACCGAAGCCGATGCGGGGGATGTCGAGAATGGTGTTCAACCCAAAGCTTTCGCTTGCGTTAAGATGTGTTGCGTTTATTTCGATAACGTCGCCCACCGTGAATTCGTTTTGCTTAAGCTCGATAACCGCGGGAACGTCATAGATGATATTGAACCTGTATTTCGCCTCGCCCGATGCCTGCGCGCCGTTCGCACCGTTCCATTTTACGGTGAACGAAACGGCAAGCTTTGTATCGAAGGAAAGGTCGAGCTGGGAAATATCGCTTATGGTGTATTCGCTTCCGTTATCGGCGATATATGAAATATCGGTCATCTGGTAGGGGCGTATTTCCTTGTCGGGGGTGAATTCAAGCTTGTTTTCCAGCCCCTTCAGGATAATATAAGTTTCATCGCCTTCGGCAAATTTTTCGGGAGAATATGTATAAACGTTTCCGTCGGTCTTGTAATATTCCCATTCGCATTCGATAGGCAGTACCTCGTATTTGTTTTCTCCGCTGACCACCGAAAGGTTGGGAAGAAAGTAGGACGAATAGAGATAATCAAATTCGCTTTTTAAAAGTAATTGCTTCGCCGTTTCGGTTTCAAGCACAAAAAGGTCGCCGTCGGGGTCGATAAGCAGACAGCCCGAAAGGTTAAGCGAGGGGTAAAATTTATATTCGAGAGGGGAGTCGCCGGGGTACAACGTTATGTAAACCGGAGTTTCGCCCGAAACGTCGCGCATCGCAGTGCTTATCGGGAGCGAATTTTTAAGCATATTCACGAAAAAGTCTATATCCTCCTGCGCTTCAAAGGCGGTCACCTTCGCGTCGGGCGAGGTCAGGGTGACTTTGCTTACGCTGTCAAGCGAGGAGTAATAAATAGAGAAGCAAAGAATAACGGCAAGCGGCAGACACAAAAAAGCCACGAGAATACCGTTGCCTCTCTTTTTGTTTTTTCCGTTCGCCATAATGTCCCTCCGTAATAATATTCCAATATATTGTATAATATCGTTCGAATTATGTCAATAGTTTTTCTTGCTTAAAAATTACCTTTTCGGGGAATAAATATTAAAAACCGAAGAGGAAAAGCGATGAATAACGAATATACCATATTCCGCGACAGCGTTACCGCCCTTTTGTGCGATTGCGAGGACCTTATATGCCGTGAAGGCGGCTGCTTCGGGGCAAGGTATGCGCTGATATTTATTAAAGGAATAACCGCGCGTGATTTTATTTCCGAGCGCCTGCTGCGTCCGCTTATGCTTGCGGACATTAAAAGCTTCGACGGCAATTTCGGCGCCTTGCTCGAATCTCCGTCGCTTGTTGCGCCCAAAGACCCCGATTCTGCGGCAAGCTCGCTCGTAAAAGGCGACGTTCTTATTATTGCCGAAAGCGAAAACGGATTTTTTGCCACGCTTGCCAACGCGCAATATACACACGGAAGAAGCGTTCAGGAGCCCTCGAGCGACGTTACCGTTCGCGGCCCGAAGGCGGGGTTTGTCGAGGATGCCGAAATGAATATGGCGCTTTTGCGGAAATATATCCGCATACCCGAGCTGAAATTCAGGCGATTTACAGTAGGCGGCGTTTCGGAAACAAAAGTAATAATGGCTTACGTTTCGGGCAGAGCCGAAAGCAGGCTTGTGGATTTGATTTCAAAAAAGCTTGCAGATATAAAGGCAAGCGCAATAACCGACAGCGCGAATATAACGATGCTTCTTTCGGGAAGCAGAGATTGGCTTTTGCCCACCTGCGGAAGCACCGAAAAGGTCGATAAAGCGGCTTCGAAGCTTATGGCGGGGCGTATCGCGATATTGGTCGACGGAAGCCCGTTCGTGCTTACGCTTCCGTTTGTTTTTGTCGAAAGCATTCAAGCCTCCGACGATTATCTTCACACGCCCTATTACGCAACCTTTATAAGATGTCTGCGTATTATAGCCTTTGCCGCGGCAATCTTCGCGCCCGCTGTGCTGTGCGCCGCCGTTTCTTACAGCTATTCGGATATGCCGCAGGAGCTTTTGGGAATTATCGCAGATTCGCGCAAGGATATTCCGCTTTCGTTTTTTTGGGAGATAGTCGCCGTGCTGTTTCTTTTCGAAATCCTGCGCGAGGTCGGCGTGCGTATGCCGCGCACCGTCGGCGACGCCGTGGGTATAGTTGGGTCGATAATTTTGGGAAACACAGCGGTCGAGGCGGGCATAGTTTCTTCGGTCGGGGTTATAACCGTTGCCTTTTCTGCGGTTTGCGCCTTTATCACACCCGCGTATATGTACGTTATTGTGCTTGCAAGATTTATAGCTCTCGCGCTTGCCGAAATATTCGGCATCTACGGCATAGGCTTTTCTGCGGTTTTGCTTTTGTTTATGCTTTGCGGAAAAAACAGCTTCGGCGTGCCGTATATGACACCGCTTTGCCCCTTTGATAAAAAGGGTATGCAGGATTTTATTTTCAGCTGGCCGAAAAGAACGCTGGGCAGAAGGGAAGAGCTCGGAGGCAATAAATGATATTTATATGTGCGCTTATTCCGATAGCAAACCTTGCCGTTTCGCTCGCATACGGCGGTGCTTGCGCCCTGATTTATATTATGCAAACGCTTTTGTATCTGCCGCTCTTCGCCAAAATAAAAACGCCGAAAATTTTGCTTTTGCCGCTGTGCGCCGCATCGGCCGTTTTGCGCTTTTCGGCGGTGTTTCAATCCGCGCAGGGTGCTTTGGGCAACACGCGGGGGATAATTATAGTGCTTGCCTGCGTTCTCGCCTCGGCGTATGCGGCATATAACGGCGACAGCGCGATATATACGGCAACCCCCGTGTTTTTTATAACCGCTCTGCTTGCGGCATATATAACCGCCGTTTCGATAGGCAACGCTGAATTTTACGAATTTTCTGCCCCGTCTTACGCAGAAGCGGTTTCGGCAATAATCTGCCCGCTGTCTGCCTGCGTTGCCTTTTCTCAAATCAGCAATTACCCGCCGATCAAGCGGTTCAAGGGTGCTATGTGCGGTATTCTGGTCTGCGCAGTGTTTTTGCTTTTTAAAAGCGCAAAGGCGGAATTCGGGTTTATCTCGGTGCCGCTTGCGGCTACCGTTTCGGCTTTGGAGATAAAAGCGATAATCGGCATTACCGCGCAAAACCGTGAATAGAATATTTACGGTGATGAATAATGCTGTTTACAAAGAAAAACAAATTTTCGCTCGGCGAAACGCAGATAAAGGAAGAACTTCTTTCAAAAGACGGCAAACCTTTACTCAAAATAAACCTTAAATGCCCGGAAATACAAGCAAATACGCGTGAAAGCCTTGCGGTGTTCGCAAAGGGCTTTTACCAAAAACTTATAAATTCCTTTGCCGAATACGCCAAAAGCGAGCTGTTAAAGGAAGCCGAAAACGCCTATAACGGCTCGCCCGAGGATTTTTTGCCCTATTCGGCATTGATAAGCTATAACGTTACTTATCTTGACGAACGTTTTTTGTCTGTCGTGACCGATATTTCGGTTTCCGACGGAAAGGGCGCGCTCACCCGCGAGCGCAAAACGCAGGTTTGGGAGAGGGAATACGGAACAAAGTGTAAATTTTCTTATTTCATAAATAAAAAAGCGCTCGATTCGGTGTTGGAGGAAGCACTTCCCGATATGCCGAAGAAAAATATCGACCGCGATTTGTTTGCGCTTACCGAAAAGGGCATGGTGGTTTATATAAAAAACGGCGACGGATATAGCGAAATCCTCGTGCCTAATGAAAAAATCACAGAGAAATTTTAGAATAGTATTTACTTTTTTTGACAATATGTTATAATACAAACATAAAACTTATTCAAATAGGAGTTTTTTGTATTATGAAACAGATACGCATCGCATTACTCGGTCAGGGCAGAAGCGGCCGCGATATTCACGGTTTGCATCTTAAAAAGGATACCGAACGCTTTAAGGTCGTTGCGGTTGTCGATCAGATGGAAATCCGCCGTAACCGTGCTGCCGTTGAATACGGTTGCGACGTTTACGCAAGCTACACCGAAATTCTGGACCGCAAAGATATCGACATTGTTGTCAACGCGCTTCCCAGTAATCTCCACTTTGCCGTAACCAAGGATCTTTTGGAGCACGGCTTCAACGTGCTTTGCGAAAAGCCCTTCGTTCCTACTGTTGAAGAATACGATATTCTCGTTTCGCTTGCCGAAGAAAAGGGCTTAAAGCTTTTGGTATTCCAGCAGAGCCGTTTTGCAAACTATTTCCTTAAGGTAAAGGAAGTTATCGCTTCCGGCGTGCTCGGCAGAATCGTTCACGTCGGCGTTCAGTTCAACGGCTATGCAAGACGCTGGGACTGGCAGTGCTGCCTCGATCTCAATGGCGGTAACCTTGCAAATACCGGTCCTCACCCCCTCGATCAGGCTCTTAACATTCTCGATTATTACGACGGTATGCCTCAGGTATTCTGCCATATGGACCGTTGCAACACCTTTGGCGATGCAGAAGACTACTGCAAGCTTATCCTCAAAGCACCCGACAGACCTATTATCGACCTTGATATTTCCTCCTGCGACGCATATCCCGCATATACCTATAAGGTAGAAGGTACCCGCGGTACTCTTAAGGGCAATATGGCTCATATCGATTGGAAGTATTTCAAGGAAGAAGAAGCTCCCGAACAGAAGCTTATCCGCGAAAGCCTTACTATGGGCGAAGAAAAGCTTCCCGCATACTGCGTAGAATCGCTTAAGTGGTACGAAGAATCGTGGGACGGCGACCCTCAGGCTCCCTTTATTGCCGCTGTTCAAACCTACTACGACCAAGTTTATGCACTTCTTACCGAAGGCAGAGAACACGATATCAAGCTCTATCAGGTGCGCCAGCAGCTCGCTATTATCCGCGAAGCACACAGACAGAATTTCTAAACCGCACATAAAGCATAAAGAAAGAGGTTGCGATTTGCAACCTCTTTTTGCGTTTAGCTGTTATTCGTAAACGGTTGGAAGAAATTCATTGTAGGTGAAGTTGGTTATAAATGTATCATCACCGGTAAGCGTTCTTAATTCCTCGCGCTCGATAAGTGTTGCGCTTCCGTCCTCGGAAATTATAAAATAACTGTCATCGAGATAACAGCCGCTTTCGTTGTTTAATTCGCCGGTCATTCTCCAAGCGACACGAGCGACAGAATATATCTTTCCGCCGTGTTTTATATATTTTCCCGAAAGCATCGGCTTGCTCGTTTCAAAGCCGTTTGGAATATCGGTGTGCATCGGCGAAAGCGAATCGAGATTTGTGTTTTCAAAAAAGTCGGCAATATTAGGCAGCTTGGCTATTTCTTCCTCGGTAAAGGCTTCGCCGTAATATGTGACGTCGCCGTCCTTTTCGGAAATGCGTATCATTTCGTTCGTGGCGAATCCGTAAATATGGCGTACGAAGAATATAGCCGCTTTGTTTTGAACGTACGCCTCCTGCGAATAGATCCCGTTTTCGAAAGGTTTGCAGTGTGCTAAAACCTCCTTTGCCTCGTCGTATGCGAATATTTCGGAATACAAAACACGGTTAAGCGGGGGATATCTCATTTCTGCGACGTAGCCGAGCACCGCTTCCTTTGCCTGCTCCAACGTGTCGCCGATCATAACAAGGAAATTGTCGCGGTCGTCAAAAAATTTAAGCATATATTCTTCTTTGTAAAATCCGTTTTTCCAGCCCTTTTCGCGCCAAAGCGAAATATCGAGCACACCGTCGGTAAAGGGGACGAAGCAGAACTCGGGATAACCGGGAATGGTTTCAAACATCATCGAAAATGCTTCCGCGCGTTTTTGCGTTTCGTTTGCAAGAACGTAATTTTCAAACCCTTTTTGCTTGAACGCAAAAAGTATTTCGTCGTAATTCAAAAGCACGTTCACATCGAGATAAGTCGGAACGGTAAGATATATCTCGCTCGGAAGATTTTTACCGTAAACCGATTCGGTTATCTCCATTACTATAACACGGTATCTTGGCTCTGCCGACAAAGAGTCTAATCGTGCGTAGGTATCGGGCAGTATCTGCTGTACTTTGCCAACTGCCGTCATGCCCATACCGAAAAGAACGTAAGGGGGTGACGGTTCTGCCTGCTGCGCGCCATACGAATTGCCGTTTGCCGCAACCGCAGGATTCATCCATAAAGGCTCGTCGCTCATCGTGTGGTTTAATTCGGAAGGCGGTGTCGGCACAGAAGTTTCTCCGTTCGAGGTTTCTCCGCCCGAAATGTCGGGAATACTGCTTTCGCCGTCCGAAACGTCGCTGTTTGAGCTTTCGTTATCCGAAACCTCGACGTTTGAATTTTCGCTGTTCGAAACGTTATCCGAAACGTCGCTTTGTTCGGGGTTTGAAACGACAGCCGATACGGTGCCCGAGCTTTCGTTATCGGGCTTTGATTGGTTTTCTGCTTTACTGCTTTCAAAACCTTCGTTTTCGCTCGTTATATCGCTGTAAAAGGGCAGTTCGGTTTCGCCCGTAAAACGCAATACCGCGAAAATCGAGCCGAAAATCACGCAAAAGCAAGCCGCGATCACCGCTGTTTTTAAAACGTGTGTCCGTTTTCTTTTGGGAATAAGCGATTTTTCGATATTATCATAGCGTTCGAGCAATTCTTCGTCTATCCGCCCGACTGCTTTTAAAAACTTTTTCATATATCAATACCCTCACTTTCAAATTTTTTTCGCAATTCCTTTTTTATTTCCGCAATACCTTTGTTCACAGACGCTTCGCTGCAGCCGAGCTTTTCTGCTATTTTCGCAATAGGTATGGCAAAGAAATAGCGGCTTACGAAAATATACAGCTTTTTGTCGGAGGTGCTTTTCAGGTAGGCGTTTATAACGTCGCTTAACGCTTTCGCTTCGAGCTCCGATTCGGGTGTGCTTTGATTAGAAATAAATCCCTCTAACTCGTCGAACGACAGCACGGCATCACGCGGGATACGCTTTTTGCGGTTTGCTTCGGCGTATTTATCGAAAGCAAGATTGCGCGTTATCTTCGATAAAAAGGCGCGGAAACGGATGGGGCGTGTCGGCGGTATAGCGTTCCACACGTTCAAATAGGTGTCGTTCACGCATTCCTCGCTGTCCTGTTCGTTGTATAAAATATTATTTGCTATTGTAAAAAGGTAGCTTCTGTATTTTCGCTCGGTTTCCTTTATCGCGTTTTCGTCGCGATCGAAATATAAAGCGATTATCGCTTCATCGGAAAGTAAAGTGCTGTTGCGCTGTTCCATACTGACCTCCCTTTGGATTGAATAGCTATTCATCTATAAAGACGGCAAAAAGAGGAAAAACTGTAATATATGTTTAATTTTAACATACAAACCGTTAAAATTAAACAGTTTTTCGGTTTTTGCATAAAATAATAAAGTATTGCCAAACAATATTTACGGAGTGATTGTATGGAATTTTTTGCGGGAGCAAACACGGTAAACGGTTTTGTATCGCTTTTCGACGAATGCTTTAAAGACATAGAAACGCTTTATATACTTAAAGGCTCGAGCGGGTGCGGCAAATCGACGCTTATGCGCCGTATCGCGGGAAAAGCGCAACGAGAGGGAATCCCTTTCGATACCGTGCGTTGCTCGGCGGACCCCGAAAGTCTCGACGGCGTTATTCTGCCCACCCTAAGCGTTGCGGTGGCGGACGGCACGAGCCCGCACCTGCTCGACGTGAAATATCCCTGCGTGCGTGAAACCATTATTAATCTCGGTGAGTTTTGGGAAAGCTCGCTTATAACGCCGCACCGTGAAAAAATAATCGAGCTTATCGATAAAAAAAGCGAATGCTATTCCTCGGCATACAGAACGCTTGCGGCATACGGCAGGGTCGAGGACGCTTTGCACAAAACCGTATCGGGCGCGCTTAACCGCAAAAAGCTCGATGAATTCGTAATTTCGCTTGCCGAAAAGCTTGCGCCCGAAAAGGGGGAATGCAGGCGGTTGCTTTGCAGCGCGCTTACTGCGGGCGGAATAAAGACCTTAGAAACCTTCGGCGAGGTAAAATGCGTTTACCGTATAAAGGGAGCAGCTTCTCAGGATGTGCTGGATGCCTTGCTTATGGCGGTGAAGGAGCGCGGACGCGAATGCACCGTTGCCTGCCGACCTACCGACGTTTCGCTTACCGAATCGCTCTATTTCAAAGCAAGCGACACCATCGTCACCCTGCTCGACACCCCGCCCTGCTCGATATATTCCGAGGAGGTTAATATCTCCGCCGCACGCTTTACCGACAATTCGCGCCTTGCTTCCTCCCGTGCGAGGCTGAAAACGGTTTCGCGCCTTGCCGACGAACTGTTAAACGACGTCTGCCGCGACCTTGCCGCCGCAAAAGCGGTACATTCCGAAATAGAAGCGCTTTATATCCCCGCGATGAACTTCAAAAAGTTAAACGAATTCACACTTGAGCTTATAAACTCCGTATTTGCGAATAAATGAGCGCCGATTGCCATATATATCAATCGAAAGGACGGTTTTTATATATGGAGAAGCATAAAAAAAGAAGAGCTCCGCAAAGCGGAAACCTTTATATCGACGGACTTGCAGGCGGCGGAATAGGGGCGGGCATATTGCTTTTGCTTTTGCTGTTGTTGCCGTTGCTGCTCATCACATTCGACGACCCGAATTCGCTCGCGTTGCCCGCGGTATGCCTTTCGGCGTTTGTCGGCGGAGCCGTGTGCGGTGTTATCGCGGCGAGCAGATGCAAAGAAAGCCCTTTGCTTTCTTCGCTCGTGGGGGCGGCGGTTATGCTTTCGGCAATACTTGTCGCTTCGCTTGCAGTTGGCGGAGAGGCGAATATTACGGCGGGCATACTTGTTGCGGCAATATTGCTTGCTTCCTCTGTCGGCGGCGCGTTTGTTACACGACGATTTTTTGCGGATAAAAAACGCAATATGAAAAAGGCACTTAAACGCCGATAAAATTACACCCTTGATTTTTCGGGCTTCGCGTGGTATTATAAATATATAAAGAAGGAAAGGGTGTGCGCGATGAGACTTCAGGAATCGGGCGAAATGTATCTCGAAACGGTTTACGTGCTTTCGAAGGAGCTTCCGATAGTGCGTGCTATCGATATATGTGAATACCGCGGCGTTTCCAAACCATCGGTTTCCCGTGCGGTCGGCATACTCAAAAACGGCGGCTACATAGATTGCGGTGAAGACGGCGGGTTAACGCTTACCGAGCTTGGGCTCGAGGTTGCCCAAAAAATGTATGAACGCCACACGGTCCTTACCGATTATCTCGTTTCGCTCGGTGTCGATGCCGAAACCGCATCGGAGGACGCCTGCAAAATCGAACACGTTATCAGCGAAGCGACGTTCGAAGCGATAAAAAAACAAATAAAATAATTTTCAAAAAAACAAATGCACCGATAACAGTATGTTCTGTGTCGGTGCATTTTTTTACCTTGCATATATATTTTGCTTTTACATAAATTAAACTCGATGCGAAATCAAAATCGAAGGAAGTGTTGCATTGAAGATGAACAGCAAAAAAACAAATAAGCTTGTTGCGGTGCTGATCTCGGTAATGCTGGTTTTTTCGCTGTCGGGGGGATTTTCGGTAAGCGCCGAGGTCGGGAATATCGAAGAACTAATACCCGGCGGTATGGCGTTCGGCGTAAAGTTTTTTACCGAGGGTGCGATCGTGCTCGGTACGACGGGTGTCGATACCGCGTCGGGCGTCGTTTCCCCAGCGAAGGATGCGGGCATTAAATCGGGTGATATAATCATAAGAGCGGGCGGCAAGGAATTCGAAACGGCGAACGAGCTGGTTTCGATAATATCGGGCAGCGGCGGAAAGCCTATCGTTATCGCCTATGTCCGAAACGGCGAAGAGGCATCGGTGACGGTTACCCCCGCGCGTGATTGCGAAAACGGAAGCTACCGTATCGGCGTGCTTGTGCGCGATTCGACGGCGGGTATCGGCACGGTGACCTTTATCGACCCCGAAACGCTCGATTTCGGCGGCTTGGGACACGGTATTTACGATAACGAAACGGGAACTCTGCTTCCGCTTTCGCGCGGGGCGGTGGTCGACGTCGAAATAACCGACGTGATAAAAAGTGAGCGTAATTCCCCCGGCGAGCTTCGCGGAAGTTTTGACAACGCGCTCATCGGGGAGCTTTGGGATAATTCCGAGCAGGGGGTTTTCGGGCGTCTTTCCGAAATACCCGATACCTCGTACGAGCCTTTGCCCGTAGCATCGCGAAACGAGCTGAAAGAAGGAAAGGCGTGTATTTTAACAACGCTTTCCACCGGCGGTATCGGCGAATACGAAATCGAAATAGAGCATATATACAGCGGCTCGGGAACGACGAAAAATTTTTTAATACGCGTTACCGATGAAACGCTTATATCGCAAACCGGCGGTATCGTGCAAGGTATGTCGGGCTCTCCTATTATACAAGACGGAAAGCTTGTCGGCGCGGTCACTCACGTCCTCGTAGAGGACCCGCTCCACGGGTACGGTATCTGTATCGAAAATATGCTCGACCGCGCTTTCGGCGCGAGCTTGATTGAAGATTTTGAATTAATCGCCGCATAAAGCAAAAAGGCAACCTCGCGTTGCCTTTTATTGCTTTTTTAGGGTTTCGGCGCGGTTGCGTCTATGCCTCAAAAGCTTAATTTTGCCTTTATGCGACACGAGCTCTGCACGTTTTGCAGCTTTCGACAAAAGACAATTCCGAATAAATTTCGACAAATTTCGACAATCTTCGCAGGTGTGTTTGTCGAATGCCGTGGATTTAAAACAAAAATGTTTTCCAAAATGTCAAAAATCGTCATACGATTTTTTAACGAAACTGCGATTTTTTGCCCGTAATCTATTGCTTACTGTTCGATTTTTGTGTTAAAATACCATCACAGAAATAAAACAAACAAGGAGCTGCATTATTATGGAAAAACCGAGGGTGCTAATCGCTGATTCGAACAGCGAGTTCAGAAAAGAGTGCGTCCAGAATTTACGACGGATGGATATAGAAGTGGTCGCCGAGGCCGTTGACGGTCAGGAAGCATTTGCGAAAATGGTGCGTATGAAACCGAACGTCGTTATATCCGACCTTTATTTAAGCAAAATCGACGGTGTTGAGCTGATTCGCAACGCGAAAAAGCAGATGCCCGACGAATTCCCCGCTTTCGTTATGCTTGCCGCGTTTAACAACCAACTGCTTTTCGAGGAATGCTGCGAAGCAGGCGCGGCGTACTGTATGCTTAAGCCTATCGACTATACCGCGCTTGCCGAAAGAATAAGACGCCTTTCCGACAGAACCCGCCGCCGTACGCCCGCAAAGGTCCCCGCGCGTGAGGGAAGCGATTTGGAAGCGCAGGTCACGAAGATAATACATCAAATCGGCGTTCCCGCACATATCAAGGGCTATCAATACCTTCGCACCGCGATAATTATGGCGATAAAGGATACCGAGGTCATTAATTCCGTAACAAAAATTCTTTATCCGACCGTTGCAAAGCAATACGGCACCACCAGCTCACGCGTGGAACGCGCTATACGCCACGCGATAGAGGTTGCGTGGGACAGAGGCGATCTCGACGTGTTGAACGCATTTTTCGGCTATACCGTTCAGAATTCGCGCGGAAAACCCACGAATTCGGAATTTATTGCGATGATAGCCGATAATCTTCGCCTTAAAAACAAGGCGTTTGCGACAGTATAAATAAAAGCCGTTGCAGTCTGAATCGACTGTAACGGCTTTTGCCTTTTATTCGTAGTGCGAAACCTTGTATTTCTTGTTCACTAACTTGTGGTTTAGCGTTATATAGGAGTGCTTGCGGCATTTAAGAATAAATTTTCTGCCGTCTTCGCGGTGGGTGTATATCGGCTCGAATTTGCTCGTGGATTTCAAATGCTTCGCAAGTATTTCCACGTATTCCTTCTTTTTGCCGATAACCGAAGGGCAGGCAAACGAAAGCGTGAAATTGTAGGTTTTGAACACGGTTTTTGCGATAAGCACGTAACGCGGATTTTGAATAGGCGAAAGCATTTCGGTCATCGCGGTGTTGAAAATATTCTGGTCGTGTATCGATGCGTTGCGGAGCTGTATCGAAATAAACTCCTGCTTGTCGTCACCGAGCGCTTCCACCTTTGCATCGGGCGATATTATATCGCAGTCGCGCAGAGTTTTGTATACCGCCGTGCCGAGCGTTTTCAATGATTTTGCGGGGCTTAAATGCCGCAAAAGCTTGCCCGAAGCGCTAACAATGTATATCAAAACTATAAATGCGCAAGCGTTTTTGATAAAGCTCAAAATCGTGCTCGATTGTATTAGTGCCGTAGCACCCGCACGCAAAATAAGCGTTTCGGCAATAACGAGAAGTAAAAGGTAAAGCATATTCGAAAAGGTGAATATCGGAACTTTTTTCTCCCTCGGCGTCTCGGTTTCAACAGCAACACCGAATTTGCCTGCCTTCACCTCGCCCTTCCATTTGCCCGCAACCGCTTCACGATTTGCCGAAAGCGAAAGCATTTCTGTGTTGATCTTTGCAATACCCTTTTCGTCATAGGGCGGCTTGATGCTCGTAATACGTTCGATACCGCTTTCGATAACTCCGCTTTCGTAATTGGGACCCATAAACGAATCGAACCTGCGTTTAAGTATTTCGAAATCGTAGGAAACGAGCTTGTCTTTGCTTTGATTAAGCCTTGCTCCTATTTTTTCGGTTGCCTTTTCTTTAAAAATATGCTCGGGCTCGACGGTTATTAAATGCCAAATGTTCGAGGATTTTTCGGGGTCGTTTTTATCGATTCTTATTGCTCTGCCGCGCATCTGGTTGGAAAGCACGAAGCTGCCCACGAAGCTTGCGAGTATAAGCGAGTTTATACAGGGCGCGTCCCAGCCCTCGCCGAGCAGCGATTTCGTGCCGACGAGTATCTGTATTTTTCCCTCGGCAAACAGTTTGCCGACACAGTCGACCGCGCGGTGCGTCGCCCCCGCAATATCCACGGTGCAGTAATCGGTGCCGGGTATTTCGCGCTTGGTGTGGCGTATATCGCCCAAATCGACTTCGGCGGGAAGTATAACCAAAGTGCCGGAAAGCACGCCTATTTTAACACCGAGATTTTCGCGGCGGAGGGTTTCGAAAATGCTTACTATATTAACCGAGCCGAATTCGGTTGCCGAGGTTATCGAAGCAAGCTCTTCCTTTTTTATGTAATCGGTAAGCACCAGCATACGCAGTTTTGCGCCCATGTTGGCTACCTCGCTTCGCGCAATAGCCTTTATGCTTTCGAGCTTTCCTACCGAGGATATAAGTGCACGCTTCAGTTTTTCGTTTAAAATCAGCGAAACTCTGCGTTTTTCATAAAGCGAGTGGCTTTTTAAAATATTGGTAACGCTTTCCTTTTGCTCCTCGGTAAGCCATTCGGAATTGATTAAAAATTGCAACGCCGTTTCGCCGTATTGCATATCGAATTTCGGCAGCTCGCTTTTCGCGGTCAGCTCGGTTATCAGCTTTTGGCTTATACGTTGCTTGCAACGCTGTAAAAGCACGAGCACCGCAATATATTCCTTTGCCGATGAAAACGCTTCGGAATAATCGCGTATTGCGTTGAATTTTCCGGCAACCTCCTGCCAAAAATCAAGCCCGACAATTTCCTCGACCGCGGCTTCGGCGTGCTCCTTGTATTCCTTTAGCCTTTGGGCTTCCTCTTTGGTGGGGTAGTTGAAATATATATAGTCCTGATGCGGACAAAGCGTGTTTTGCCCGACAAGTTCGGGAACGAATATTTCTTCGTCGATTTCGCCGCAAACGCTTATATATCTGTTCCATTCGTTGCCGTCGGAATCGTAGGGCGGGGTGGCGGTCAGCGAAACTATTTTAATATCGCCGTCGAGCGCGGAAATAAACTTTTCCAGCGCCTTTTGCCATTCGTTTTTTAAATGGTGGGCTTCGTCAAGGCATACGGTTTTAATACCGTTTTCGCGCATTGCGGCAAAAATATCGATATCCGAGCAGTCGGTGTCATCCTCTGCCGTTTCCGAAACCTTTTCTATCGCGGTGTATAGTGCCTGGTAGGTTATCGAGTTGAACAGTCTTACCTTGTGTATGTCGTTTGAAAAGACCGAATCAAAGTCGGATTCGTTTTCCAAAAACATTCCCTTCAGTCTTTCGCCCCATTGCTGTCGTATTGCCGTGGTAGGCGAAAGAATAATTGCGGGGGAATTCAAACGGCGTATAAGCTCGAGTCCGAGCACGGTTTTTCCGCTGCCGGGCGCGGCAACGATGTTTATCTTGCCGTCCTTTAAATATTTGTGCGAGTTGTCGAGTATTCTTTGTTGGTAGTTGCGGAAGGTACCCTTGAATTTGATTGCGTTCATATCCATAAGCTTTTTCACCCGAAAAACAAAAAACTTCTTTACCATTTTATTATACACAATGCAATATATAATTTCAACCGCAAAAAGCCAATAAAATCGCGAAAAACCTATTGACAAATCAGGCTTCTTGTGTTAAACTACCACTTGCCGCATGTATGGGGTCTTTTAAGTTGCGTAAACGCACACCCTCTAAGCAGCGAGTCTTATGAAAGGAATTGGTGCTTACAAATGTTTGCAATCGTGGAAACAGGCGGAAAGCAGTACAAGGTTAGCGAAGGCGATATCATCTTTGTTGAAAAGCTCGGTATCGAAGAAGGCGCAACCTATACCTTCGAAAAGGTTCTTGCTATCGCCGATGATAACGGTTTCGTTGCAGGTACTCCTACCGTTGATGCAACCGTTACCGCAAGCGTCGTTAAGAACGGCAAGGGCAAGAAGATTCACGTAATCAAGTACAAGCCCAAGAAGGATTCCAAGAAGCACATCGGCCACAGACAGCCCTATACCAAGCTTCAGATCCTCAGCATCTCGAAATAAGGGATGATTACCGCTTCGTTTGTTAAATCGAACGGAAAATTTTGCAGTTTCCGCATTCACGGTCATTCAGGCTATGCAGAAGAGGGAAGCGATATCGTTTGTGCCGCTGTCAGCGCGATGGCGATGCTCACGGTAAACAATATTACCGAATCATTCGGTATTCCCGCAAAGGTCGTTGCCGACGAAGAAGGTCCGGTTATCGATTTTAAATTGCAGTCTGTTGATGAACGTGCCTGCGCGTTAATCGCGGGGTTATGGCGCGAATTAGCCGCCCTTGCGAACGATTACCCGAAGAATATTCGTGTAACCGTAAAATAATTTTATCGAAAGGAGCTCATACCATGCTCAGATTGTCTATTCAGTTCTTTGCACATAAAAAAGGTGTCGGTTCTACCAAGAACGGTCGTGACAGTGAGTCGAAGCGTCTCGGCGTAAAGAGACAGGACGGTCAGTTTGTTACTGCCGGCAACATCCTTCTTCGCCAGAGAGGCACCAAGATCCATCCCGGCAACAACGTTGGCCGTGGCTCCGATGACACCCTTTTCGCCCTCATCGACGGTAAGGTTAAATTCGAACCGATGGCAGGCGGAAGAAAGAAAGTCAGCGTTTACGCTGTCAACGCAGATTAGTTAAGGTATTAAAAAGAGCAGTCGGGATTAAATCCCCCGACTACTCTTTTTTACTTTTTTTTACTTTGTTTTTTGACTTTGTTTTTGGGCCGGAGCGAAAGCAAAAGCTTTCTATCGCGCTTTTCCGCTCGGGCAGTAGGTTTCTAAAGCCGTTCGCGGAAGAATCGCGATTCCGCCCTCAAAAACAGAGCCAAAACGAGCCG
>JAZSHQ010000036.1:0-24905 GCA_045533335.1 Eubacteriales bacterium
GAAAGCTCCGCTGTGCCGAAATTTTAAAGAAAAGCGACGGCAGCTTTACCCTTATCCGCCGCGCCGAAACTCCGAAAGACTATTTCGCAACCCTCGATATCGACGAGGTCTATACACAGCTTAATATCTAAAAAGTAAAAAAGGTGGGTTGCGAGACTTTTCATAAGGAAGTCTCGCGGTTTTATTCGCCATTCGGCGAGTTATATTGCTGCGCAGTTATATTATGCTTTGCATAGTGTTATTCGGCTACGCCGAGTTTGGCGAATAAAATACCACTGTAACCGCAAGGTTTCAATAACACTCTTTGGGAAATATCTCGTCTGCGACGAGGTATTCGAAAAGAATATCACTCCGACGAAGTCGGAATAAAACTTGAATAATATCGACCTATATGTTATAATAATATGGGTTTGGGCCTTGCCCAAGAAGGCATTTGTACAGACCAATGCGATGCCGGTTCTTATAAGTCCATTCGATAATCACTATTTTGTTTGGAGGTTTTACTATGAAATCGAAGTGGAAAGACGCTCCCTTGTTACATAAGCTTGTAACGGTAGTATGCATTCTTGCAAGTCTTTCCGTTGTTGTTTTGGCGGTATTACAGATGTTTGATGTATGGAATCAAGCAATCAACATTTTTATGCCCTTGATGGGGGTAACTATGCTTTGCCAAGCTTATATGCAATGGAATACAAGTCGGGAAGTTGCATATTTCAGTATGGGAACGGCAGTGTTCATTTTCATCTGTGCAATTATTGTATTTTTTGTCAAGTGACAAACACACGGTGTATGCAAATTCAATTTATCGAATAGTAAAACTCCGACAGACCTTTAAAATCTGTCGGAGTTTTATCATCCTTATGAGAAGCAGCCTTTTCCTCACTCTTTTTCGTATTTATAGCCCAAAACCGTTTTGTGCTGTTTTTTGGTTTTTACCGCGTGGATTATCCACAATACCCATATAGCAACGGCAAAAAGCATAGGCAGGTAGACCGCAAATCCGTATATATGATCCCAAATATCGCCGTCGGTAACCGCAGCCGCAACAAACGGCAGCGCATACAAAAGCAATATTGCTCCGCCCAAAATTCCACACGCGATAAATTTCTTTCTGCCCTCGGTTTTCCTTCGGGCAAGCGTATATATCATAATGACGACCGCGGAAATGCCCGTAGGCAGAGGGAACATAAGCAAAACCAAAAACGGAAGCACAAGCCATTTAATAAAATCCAATATATCTCCGCCGGTCGCAACGAAGGTCAGGATAGTTACCGCGATAACGGCGAGAGTCCAAATAATATGCGGGATAAGAAGCATATATTTTTCGGCGGTCGTAAAAACCGTTATTCTTTTCTTGCGAGGTGCCGATATATCTTCTTCCTCTGCGTTTTCTCTTCTGTATTTGAACCTAAACGGCTTTTTGGTTTTAACCAGAATAACGATCCACAGTATCCAGATTATGACGACCAATGTCAAAGCGAACGTCCAGAGCAGGGCGCCGATATCGCCCAAGTAATCAAACACGGCAAGGTCGGTTTCGAATATCGCGGAAAGTATCATATTGACGTAAAAAACACAAACCGCGGCGCCGATAACGCCCGAAGCGATATAAAGCCTCTTGCAAACCGTTTCTTTTCTTTTGAGCACGAATATCATAAGCCACACAGCAGATACCGAGCTTGCAAAGGGGAGCAAAACCAAAAAGAACAAGGGGGTTGCCGAGAGCGCCATATAGTTTATAAACGCATTGCCGACGCCCGTTGAAGCAAGATAGACAACCGTGATAACCAGAAATACGCACAAAAGATGAGGAATCAAAAGTATGTGTTTCTTTTTCATACAATGCGCTCCTTCTGTCTAATTCTGTGGCCATTGTACTATATTTTCATCTCTTTTTCAAGCGCAAGGTTGAAATATTTACAGATTTGTAATATAATATATCCGAGGTGAGAAAATGCTTATAGAAGGATTACAAAAAACCACTTTGCTCGATTACCCCGGCTATGTTGCCTGCACGCTGTTTGCCCACGGCTGTAACCTGCGTTGCCCCTTTTGCCACAATGCGGGACTTGTTGTACGCAAGCCCGAAAACATTATAAATGAGGAAGAAATAGCCGCGTTTCTACAAAAGCGCAAAGGGATTCTCGACGGTGTCTGCTTAACGGGCGGCGAGCCCTTGGCGCAAAAGGACGCGATAGCGTTTATCGAATTTCTAAAAAGTTTTGGATATAAGGTAAAGCTCGATACGAACGGCTTTTACCCTGAAAGATTGCAGGAAATCATCGATAAAGGCTTGGTCGATTATATCGCGATGGATATCAAATCGAGCAAGTCGGGCTACCCAAAAGCCGTCGGCATACAAGATATAGATATAACCCCAATGATAAAAAGCACCGAACTTATTATGGGCTCGGGAATCGATTACGAATTCCGCACAACCGCCGTTAAGGGCATACATCTTGTGTCTGATTTTCAAGAAATCGGCAAATGGCTTATCGGCGCGAAAAGGTATTTCATACAGCAATTTATCGATTCGGGTGACATAATTTCGGAGGGCTTAAATGCCTTTTCAAAGGAAGAAATGCTTAAACTCCTTGCGGCAGTAAGAGAGTACATTCCAACAGCCGAAATTCGCGGCTTGTAGCCCCGTGGAAAAAATAACCAAAAACAACACAGGATATTGTGCATTCTAACAAAACCACAATATCTTGTGTTTTTCTATTGACAATATCTCAATATTATGGTATGCTCTATCTTGCCGACCGACGCGTTATCCTGCGTCCGGCCAATGATTGAAAAAGAAAAATTCACACATAGAAAGGTAACAGATTATGTATCAGGTTGTTAAAAGGAACGGCAAAACAGCCGAATTCGACATCAAAAAGATCGCCGCTGCTCTTACCAAAGCGTTCGAAGCCTGCGGCAGACCCACTCACCCCAGCGTTATCGATTTCCTCGCACTCAAAGTTACCTCCGATTTTGAAACCAAGATCAAGGACGGACTTATTGCAGTCGAAGATATTCAGGACTCCGCCGAAAGCGTTCTCGCACAGGCAGGCTATGCAGACGTAGCTAAAGCATACATTCTTTACCGCCGTCAGCGCGAAAAGCTTCGTAATATGAAGTCCACAATGCTCGACTACAAGGCATTGGTCGACAAATACGTTAAAAACGTTGACTGGCGTGTTAAGGAAAACTCCACCGTTACCTATTCGGTCGGCGGCCTTATCCTCTCTAACTCGGGCGCGATCACCGCAAACTACTGGCTTTCCGAAATTTACGACGACGAAATTGCCAACGCGCACCGCAACGCAGACATTCACATTCACGACCTTTCGATGCTCACCGGCTATTGCGCAGGTTGGTCGTTAAAGCAGCTCATTCAGGAAGGCTTGGGCGGTGTTCCCGGAAAGATCACCTCTTCCCCCGCAAGCCATCTCGCAACGCTCTGCAACCAGATGGTAAACTTCCTTGGTATTATGCAGAACGAGTGGGCAGGCGCGCAGGCGTTCTCCTCGTTCGATACCTACCTCGCCCCCTTTGTTAAGGTAGATAACCTTAACTACGATCAGGTTAAAAAGTGCATCGAATCCTTTATCTACGGCGTTAACACTCCCTCGCGTTGGGGCACACAGGCACCCTTCTCGAACATCACGCTCGACTGGACCGTGCCCAACGACTTGGCAGAGCTTAACTGTATCGTCGGCGGCAAGGAAATGGACTTCAAGTACAAGGATTGCAAAGCCGAAATGGATATGATAAACAAGGCGTTTATCGAAATTATGATCGAAGGCGATGCAAACGGCAGAGGCTTCCAGTATCCTATCCCCACCTATTCCATTACTGCAGATTTCGACTGGTCGGAAACCGAAAACAACAAGCTTCTCTTCGAAATGACCAGCAAATACGGCACCCCCTACTTCTCCAACTACATCAACAGCGATATGGAACCTTCCGACGTTCGTTCGATGTGCTGCAGACTTCGTCTTGACCTTCGCGAGCTTCGCAAAAAGTCGGGCGGTTTCTTCGGCAGCGGCGAATCGACAGGCTCTGTCGGCGTTGTAACTCTTAATATGCCGCGTCTTGCTTATCTTTCGGCGGACGAAGACGATTTTATGAAGCGTCTTGACCACCTTTTAGACGTTGCGGCACGTTCGCTCAAGGTAAAGAGAACTATTATCACCAAGCTTCTCGACGAAGGTCTTTACCCCTACACCAAGCGTTACCTCGGCACCTTCGACAACCACTTCTCGACTATCGGTCTTGTTGGTATGAACGAAGCGGGCTTGAACGCAAAGTGGATCCGCAAGGATATGACCAGCGTAGAAACTCAGGAATTCTCCAAGCGTGTTCTTAACCACATGCGTGAAAGACTTTCCGACTACCAGGAAAAATACGGCGACCTTTACAACCTCGAAGCTACTCCCGCAGAATCGACAGCATACCGTCTTGCAAAGCACGACGTAAGCCGTTACCCCTCGATCGTGAGCGCAAACGAAAACGGCACTCCCTACTATACCAACTCCTCTAACCTTCCCGTTGGCTATACCGACGATATCTTCGAAGCTCTTGCAATTCAGGACGATCTCCAGACCCTTTACACCTCGGGTACAGTATTCCACGCGTTCCTCGGCGAAAAGCTTCCCGATTGGAAGGCGGCGGCTAACCTCGTTCGCAAGATTGCCGAAAACCACAAACTTCCCTACTATTCCATCTCGCCTACCTATTCGGTATGTAAGAATCACGGCTATAGCGCGGGCGAGCACTTTACCTGCCCCGAATGCGGCGAAACCGCAGAAGTTTACAGCGGTATTACCGGCTACTACCGCCCCGTTCAGAACTGGAACGACGGCAAGGCGCAGGAATACAAGGATCGCGTTCAGTACGACGTTTTGAACAAAAACACGGTACACGCACCCAACGCACGCAAGGAAGAAGCTTGCACCTGCGAAGCAAAGGTAGAAGAAACCATTCTCTTCGCAACCAAAACCTGCCCGAACTGCCGTATCGCAGCTTCGCTTCTCGATAAAGCAAACGTAAGCTACCGCAAGGTCTATGTCGAAGACGAGCCCGAACTTGCAAAGCAGCTTGGTCTTAAGCAGGCACCCACGCTCGTGGTCGGCGGCGAAAAGATAGTTAACGTTTCGAATATTAAAAAATACCTTGGCAATTAATTAGCACCAAAAAACAACAAACCCCCGAAGAGCTTCTTTTTCGGGGGTTTATAAATGAGGTAATTAATATGTATGATATAATCGTAATCGGCGCAGGTCCCGCAGGCCTCACCGCCGCAATATACGCGCTCCGCGCTAACAAAAGCGTACTTATTCTCGAAAAATCGAGCTTCGGCGGACAGATGACCTTTTCCCCGAAGATTGAAAACTACCCCGGATTCCTTTCTGTTTCGGGCACAGAGCTTGCCGACAGCCTTGTAGAGCAGGCGCTCGCCCAAGGCGCAGAAGTCGAGCTCGAAGAGGTAGAGGGCATTACCCTCAACTCAGACGGCACAAAAACGGTTAAAACCGACAGCGGCGAGCATACCGCAAAATCGGTTATCATCGCCACGGGCGCAAAGCACAGGCTTTTGGGCGTTAAGGGCGAAACCGACCTTATCGGCAACGGCATCTCCTTCTGCGCAGTTTGCGACGGCGCATTCCACGCAGGCAAAAAAATTGCGGTTATCGGCGGCGGCAACTCGGCGTTGCAGGAGGCAATTCTGCTTTCCGACGTTTGCGCAAGCGTTACCGTTATTCAAAACCTCGATAATTTCACCGGCGAAAGCCGACTTGCCGAGCAGTTAATGGCAAAACCCAATGTAAAGGCGATATTCGGCACCGTCGTTACCGAGTTTTTAAGCGTTGACGGCGAGCTTACGGGTTTGGTTGCCAAAAACGTCGCAAGCGGTGTTGAAACGAAAATGGACTTCGAAGGCGTGTTTGTCGCAATCGGACTCGCGCCCGACACAGCTATCGCCGAAGGACTTGCAGAGCGCGACAAATGGGGATATATCGTATCCGACGAAAAATGCCTCACTGCAACAGAGGGTATCTTTGTCGCAGGCGACTGCCGCACCAAAGGCGTTCGCCAGATAGCAACCGCAATCGCCGATGGCGCAACCGCGGCACTCGCGGCAATTTCTTATTTGGATAAGTAATTTTTATACACAAGCAAACGAGGGAGGAGCTTTTAAAAAAGCCCCTCCCTCGTGCTCCCTCGGCAAAACTTTTTTGAATTTTTTCAAAATCAATGTGACAAAACCGCTTTTATTTACGTCTTAATAAATACAGAAAGCGAGGTGTCCCTTTTGAAACGTTTTATTGTAATTATACTTGCCTGCATATTGATATTTTGCGCCTGCTACGACAGTGAAAGCCTGCCGCTTGTTTCGCAAACCGAGCAATCGGGCGCAGAAAGCTCAAATACACCGCACGAAGCCTCGTCTGTTCCGATACAGGAGACGAGCGGGAACGAGGATTCGGAAATTATTGACGAAAACACGCCCGATGAAAGCATCCCCGATGAAGAAATAGGCTTCCCTTATCTTGTTATCGGCGGCGTTTTGGTAACCGAAGAAAACCAAGCAGACGTCTTTGGCGACGGCACGGCAAGCGCGGTATATAACCAAAACGAAAAAACCGTTTGCCTAACGCTGACCGACGCGAAAATACAAGCCCTGCCCCTGCCCGATGCCGAAGAAATCGAATCTGTAAACGGAATATACAGCGAGTACTCGTTGTCGATGACCTTAAACGGTAAAAATGAAATAATCATAGAAACACCCGATATAGATTTCTTCTTTTGCTTCGGTATCCGCACCGGCCGCAAGCAAGCAATAACGATAGAGGGTGGAAGCCTTGAAATATACACGAAGGGCAACGGCAACGCATTTTCGATATGCGGTATCGATAACAGCGGCGCCCTCACCCTGCGCAACACCTGCGTCGATATAGACCTGCAAGGAAAAAACGAGGTTGTCGGAGTATATGCCGACAGCATCGAAGCGCTCGGCACAACGCTTTCTGTCAATGCCGAATCGAGCGGAGAGTACGATTATTCCTACGGCGTACAGACCACAAATATCTTTTCCTATAACAGCAACGTTGATATATGCGGAATCACCGAAACGTCCGCTTCGTTTTATAACGGACCTTCGTCTACGTCGATTTATTTTACGTATTGGGATGCACCCTCTATCTGTGTGAACGGGAGCGGTGCCGTAACGTTGCGCGGTAACGTTTCTGTCTGCTACGGAAACTATTTTTACATCGATGAACGCATACGCGATTCAGCCGACAGCGAATATTACCTTACCGATATATACGTTTCGGAAAGAAAAAGCGGCAAAAACGCGTTCAAGGCAGAGATAAACGAAATATTCGAAAAGCCGTATATAAAAATAACACAAGGCAACGAACGCCATTACGGCATCTCGGTCGGCGATACACGTATAACAAAAACCAACTCGCACGACGTTTTGGGCGACGGCAGTGTAAGCTATAACAGCGAAAGCCATACACTCACACTTAACAACGCAAATATCGTCGGCAGCACTGTCGACTCACATTTCAGCAATAGCGAAACGGTTATATCCTCCGCACACAGCCTTAAAGTCGAGCTATTGGGAGAAAACCGTCTTGAATGCAAAAGCGATTCGGTCAATTTCTCGCGAGCCGTAAGCATAAACGGCAGCCTTGAAATATTCGGCAGTGGCGAGCTGTTTGCAGTTTCGGGTAAAGGCAACGGCGTTTTCGGCACGAGCAAAAGCATTTATTGCTCGGAATATATTCAAAAAAGCGGCAAGGTCTTTGCAATATCCAACGATGCGCCCGACCACCACGCCTATCCCGAAAGTCACGGAATAGATGCGGGATCAATAACGGTAGAGGGTGGAAGCGTTTATGCCGAAAGCGGAAGCGCGGTATACAACGAACCGTTAAACACCTATAATACCGAAAAAGTTATTTACCCCGCAAGCGCGGTTTACGAAGAGGGCGTCACCGAGGACGAACGGCAATTCGCCCGAATTACAGTTAACTAAAAAAGAGGTCGCAAGACCTCCTTTTTATTCGCAAAAATTTAGATGTATTATTAATTTTTCGTTTACGTATTCGGCATAAATATCGCCGCCCATTTGCAGAGTGAGTGTTTTTGCGATAGCCAAGCCGAGCCCTGTGGAATTGCCTTCGGCATCGGCGGTATAAAAACGCTCGAAAAGGCGTGAAACGTCGACGTTTTTAAGCGATTTCGCGGTGTTTTCGAAGGTGATTTCGCAATTTTCGGTCATCGTGACCGAAAAATCGTTTTCGCTGTATTTTACGGCGTTCCCGATAATATTGCCAAATACTCGCGCAAGCGCATCGCTATCGCACAACCGCCAAACTGGTATATCGGGTATTTTTACGCTCGGAACTATCCCGCGTGATTCGAACGCACCGAAGAAGGAAACAAGCGATTCCTCGAGCGCCGAGCAGATATTTATGCGCTTTGGCACAGAAGCCCGCACCGACGATATTACGGAATAGCGGAAAAGCTCCTCGGTGAGCAGGGTTATAGCGGCAACGCGATTTTCGATTTGCGAAAGGTAGCGCGCAACGCTTTCGCTTTTTTCTTCGCGCGCAAGCAACGCAAGATAACCGTTTATCGCAGTTAACGGAGTACGCAGGTCGTGCGATATGTTTGTGACGGTTTCTTTAAGCTCTTTTTCCGCCGTTTCACAGCTTCGTTTTATTTTTTCTATCTCGTTTAACTGTTCGTCAATCTTGTCGGCAAGCCTTTTTGTGTGCTTATCACCCTTGGGCAGGGTAACTTCACCGCCCTGCGATAACGCTTTTTCGAAGCAATCGCAAAGCGAACTTACGTCGGCGCGCGTTTTATTCAGCCTAACGGCAAGATACGCGGCAACCACTACCGCACAAACAGCTATTAACCAAGGAATATATTGCATTTTTTAACCCTTTACGAAGTCAAAATATAATATATAAGTTCAAGCAATCCTTCAATCGTTATCTTTGAACCGTCAAAAAATGACGGGATTAGCGGAATCAAAATAGCCAGCGAAGCGGTAGCGATTAAAAAAGCCACATACCTTGGCAAGAGCATAAGTTTTCTTCTTTCGCGCGCCGCCGCCCGCCGTTCTATATTTGCGATAGCGCGCTCCCCCTGCTCGTGCTTTTTAAGGCGTTCTTCCTGCGTTTCGAGGAACTTATTTTGTGAGAAGCGGCTCTTATCGTGAAAATCACGCCGTTTTGGGTCCGAAACAAGCTTTTCGCGAGCTAACTGCAGAGCGTTTTTGCTCAATCTAAGCTCCATTTGCTCTTTGTTTCTGCCGCATTTGTCGCAACTCATTAAAGCGGCACTGTTTTTGTTGCCGCAACAGCATAGCCAACTGCTTGTGCTAAATTGCGGTATGGTTTTCGCAGGGAACATTTTTTCGGGCTCTTTGAATATATTTTCTTCCTCAAACACAAGCTTATCTATACCCGTAAGCTCAGAAACTCTCACGCCCGTGCCTCTTACAAGCTTATTAAGCTTTTGCATTCTCCCGTCCGCAAAGGTTGCCGACACGAGTTTGAAGTTCATTTTCGTGTATCTACGGTCGGGAAGCCTTATTAAAACGTTTCCGCCAAAGCATTCGCCCGAAAACACAACGTCGCGTTGGTTTGCGTTTTTTAAGCCTATCGAAATCCGCTTGTTTAATATATCCCCGAATTTAAAATCCTTTTGCGAGTATTCAAACACCGTAACTTCAAAGGGGATATTTTGATAAAAGTAAAATTCAAGAGTTATCGTTAGCCTTGCAATAGGCTTGCTCCCGATATTTTTGAAGACATATTCCGCAAAAACCTCTTCGGTATCTCTGTCTGCAAGCACATAGCCCTCGACAATTTCGACGGGGCTGTCCTGCAGAACAAACGGAAAATCAAAATGTTTCACGACGCGCATATCGCGCATGCGGTCGTACTTTTGCTGTTTTTTCAGTTCTTTTATATGTTTGCTTTCCGTCATTACGCCGCTCCCCTTGCATTTTGTATGCATTATCGCACACAAAAGTAAAGAAAACGGTAAAGAAAAGCGTTAAGATTTCGTAAAGATTTCAACCCTTTATAAGCCTGAAGCCGATGCCCCAGACCGATTCGATATATTCTCTGCCGCCGGATTCGCGAAGCTTGCGGTGCAGGTTGGAAATATGCACCTTTAGCGAGCTTTCGGTGCAATCGGGGGTGTCGCGGCTTATGCGATCCAAAAGCAGCGATTTTGTTACTACCTGATTGGGGTTTTGCATTAAAAGCTTTAATATCGCGTACTCGGTGCGGGTAAGATGCACGGCAACGCCGTTTACAAAAACGCCTCGCGCACCCATATCGAGCAAAAGGCCGCAATCGTCATTAATGCTTTCGGATTCCTGCTCTGTTTTGGGCGCAGAAAGCCTTAAATGCACGGCGATACGCGCAAGGAGCTCCTTTGGGTCGAACGGCTTTGTAATATAATCGACCGCGCCGCTTAATAAAAGCTCGACCTTGTTATCCGTATCGAGCTTCGCGCTCACCACAATTACAGGAACGTTTTTTATGTTCGGCAAAAGCGCCTCGCCCGAAAGACCGGGGAGCATAAGGTCGAGAAGCACTAAATCGGGGGTAGAATTGCCAAGCAGATACAGCGCTTCCGTTCCCGAATAGGCACGCAGAACGTTATACCCCTCTTTTCGCAACAGCTCCTCGAGCATATCGCCGATATATACGTCATCATCAATAACCGCAATGGTTTTTACATCTGCCATACAAACACCTCCTTTATATTACTATAACAAACTTTTTGCGCATTGTCAAACAAAAAGGGCGCACGCGCCCTCTTGTTATTTCTTGCTTTCAAGTTCCTCTTCGAGCTTAATTATAACCGCGCTCATCTTAACGTCAAGCGCACAGCATATACGGTAAAGCGTTTCCAAAGTCGGCTTGCGCTCACCGCGCTCGATTGCGCTTAAATGACTGCGGCCGATGTCTGCAAGACCGCTTAAAACCTCCTGCGAAACACCGCGTTTTTTGCGAAAACCCGCAATAACCTTGCCAACGGTCGCGGCATCAAGCGTAGGAATATACATAATAATCACCTCGCGTATATTCTATGCTATTTTCGCCGACCTTTCGAATACTTATGTGCGCACTTGAATACTTATGTATTATTTCCAAAATACGACTTCGACAATCAGTTCAAACGCAAAAACGGACAAAAAACAGCCGTAGCTGTTCTTTTCGTAAACTTGTTGCACCGCACAAAGGCGTAGCAAAGCATCGAACGCAAAAAACGGACAAAAAACAACCGTGGCAGTTCTTTTCGTAAACTTGTTACGCCGCACAAAGGCGTAGCAAAGCATCGAACGCAAAAACGGATGCAGATTACGCGAACGGAGGCGAAGCTGTACGTAAAACAGAGTGGTACTGCGAGCCGACGTTCGTGTAAAGAATGAAAAAAGAACAGCCTTAGCTGTTCTTTTTTCATTCGGTCTGCGCCGTTTTCGATTATAAAACACCTTGTGCTTTCATTGCGTCTGCTACCTTCAAGAAGCCCGCAATATTCGCACCTGCAACGAGGTTGTCTTCGCTGTTCGCGTATTCCTTTGCTGCTGCGGTTGCGTTTTCGAAGATGCTCTTCATAATGCCGCAAAGCTTTGCATCGACCTCTTCAAAGGTCCAGGAAAGACGCATAGAGTTCTGGCTCATTTCAAGACCGGAGGTAGCAACGCCGCCTGCGTTTGCCGCCTTTGCAGGGCCAAAGTAAACGCCGTTTGCGAGGAATGCTTCGATAGCTTCGGGAGTAGAGGGCATATTTGCGCCTTCTGCTACATACTTAACGCCGTTTGCGATAAGAGCCTTTGCATCGTCGCCGTTGAGCTCGTTTTGGGTAGCGCAGGGGAGAGCGATATCGCACTTAACTGTCCAGATACCCTTGCCCTCGGTGTAGGTTGCGCCTTCAACGCGGGCAGCGTATTCCTTGATTCTGCCGCGTTCAACCTCTTTTATCTGCTTAACAACGTCGAGCTTAATGCCGTTGGGGTCGTAAATATAGCCGTTCGAGTCGGACATAGCAACAACCTTTGCGCCAAGCTCGGTTGCCTTTTCGCAAGCATAGATAGCAACGTTACCCGAGCCCGAGATAACAACCGTTTTGCCGTTGAAGCTGTCGTTCTTCTTTTTGAGCATATTGTCGGTAAAGTAGCAAAGACCGTAGCCGGTAGCCTGAGTTCTTGCGAGAGAGCCGCCGTAGGAAAGGCCCTTGCCGGTGAGAACGCCGGTGAATTCATCGCGGATTCTCTTGTACTGACCGAACATATAGCCGACTTCGCGCGCGCCAACGCCGATATCGCCTGCGGGAACGTCGGTATCAGGACCGAGATACTTTTGAAGCTCGGTCATAAATGCCTGACAGAAGCGCATAATTTCGTTATCCGACTTGCCCTTGGGGTCGAAATCTGCGCCGCCCTTACCGCCGCCCATAGGAAGACCGGTAAGAGAGTTTTTAAAGGTCTGCTCGAAGCCGAGGAACTTAATTACAGAGGAGCAAACGCTGGGGTGGAAGCGGCAGCCGCCCTTGTAGGGGCCGATTGCGCTGTTGAACTGAACGCGGAAGCCGCGGTTTACCTGAACGTTGCCGTTATCGTCAACCCAAGCAACGCGGAACTGAATAAAGCGTTCGGGCCCTACGATACGGTCCATAACGCCTGCCTTAACAAGGTCGGGGCGCTTTTCGATAACGGGAGCAAGAGATTCGAAAACCTCGCCTACGGCTTGAAGGAATTCCTTTTCGCCTGCGTTACGTTTTTCGACCTGTGCATAAAGATCGAGAAGATACTGATTGTTAATCTGCATAATTATTACCTCCAAACGGAATAAATTCAAATAGAATGAGATATTATACAACGCTTATTGCAAGATTGCAATAGGAAAATTGCATATTTTAATTGATTTTTTCGAGAGAAATGCGTTTTTTTGCAACGTCGACGTCGATTACTCTCACTTTGATAATATCGCCGACTTTTACAACGTCGCTCGCACGCTTTACGAAGCGGTTACTTAGCTTCGAAATATGCACCAAACCGTCCTGATGCACGCCGATATCGACAAACGCACCGAAATCGGCAACGTTTCTTACCGTGCCGACAAATTCCATACCCGTTTTAAGCGAGGAAATATCCATCGCGTCGGTGCGGAGAATTTGGGGAGGAAGCTCGTCACGCGGGTCGCGACCCGGCTTTAAAAGCTCGGAAACGATATCGTTAAGAGTGGGAACGCCGATACCAAGCTCGCCCGCTATCTTCGAATCGCCCGCGGCTTCTACCTTTTTGGGAAGATCTTGGAGCCTGCGCTCGCTTACGTCCTCACGCGTGTAGCCAAGCAGCTTGAGCAGCGAATACGCCGCTTCGTAGCTTTCGGGGTGGACCGCGGTGTTATCGAGCACCTCACGGCTTTCGGGCACGCGCAGGAAGCCGACGCACTGCTTATATGCCTTTTCGCCGATACCCTTTACCTTTAAAAGTTCGCTTCTTGTTTTAAAGCGCGAAACCGTGGTACGGTATTCATATATACTTTTTGCGATTTTGGAATTAATACCCGCGATATGCGAAAGCAGAGAAACAGACGCGGTATTAAGATCTGCGCCTACGCCCGAAACACAGGATTCGACAACGCCTGCAAGCGAGCTGTCGAGAGCCTTTTGCTCCATATCGTGCTGATACTGACCGACGCCTATTGCCTTCGGGTCGATCTTAACAAGCTCTGCAAGCGGGTCTTGCAGTCTGCGTGCGATAGAAACCGCGCTTCTAAGCGATACGTCGAACTGCGGAAACTCCTCGCTTGCAAGCTTACTTGCGGAATAAACCGAAGCACCTGCTTCGTTCGTCATAATATAGCTTACCTCGCGGTCAAGCTCCTTTATCATACCCGCAACGAAAATTTCGCTTTCCTTCGAAGCCGTGCCGTTACCGATAGATATAATATCGACCTTGTGCTTGTTTATAAGCGCTTTAAGCTTTGCCTTTGCCTCGTCCTGCTTGTTCTGGGGCGGAGTGGGATATACCACCGTGGTATCCAGCACGTCGCCGAATTCATCGACGATCGCGATTTTACAGCCGGTTCTGTACGCGGGGTCGAAGCCCATAACCACCTTGCCGCGAACAGGGGGGAGCATAAGCAGGTTTTTAAGGTTTTCGCCGAACACGCGTATCGCCTGCTCCTGCGCGTTATCGGTAACCGTGTTGCGCATTTCTGTCTGTACCGAGGGAGCAATAAGGCGTTCGTAAGCGTCGTCGGTTGCTTCGCGCACGTAATCGGTGCTCGGGCACTCACGCGCAGAAAGCATCTGCCCGCGAAGGTAATCGAATATCTTATCCTTATCCACCTCGACCTTTACCGAAAGAATGCCTTCCTTTTCGCCTCTGTCGACAGCAAGAACGCGGTGCGAGGGGATTTTCGCAAGCGGCTCGCTGTAATCGTAGTAAAGACGGTAAACGCTGTCTTCTTCGGTCTTTGCCTTCGAAACGATATTGCCGTGCTTATATGTATATTCGCGTATCCATTTACGAAAATCGGCGTTATCCGAAACGCGCTCGGCAATAATATCCTTTGCGCCGTCAAGCGCATCCTCTGCCGTGTTTATCTTCTTTTCGGGGTTTAAATAGTTTTCCGCCTCGGCGGCAATGTTCACGTCCTTTTTCTGCTCGAGCATAAGCTCTGCCAAGGGGGTAAGACCTGCCTCCGCCGCGATGCTTGCGCGCGTTCTGCGCTTGGGGCGGTAGGGGCGGTAAATGTCCTCCAATTCCGAAAGCGTCTGCGCATTTTCGATAGCGGCAACAAGCTCGTCGGTGAGCTTGCCCTGCTCGTCGATAAGACGGGTAACGTCGGCGCGGCGTGCATCAAGCGCACGGTAGAATTCAAGCTTTTCGCCGAGCTCGCGAAGCTTTTCATCGTCGAGCGAGCCGGTTGCTTCCTTGCGGTACCGCGCGATAAAGGGAATGGTGTTGCCCTCGTCGATAAGGTTAACCGCCGCCTCGACCTGCGTTCTTTTTATTTTCAGTTCTTCTGCTATTTTTGCAATTATGTCCATTCGAAAATTCCTTCCAAATTATGCTATTTTAATTATAGCATAAAAGAGTGCAAATGTAAAGAAAAAAGAGCCGATTTGATTCGGCTCTTAATATCTATTTAACGAGTTTTTCGCCGCATTTAACGCAGAATTTCGCGTCGGATTCCAATTTGCTTCCACATTTGGTGCAGAATTTTGCGTTCTGCGACGGCTGTGCAGGCGGAGTTTGGGGCGCGAAAGCCGCGTCGACACCGCCGTTGTTCGCTATCATCTGCTCGATATGGCGCACACGGTTTGCAAGAATGCCCTTCGGTGCCGCACCATAAAAGCCGTCTATGCCGCTTTCGCCTACGTAAACGCCCGGCAGAAGCGCGGTTTTTATCCACGCCTCGATAATTATTACAGTCTTGCTTGCCTGAATTTTAACAAAGGTCGGCGCGCTTACCCAGCCGCTACCCTTTTTGTAAACGTTTTCGCCCTCGAATTCGCGATATTCATAGCCCTCGTCGAGCAGATATTTGTGAATATCGGGCAATAAAAGCTCGTGAACTCCGTTTGCGAATCTGAACTCCTTGTGGTATCTTGACATTTTTGCACCTCTTTTTATTTATTCTGTTTTTTGAAAGCCGACAATTATATCGCTTCGTTTTCCGTATATAAACCTGCCCTTGCCCGTATCGTACCGCTCACCGCCGACAATCGCATCCCAGCGAAGAGTCGTTCCGTCCTCCAAAACGACGTATTCCCGCGTTCTGCCTCGGGTACGCCTTGCGATTATTTCGTATTCCGAAACAACGTCGCAATAATCTTCAAGCGAAGAATCGGCTACCGCGCCGAAAAACGATACCGAAACCGCAAGCAGACAAACGCTAACCGCAAGCGCGGTGGCGGCATCGACAAGCACCTTCAGCCCCGCCTTCTTTTTCGTTTCCTGCTTTCTGCGGTTGAATTTTCTCAACTTCTTTTCGTAATTTTCGTTTTCCTTGCTGATCGCAGGCTCTTTTTTGCAAGCCTTGCGGTATGCGGAAATTCTCTTTTTAAGGTCGAGTATAGCGCCATAAAGCGCAAGCGCGGCAAGCGCAAGTATAATGCCGTGAACGATAATTGCCGTTATCAAGCCGCCCTTATCGATCGGAATGCCGTTATAGCTGTTCATTTGGCGTTCCTTTCCGCCGACAACACATAAAGCGTTTCGTTTTCCACGCGGAACTTGATTTCAAACCCGCCGAAAGCCATACCGTAAACGCGGTCTTTATCGTCGTGGTATTGCGGGCGCGGGTCCCGCGCGAGTATTTCGAAAAGTCCTGCCCTTTTGCTCTCGGGCAGATTATTTATAACCGAATTCTCGTCAACCACCGCAAGCGTTTTGCCCCCGTCGGGCGCAAAACCGCCGACAGCACCCTCCACCGCATCGGCATAGGGAAGATACGGCTTTATGTCGTAAATAGGTGTGCCGTTCATCAAATCCGCGCCCGAAACGACAAGAATATCGCCCTTCCCCTCCTTGTGCTCGACACGCAACAGCTTAACGCAAGAAAGAGCAAGACTGTTCGGGCGGTAGGGCGAGCGGGTGGCAAACACCCCTACCCTTTCGTTCCCACCCAAGCGCGGCGGGCGCACGGTGGGCGACCAATCGGCTCTGCGCGCCTCGGAAAAGCTCCAAATAAGCCATATATGCGAAAAATCGGTTATCCCGCGCAAAGCATCGGCAACGCGATATTCCGGGGTGAACACTATTTCGGAAACAAGCGAGTTCGCCAACCCGCTCTGGCGCGGCACGCCGAATTTGGTTGTAAGGTCGTTGTATATGTATGCGATGGGCTTTATTGTATATTCGTCGTTCATGCCCTGCCCCTTTTACTTTATTCTAATATATTCTATTACACACGACGCAAAAACGCAAGAACATTCTTGAAAAAAGCACAACATTATGCTACAATTTCTGCAGAGGTGATTATTTATGACTATCGAAGAACTCAAGCGCAGAATGTCCTGCGGCGAGCTATAGCCGAAAAGAGTTGAACTAAACTCGCCCTAAATGGTTCTTTCCGGCAAAAACATCACTTCATCACTTGATATACATAAGTATATCTTCTTTCTTCAGTTTCGTTTTTTCTCGAAAATCTCCCTTTTAGCGTTGCGAAGCAACTTTGAAATAGGGATTTTTTCGTTAGAACGAGAAAAACGAGCGCAGGAATACGTGGCTATTCCAAGTGAGTTTTACGATGTTATAACAAAAAATAACATTTCAAACCGAATTGAGTACGACTCTTTTCGGCTATACCAATGCAACGACGAGGGGTTGATGCGCGAGCAGGCACAAAGGCTGGATATGCTGTTTGAATACAATTCGCTTAAACCCTCGGAATACGAAAAGAAAAATTCTCTTTTACAAAAAATGTTCGCCTCATTCGGCGAAGGAAGCTATATAGAAACTCCCTTCCGCGCAAATTGGGCGGGAAAATTTGTGCATATCGGAAACGGCTTTTACGCCAACTTCAACCTTACGCTTGTCGACGACGGCGAAATTTTCATAGGCGACAGCGTTATGATAGCGCCGAACGTAACGATATGCACCGGCACCCACCCCATTGACCCCGAGCTTCGCAAAAAAGTGGTGCAGTACAATCTCCCCGTAACAATAAAGGACAACGTGTGGATAGGCGCAGGCAGTATTATTCTCCCCGGTGTCACTATCGGCGAAAACAGCGTTATCGGCGCGGGCAGCGTTGTAACAAAGGATATCCCCGCAAACGTCGTGGCTGTCGGCAATCCCTGCAAGGTTATGCGCGAAATTACCGACCGTGATAAGAAATACTACCGCGGTAATATTGAAATAACGGATAGCTTCGAATAATACCGTATCCAAAACGGTTTGTCAAATATAGATTTTCTTGGAAAGGAAAACTTTATATGATTAAATACATAAACCGAATCGATAGCAAAGCGACATTTTTACATAGGCTGACAAACAATTCTCCGCAATTTTTCAACGTCAGTGTCAAAAACGAAGATATGGTTTTCGTATTACTGAAAAGCACTCATGGCGGAGGCCATTATTTTGTGGGGAATATAACCGAATGCGAAAACGAGCTTTGTATCATAGGAAACATCGTTCATAATCCTGACGAAAACGGAAATCCGAAAGAGCTCGGTTATTCAAAAAAAGAAAAAATCAAAGATTTTCTTCTAATCGCCATAGGCTTAATCCTATTTTGGTGGATTATCGTTATCGTTGCAATATTCGCTTTGTTTGGCGGAATGTTTAAAAAAGACAAAGACATCCCTCTTGAAAAAAAGTTAGATGATTTTATGATAGATTTTATGGGATGCGAAAAATCCGATTGATTTCAAAACAGCGAATTTACCGAACAGCAAAGTTCCGACACGTTTTAAACGTCTGCCGGAGTTTTCGAGCTCTCGGTTTTTGGCAAAACAAAATCCAATGCCGCGTTGAGTTCGAAACAATGAATTGATAATTGTTTTCCTCCAAATACATGCTATAATAAGATCACACCGGTGATAAATAAACATTGGAGGTACTTTTATGCAACTTAATTTTGGACAAAAAATACGCGAGCTACGCAAACGTGACGGGCGAACACAAGAAGCGCTTGCTGAAGCATTGGGTGTAACATCACAGGCAATATCCCGTTGGGAAGCAAACGGCGGTTATCCGGATATGGAGATAATACCTGCTATTGCGAATTATTTTCACATTTCCATCGACGAATTATTTGGATATAACTCCGACCGAGAAGAAAAAATAAAAAGCATCTTGGAAGAGGCTGATAAGGTACTTGAAAATCAAGGATTTTCGTATTATCCGGGAAGCATTTCGGAAGAAGTTGAGAACTGCATCGATATGCTACGTATCGCTTCCGACGAATTTCCAAACGAGCCGAGAATACTTTTTCGGCTTGCGCATGCGCTTTACTCGTGGGGATTCAATAAATACGGCTTAAAAACCGACTACGAAAGCGAATCCGGTATCTTACGCTACGACACCGAATACAATTCACAAAACACATATTGGCAAGAATCATTATCCGCATTCGAAAAACTGTTAAAATCAAATCCTTCTCCCAAAGACCGTGAATTGGCGATTTGCCGAATGACGTCGCTTTATGGGCAAATGGGCAAATACAAAGAGGCAAAAGCGTTGGCGGAATCGCAAAGTTCTCTCGTCATCGGCAGGGAAATGCTTTTACCATCTGCAACCGCAGGCGAAGAAATGATACGTTTTCAAAGCGAACGGGTTATGACATTACTTTGCGAACTGCGTATAGCCGTTTCTAATGCATTGTCTTCTAAGATAAGTCTTTACAATTCTGATTTTGGACAAAAAATGGAATCGGCGCTTATAATCCTATTTGAAACGATTTTCGAGGACGGCAGATGCGGTGCATATCATCAAAATATAGGCAATCTATATATGCACTTGGCGCATCACGAATCCCATATCAATGAAGATTATAAAAAGGCACTTGAATATTTCGACAAAGGATTTGAGCATTATAAAGAATACGAGCGTATATGCATAGAGGAAAATTATTCCTATTCTGCGCCGTTAGTAGCACACTTAAAACCTATCGAAAAAGGCGATTTGCGCCCCCTTGGAGAAAACTTTTGGCAGAAAGAGATAAAACACTTCCCCGAAGATTTCAAAAACGAATTACGCAAAATCGAAAAATACGCCGAATACTTTGAATAACAAAAAAACCGAGAGTTTAAAAGCTCTCGGTTTTTTGCTTTTTAAATATCAGGCGTTTTGCATTAAAGCAACAAGCACCTCGACCATTTTTTCCATCGACTGAATGGGGATAAACTCGTGGACGCCGTGGAAGTTCGCGCCGCCTGTCGAAAGATTCGGGCAGGGCAGGCCCTCAAACGAAAGCCTTGCGCCGTCGGTACCGCCGCGAATAGGCATTATAATCGGCTCCACGCCCGCGTCCTTCATCGCGTTCACCGCGTTATCGATAATATGCATACAGGGCAAAATCTTTTCGCGCATATTGTAATAGCTGTCGCGCATCGTTAATTCAAAGGTGCCCTCGCCGTAAACGCCGTTAAGGTAGGAAACAAGGTTTTCCATAAACGCCTTGCGAGCTGTGAACTTTTCCATATCGTGGTCGCGAATAATGTAATGAAGCTTTGCAAGCGTTTCATCGCCCTTCATCGCGCCGAGATGATAAAAACCCTCGTAACCTTCGGTATGGGCAGGTGTTTCTGCCTTGGGCATCATATTAATAAATTCTGCGGCAAGCAGACTTGCGTTTTTCATTTTATTTTTGGCACTGCCGGGGTGGATATTCACGCCGTGTACCGTTATGCTTGCCGAAGCGGCATTGAAATTTTCGTATTCTATCTCGCCAAGCTCGCCGCCGTCGACGGTATATGCCCAATCGCAGGAAAAGCGGGGAATGTCAAACCTATCCGCGCCCCTGCCGATTTCCTCGTCGGGGGTAATGCAAACGGCGATTCTGCCGTGGCTTATTTCGGGGTGGTTCACAAGATATTCGCAAGCTGTGAATATCTCGGCAATGCCGGCCTTATCGTCTGCGCCGAGAAGCGTTGTGCCGTCGGTGGTTATAATGTCACAGCCGATATACTTTTCGAGATAAGGGAAATCCTTTACGGTAATGCTTGCACTTTCGTTAAGCTTTATATCGCCGCCTTGGTATTTTACTATCTGCGGCTTTATATTATCGCCCTTTACCGCGTCGCTGGTATCCATATGCGCGACAAAGCCTATTTTCGCATCGTTTTCCCTGCCCGCTGTTGCGGGAAGCACGCCGTAAACATAGCCGTCCTTATCAAGCTCGACCTCGATCAAGCCAATACTTTTAAGCTCGTCTGCAAGGTATCTGCCCAAAACGAGCTGGCTTTCCGTCGAGGGGCAGGTTTCGGAATTATCATCGGAATTCGTACCGAAGGATATATATTTTAAAAATCTCTCGCTTACCGTCATTTTCTTTATTCCTTTTGTTTTTTTGTTATTATAGCAGATTATTAAGGCTTTGTAAAGCCAAAAGCTATTGCATAACGGCTCGATTTGTGATATTCTGTTACAAAGAAAAACTACGGCGGTGTTTTATGAGCAACACGGTAACCGCATACAGCGGAAACGACCCTTATATTTTTATAAGCTATTCTCACAAGGATTCAAGCAGCGTTATCCCCGCGATAGAAGCGATGCAGCAGCAGGGCTATCGTATATGGTTTGACCGCGGTATCGAGGCGGGCACCGAATGGTCGAACAATATCGCGTCGCATCTGCGCGATTGCGCGGTTTTTGTCGCATTTATTTCGAAAAATTCGGTAAAGAGCGAAAATTGCCTTGATGAAATCGCTTATGCGAAGAGCCACGGCAAGCCTTCTTTGCTTATTTTCCTCGAGGAGGACGTTACCCTTCCCGAGGGGACCGAAATGCAGACCGCGCGTTTTCAGCGTATGTATTACAACCGCCAAAGCTCGATGCAAAGCTTTATCGAAAACATCTGCTCGGCAACGATACTTCTCCCCTGCCGCGGCGCGGGAACTGTATCCTCTGCCCCTGTTGCACCCATAAAAGAGCAAAAAAGCAAAAAGCCGTTCAATAAAAATCTGTTTATCATTATCGGCGCGGCGCTCGCGCTAATAATCATAGTCTGCCTTATTATCTCACTTGCTTCGAAAGACGAAGGCGGCGAAGGCAACGAAAGTTCGCAAGCAGCATCGATGCAGGAAAGCGTTACCGAATCGAGCGAGCCGAGCAACGAAAGTTCAATGCCTGTTGAGATAACCATGTCGGATAACGTTTACGATTGCACCTTTATTCTCGAAGGCGATATTTACCAACTCCCCTGCCCGTTAAGCGCGTTTACCGATAACGGCTGGGCGATAACCACTTCAGGCTACGGCTCCGACCGACCGATAAACGGCTTGGCAACCGATTCGTTTACGATATCGAAGGACGGCAAAAAGGTCTCGCTCGATATACTTAACCGAAGCGGAAACACAGCACGGCTCGACGAATGCCCGATCATCGGAATTTCAGTCACGGCAGAATATGGCGCAAGCATAGAGCTGGCAAAGGGCATAACGCTTAACTCAACGATAAGCGAGATCACCGAAGCCTACGGCACGCCGCTCGAACGCGACAGCGCCGAACGCTACGAAGCGATTATGTATGCCAACGAAAACGAGCTTACCGCTATCGGATTTGATATTTATAACGAGGAATATGCCGAAAACACTTGCATCGAGCTTCTCCGTTACAAATTCCTCGACACCGTCACGACCGAAACAAACACCGAGCTTCCCGATTTTATTGCCGAATACACTTCTCCGACCGAGCTTGGCAGCGACCTCTTCTCGGGCAATTTTAAACTTGAAGAAGACCTTTACTGCCTTCCCGCACCTATAAAAGCCTTTTTGGATAACGGTTGGAGCATCGCCTCTGCGCCCGAATTTGTCCCCGCGGGCGGCGAAACCGAAATATCGCTTACCAAAAACGGCGCGACTGTCGAGGTCGATATTATCAACCTCGCACCTTATCAGACAACGGCACAAAACTGTGTTCTAATAAATCTTCCCGTTTACGATTCCGACAATGCAAAAATCGAGCTCCCCTGCGGAATAAGGCTCGGTATGAGCGAATCCGAGCTCGACGCCGCGCTCCCCGACAGTATGCAAAAAAGCGAATCGGAGTACAGCGTTTCTTATACCTATTCAAGTTCCTCCCCGCGCGATATTTATTTATATTTGTATATCGACGCCGACGCCGAGGATTTCTTAAGCTATATACGCTTTAACTGCGAAGAATGGGACTACGGAAATTAAATATAAAAAGGAGCGTAATGCTCCTTTTTTGTTAGTCAATCAAATCGGCGTTCTATGCTTTTCGTTTATTCCTGCCACCACTTGCGTTCAGGCGCAAAAGAGATCATCACCGACTCATTCTTTTCGTCCACCAGAATTCGCGCATCATATTGTTCGTATGAATCATAAAAATCCTTATGTTCAGTATATTTTTGCAACGATAAAGTTATAGCTCCGCCGTTCTTTTTCATTTGCTCGACTATATCGGCTTGATATTCTTTTGAATATGGATCAATGCCTGGTAGTCCGAAATAGGATTGCACGGCATCTTTAATCTGCTCATCGAAATCGCCGAACGTCCATTCATCCAGCTTTTCCTTAATGGCGCTTGCACCGTTTAATATATAGCACTCATACGCGTTCAAAACCCGTTCTGTCGCTTCGGTTATTTCGCTTTCGCTGTACTCCTTCGATTCACCATACGCCAATTCATAGGCAAAATCATATTGCTTCATAACCGCATTCGAAAAATCACCGTCGAACGCTCCAAAATCCATAAATTGTGCCGCCAAAACAAACCCGTGCCCGTTTTTTCCGTCGGGGATACGCAAAATAAGCTTTGTTAGCTTATCTCCCGTTACTATAGCATAATCGTTTCCTTTTATGTGTTCGAAGCCTTTAATTTCCAATATTCGTTTGATCGGCTTTTGTATAACTGATTTTTTCATTTCGCTATTCCCCCGTAACAAGCAGTTCAATTCATTGTATCACAATTTCTTTGAATTGTAAATATCGGTCTCAAAAAGCGGCTTTTTTAAAACAAAATACCAAGCACCCGCAAGGGGCGCTTGGTATTTTGTCTATGGGCTACAAAAAAGATATTTTCGGCATTTTTGCGTATGAATTCGAACTCTCACAAATGTTTAATCTGTAATCCTATCTTTTTGCGCTGCTTCTACTATTGCTGATGCTTCACTAAGCCTAAGATCCCAATACTTTTGTAGCATAGCTATGATTTTATCAGAGGGAATCCCGCATTCAAGCATTGCATCTACTGCTCTACTAAATCCCCAAACTCTTTCTTCAAACACAGCATCATCAATTACTTGATTTCCCGCATCACGCACGGTTTGTAATAGTTCAACTCCGAGTTTAGAGACCATATTTTTAAAATTTTGGTTCATAGCTTATTTCCTCTTCTTTATTTATCGTATTCCAAAAATAGCTCGCTGATTTGTGGGCATTTCCCACAAATTATATGTACCCCATTTCTTGACAGTGGTCTGATACCGCTTTTTTGAAGTTCTTAAGTTTTGTCTGATATCCTCTATGTGCTGTAATCAAACTACTTACACTCATTTCGTTGCAAACCAGTAACTCATTTACGGAAAGTTTAAAGGACTGGATCATTTGCTCAGAAATGACATCTTTAGGGTTGTCGTATCCATCATATTCGCCTTGGCAAAAACTCAGCAACACCTCTGAAAACCATTTGCGGATAGGCTTGTCCATGCATCTGTGAATACATGACATAGATGCAAGAACACTATTAGCCTTAGCATCAAATCCATCTTCTGTCAATATCTCGAACTTTCCGGATGCGTGTGCCATTTCATTTCTGGTATCAACCAAATCACCAACAGCAGAAATTTGGGAGCGATCCAATTCAATGATTTTGAACAGTCTTGCAATATCCTTTTCTGGAATTAAGCTGTATGCAAATATCGAATCGGCATCTTCGATCTTCAAATCTCTTTCCCGCCCATTGTACGGGCGTGCAAATACGATGGCATCTTTATAGCGCTCTGGCTCAATTTGCCCTATTTTCCACGCCGTACAATAGATGTAGGTCATATAAAGGAGGTGGAGACCAAAATACGCAAACTGGTATTGTCCATATTTATAGTTTACCGCAATGAGACTGGTAATGTTCTGAATATAATTGATTACATCCTCTTCATCAGCAGGATCAGTAGGAAGAAAGTTTAGTATGTCTTGTAGGTATGGCACAGCGATGTAATCAACTA
>JAZSHQ010000005.1:0-45806 GCA_045533335.1 Eubacteriales bacterium
ACCTCCGTGTATTCTTTGTGTAATGCGGTCGCCAAACCTTGCACAATTATATCACGGAGGTTTTATTTTACATATACTAAAGTTTTTTATCTTCCCCCGGTATAACCGGGGGTTTATTTCCACGCCTTAAAAGGCACTAAAAACAAAAAACAAGACAGCCATAGACTGTCTTGTTTTGGTGGGGACTACAGGGCTCGAACCTGAGCCCCTCTGCTTGTAAGCCAGATGCTCTCCCAGCTGGGCTAAACCCCCAACTCGTCGCGGTCACTCGCAACGTGTTATATATTATCACAACAAAAAACAAATGTCAATACCTTTTTTGAATTTTTTTAAAATATTTTTATTGTATTTGATTTTGATGTGTGTTATACTCTTTATATATTAAAAGGCGGTGAAACAATGGGCAAAGCATTAGGCTCGTGGAGCGGAATGCGAAAATATCTTGAACAAGATATGCTTGCGGAATCGTTAATCGGAAGAATACGTTACGGCTGTACCGCTTACGTCGGTATGGACGGAAGCCGTATTTTTGAAATATGTATCGACGGCGAGCAGGTGAAGCGTTTTTCCTTGGAAACCGTTAACAGCTATTTTATCGATAATAAATTAAAGGAAAACAACGACCCAAGCGGTTTAGGCGAATATTGGGAAGATTTTTGGCGTTTGCTCGATAAATACCCTATTACCGAGCGAACAGAATACACCGACGATGAATTTTGCAATGCGCTCGAAATATACCGCAACCAAGACATACAAATCAGCATCGGCTCGGAAAATCCGCTTATCAGAATGTTTGCAATTCTTGACCGTCGCATAGGAAAGCGCACGCTTATAAAGGAAAAAGAAACGCTTTCGCAACAGCCGTTGTGGCTTCAACGCTTTTATCTTCTCCGCTTCGAAGCGGAAACGGTCTAATATATCTGTTGACAAAGTCGGTCTAATGTGTCATACTAACAAAAAACAAGGAGAACATATATGCAAAAAGAATTCGAGGTAAGATTTACCGTAACCAAAAAACGCATAAGCGACTTTTACAACTTTGCTTTTTTAAAATCGGTTATGGCAAAGATTTTATACGTCCTGTTTGCGCTTATACTTGCAGACTCCTTGTGGCTCGCGCTTTGCTTCCAAAACTATCGGACGGCAGCCATCGCGGTTTTTGCAATGCTGTTCCTGGGCGGCTTGTATATGTTTCGGGTAATTATGACCAAACGCCTTGTCTATGCGCGCGATTTGGAAATGAACAACGGTGTCGAAAGAACGGCTATCTTTACCGCGAACGAAGACGGCATTTCTAAGCTCGACGGCGAAAAAACGATTACCGTTCCCTTTGAACGCATAAAAAAAGCCAAGCGCACGAAGAAATATCTTTTTATTCAGACCAACGCAAGGATGCTCTTCGCCTTCCCCGCGGATTCGTTTACCGTCGGTGATATAAACGGCTTGGAAGAATTTTTGAAATATAAGTTTATTAAGGTTAAATAAAAAAAGCAGATGCTTGCCGCATCTGCTTTCTTCTATTATCTATTATCTATTATCTATTATCTAAAATTCCTATTCCTCTATCGCCGCTTTGCGGGAGATAATGGGGGCGATTTCCGAGTGCGAGAATTTCGGCTTTCTGTCGTAGGTGTAAAGCCCGTTGCATTCCTGCTCGACGTCGGTAAGCTGGGTATAGCAAAAACCGAAGATGCAGGCGTTATCGAGTATCGCATCGGTAACGTCCTTCAAACGCGCAAGGAACGCTTCCTTCGATTCGGGGATATTGCCGTAGCCCCAGCCGTTTTTATCGAGCAAAAATCCGATACCGCCGTATTCGCTTATAAATAAAGGCTCGCCGCCGTAATGCTGACGGTCGGAGAATTTATCGACAATAACGCCGTTTGCAAGTTCCTTGTAGCGTTCGCGGATAGCCGCGCCCGACGAATCGTAATCGTGCAGGTCGAAAACGTCGGTCATAACGTGGAAATTGCCGCTTGTATCGATGCAGGGGCGGGTTGGGTCGACAGATTTGGTTACGCGGTAAACGAGCGAAAGCACTTCATCGCATTGACGTCTTCCCTTCTCGTCCCAGGTTTCGTTGAAGGGGCACCAGCCGATAATCGCGGGGTGGTTAAAATCGCGGTGCAGTATTTCCAGCCATTCGGGAAGGATATAGTGCACCGATTCGGGATAGGAAATATCCAAGCCCCAGTTGCCGTATTCGCCCCAAACGATATAGCCCATTCTGTCACAATGGTACAAAAAACGCTCCTCGAACACCTTTTCGTGAAGCCTTGCGCCGTTAAAGCCCATCGCGATAGAACGTTCGATATCGCAAGAAAGCTCTTTATCACTCGGCGCGGTGTAAACGCCTTGAGGGTAAAAGCCTTGGTCGAGCACAAGACGCTGAAACACGCTTTTTCCGTTAAGCATAAATTTAAAGCCTTCGAAATGAATATCGCGCATACCGAAATAGCTTTTTACGCGGTCCTCGCCGAAGGCAAGTTCAAGGTCGTAAAGCCTGCCGTTGCCTATTTCCCAAAGGTGAAGCTCGTCGAGCGCAAGCGTAAGGACAGCGTTCCCGCCGCGGCTTTCACAAGCAGCGCCGCCGACAGTTCTGCCCTCGTACTCGGCAACTGCGGATAAAGTGCCCGCGCCGACAAGTGTGGCGTGAACCGTGAGCGTTTTTGCGTTTATATCGGGGTAATATTTAATACTTTTTATATAGCTTTTGGGGGTAAATTCAAGCCAAACGGTTTGCCAGATACCCGTTGTGCGGGTGTAAAAGCAACCGAAGGAATTGTGTTCGAAGCTTTGCTTGCCCGAGGGTATTTTGTTGCTTCTCGTATCGTCCTCGCAATAGACGGTAAGCGTGTTGCTTCCTTCGCGGCAGTAATCGGTTATATCGAAGCAAAACGAGGAATAGCCGCCCTTGTGAACGCCCGCATTTACGCCGTTTACAAAAACGGTCGCGCAGTAATCGACCGCGCCGAAATGAAGAACGATTCGTTTTAAAAGCTGCTCTTTTGTTATAACAAACCCTCTGCGATAGATGCAGGCGGGGATAAAATCGGTATAGCCGATACCCGAAAGCTGACTTTCGGGACAGAAGGGGACGTTGATTTTCCTTGTAAAAACGGCGTTTTCGTTTTGCATCCCGCGCGCAAGCGCACTTTTCGAAAAATCGAATTCAAAATCCCATTCACCGTTTAAATTTTGCCAATCCGCGCGCATAAATTGCGGCTTCGGGTGTTCGGTGCGGTAAATCATATCAAGCCTCACAAAACAGCGTAATTATAAACAATACAGCCGACAAAAGCTATTGCGAGCACGGCTTCAAGCGCGAGCCACTTTTTGCTGTTTTCGGCGAAAATACACATAGCGGAAGCAACGGCTGTTAATACCGCGCCGACCGAAAGAAAGAGTATTTTCGAGGTTTCGGGCGCGTTGCCCGAGCTTAAAAGCTGAACGAATATCTTTTCGGGCAGGGCGAAAAAGCCGAAAACCGCCGCGATCAATGCCGCGGTACATACAGCCAACGCCGCAACAGTCGATTTTTTGTCGCGCATCACGGCAGCAGATCCCCCCATACCTCGCTGAAATTGATACCGCCCGATTGCTCGTATTCAAGCGTGTTTGCTTTAAAGCCGGCGGGTGCTTTTAAATACACGTCTTGCGGTATTTCGTTTTTATATTCGATAAAGCGCATAACCATAACCGTTTCGTTACCTTCGATTATCTCTATCGCCTTTAACGTGCCTTCCTCGAAGAAATAGCGGTTTTTGCCGGTTGCGGCACCGCCCGATTGCGAAGTGGTGGAAAAGGTTTCGCAGTAATAGGATTTGCCCTCGAACTGCTCGACGCTCGTTTTGCTCGGCGAGGCGAACATAGTGTATTCATAGCCTTCGAACAAAAAGCCCTGACCGTCTTGCGTTATAAGCGTATCGTAGGTGCGGTTGGAAAAATTGAGCTTATGCACCGCGTTGCCCGTAAAAACGTGGTATTTATCGAGGCTGTCGTTATCGTGGTCCTCGATAGTGGCAACCGAATAGCCGTCGGTCGCTTGGGTGAAGGTGTAGGTGCTTCCGTTATTCGTAAAGCTGATTTTAAAATAGAAACAGCTTTTATCCATATTGCCGTAGAATGCGGCCGTGCGCGAGGGGTAGCTCGATATATCGTTTGAATTTTCGTCCCCGCTTCCGCAGGCGGCAAGCGCAAGCAACAGCGCGGAAAGGAGTATTGCGGCAATAAGCTTTTTCATATAATCATTCCTTTTTTTGTTCTTTGTTTAACTGAATTTATTTTAACACAACACAAAAATATATGCAACAGTTTATTTTTATTTCGCAAAACTCTTGAACGCAGTTTATTATTATGGTAAAATAGTGCAAGGCGATGCCTAATAAATTTACAAAGAGGTAAACTATGATAGTACGCACTCCCCCTATGGGTTGGAACTCTTGGAACACGTTCGGAAGAAATATCGACGAAAAGCTTATAATGGAAACCGCCGACGCTATGGTGGAAAACGGCTTGCTCGAAGCGGGCTATAATTACCTTGTTATCGACGACTGCTGGGCGGAAATGAAGCGCGACGAAAACAACCGCCTTGTACCCGACAAGAACAAATTCCCCAACGGTATGAAATACGTTGCCGATTACGTTCACTCGAAGGGGCTTAAATTCGGTATGTATTCCTGCGCCGGCAACCTTACCTGCGCGGGCTATCCCTCCTCGTTTGAATATGAATTTATCGATGCCGAAACCTTTGCTTCTTGGGGCGTTGACTATCTTAAATACGATTACTGCTTTAAGCCGATGAATCAGCAGGGCCACGCGCTTTACAAGCGTATGGGGCTTGCACTCGCGAACTGCGGCAGAGATATTTGCTTTTCCGCGTGCAGCTGGGGTGTTGACCAGACCAACGAATGGATAAAGCAAACCGGCGCGCACCTTTGGCGCTCGACCGGCGATATAAACGACAGCTGGCAATCGGTTAAGGAGCTTCTTCTTAAGCAACCCGACTATTTCACCACAAACGGTCAGGGCTGCTTTAACGATATGGATATGCTTATTGTCGGTATGCGCGGCAAGGGCAACGTTGCCGTGGCAGGCTGTACCGACGAGGAATACCGCACCCACTTTTCGGCTTGGGCGTTCCTCGGCTCGCCCTTGATGATCGGCTGTGATATTCGCAATATGGACGAAGCGACGAAAAATATCCTTCTTAACAAGGAAGTTATCGCCATCAATCAGGACGGCGCATACCGCCAGCCCTTTGCCTGCGGCAACCATTGGTGGGCAGAAGAGGTTAAGGTTTGGGCGAAATTCCTCGAAGGCGGCGATATCGCGCTCGGCGTATTCAACCTTTCCGACAACACTGCAGACCCCTTTATTTCGCTCGACACGCTCGGCATAAACCGTTCATCGGGCAAGGCGCTTGAAATACGCGACCTTTGGAAGGGCGAAACGCTCGGCGTTTACAAGGACGTTTTCCGTTGCGATTATATGCAACCCCACGATTGCAGAATGTACCGTTGCAAAGTAGTCGATGCAAAATAACTGCATAAAATGCGGCAAACCGCTTAACCCCGACGACATCGGCGCGAGCAAAAAGCTTATTAACCGCGGTATGACCGAAAATTTTCTTTGCGTCGCTTGCCTTGCCGAAAAGTTCGGCGTTACGGAAGAGCGCATACGCGAAAAAATAGAATTCTGGCGCGAAAGCGGCTGTCTGCTTTTTGGGAAGACCGTTTGATTGCTTTTTTAGGAAACGATTTACGAGAGAAACTTTTTATAAAAAGTTTCTCTCGTGCTCTTTTCAAAAATTTTTAAAAACCATAATATTTTAAATAGTGTAAAAAGAAAGCTTTCTGCAAAACAAAACGCTCGCTAAATTGCGAGCGTTTTTATGATTAAATTAAGTATTTTTCGGGGACACGTGCCTCGAAAAATACACCTTGGAACGCCGAGCATTTGGACAAGACACGAAGTGTCGCGCACAAATGCGGGGTCCCCGAAAATGCTTGCATTTTTGGGGTATATCTGCGCGAGCGCACGGCGTTCACAAACCCGCCGCAGCGGTTTCCGACCGAAATGCTTGCATTTCGTGTCGAGAGCGAAGCGATTAATTGAATTCCAAAATCCAACCCTGTCCGTCCTCGAACACCCAAGCGCGGTCGCCAAAGGGCTGGGAGCCGCAATCGAAGCCTTCGGGGGTGAGGTTTGTTCCGTTGTTCGAAAAGTAATAACAGCGCCCGTCCTTTACGGCAAGAACGACAGCGTAAACATTGCCGTACGCCGCGTCCGACATACTGCGGTAGGTTGCCATATAATCGTATTCGAAGGGTATTACCACCTCGCCGTAATAGGTCAAGCCGTATTTACCCACCGCATCCGACGGAAACTCAAACGTGCCGTTTTTCCAATTCGTTTCCAAATCGTAGCTTGATGAAAGCAATCTGCATATTACCGTACCCTCGGCGGGATAGAGATAAAGCATTTCCGCTTCGCCGTCCTGATATCCGTAAACCTTTTTCACGGAAGGCTGGTAAACCGTATAGGAATTAGTCTTACCGTGACCGTGCGGTGCCTGAATGTACTTTATGAATTCCCCGCTGTCCTTATCGAATTCAAATTCAAGCCAATCGTCGCCGTTTTGTGCGGTTCTGTCGCCTGCGCAAAAGCCTTCACAGCAGGGGTAAAGATATTTACCGGGCTTTGCGAAATAGAATTGACCGTTTACCGCGCCGAAGAAGCGGGTAACCGAGCCGTCGTATATTGCGGTGACGGCTATCTGAACATTCGTATTGCACTCCACCGCGTTTATCGGGTTTTCCTTGGTGAATACAATGCGATAGCCGGAAGCGCCCATATCGGGTATCGCAACGATACCCTCGCCAAGCTCGTTTTTGTTCCCGAAAGATTCATCGGGATGCGAGCTTTCATCGTCTTCCTTTTCTGCGGTCGTTTCCTCGTACTGCGGATAGCTTTCTGCCACTTGGCTCGAATAGCTTTCGGGCACAGAGGTATCGTACCACGGCTTGCTCACGACGTTGGATTGCTCGAAAGCAGAGCTTTCGCCCGAAGCGGCGGAGCTTTCATCGGTTTCGTTTGCGCAGGCGGCAAGCGCCAAAAGCAAAAGCGCACAAGCCGTTATCAAAGCTAATATTTTTTTCATTGACGTTTCTCCTTGATATTGATTATTAATAAAATTCGATAATATATCCTTGTCCGTCATCGAATATCAAAGCGCGTGTTAGATACAGCAGGCTGCCGAAATCCACGCCTTCCGGAGCGAGATTTGTACCGTCGCTTGCGATATAATAGGTTTTCCCGTCCTTGACCGCCATAACAACACCGGGTTGATAATACGGATACATTCCTTCTCGCATATATTCGTATTCAAACGGAACTATAATGGCATCGTTTGAAACAAGACCGTATTTTTTACCCTCGATCATTTTAAGAAAAAGGCTGTCGGCTTCAGGGCTCTCCAGTATAGCCTCGTCTACCGTTATGCACTCTACGCAGGGAAATATACCATTGCCAAGATCAAAGGTGTGATAGTCGCCTCTGTAATTTGCATATATTTTTCCCGAAGTGGTTTCATACAGGTAATATAGTTCAGTGGCGACGTGATCGTGATTTGGCTCATAATCAATATACTCTAATTCGTTCTTGCTATCGGTGAGATTAAACCGTATCATCGGAGCATTTCGCCAATCGGTAGCCGCTTCGTTTGGGTCGTTCAGCCAAAATCCGTCTCCGCAGGGGACGGAATCCCACTTTCCTTGCTTCGTGCAAAAAATCTCACCGGTCGTCGTGCTGTAGAATCTTGTTTTTTCGCCATCGTAAACCGCGCAAACACCGCTTTGCGTAATGAGGCTCACAACGTTAACTGTTTCGGGCAAGGTATAGACGATTCTGTAGCCCTGTGCGGCATTCTCGGAAACAGGTCCGGCCATGTAATAGCTTGTTTCCCCTTCCGGTCCCTCGGGTTCGGAAATCACAGGTTGCGATTCTTTGGGTAATGAGGATTCCTCACTTACTTCGCCTTCGGGCTCGCTAACGGCAGGCAGACTGCTTTCGGTTTTGCTCTGCTCGGTGAACGAGCTTTCTGCATTCGAATACAAACTTTCGTGATCCGTGCTTCCTTCATCGCCGCAAGCGGCAAAAGCAAGCAAAAACGCAATTACAAGAAATATCGCAATCAGTTTTTTCATATCATTCGCCTCCAAAATTAACCTTTTCACCCATATAGACGAAAAAAGCAGGCGTTTTGTCACTTTATTTTTAAAAAAGTTGAGCGAAAAGCCCAACTTTTTTGATTTTTATACTTTTTTATCAAATTTATTTTTGCATCTCGGGCAGGTGACGGTAATATTACCTCTGCCGCGGGGGACGCGCAGGCGGGATTTACAGTTGGGGCATTTAAAATATTTATGCTTTCTGTCCGCAAGGCGGGCAAAGAAGGCGAAAAGCCCCTTATTTTTTTCCTTGAATGCGCGCCAGATACGCAGGAATTTTTGGTTTTCCAAGCTTCGGTTATAATGCTTGCGCGAAAAGGCACGTAAGCACCAAATTACAAGCAAGGCAAGCTGAAGCAGAGAAAACACCGCATCCGCAATACCAAAGGTAAAAAAGGTTAGAAGCCCGCAAACAAGCGAGGCGATAATTAATGCTAAATTTAATTGGTCGTTGCCGTAGCGGCCCATAAAAAATCTGCGGAACAAGGTTATATCTCCTATTTTGCGTTTGCTTCGAACTTCCAAGCAGAAGCGCACATTTCATCGAGCGTGCGGGTAGCCTTCCAGCCGAGCTCGCGTTCTGCCTTTGAAGCGTCTGCATAGCATTCGGCAATATCGCCGGGGCGGCGTTCGGTTATCTGGTAAGGAATTTTAATACCGTTTACACGCTCGAACGCGTTTATTATTTCGAGCACAGAGCAGCCGTTGCCCGTGCCGAGGTTATAGACCGAAACACCGCTGTTTTCAAGCGCTTTAAGTGCGGCGTAATGACCTGCCGCAAGGTCGAGCACGTGGATATAATCGCGCACGCCGGTGCCGTCGCGTGTTTCGTAATCGTTACCGAAAACGTTAAGATGAGGAAGAATACCCTTTGCAACGCGGGTAACGTAGGGCATAAGGTTATTGGGAATACCGTTGGGGTTGTCGCCGATAAGTGCGCTTTCGTGCGCACCGATGGGGTTGAAATAGCGCAAAAGCACAACGGAAAAACGGTTATCCGAAATGCAAAGGTCGGTAAGAATGCGTTCGATATATAGCTTGGTGGTGCCATAGGGGTTGGTGGTGGAAAGCGGGAAATCTTCTTTTATCGGAACGCTTTCGGGCTTGCCGTAAACGGTTGCGCTCGACGAAAACACGATTTTAAAACAGTTGTGGTCGCGCATTTCGAAAATAAGGTTAAGGGTACCTGTGATATTGTTGTGATAATATTCGATAGGCTTTGCCACCGATTCGCCGACAGCCTTCAAGCCCGCAAAATGGATAACCGTATCTATTTCGTTTTCATCGAATACCCTTTTAACTCCTTCTCTGTCGAGCAGGTCGATATTATAAAATTTGGGACGCTTGCCGGTTATCTGTTCGATAAAGCCGACAACCTCTTCCTTCGAATTGGAAAGGTTATCGAGAATAATTACGTCCTTGCCCTTTTCGATAAAATCAACGCAGGTATGCGAGCCGATATAGCCCGTACCGCCGGTTACAAGTATGCTCATAACAATGCCTCTTATATTCATTAATATACTTAAAGTATAATTTAATAAAGCATATTTGTCAATAAGCAAGATGACGGATATTCGTTAACTTTTTATGTTGACAATATAAATTTTATATTATAAAATAGAATCTGAATTAATATATTCATATTGCAACACAGTTTCAGAGGTGCGATATGAATAACCGTAAAGTCATTATCTCCTGCGTTCTCGTTTTTGCTATGCTTCTGTTTTGCTTTTGCCCGATATTCGGGAGCAAAGGCAGGCAAAGCTTGGCGGAAATGCCCGCGAACGCCTATATCGAATGCGATTTTTCGGGCGAAGCACCGATAAATGCCGCCAGATGCGCAATAGTTATCGACGCCGAAAGCGGCAATACGCTTTATTCGAAAAACCCCGATGAAAGGCGCGGTATGGCGAGCACGACAAAAATAATGACGGCGCTTGTGGCGATAGAAAACGGAAATATCGACGGTGAATTTACTATTCCGAAGGAAGCCGTGGGGATCGAGGGAAGCTCGGTTTATTTAAAAGAGGGCGAAAAATTGACCCTGCGCGAGCTTTTGTATTGCCTTCTGCTTGAAAGCGGGAACGATTCCGCCGTTGCGATCGCGTATTTTGTCGGCGGAGGGTTAACCGATTTTGTCGTGCTTATGAATAGGCGCGCCGAAGAATTAGGGCTTAAGGACACGCATTTTGCAAACCCGCACGGTTTAAGCGACGAAAACCACTATACTACCGCGCGCGAGCTTGCGATAATCACCGCAGAAGCGATGAAATATCCGCTTTTTTGCGAAATAGTAGGCACGAAAACCTTTTCTGTCCGCTACGACGGAGCAGAAAACGGCAGGCATCTTACCAACCACAACAAGCTTCTTTTTAATTACCAAAACGCCACGGGGGTAAAAACAGGCTACACCAAGCTCGACGGCAAATGTCTTGTAAGCTCTGCGGAAAGCGGCGGTAAACGCTTTATTTGCGTATCGCTTCAGGACGCATTCCCCAACGCAACCCACAAGGCTTTGCTCGAAAACGCCTTTGCTGAATATGAATACACGTTGCTCGCAAAGGAAAAAAGCATTACCTGCGATATTCGCATTAACAACGCCGAGCTTGAATTTATAAAAGCCGTAAACACCGAAGACGTTTACCTTTCTCTTCCGAAGGGTGCAAAGGTAAGCATTCGGCTTGTAATGCCCGAAAGCGTTGACGCACCTGTTGCAAAGGGCGATATAATCGGCTATGCGGTTTGCGAAGCAGACGGCAAGGACGTTTACATAATTTATTTGGAATCAACCGAAACGGTTAAAGAAAAAAAGAAAAGCTTATTCGAAAAGCTTTTCGGAAAATAGGTATATATGGAAAGTGTAAAGCTGCAAAAATACGTTGCCGAATGCGGACTTATGTCCCGCAGAGCGGCTGAAAAAGAAATAGAAGCGGGCAATTTCGCCGTCAACGGCGTTACCGCAAGCATCGGTATGCGTATCGACCCGCAGAACGACGCGGTTACCTATAAAGGAAAAAGCGTGGTCCCCCAAAACGCAAGAAAAGTTTACATAATGCTAAATAAACCCAAAGGCGTCGTTACCACGATGAGCGACGAAAAGGGCAGAAAAAGCGTTGCCGACATTGTCGACGTCGGGGTGCGCGTTTACCCTGTCGGCAGGCTCGATCTAAACAGCGAGGGTCTGCTTCTTATGACGAACGACGGCGAGCTGGCAAACGCCATCGCCCATCCCTCGGGCGAGATAAAAAAGGTTTACGCCGTTACGCTAAGAGGCAAGGTCGAAAACGAAGAGCTCGACAGATTGCGCGCGGTTAGAATGCTCGACGGCGAAAAAATTGCACCCGTAGGTGTTGAGCTTGTGAGCAGGAACGAGCAATCGAGCGTTGTTAAATTCACTCTTTCCGAAGGTAAAAACCGCGAAATACGCCGCATTTGCGAGCACGTCGGGGTTTATATAACCAAATTAAAGAGAATTTCGCTCGGCCCGCTGCGCATCGGCGATCTAAAGGCGGGCGAATACCGCGAGCTTAGCGCAACCGAGCTTCGCGCACTTAAAAACGCTGTGAAAGGAAAATAAAAAATGGCTAACGAAATGACATTCGAACAAGCCCTTGCAAGGCTCGAGCAGATAGTAAGAGCATTGGAGGGCGGAAACGTTCCGCTTGAAGACCTTATAAAGCTTTTCGACGAGGGCACAAGCCTTGTTAAGCTTTGCACCGAAAGGCTGGATAAGGCAGAAGAAAAGGTTAAGCTTTTACAGATGAAGGACGGCACCCTGAACGAAGAGGAGTTTGACCAATAATGAGCTTTTTTGATGCTTTGAGCAATGCCGCGGCAGAAACCGAAGCGCGTTTATCGGCTTTGCTTTCGAAACCGCACGGCGCGGAAACGCTTAACGGCGCGATACGCTATTCGGCTTTAAACGGCGGAAAAAGATTGCGCGCTTATATGGCACGCGAATTTTGCGAGCTTTGCGGTGAAAACGGCGAAAAATCGCTCGATTACGGCTGTGCCGTTGAAATGATTCACGCCTTTTCGCTTATACACGACGACCTTCCCGCTATGGATAACGACGATATGCGCCGCGGCAAGCCATCGAATCACATCGCCTTCGGCGAAGCAACGGCGATACTCGCGGGGGATTCTCTCGCGCTCGATGCGTTTTCCGTCGCAGGTGAAAACAGCCTTTGTTCGTCTTCGCAAAACGCGCGCGCGATGATTTTGATCTCGCAAAAATCAGGCAGTCTCGGTATGTGTGCGGGACAGCAATTCGACATCGACGGCGAGGGCAAAAGGTTAAGCATAGACGAGCTTACGCGCCTTGTCGACCTAAAAACGGGCGCTCTTTTTTCCTGCGCGTGTATGCTCGGCTGTATTGCCGCGAATGCCGACGACGCAAGGATAAAAGCCGCAGAAAGCTTTGGCTTGCTGACCGGCCGCGCTTTTCAGATAACCGACGATTTGTTGGACATAAGCTCTACCCCCGAAGAATTGGGCAAGAGCATCGGCAAGGACGTTGTTCAGGAAAAAAGCACCTTTGTTTCGCTTCTCGGCGAAGGCGGCGCGCGCGAATACGCCGAAAAATGCATTCGCGAAGCAAAACGGTATTTAGCCGATTTTGTAAATAGTGCATCAAAGGAAAGACTTTCCGAATTTTGTGATTATATATTAATTCGTAAGAAATGACTTGTATTTTTATACAAGTTATGTTATAATAACGTGTGATGGCGCAGTATCCTAGTTATTCCTTCGCTGCTGAAAGCGTGCCTAAAAATACGCGTAAAGGCAAATCGATGAAGCTCCTTGTGCTTGCTGTCTACGCCCAGTTGAGGGTGGGTGCTGGGAGAATAGGTTTGTGGGCGGGCTGTAATGGCATACGGCATTCGACCCACCTACCTTTGGAGGCTTTCTTCTGTGGGTGTCCGCACGCCGCTTGGGGTAATCCCTCGGTATCGCGAGTCATCTACAGATTAAAGATTAAACCTATCATGCGGTGCATTTTTTGACGCTGTGGATAGATGTAGCCTGCCTTGCGTGGATATTGGCGGATACAGGTTATGCCTGTCGGAGATTAGCTACCGAAGACGAGGCTTTTCCCTGTTGAAATCATATCTGCAAAAGAGGATTAGGCAGATAAGAAGGGGTATTGAGGAAAACTCCTAGGCTGTACTTTATTCTTGATATAAGGCACAAAACGGATTGCAGTGTGGACTTATAGGTAATCAAGTCGCGGACGCAGTGATGCTCCGACTCGGGCTTTAAAGGGGAACCGCTTCATTGGCGACAAGAAGTAGTCCGTGGGGAAAACCTACTTGACCGGATGCCACAAAGTTTACGTTTTGTGCCGCCATCTAATCCCCCCCAAAAACGCAACCGTTTTCGGGGACCCCATATGCGCTTACGCTTTCGACACAAAATGCTTCGCATTTTGGTCGGCAACCGCTGCGGCGGGGTTTGTGAACGCCGTTCGTTCGCACAGCGTTTGTGCGCGCCTTCGGCTTGTCCAAACGCTCGGCGTTCTAAGGTATAAAAATCGAGGACGCGGTCCCCGATTTTTATGAGAATTTTTCGCTTACGCTCTCGACACAAAATGCTTTGCATTTTGGTCGGTTTCGGATGACCGTGCGCTCGCGCCTCGCTCACCGCTCGCGGTCATCATAGGTATAAAAATATATTAAAATTTATTTGCTTTTCGCAAGAAAAGCATACCTTACTTCTTCACTTTTCACTTTTCACTATTACTTATTTCAAGGAAACTATGGACGACAAACCTAACCCGCGAAGTCGGGACAAAAAAACAGAACTAAAAACAAAAAACGAATCGAGAGAAAAAAGACCCGAAAGAAACAAAAAGAAAAAGAGCAACACCAGCTGGGTCGTTATCGCCTTTTCGCTTTCGTTCGTTATAACCGCCTGCCTTTCGGCGGCGAGCGACAAGGTTGTATCTGCCCTTTCGCTTATCGTTTCGGCGTGCGTGCTTATCGCGATAATATCGCTCGGTATTCTTTTTGATATTATAGGTCTTGCCGTTACCACGGCAGACATAAGCCCCTTTAACTCTATGGCGGCGCGCCGCTTAAAGGCGGGGCAAAAGGCGGTGTGGCTTATTAACAACGCCGAAAAGGTCAGTTCCTTCTGCAACGATATCGTCGGCGATATTGCGGGCGTAGTTTCGGGTGCAACCGGCGCGGGAATAGCTATAAAGCTCTTTTCGGAAATGGACGCCGATATTGCATTTTTGCTGACTCTTGCGCTTACCTCGCTTATTTCGGCGGTAACGGTGGGCGGAAAGGCGCTCGGCAAATCGGTGGCAATAAAACACAGCACCAAAATCGTAAACTTTGTCGCAAAGCTTCTTTGCGGCTTCAGAAAATAACAACTGTCGCGCCGGCTAACCCCCGACGCGATATTCAAATAGGAGGATTTCGGTATGATCCTCGAAAAGATCAACTCCAATCGCGATATTAAATCTCTTCGCGAGGACGAGCTTCCGATACTCGCAAGCGAGATAAGGCAAACGCTTTTGCAAACCGTTTCGCAAAACGGCGGTCACCTCGCGGCAAATCTTTGCGTGGTCGAGCTTACAATCGCTCTGCACCGCGTTTTCGATACTCCGGACGACAAAATAATATTCGACGTCGGGCACCAAAGCTACGTTCACAAGCTTTTGACAGGCAGGCGCGACGAGTTCTCTTCCCTGCGCAAGCACGGCGGTCTTTCGGGGTTTCCCAAAAGAAGCGAAAGCGAGCACGACGCGTTCGGCGCGGGCCACAGCTCGACAAGTATTTCCGCCGCGGCAGGTATTGCGGCGGCTAATATGCTTTGCGGCAAAAAATCCTACACCGTAGCGGTGGTGGGCGACGGCGCGTTCACGGGCGGTATGATCTACGAGGCGCTTAACAACTGCGCCGAAACCGAACGTCTTATTATCGTGCTGAACGACAACGATATGAGCATTTCGCCGAACGTCGGCGGTATGAGTAAATATTTCTCGAAGGTGCGCTCGAGCGTTAAGTATTTCCGCTTTAAAAACGGTTTAAAACGCTTTTTCGAGCATATTCCCCTGCTCGGCAAGGGATTAATAAAGAGCTCGCGCGCGATAAAAAACAGCTTAAAGCGCGTGGCGATGAGCCAAAATTTCTTCGAGCAGTTCGGGCTTAACTATTACGGTCCCGTAAATGGCAACGACGAAAAGCATTTGGAACGTTTACTTACCGAGGCGAAGGACGACAAAAAGAGCTGTATCGTTCATATCTGCACCAAAAAGGGTATGGGCTATAAGCCTGCCGAGGAACGCCCCGATTTGTTCCACGGCGTTTCGGGCTTTGATATAGAAAGCGGAAAGATTAAGTGCGGCGGCTGTGAATCCTTCTCGGAACGCTTTGGCAAAATTATTACCGACCGCGCGGAAGGCAACGAAAAAATTTGCGCGATAACCGCCGCGATGCCCGACGGAACGGGGCTTTCGGAATTTGCAAAGCGATTCCCCGAGCGGTTTTTCGACGTCGGCATAGCCGAGGAGCACGCGCTTACCTTTGCCTGCGGACTTGCGGCGGAGGGTATGGTGCCCGTTTTCGCGGTTTATTCCACCTTTATGCAGCGCGCGTTCGACCAGCTTATACACGACGCGGCTTTGCAGAATTTACATATAATCGTTATGCTCGACAGAGCGGGCTTGGTGGCGAACGACGGCGCGACACACCACGGCATATTCGATACTGCGTTTGTTTCGCAGATACCGAACGTTACGTTTTATTCCCCCAACAGCTTCGAATCGCTTGAAGAATGCTTTGATAAAGCTCTTTCGGCAAGCGGGCCCGTGGTTATACGCTACCCGAAAAGCGGCGATATAGACACGAAGGATTTTGTTAAAAAAGAAAATATCGATATTTGCGATTACGGCGAAAGCCCGAAAAACGCGATAATAACCTACGGCAAGCTGACCGAAAACGCGTGCGAGGCGGCAAAGCTTTGCAAAACCGCAACGAGGGTGATAAGCATTAAAACCCTATCTCCCCTGCCGCTTAACGAGATATGCGAAGCATTAAACGGTATAAGCAATATCGTTTTTGCCGAGGAAGGCATTAAAAACGGCGGCATTGGGCAAAGGCTTTGCGCCGATACGTTCGAAAAGGGTGCGCTTTGCGGCAAACGCTACGTTATTAAAGCGATCGACGGCGTTTTCCCCGAGCACGGCAGCAACCGCGAGCTTTTGCAAACGCTTTCGCTTTCGCCGAAGGATATTGCAAGCGCGGTTTCGGAGGAGAATTCCGATGAGGCTTGACCTGTTTCTTGTAGAAAACGGCTATTTTCAAAGCCGAAGCAAGGCGCAAAGCGCGATAGGCGAGGGGCTTGTTCGGCTGAACGGCGAGGTTGTGAAAAAGGCCTCGTTCGAAGTGGACGGAAGCGAAGAAATCGAAGTAACGCAAAATAACCGCTTCGTTTCACGCGCGGGCGAGAAATTGGCGCACGCGATTGCCGAATTCGGCGTTGACGTAAACGGATTGGTTGCGCTGGATATAGGCGCTTCGACAGGCGGATTTACCGATTGCTTGTTGCAAAACGGTGCGGAATACGTTTATTCGCTCGATGTCGGGCATTCACAGCTTGATATTAAATTAAGAAACGATAAACGCGTGTGCGTTATCGAAAATTCCAACGCAAGATATGCAAAAAAGAGCGATTTTGCAAAGGAAATCGATATTATCGTTATGGACGTTTCGTTTATTTCGCAAACGCTTATCTACCCTGCCTGCGCCGATATTTTAAGCGGCGGCAAAGCGATGATAACGCTTGTAAAGCCGCAATTCGAGGCGGGCAAAAAGCATATCGGCAAGGGCGGAATAGTGCGCGATAAAAACGGAAGCGTTATTAAGGAAATAATGCAAAGGCTCGACGAAAGCGCGAATGGTTGCGGCTTTACACGCGTCGGCTTTTGCGATTCTCCCATTGTCGGCGGTGACGGAAACCGCGAATATCTTGCGATTTTTAAAAGAAATATTTAGGAAAGAAATGATATTATGACAGTCGAAAAGGTTTTGCTGTTCCCTTCGCCGAAGGGTAACGTGCGCGAAAAGCAGATACGCCCGATAGAGGAAATGCTCGATAAGCTCGGAATAGCTCACACGCGCTATGAAAACGGCGACGGCGGCGAATTCGATGCAGTTATCGCTTTGGGCGGTGACGGTACGATGCTGAACGCCTGCAGAATAGCTTTCCGCAAAAATAAGCCTATAATTTGTATAAATTTCGGCACGCTCGGTTATATGAGTGGGCTTGAAAACAGCGAAATAGAAATGCTTTCTGCGCTTAAGACCGGCTTTATTACCGAAAAGCGTATGCTTTTGGATATTAAGGTAATAAGAAACGGTAACCTTATTGCAGAATCGACCTCGCTTAACGAGGCGGTGGTCGCACGGCAGACCGACGGCGTTATTGCCAATATTTCGCTTTTGTGCGACGGCGCGGACGTTTGTGCCTACCGCGCGGACGGCTTGATTTTTGCAACGCCGACAGGGTCGAGCGCTTATGCGATGAGCGCGGGCGGCCCGATAATCGATACAAAGCTCGACGCATTCTGCGTATGCCCTATATGCCCGCATTCGTTGGGCGCGAGGGCGATGGTATTTTCTTCGAATTCCTGCTTGGAGGTTGTTAATAACAGCCCCGACGGTAATAATTTGCTGCTTTCGGACGGCAGAAGCGTTTGCGGTCTTAAAAAGGGCGATAGAGTGCTGGTAACCCGCTCGGAACGCACGCTCGAGCTTATAAAGCTTAAAAAGGACGCATTTTACGAAACGCTTTATAATAAAATGTCGTGAATCCGTATTATCGATTATAGAGAAGGAAACGCCCACGCGGAAAGAGGTACGCAACCATAGCCAACCTTTACCGCGGGAACTAAAAGGGTGCGTTACGCACCCGCGGGAACTGAAAAAGATGAAGAGTGTAAGACAGAGTAAGATATTAGATTTAATAAAAGAATATAGAATAGAAACGCAGGAAGAGCTTCAGGAAAAGCTTAAGGAAAGCGGCTTTGCCGTTACGCAGGCAACCGTTTCACGCGATATACGCGAGCTTGGAATAATAAAAAGCGATATGGGCGACGGCGTTTACCGCTACCGCGCGGTAAAGGATAACGCACAGCACGAAATAAGCGGAAAGTTTGCGCTGATATTGCGCCAAGCGGTTTCCTCGGTAGCCTGCGCGAATAACCTTATCGTTGTTAAAACCTATACGGGAATGGGGTCTGCTGTCGGCGCGGCGGTGGACGCGATGCCGCTTGAAAGCGTGGTAGGCACGCTTGCGGGCGACGATACGTTGCTTATAATCGCGCAGGATAACGAAAGCGCGAAGAGTATCGCGGCGATATTGAACGAGCTTATATAAATGCGTTAAGGGAGCAAAGCTATGCTTTTGTCGGTTTATATAGAGAATATAGCACTTATTAAAAAGCTGTCGCTTGAACCCGACAGAGGCTTTTGCGCCTTTACGGGGGAAACCGGTGCGGGCAAGAGCATTATTATCGATTCGCTCGGGCTGCTTTGCGGCGCGCGAAGCGATAAGGAAATTATCCGCACGGGCGAGGAAAGCGCGCTTGTCGAGGGTATTTTCGAAATCGACGACGCGAACACGCTTGCCGCGCTTGCCGAAATGGAGATAGAGCCCGAAGAGGACGGAAGCATAACTGTTTCGCGCAGGATAACGCGCGACGGAAAATCGGGCGCGAAGATAAACGGCAGAAGCGTTCCGCTTTCACGCCTGAAGAGCGCGGCTTCGATGCTTTTGTCGATACACGGTCAGCAGGACACGCAGGCGTTTGCCGATACGGCAAGACAGCTTACGATGCTCGATTCGTTTGCCGATAACCAAGAAGTTTTTAACGAATACAAGGAAAAATATACAGCGCACAAGGAAATTAAAAGCAGGCTCGACGCGCTTGACAGCGACAGCCGCGACAGAGAGTTTAAGTTCGATATGCTTAGATATAAGATAGAGGAGCTTAAAAAGGCAAAGGTAAAGGTCGGCGAAAAGGCGTTGCTTGAATCCGAACGGCTAATACTTGCGAACAGCGAGCGTATTGTAAGTAAGGCGGGCGAAGCATACGGCGCGCTTTACGGTATGGACGGCTCGGCGGCGGAAACAGTCGAAGCGGCGTTGAACGCTGTTAACGCGCTTGCGGGTATTGTGCCCGAGGCGGGCGCGCTTGCCGAACGCTTGGAAAGCGCGAAGTATGAAATTATCGATATTGCCGACAGCGTAAAGGAATATCTCGAGCACGACGGCGAAAACGTGGAAGCACGTCTTGACGAATGCGAAACAAGGCTGGAAGCGATCAAAAAGCTGGAGCATAAATACAGAACGGAGGCGGACGAGCTTCCCGCACTTTTGGAAGAATGCATTTCCGAGCTTGATATGAACGAAAACAGCGAGGAAGAAAAGGCAAGGCTGGCGCTGGAGCTTAAAAAAGCCGAAAAGGCTTTAACAGAAAGCGCAAAAAGGCTTACCGAAACCCGCGAAAAGGCGGCAAAAATGCTTTGCGAGCGGGTTACCGAGGAGCTTTGCGAGCTTGATATGCCGGGCGTGCGGTTTGAAGTTGCCATCGAACGCAAGGATTTTGCGCCCGACGGCGCAGACTTTGCCGAATTTTTAATAAGCGCAAACAAGGGCGAAGCACCCAAGCCGATGTCGAAGATAGCATCGGGCGGCGAGCTTTCGCGCATAATGCTTTGCTTGAAGTGCGTTTTTGCCGACAGCGAAGCGATAGGAACACTTATTTTCGACGAGATAGATACCGGCGTTTCGGGCAGAACGAGCGAAAAGATAGGTATGCGCCTAAAGGCTGCGGCGAACGGCGGCAAAACGCAGGTTATATGCGTTACCCATTCGGCAATACTTGCCGCAAAGGCAGATTCGCACTATAAAATATCCAAAAAGGAAACCGACGGCAGAGTTATAACCAACGTCGAAAGGCTTGACCGTATCGGCAGGCGCGACGAGCTTGCGCGCATTATGGGCGGTCTTAATATAACCGAAACGGTGCTCAAAGCGGCAGAGGAAATGCTTGTATGAAGAATATAAGCAAAAAATCAAGACGAATTATTATGCTTTCGGTTGCCGTGGTTGCGCTGATATGCTTTATATTTTACAATTCGGCGCAAAACGGCGAGGAATCCTCGGAAGCGAGCGGGTTTTTCACCGATATCGCCGAAAGGATTTTGGGCTTTTTCGGTATAAACGTAAAACAGCAATCGCTTTCGCACTTTGTGCGTAAGGCGGCGCATTTTGCCGAATATTTTATGCTTTCGCTTGCCGCATCAAACCTTGCGCTTAATCTGTTCGGTAAAAAAATATATATCGCACTCGCGCCCTTGCTTGCATTTTCGGTTGCGGTGTGCGATGAATTTATAGTTCAGGGCTCGACGGTCGGGCGCGCGCCCCAATGGAGCGACGTTTTTGTCGACCTCGGCGGCGCGGTCACCGCTTCGCTGCTTGTTGCGCTTTTGCTTTGTCTGCGCGCAAGACGGCTCTGCAAAAAGGAGAAAATAAAATGAAAAAGAGAATAATCGCGCTATCCTTGGCAATACCCTTGTTGCTTTTCGCGCTTTCCGCCTGCTTTACCGAACCCGAAACGAAAAACCCGAACGAAAGCCAAGGCGGCTTATCTGCCACGGGGCATTATAACGACTTAATGCGTTATCTTTCGAAAAGCCAATACCTTTTCTTCGACAAAACGGGCGACCGTAGTGCTTACAACATCGAAATAGAAAAGGACAACAACGAAATCGAAGGAACGCTTAAAGCCGACCTGCTTGAAAACAAATATGCGTTTGACTTCGATATAGACTTTACGGCAGACGGCGAGGAACAAAAGGAACTTGAATTTTTGCTCACCTACGGCGACGGAAACATTTATTCCTCGGCAAACGGTATAAGCACGCTTCCGCTTAAAACGTCCCACGACGGCTACGGGCTTCAGACCGAAGCTTTGCGCGCGCTTTACGGGATAAGAAGTCTTACCTATTCCGCTTTTACGAACGATATAGAAAAATATTATCACATTGTCGAAACAGACGATAAGGAAGCAACCGTCGCTTCGTTTTCGATAAACGGTGAGGATATTAAAAAGCACGCAGAAGAAAGCATTTTCGATGAAAAATACGGCTTCGACGCCGAAAGTCTGGAGCTTGATTGCGATATTTCGCTTAAAACCCTGCCCGAGGGCGAGGGTGTAAAGGTCACCGATTTTCAGGTGGACTCTTCCCTTTTATACGTCGCAAACGAAAGGCTTTGCGAATTTGTGATTCATTATAACGAAAGCTCGTTCGACGCGGTATTTAAGGTATATTCCGACAGCGAGAAAAAGGAAATAAACTCTGAATACTCGCTGAAGGCAAAAGACGGCAAGGGCACGCTTTTATTAAGCGGCGAATTGCGCGAAATGAATACCGAAGACTATATGTACGCGCCCGAAAGCTTTAAATGCCACACGCTTGAGGTGCCGTTTGAATACAACGAAGCGGACAGCATCGATCTTAACGGTTACATCCTGACCATCGAACGCATTCGGTTTAAGGGCGAGGCTGTTGAGCTTCAAAGCAACACCGCAACCAACGCCGAAAACGAAGATTTTGTGTTCGGCAAGGATATAGATTTAACCCTTAGCTTTGTTCATTTTGCAAAATCGGGCGAATTCCGTGTAAAAGGCATAAGCGACGGTTTTGATTTCGAAATCACCCGCGGCTCGAGTAGGTTTGACGAAATCGCGATTCCGACGGAATACACCGAAAGCAAAGACGAATTTATTGCCGAGCTTTATGAAAACGCTCCCGAGTTCTGCGAACGCTTCGGCATTATGCAGGAAAGCGCAGACCCCGAAGGAATTATCGAAGCATCCGACGGCTACGGCAGCTATATTATCGACCTTTCGCAGAAAAACGGATATTTCACGACCTCGTTCACGATGATTCCCGAAGGTATTAAATTCACCGACGGCAGAGTCCTTCCGCTTAGCTACGAAAGCCTTATACACGATGACGAAAACGACGTTCGCACCGCAACCATAAACGGCAGAAACTACCTGCTTTCAAGCTACACCGATTACGAAGGCACGCTTTGCCAATCGCTCGAATGCACCGATGAAATCGAAGGCTACGCGGTTACCTCGAAGGTGCTTTTCTACCCCGAGCTCGAATACGGCGATATAACAATGGGCTTTACCGTTGAAGTAAACGGCGATAAATACACACTTACCTACCTCGACGGATACAAGGAAGAAAAGACTATTACCTTCGATTCCGAAATAGGTATGTATATTATCGAATAAGAAAATCAAGGCTCAGCCAAAAGATTTAATTAATCGTTAAAAAGTTTGAGAGAAAGGCTTTTACAAAAAGCTTTTCTCTCAATAAATTTTTATAGGAGCACCAAGCCGTAAACCGAGCGGGTGAACAGTTCGAGCGCGTTCATTCTGTCGCGGTAAAGAGTGGAGCGTTCTTTAAAATACTTCTCCATCATAATTTCGGAAGCGCCTGCACAGGGCTCGCAAAAGAAATGCTCAAGCAGGTCGCGTTCATATTCGTCAAGCGCGTTCATCCCCTTTTCAAGCTTTTTAAGCTCGCGCTCGACAACCATTTTGCGGAAACGGCAATCGTCAAGATCGGCAAGTATGCCGTAAAGCCGGTCCTCGTAAAGCGAAATATCGCGCTTTTCGTTCCTTGCGCGGGCTATCGCCGCCTTGCAAGCCGCGCGTTCGTTTTCGAGCGAATTAAGCTCCTCCTTAATCGCGGCATAAGCCGAAATAAGTGCGTTTTTTCTCTTCAAGAGGTCCTTTGCGTGTTCTCTGTAATCCATTTTTCATCCTTTCGTCTAAAATTCAAGCCAAATCGTCATTCGTCGGGGCGGATGGAGCTAACCGCTTGTCCGACGTCCTTATGTCCCGAACGTTTGTTCGGTATTGGCATTATAGCACCGCAAAAACGATATGTCAATAGCAATATGCAAAAAGAATAAAAATAATTTTCGACATCAAAATGCACTCGATCTTTGCCATAAACCAGGCTCTTTGCGTTCCCGACAACATTAAAAATCGAAGAAAAAACGAGAAAATCGCAAAAAATACCCCCAAAAACGAAAAAAGTTTGCAAAAAGGTATTGACAAACGGTTTTCTTGTGTTATAATTGCGAAGTACGAAAAAATCAGATATTATCGAAAGGAAATTCAACCTATGTCCACAACTATGTTGAAAAAAGAGGCAGTTGAACGCAAGTGGTACGTTATCGACGCGGCTAACAAGCCCCTCGGTAAGGTAGCTGTTCTCGCGGCAACCATCCTCAACGGCAAGCACCGCCCCGAATATACTCCCCACGTTGATTGCGGCGAATGCGTTATCGTTATCAATGCTTCCAAGGTAGTTCTTACCGGTAAGAAGCTCGATCAGAAGTATTACTACCGTCACAGCGGCTACATCGGCGGCCTTAAGTCCACCAAGTACCGCACCCTTATGGCAACCAAGCCCGAAATGGCTATGGAACTTGCAGTTAAGGGTATGCTTCCCAAAAACAAAATCGGCGATGCAAGCTTTGGCAGACTCAAGGTTTATGCAGGCGCTGAACACAAGCAGCAGGCTCAGAACCCTATTGCTGTTGAAGTAAAGTAAGGAGGAACAGACAATGAACTATCAATCCGCTATTCCCTATTTCTACGGAACCGGTAGAAGAAAGAGCTCTGTTGCTCGCGTACGTGTTATGGCAGGCACCGGTAACATCACCATCAACGGCAAGAATATCGATGAATATTTCGGCCTTGAAACTCTTAAGCTTATCGTAAACCAGCCCTTCGGCGTTACCAAGACCGCTGGTACCTTCGACGTTATCTGCACCGTTAAGGGCGGCGGCGTTTCGGGTCAGGCAGGCGCAATCCGTCACGGTATCGCTCGTGCACTTCTTCAGGCGGCTGACGAATATCGCGCTCCTCTCAAGAAGGCAGGTCTTCTTACCCGTGACCCCAGAATGAAGGAAAGAAAGAAGTACGGTCTCAAAGCAGCTCGTCGTGCTTCCCAGTTCTCCAAGAGATAAACTTCGGCTTTGCCGAAATACAAAATGCTCCGTTTTTCACGGAGCATTTTTTGTTTATCTCTTGGAGAACAACTATGATTGCCCTACGTCAAGTTATGAGTTATGATTGGCTTCGCCAAGTTATAATGCCCTGACGGGCAGTTTGAAGTAACAAAGGCAATCATATCATAACTACGCGATAGTGTATCATAACGTTTGCAACGCAAACTCATAACTCTAAACTAAAACGTTCACGCTTTCGGGGTTTTCTTTTTATTTCCGCGCCTTATTGACATATTTCGAGATATTGTGATATAATTAAAGCGTCAGATGAACTTGAATTTGACGAGGTAAGTATTATGTGGAATAAATTATATAATGCCGCAATTAAGGTACAAAACAACCGAACAATTTCCCCGTTTATAGAAGCGGGCGGTGTTGCGGCTGCTATTCTCACTAAACAAGGAAATATTTATGTCGGTGTTTGTATCGATACTGCATCAACGCTCGGTATGTGTGCAGAAAGGAACGCCATTGCCAATATGATTACAAACGGCGAGAGCCGGATCGATAAAGTCGTGGCAGTAATGCCCGATGGTCGAGTGGGTCCTCCTTGCGGTGCTTGCCGTGAGTATATGATGCAGTTAGATAAGAATAGCGGAGATATTGAAATTCTTCTTGACCTTGAAACCCAAAAAACAGTAAAACTTAAAGAGTTAATCCCCGATTGGTGGGGTTACGATAGATTCGGGAAATAGTCAGATAAATTCCATTTGAAGTGAGTTAATTATATGAAAAAGAAAAAATTATTTTATGCCATATTATGTGCTTTGGGTAGTGGCGCGGTAGGTTTCTTTGCAAACCAATTAACAGAGATATACGGCTGTATATTGTTCGGTATCGGTGTTGCTTTAATGGTCTACTCGATTATAAATTTAAGTAAATAAACCCCAATTTACCGCATCAACAGATAATCACTCGTCTTACAAAAATCAAAAGCCCCGAATTTTGCATTTTTCGGGGTTTTGTTTTTGTTTCCGACCGTTATTGACATATTTCGCGGTTTATTATATAATTAGATGAGTATTTATGAAATTCCAAGGAGATATATTATGAAGAAACGCATATTCGCTTTGCTTATGGCGTTGGCATTTATCGCAAGCGCGATGCTTTTTTCCGCCTGCAAGCAGGAAAGCGAGCAATCGAGCGATGAAACGAGCGAGCTTTTTAACCCCTCGTTAAAGGAAATATTCGAAAGCGCACTTCGAAACAAGCTCGCAATCGACGAGGAAAACGAGCTTATCGAAAAGCTGAAAGAGCTTACAAGCGTTGAAATGCAGGACGTTGCGGGCGTTACGAGCGCAAAGGTTACCAAGCTTGCCATAGGTGAATTCGACCTTTCGGGTATCGGAAGCATAACGCTCGACGGCAATATTGCCTACGACGCGGACAGCAAGCGCATCAACGGCAACCTTTTGCTTAGCGCGATGGGCGAAAAGCCGACTTTTGCCTTTACCGCGGACGAAAGCGGGGCTTATATTACCGATTATCTCGGTCTTAACGAAAAGCCGCTTTATATCGACCCAAAAAAGCAGCTGGAATCGCTCGACCCCGAAAAGACCGAGCGTATAACAAACGCAGTTAAGGCTTACGCCGAAATTTACGCGCACATCAAGGCTTCGGCAGAGGCGGTTATCAATGCGGACGTCGAGGAAAGCGCGTTCAGTTCGGTTATAATGGATGCTCAGTATGGCACGAGCTTTTATACAAACGCACAAGAAATAACCCTTGCGCTTAAAGGCGAAAAGGCAAAGGAAATTTCCTCTAAGCTTATCGACGAGCTTTTAAAAAGCGAGGATATCAAGGCGCTTTTAGGCGGCGAGTTCGATAAAAACGACCTACTTGCAAACGCAGATAACGTTAAAGAACTTCGTATGATAAACACCGTGTACGAGGGCGAAACGGTTGCGTTTGATATTGCTATCGACGCCGAAAACGAAGAAGAAAGCGAAAGCTATCTTTTAAAGAGCGTACTTATAAAAGGCAACTATATGAGCGCGCTCGGCACGCTTGGCGATAACGGCAAATACGACCGCGCCGTTGAATTTGCATACAGCGGCGAGGCAGATGCGGGCAAGCACGGCATTACCGCCGATATTACCAACGACGGTGCAACCTTTAACGCGCTTACCGCGTATATGACCGATCAGGACGGCAAATACAGCTTTGATATTACCGTTAGCACCAACGGCAAAACAAAGGTTAATGCCAAGCTTACCTTCAATGGCGATAAGGAAAGCGGCAATGTTGCGGTTTCGGAGGTCAGCACGACCGACGCCGAGGGTGTTATGAAAAAGCTCCCGATTGTGTTCAACGTCGAATACAAAATCGAAAACGAGATACTTACCGTTAAAAGCCTTATAAACGCGAAGCCGAACGAGAACATAAGCATCGAAGCCGAATCGCTCTTCACCGGCGAATACAAGGACGTTACAATCGACGCGGTGACAGAAAGTATGCCTATCGAGGAGTTCGATTTCGATACCGCAAAAATCGCGTTCGCCTTTAAATACCCCAAAATCAACGCGTTTATGATTATGTATGAATTGCAGAAGTAACGGTTGATTATATTTGATTATTACGAGAGAGGAACTTTTATAAAAGTTCCTCTCTCGCTCTTGTAAACAAAGTATATTGAGAGAAAAACTTTTTGAAAAAAGTTTTTCTCTCAAACTCTCTTTTCAAAAACCTTTAATAACAAAATTTATATTTATAATAAGAATTTTTGGGTGAGAGCACGAGAGAGGGGATTTTTGCAAAAATCCCCTCTCTCGTATAAAATCTTCAAATTTTTAAATATACAAAACCTCGGCAGAAAGTGCTTCGGCATCGCGCGGGTCGTGGGTGGCAACGATAAGCGTCTTCCCTGCCGTGTGTGCGAGCAGTACCGAAATAACCGATTCACGCGTGCCGTCGTCAAGCCCTTTGAACGGCTCGTCGAGAATAATAAGCTCGCTTTTTGCAAGGAGCGCGCGTGCAAGCGCAACGCGGCGACGCATACCGCCCGAAAGCGTTTTTACCGCAGAATATTCGCTTCCCGAAAGCCCCAGAGCGCGCAGGAGCGCAACAATTTCGGTTTCGGGAACAGATTTACCGGTAACCGCCAAAACGTTCGCAACGGCGGAATACGGCTCGCAAAGCCTATCCTCCTGAAATACGGCGGAAAGGTTTTCGGGGACGCCCGAAATGGTACCCGAATCCGGCTTTTGCAGACCGAGAATGATATTTAAAAGCGTGGTCTTTCCCCCGCCCGATGCGCCCATAATGCAATAGGTTTTGCCGTTTTCGAAGCCGGCGGAAAAGCTTTTAAGCACCTTCTTTTCACCGAAGGATTTATTTATGCTTTTTAATATGATCATACCGTTTCCACCCCCTTCATCAAACGCTTAAGCAGGAAGAGGACAAGCTTTTCGAATACGACCGAAAGCAATACGATGACCACCGTCCAGGCAAAAAGATCGGCCGTATCTAAAAACAGCTTTGAATAGTAAAGCGCTTCGCCGACAGAGCCTTCGGGATAACCGATAAGCTCGGCGGCAACGCCAGATTTCCAAGCCAGCCCGAGCGCGATCCTGCAACCCGACAGCAGAAACGGCTTTACCGACGGCAGCCAGATAAAACGCAGCCTGCGCGAAAACGGCATTTTGAATACGTCTGCCATTTCGAGCATTTTTCTGTCGACCGCCTTTATGCCGTCAAGCAGATTGGTATAGATTATCGGCAATACCATTAAAAAGGATATGAACGCCGAAAGCTCGCTCGCCGTGAGCCAGATAAGCGCAAGCACGACAAAGGAGGCGACAGGCACCGATTTTACCGTGAGCATATAGGGCCAAAGCAGGGTTTCGATAATTTTAAACCGCCCCGCGGCAAGCGCAAGCAAAGCGCCGATAACAAACCCCGAAAGGAAGCCGAGCGCGATTCTTAGAAGCGTAAATCCGACCGTCGGCAGGAAAATATCCTCCCGCACGAGGGTGAACAGCCTTTTTATCACCGCAAGCGGCGAAACCAGCAAAAGCTCCGACCCGACAAGAACGCTTACGACCTGCCAAACGAAAAGTGCGAGTAAAACCGCAAGCGATCTAAGTATTAAATTTTTGTTGCGGTTGCTCATATATTTTTCTCCGTTTAAATATTACCCGAGGTTTGCGCCTCGGGTAATTTCGTTATTCTGCGATATAATAGAAATCGTCTTCGGGGAGCTTGCCGCCGACAGATTTTGCATTCTGTTCGTAAAGCACGCCGAGATATGCGCTTACGGTAGGCTTAAGGTCGGCGCCGGCAAAGAATTTAAGATTGCAATAGGGTATCGCCTTCGCGATAACCGCTTCGTTTTCGAATATTCCGAACTTAACAACAAGCTTTGCCGCGGTTGCGGGGTCTTCGTTAACGTCCTCGATAGAATTTTTGTATTCTGCAAGGAACGCCTTTACCGCTTCGGGGTTTTGCTTTGCGAATTCATCGCGCACGACGATAACGCCGGTAACGATACTGCTTTCGGCGTCGAGCTTGCTCCATTCCTCGTTAAGGTCGAGCACGGTCTGCAATCCCTCTACGTTATTCGAAGCAACGGTAACGTAAGGCTGAGGAAGCATAGCAACCGCGCTTTCGGATTGCGAAACAGCCGCGACGACCTCGGTCGCCTCGGATTTGAAATCAAGCGTTACGTCTTTATCGGGATCGATACCGTTTTCTTTAAGGATATGGCGGAGCGTGTATTCGGGGGTAGTTCCCTTTCCCGTGGCGAGAATGGTCTTGCCGCGAAGATCCTCGACAGAAGCAACGTTTTCGTTCTTTGCAACGATATAAAGCACGCCGAGATTGTTAACGGCAAGAAGCTTTATTTTGCCGCTTGTGTTATTGTAAAGCACACTTGCGAGGTTTGCGGGGACAGCCGCAATATCGAGCTCGCCCTTAACAAGCTTGGGGGTAATCTCGTCTGCAGTTCCCGCAAGGGTGAATTCGTATTTGTTCGAAGCAACGCCGTTTGCGTTATCCTCCAAAATGCCGACCAAGCCGATGCTTGTCGGGCCCTTCATCCCTGCGATGCGCACGGTGGTTTTTTCGGCGGGCTTGCTTGTTTCGCTTGCCTGCGATTCTGTCGATTCCTCTGCCGAGCTTTCGGGGGTGCTTTCGCCCGTAACGTCGTTAACACAGCCCGCAAAAGCGAATGTAAGCATAAATACTGTTAAAAACAGCGCAATAAGTCTTTTCATAATAATACCTCCTATTTTCGGTACTATTATACGACAAATTGCGCTGTTGTTACGTTGCGGTTGCAACGTTATTTAAGGATTTTAAAGCTATTTTTGTAAAATTCTATAATACCGTCTGCCTGCATAGCCGAAAGCTCGCGCGAGAGCGCGGAACGGTTTACACCCAAATAGAGCGCAAGCGTTTCGCGGTCGAAGGGGATTTGAAAGGTCTTGCTCCCATAGCGTGCCGCCGTTTGCGAAAGAAAGGTAATAAGCTTTTGCCTTATGGAAGGCTTGGAAAGTATCTGCACGCGGTCGTTCATCGCAAGCGTTTTTTGTGCCAGCATCGAGGAAAAGCGGTTTCGCAGGTTGTGAGCGGCAGGGGTATTTTCGCTTTTGAGCTTATCGGTCGAAAGCCAAAGCAGGCTTACGTCGGTAAAGGCGCGCACGGTTACGGGGATATCCGAGCTTCCCAGCCAGCAAAGCGATTCGCCGAAGCTTTCGCCCTCGGTAACGCTCGCCATAAGAACGTCGTTGCCGTCGATGTCGGTAAAGCTTACCTGCACCGTACCCGAAAGTACAAGCCCGAAACGGTACATAGCTCCGCCCGCCGAAACGAGTATTGAATTACGCGGATATTCGCTTTTGCTTGCCGAAAGAACAGCTAGTGCCTGCTCGGTTTCGGCATCGGTCATACCCGCAAAAAGCGGATTTTTTAAAAGTATCTCTTTCATACAAAGCTGTACGTGCCGAAATATGCACGCTTAACAAGGATATAATCGTATGTGTTGATAATCGAATCATTGTTTACATCCGCGCGTACTCTGTCAGCGTCCGAAACGGTAATGGTACCGAAATATATGCGCTTCACGTAGATGTAATCGTATTGGTCCAGCTTTCCGTCGCCGTTCGCGTCGCCGCCGACGCCGGGCTCATACTCGGGGGTACTTTCGTCGGGAACGCTCTCGTCGGGTGTGCTCTCGTCGGGAACGCTTTCGTCGGGAACGCTCTCGTCGGAAACGCTTTCGTCGGGCGTGCTCTCGTCGGGTGTGCTCTCGTCGGGTGTGCTCTCGTCCTGCTCGGGAACACCGCTTACGGTAAGAGTGTATTCAACGCCGTGCTCGTTATAGCCGGTTGAGCTTAAAAGATAGTGCAGCTCGTTTCCGTTCAGATACATACCGACAATAATGCCTTCTTCGGGGGTGAAAACAGGCGCAGAAACGCCGTTTTGGGGGTTATAGCAGATTATTGAATCGGGAGTGTTGTAATAAAGCATTTCGCCGTAGCCGCCGAAGCCCGAGCAATAGCCAAGATAGCGGCCGTCGGTGGCATACCAGCCCTTATCCAAAAGCGTTTCGACGGTTGTAAGCTCGCTGTCGTAAATATCGAACTCAACAAGCTTATCGTTATCGAGCGCATAAACAGTATCGCCGACAAACGCAAAAGGCGAATCTATCCAGCGCCAGCCAACCTTTTCGTAATCGGTGGAATCGCATACGTTTTCGGTAATGAATACGCAGTTATCGTGATTTTGGGTGGTGCAGCTGTCGCAGGTAAGGAAATTTTGGTGGCAGGCTCTGCCGAATACGTCGGAAACGGGGTCGTCCCAAGTTATATCAACGTGGTACCATTCGCCGTTTATCTTAATTTCGTTCCACATATGGTTAAGCGAGGTAGCGGGGCTTAATACTGCGCAGCTTTCGATACCTATTCTGGTTAACAGCTCGTCGTAAAGCAAGGCGTAGCCCATACATACACTTTTGCCAGATTTAAGCATATTGTATATATCGTATATCGAATAATCAAGGTCGTATTCAAAGCTCACGAGCAGATAATCGTGAAGATACAATGCCTTTAAGCTGTCGTCCAGCCCTTGGGGGATACAATCGAGAATCTTTTCGATTTCCGCGTTTACGAAAGCACAGGCTTCGCGGTATTCGCTTTCTGTCATCGTATATTCGGGAACAACCTTAGTTACCATCCCCGTATGTAAATCGTAATAATAGGAAAACGCGCCGCTGCAATGAAACAGCATAGGCTCGTTGTGCATAAGGTCGTCCATACAGGCGCCAAGCTCGTCGCTATCGAAACCAAACGCGCTTATATCGATGTTTTCGCTGAATTCCGAAATACCTTCAAAAAGCACGTCGTAAGCCGTTTCGGCTTCCGCAGACACGCCAAAGCATACCGCGGAAAGCAAAATCGCGATTACCGCGGCGAGAGAAATAAGTCTTTTCATATTAAATACGTCTCCTTCGTTTAAGTTTATTATTCAAAGCTGTAGGTGCCGAAATATGCACGCTTTACAAGTATGTAATCGAACTGGTCGAGCGTTTTATCCTTGTTAACGTCGGCGCGCGCTTTATCAAACTGAAAAACGGTTATAGTATCAAAGTATATGCGCTTAACAAAGATATAGTCGAATTGGTCAAGCGTGCCGTCGCCGTTTGCGTCGCCGCCGACTTCTTCAATATATTCAAGCTTAACGCTTTTTACCGTTCCCTGCTCGCGGTAGCCCGTGGGGGTGGTAAGATAGTAAAGCGTGTCGCCGAAGATATACGCGCCGATTATCATTCCCTCGTCTTCGGAAATTGCAAGAAGCTGCTTGCGGTTATTGCCCGACGGGTCGGAATAATATATTGCGTTTTTATCGTTGTAATAAAACCTGTCCTGAAATCCGCCCAAGCCGACACAGTAGCCGAGATAGCCGCCGTCGATAGCCATCCACACCGAATCCGCAGGGGTAAAGGCGGCAGTAGAATCTTGGCTTAATAGATCGATTTTCACAACCGTATCGTAATCCAACGCGTATATATCGCCCCACGAAAAAACGAATGCAGAGTTGTAGGAATGCCACGGCATATTATCAAAAACATCGCAAGCGCAAGCGTTTTCGGCAATATAATCACAGTTGTGCGTTTTCTTTATCTCGCTGTCGCTCAAAAGGAAATTACCGTGGCGCGCTTCGCCGAAGCGGTCGGGAAGCGGGTCGTCCCACGTGGTGTCGATATGATACCATTCGCCGTAAAGCAATACCTGATTCCACATATGGTTAAGCGAATTCTGCGGGCTTACCACCGCGCGCGATTCAATACCCACGCGCGCAAGCAGCTCGTCGTACAAAAGGGTGTATCCCGTGCAGATCGCCTTGCCGCTTAAAAGCACGTCATAGACGTTTGCGGAAGAAAGCGAATTGTCATATTCATAATTAAGACAAACGTAATCGTGAAGATAGAGCGCTTTTTCGTAATCGTCGATACCGATAGGAAGTGTTGAAACAACGTAATCGAGCACCGAATTAATATAACCGTCGGCTTCTGCGCGTTCCTCGGCGGTCATCGAATAATCGGGGAACATTTCGACAGGCATCCCCTCGGTGAAATAGGTATAGCTGTAACGCCCGCTCCAATAATAAAGCATCGGCTCGTTTTTGTAAATACCGTCGAGAAGTGAATGAAGCTCGATTGACGAAAGCCCGAAGGAGCTAATATCGATTTCCTCTTCCTGAAGATACAATCCCGCCAAAATGGTTTCGTATGCCGTAGGTTCGCTGTCTGCTGCCGCAATAAACGGTACTGCCGAAATTAACAGCGCAAGCGCCAGCAGTACCGAAACGGTCGTCTTCATAAAAAGCCTCCGAATTTTCACATATTCTGTTTGACTTTTAGTATTATACACCATAATACTTCTAATTGCAACCATTTTTTGTGCAAAAAAACAACATTTTTGCAATTATTCCGAAAAACGGTTGACAAAATGACTTTTTGGAGTTATAATCCATACTGCGCGTGAATCGCGCCCGAATATAGGGATGTAGCCAAGTGGTAAGGCACCAGACTTTGACTCTGGCATTTCGTAGGTTCGAGCCCTGCCATCCCTGCCAAAAATCTCCTCGGACGATGTTCGGGGAGATTTTTACCTTTTCACTCTTCACTCTTCACTTTTCACTAAATCCGTCCGAGGAAATTTTTGGCAAAGTAATAAGTAATAGTGAATAGTGAAGAAGTAAGGTAGCTTTTCGCCGAGGCGAAAAGCATTTTTTATTATAAAAGTTGAAAAGTAATAGGTTTTATGGTATAATGACACAAAGTAAAACAAGGAGGTAGGCAATATGTCCGAAAGTCCTTTGATGATAAAATCGAAAGCGTTTGCTTTGGAGGTCATTCGCGCTTGTAAGGTGCTACGAGAAGCAAAGTGCGAAAGTGCGCTCATCAATCAGTTTCTGCGTTCGGGGACAAGCATTGGCGCGAATATTCGTGAAGCATTTTATGCTCACAGCAAGGCGGACTTTGTGGCAAAATTGCATATTGCTCTCAAGGAATGCTCCGAAACCGAATATTGGCTTGAGCTTTTGATTGAAAGCGGATATTTTACCGACAATTCCATTTTGGACAGATGCGTTGAGTTAAAAAGAATCTTGATAGCATCCGTCAACACAGCGAAAGAGAATACAAAATGAACAACACAAGGATTTATTGCACGACACACCAAACAAACCCAAAAGGAGCGCGATATGAAATACTCCTTAACCGACAGTCTTGATGCATTTGAGCTTCACGATGAGCTACACAAGACCATTCAAAGGCAGGTAACCCTTTCAACCCCAAGCGGTGATATCAAAAACGAGCTTATCCTTGGCTCCGACTACCGTTCAGAGCCGCCTTTGTTTACAGCCAATATTAAATACGAAAACGCACACTTCTGCGGAAACGGCAAAATGCATACTTGGGAGGATACGTTCGCATCGCTCCAGCGCAAATTACCCGAGGGCGTGAAAATAAAATGCTGTATGACCTGTCGCCACGGCAATATGTGTCCGGTCGGCGACGTGCAAGGAAAGCTGTTTTGCACGAAAGACGTAACAATTACGCAAAAAAGCGACCTTTATTCCTATACCGAGGACGAATTTGAAGCATCCAAGCGTTCCCGCGATTGCGCCGATATATGCGAAAGCTACAAGGAGCAATCGGAGGATTTTTATACCTACAACGATTATCTTTATTACCTTCACACGTAACAAAAACGAGGTTTATTATGAAACGTATTATTTCAACACTGCTTATTTTAATTTCTCTGCTTAGCTGCTCGCTTAATGCGCTTGCGACAGTTCCCGAAGAGGAGCTCGACACCGACAGCGACATCTACAAAAAGTGCGTGCTTTTTGTAGGCGATTCGATATGCGAAGCATCCAACGAATGGGGCACAAGCACCGTCGGCTGGGCAGGCAGAATTATGAATTGGAACAAAATGACCGGCTTTAACCAAGGCAAATCGGGTGCTTCGGTTTCGGACTGCCGCGGAGCGAACACGGTTATTAACCAGTTAAAGGCGCAATTAAAGAACAAAGACAGATTCGATTACGTTATTATGCACGGCGGCGTTAACGACGCGTGGGACGAAGCGCCTGTCGGCGTGATTACAGAGGGTTTTGATGCGGAATTCGACACAAGCACCTTCGCAGGCGGGCTTGAAGCGACCTTTAAATACGCAAAGGAAAACTTCAAAAACGCATATTTCGGCTATATTATCAACTTTTCGCTCCCCGCGGCCAAATACGGCAGGCTTGCCGATATGAGCGAATATTTTACGGTTGCGAAGCAAATTTGCGACAAGTGGGAAATTCCCTATATCGATTTTTATTTCAACGACGAGTTCAACAACAAGGTTATGATGACCCGTTCGATGAAATATCTTAAGGACTATATTCACCCCAACCCCGACGGCTACGACGTTATTTCGCCCTATATTAACGATTGGATGAAGACAATAAAGGCGGAAACCGAAAGCAAAAAGGAAGAATCGAGCGAGGCATCGGCCGAAGGATCGACAGTCGTTTCTGCCCCGCCGGCAGCAGAGGAAACCAAAAAAGGCAACGCCGACGTTTATATTTATATCCTTTGCGGTGCGGTATCGCTTGCGGCGGTTATATTTATTTTAGTTACGCTAAAAAAGAAGCGCTAAACAGCCACGTTAAGAGTTGTGTAAATTTAAGTTTACACGGCTCTTTTTTTATGGTATAATGTTATATAATGAAAAAACTACGCTATGAGGTTTTTAATATGAACGCGGTAAAAAAGGTTTATGAAACGGTTACAACAAATATAAGCAAGGTAATTGTCGGCAAGGAGCGAGTTACCGAGCTTTGCATTATTTCCCTGCTCTGCTCGGGCCACATACTTATCGACGACGTCCCCGGCACGGGCAAAACGGTGCTTGCCAAAACCTTTGCAAGCTCGCTTTCGCTTAACTTTTCGCGCGTACAATGCGTGCCGGATATGCTTCCGAGCGACCTTGTGGGCGTTAATTTCTTCGATATGAAGCAAAACGAGTTCCGTTTTATAAAGGGACCGATATTCACCAATATCCTGCTCGCCGACGAAATTAACCGCGCTATGCCGAAAACCCAATCGGGCTTGCTTGAATGTATGGAGGAGCATCAGGTAACCGTCGAGGGGGTAACCTACCGCCTTAACGAGCCGTTTATGGTTATCGCAACACAAAACCCCGTTGAAACAAAAGGCACCTTCGACCTGCCCGAAGCACAGCTCGACAGATTTTTGATAAAGACCGATATGGGCTATCCCACGCACGAGGAAAGCGTGGAAATACTCTCGCGCAAGATAAACGGCATAACCGCTTCGGGCAGCGGCGTTGCGACCGCCGACGATATTCTGCGCGCGCGTGCCGAGCTTGCGTCGGTTTACGTCCACCGCGACCTTTTAAGCTACGCGGCGAATATCTGCGAAGCGACCCGCAACGACAAAAACCTGCTTTTGGGCGCAAGCCCGCGTGCGATGATCGCCCTTGTGCGGGTTGCGATATGCAAAGCCGCTATCGACGGACGCGACCACGTATTGCCCGACGATATTAAATATGCCGCAATACCCGTGCTTGCACACCGCATTATCTTCCGCAACAGCTTTGTAAGCCGCGGAGATATGGGCAAAGAGCTTATTCAAAAAATAATCGAATCCACCCCCGTTCCGAGCGAAAGAATAGATTTCAGCAGAAGGTAATTATATGGAGCAGGCAATAATAACGCTTGTTTTGTTTGCTGTGTTCGTTCTTGCCGTGCTTTTGTTCATAAGCTTACGCAAAATGAAAAAGCGCGCGCTCGAGCTGCTTGAATACGGCAGAGGCATTATGACCGACGGGATATTCACAGGCGAAACGCTGGAGCTTACCGAAACGGCAAAAAACCCCACTTGGTTTCCGCTTATCGGCGTTAAGCTTGAATTTTACGTGCCCGCAGGGCTTACCGTCGATGATTTGGAATGCCGTGAATACACCAAGCTTACAAGCGTTTTTAATATCCCGCCATACGCGACGGTGACAAAAAAGCATACCGTGCGCGCGGACAAGCGCGGCCATTTTGTGCTTTCGAACGCCTCGTTCAAGCACAGAAAAACCGAATACAGCTTCGATATCCCTATCGAATTTTACGGCTACCCCGATTTCTTCGGCGCAAGCACCGAAATGCCCGCCGATATTTTAAGCACGGGCAACGCCGTTTCGAGCCGTAAATATATAGAAGACCCCTTCTTTTTAAGCTCGATACGCGAATATCGCGCGGGCGACCCGATGAGAAGCATAAACTTCAAGGCGTCGGTGCGATCGATGTCGAACGGCACGCGCAGGCTTATGTGCAACAGCTACGACAGCTCGCGCAGCTACGACACGATGATATTTTTAGACCTAAACCGTTATGCCGAAATTCAGCTTCACAGCCGCGAGCAGTTAGAAATCGGGCTTAAATACGCCTGCTATCTATTTTGCGAGGCGCTTGAAAACGGCGGCAGAGTCGGCTTCGCGGTAAATTCCTCGACGGTCGGGCAAAGCTTTTCGTTTATTAAATGCGGAAGCGGCGAGGCACACGTAAAAAAGATGCTCGAGCAGTTCGCTGTGCTCGATAATTTCAACACCCGCGAATATTCGATAGCCGCGCTTATGCGCAACTGTATAGACGAATTAAAAAGCGGCACCGACATATTCCTTATCACCCCCTATATCGACGAAAACACAGCCGAAATGATTTCGCTTCTCGACCGCGCGGGGCGCAACGTGAACGTTATTAAAATAGCGGGAGGTGCAGGAATATGAAGCGATTTTTAACAAGATACCGCACCGAGCTGTTATTTTTACTGTTTCTTGCGCTGTTTTCGGGCGTTATCGCGCTGTGGACGCATTTTAAGCCGCAAAACCACTATATTCAGCTCTGCCTTGCGCTATTGCTTTTATCTGTCGGCATACCGATGTACCTGCTTTTGCGCAAAATGTGGCGCGAAAAGCTTCGCGAGCCGATACTTTCGGGCATAAAAAAGGCGTTCATCAACGCGTCGCGCATCTTTATGCGTGCGATAAGCAGGCTTCCCATATTCCGCTTCCGCGGAAACGTTATTTCGGGCAGGACAAGCGTGAGCTACGACCTTTTCTCGGTTTCGAAAAACAAAGGCAGAAGAAAAGAAAAGCCGCCAAAACCCCCGCGCTGGAAGGATATGAACACCGCGCGCGAGCGTTTGGGGTACCTCTACTACCGCATTATCACCAAGCATATTAAAAGCGGAATGGTTATCACCGCACACGAAACACCGCACGAAATTTCGCAACGGCTCGAATCCGATACCGTCGAACGCGAAATTTTAACCCTTTACAAATCCACCCGCTACGACGAACGAAAAACGCTCGACGAAGAAAAAATCATTAAGCTTAAAGAAGAGCTTTTCGATAAATAGCGGCTTGCAGGGGTTGCTTGGAGAATTTATTTAGGGGATTTATTTAAGGTATTTGTTTAAGGGACTTTTTGAAAAAAAGTCCCTTAACAACCCCAAAAACTTTAAATACAATAAAAATTCCATAAAAATCCGCGACAAGTGCGTGGATTTTTATACCTATGATGACCGAAATCGCGGACAACGAACAACGTGAGGCGCACGCGATTTGCGCGAGCGTACGGTCATCCAAAACCGACAAAAAACCGTGTGTTTTTTGTCGAGAGCGAAGCGATTTTTGTAACGAATCATTTCTTGCGTTATCTAATACACGAAAGGCGGTGAGAACGTGGCTGACGTCGAAATACTTTTTCGCGAATATTACGGATTTGTCTACAAATTTCTGCTTTCGCGGTGCGGCAACACAGACCTTGCCGAGGAGCTGGCGCAGGAAACCTTTTTTCGGGCATTTATGAACATAAAGCAGTTAAAGGACGACGCGAAAGCGGCTTACTGGCTATGCACTATCGCGAAAAACCTGCTGTTTTCGCACTACAAAACTCAAAAGCGTTTTGCCGATATTGAAGATGCTGCAGAGCTTCAATCCAAGCAGAATGTCGAGCAGGAGGTAGAAGACCGTATAGTTTCCGAAAAGGCTGTGAAGATAATCAAAGCGCTTGACGAGCCCTACAAGGAGGTTTTCCTGCTTTCGGTATACGGCGGTATGAGCCTTACCGACATAAGCAAGGCGTTTAACAAAAGCGAAAGCTGGGCGAGAGTCACGTTGTACCGAGCCAAACAAAAGATAATTCAGGAGATGAATTTATGAATTGCGACATTATTAAAGATTTAATACCCCTTTACATCGACGGCGTATGCTCGGACGAAAGCCGTTATACCGTTGAAACGCACCTTACAAAATGCGAAGACTGCAAGGCGCTTTACGAGGCGATGGCAACGCCTATCGAAACCGAAAAAGCCGTAAAAACGGTAAAAAAGACCCACAAAATCCACCTTTGGAAGGCAAGCATTTTGCAATCAATCCTCTTTTTTGCTTCGTTCCTCGCTATCACTATCGGCGTTTATTTCGAAGCGCAAAGCGGTGTTAACGATAACAACGGTGATTGGGCGGCGGCACTCGTCGTGCCGGCAACAGGCTTTTTGATTTCGCTCGTGAACTGGTATTTCGTTCGACTTTACAAGAGCAGACTTTCGTTTTCGCTCTTCAACGCGCTGTTTACCCTTGGCGGTATATCGCTGTGCGGAGGCTGGGCAATGTGGCACTACACGGGATTCCCGCAATTTGCAATCGTCGGTCCTTTCTTTACAAACGTATTTGTAACCGTCGGTCTTACGGTCGGATCTTACCTGCTTTCGCAGCTTTACGCAAGGCTTTTGGGCAAGGAATGATTCGTTTTATTTAAGGGACTTTTTGAAAAAAGTCCCTTAACAACCCCAAAAACTTTTAAATACAATAAAAATCCCATAAAAATCCGCGACAGGTGCGTGGATTTTTATACCTTAGAGTTCCGAGGCTTTGGACAAGGAACGAAACGGGGGTCCCCCGAAAATCGCAGATTTTTGGGGGTGTAAAGTGACGCGCACAAAGCCTGCGCGAGCGAACGGAACTCACAAACCCGCCGCGCGGTTTTCGATGAAAAACCGTGTGTTTTTCATCGGGAGCGGAGCGACTGAAAAAGCCCCTTAACAACCCCAAAAACTTTTAGTATGAAATTATGAAAAATAAAATCATATTTAAGCAAAAAATCAATAACGACATTTGCTATATCCTAACAGCGTTATCTGTATTGTTTCCGTTGCTTTCAATATATCTTGACCGTTTTGAATATTCGGTTATTTTGCGTTTCCCAAACGCAACTTTATCGGTCACTATGCTGTTATACATCGTTCTCACCATACTTGTCCGTTTTAACAGCGAACAGGGAGTGAGCAAGCCTGCAGGCATAGTTTTAATATTTACCTTTCCTTTATCCATAATAAACGGATTGTTTATAGTTTTCGCCATTAACAGCATAATATCGTTTATATTTTGTGTAATAACCTCGGTATGTGTATTATTAATCACATTAACACTTTCCCATTATTTAGCAGTTACGATATTTAACGGAATCCTTTCTATGATATGTTATATTATCATAGCAATTTTGGGTTTATTTATCTTAATGTTTGGCAAACTGCGATATGACAGCATTATAACGGAAATCGACTCTCCCGATCACAAATACACCGCGATAGTTATTTCAAGCGATCAGGGCGCGTTGGGCGGCGACACGCTTGTTAATATAGAATTCAACAGCAAAAAAAGAAATTCGTTGCTCGCCGAAATAAAAAAAGACCCCAAAACGATTTATTCCGGAGATTGGGGCGAGCACGAAACACTTGATATTCAATGGCTCGGCGAAAACATTTTAAGCATCAACGGCAAGATCATTATAGTTGAGGGTTAATTTATCCAAAAACAAAAGGAATTGTATATTAATTTTCTTGTTTTTAAAATTTTCGGGTGAGAGCGCGAGAGAGGGGACTTTTATAAAAGTCCCCTCTCTCGTAATATTTTGCGTCAAATCAACCTAATCCTCGCCTTGCACTATCTCGCGCAGAGCGTCCATGCGGGAATCGAGTTCGGCGGAAAGCTCGGCGCAGCGCAAAAGCTCCTGCGCCATATTCTCGTCGAATTTGTGATCCTTTTTATAGCGCAACTGGTGCTCCAAGCTCGCCCACGAGTCCATCGCGATGGTGCGGAGCTGAATTTCAACCTTCATAAGCCGTTTTTCATGCGCGAGGAATATCGGCACGGTGACTATAAGGTGCAGGCTTCGGTAGCCGTTCGGCTTTGGGTTTTGGATATAGTCCTTACGCTCAACAAGCGTAATATCGTCCTGCTTTAAAAGCGCGTCGGCGAGCACGTAAACATCGTCGGGGAACGAGCAGATAACACGCACACCCGCAACGTCGTTAAGACTTTGCTCTATCGCGTCAACAGAAACGGGAATACTTCTGCGCTGAAGCTTTTCGCGTATGCTCGGAAGCGATTTCAGGCGCGATTTAATGCTGTTTATCGGGTTACGGTCCAAGCGGAGCGAGAATTCTTCGTTAAGCACGTTGAACTTCGTTTCTATCTCCATTATCGCGCAGCGGTAATAAGCCATTAATTTGGTGAACTTTTGCATTATCGGCTTACCGTACTCGATAAGCTCCTGCGTGAACAGAGTGTTTATCTGTTCCTTTATTTCGTTTTCTCTTAAATCGTTCATATAAAACATCCTTTTATGTTTTGTAAATCCATTATATTACATTTTCTTCTTGTTTTCAAGCATTTATTTATGAAATAAAATTCACAAACAGGTAACAAAACGAAAGTTGACAAAAATATGTTACTGTGGTAAAATAACAGTGTAAGAGCAAGAGCTTTTACCAAACCAAGAAAGACGAGGTATTTACAGTTATGAAGAATTTTAAGTCGTTGATTTTACTGCTGCTTGCCGTTTCGATACTTGTCTTTACCTCCTGCTCGGCGGAATCGGGATATGTCACCGATGAATATATCGACACCGAGATAAAGAACGAAGAAGTAATCGGCGGTGAAACCGAGTTTACCGACATAAACACAGATGCGAAAATAATACGCAACGCGTCGATAAACGGCGAAACCAAGGATTTTGATTCCGCGGTAGAACAGATAAAAGCACAGCTCGGATCTGTCGGCGGATATATTGAAAACTCTGAAATTTCGGGCGGCGAAAGCCTTTCGAACGGCAGAAAAACACAAAAACGCGCCAACTTTGTATTGCGTATTCCCGCCGATAAGTTAGACAGCTTTTTGGGAATCGCCGAAGGTCTTTTAAACATCACAAGCTCTACCGAAACCACGACCGACGTTACGCTTGAATACTACGACATAGAGGCACGCCTTAATACGCTCAAATCTAAAAAGGCGGCGCTTGAGGCAATGCTCGAGCAGGCGCAAACGCTCGAGGATATACGCGTTATTCAGGACGACCTTTACGAGGTTATTGCCGATATCGAAGCATATCAATCGCAATTAAACGTTTACGACAGCAAGGTAAGCTATTCCACCGTTACGCTTTATATAACCGAGGTTGTTGAATACACCGAAGCGAGCACCGAGGAACCCACCTTCGGCGAACGCATAAAGGAAGCGTTTACCGAAAGCTGGCAAAGCTTCGGCGAATTTATGCAGGGTCTTGCGGTGTTTATCGTCCGCACACTTCCCCTCTTCTTAACTCTTGCCGCTATCGCGGGAATAGTGTTCGGCATAATTTATCTTGTAAAGCGTAAGAAAAAAGAAAAAGAATAAAACCACTTTAGACTGTATAACGGGCATCAACAAAGAAATTGATACCAAAAACAGGTATTTTTGATAAATAAGAGTTTTTAAAAAAGAATTTGAGAGAAAAGCTTTTTACAAAAGGTTTTTCTCTCATTATATTTTTATACAGATATTCTTTTTATAAATTCATCGCATCTATCGCACGGGCCAAAATTTCGGCGTGGTCGCCTGCAAGGGGACTGTTGCCCGTTTGCTTATAAATATAATCGCCGCAAAGACCGTTTGCATCGCGGCTTTTAACCACCTTAACGCTTTTTCGCTCATTACCGTCGAGAATAGTGATTTCGATAATTTCGCTGTTTCCGAGCTTGGTTTTTCTGTGCGAAAAAGGGTAAAACCTTGCCGAATCGGCATCGTCGCCCGCGTTAAGCGCGGATATATCGGCAACCTCGGCAATAAAGGGAACGGTGATAATGCGTGTGCGCGGGTCGCGGTCGGGCGTCGAAGCGACGTTTATCTGCCGCAGATTTTTGGCGGTAAGCCCGGTTTCCTCCATTAATTCACGCGCCGCGGCGGTATATACATCTTCGTTCATTTCGACAAATCCGCCCGGAAACGCGAGCTTGCCCAGGCAGGGGTGTCCGCCGCGTTTGATCAACAAAAGTTCGCCATTATGCATTATAATTATGTCAACCGTAACCGAAGGGCGTTCGTATTTCGAAGCGTCGTAGCTTGCCAAGAATTCGGCTTCGGTAAGACCGTTTTTATCGCGCAGTTCTTCCATATTTTTTCTCCATATTCAAAGCGGCTTCTTTTGTATCTGACTGTTTTTGCGAGGGTAATTCTTTGGAGTGTTTTTAATTTTCTTTATAATCACAAGCGTATGCAGATATTCAAATTCAGGGACGGTTATATTAATTATGTCCACCAATTCGCCGCCGAGCAGAGCGATTGCCTTTTTGGCTTCTTCTGCCTCTTCTCTGCCCTTTTCGCCCTTCATCGCGACGAAATATCCGCCGACTTCGACAAACGGCATACACCATTCGCAAAGCACGTTAAGCCTTGCAACTCCGCGTGCAACGGCGATACCGTATTTTTCGCGGTGCTCCGGCATAACACCAAGCTCCTCGGCTCTGCCGCAAAGGGTGTTTAAATTATTTATGCCCGCTTTGCTCGCCGTTTCGGCAACGTAGTTAAGTTTTTTCGCCGTCGCGTCGTTCGAAGTAATCGTGCAATCGCTTGCACACAAGGCAAGCGGAAGCGATGGGAAGCCCCCGCCGCATCCTATATCGATAACGCTTTTATTCTTAAAAAGCCCCGTATCGAGAAGGGTTAACGAATCCCAGAAATGAAGCAAGCCCACGCCGCGTTCATCGGTAAGCGCGGTAAGATTCATTACCTTATTCGTTTCGCAAAGGCAGTTGCCGATAACATCGAGCGAGTCACATTCACGCTGACTAAGCCCTTCGCGGTATTTTTTTGTTATTTCGGAATAGCTCATTGTTTGCCCCCTTGCGAAAGATAGATAAGAAGCACCTGAATATCGGAAGGCGAAACACCGCTTATGCGCGATGCTCTGCCGATATTTTCGGGACGCAGCTTTTGCAGCTTTTGCGCCGCCTCCAAGCGCAGACCGCGGATATTCGTATAATCGATATCGGGCGGGAGCATTTTTTCCTCTAATTTGGCAAAACGCTCTACCTCTGCAAGCTGGCGCTTTATGTAGCCCGAATATTTAATTTCGGTTTCGGCGCGGGCAAGTATGTTTTTATCGTAAACACGTTCGTCGTTCGAAAGCGCGAGAATATCGTAAACAGTTATTTCGGGGCGCTTTAAAAGCTCTGCTTTTACAATGCCTGCGCCCGTGCGGGGGTAGCCGCGTGATTCAAGCAGATTATCGAGCGCGTTTCCGCCCTTAATGCTTTCGTGCTCGAGCGAATAGATAAGCTCGGCAAGCGCGCGCTCGTCGTTTTGGGATTTTTCATATCTTTCCTCGCTTACAAGACCCAATTTATAGCCCTTGGGCATAAGCCTTGTTTGCGCGTTATCCTGACGCAAAAGCAGGCGGTATTCGCTTCGCGAGGTCATAATACGGTAAGGCTCGTTCGTGCCTTTCGTTACAAGATCATCGATAAGCGTGCCGATATAGCTTTCGCTTCTCGCAAGCGAAAACGGAGCTTCGCCCTTTACCTTAAGCGCGGCGTTAATACCCGCAATCAAGCCCTGCGCGGCGGCTTCCTCGTAGCCCGAGCTTCCGTTGAACTGTCCCGCGCCGAAAAGTCCGCTTATTTCGCGGAATTCAAGCGTATTTTTAAGCTGTAACGGGTCGCAGCAATCGTATTCTATCGCGTAAGCCGTGCGCATAAACACGGCGTTTTCGAACCCTTCGATACTGCGTATAAGCTGAAGCTGTACCTCCTCGGGAAGCGAGCTCGAAAGACCTTGCAGGTAGACCTCCTTCGTATCCGTACCCATAGGCTCGGCGAATATCTGGTGGCGCTCCTTATCGGCAAACCGCACGACCTTATCCTCGATACTCGGGCAATAGCGCGGGCCTGTGCCGTGGATAACTCCCGAATAAAGGGGCGAGCGGTCTAAATTCTCGCGTATGATATTATGCGTTTTTTCGTTGGTATAAGCAATATAGCAGGGCAAAAGATTCGGGCGTGATTCTGCAAATCCGAACATTGTCGGCTCTGCATCGCCCTCCTGAAGCTCCAATTTCGAATAATCTATCGAATCGGCGTGGATTCTCGGCGGTGTGCCGGTTTTAAAGCGAGCAAGCCTTACCCCCATTTCGGTAAGCGAATCGACAAGACGCTTTGCAGGCAAGGTGTTATCGGGGCCGGATTCGTAAGCCTCCTCGCCGACGATTATTCTGCCGCCCAAGGATGTGCCCGTTGCGATTATTACGCATTTGCAGGGGTAAAACGCGCCGAACGAGGTTGTTACGCCGCAAACGCCGTTTTCGTCGGCTTCGACAGAAACGACCTCCGACTGCTTAAGCGCAAGGTTTTCGGTGTTTTCGATAACCCGCTTCATATAATCGCGGTAGCGCACCCTATCCGACTGCATACGCAGTGAGCGGACCGCGGGTCCCTTCGATGCGTTGAGCATACGGCTTTGAAGCATAACGGCGTTTGCCGCCTTGCCCATTTCGCCGCCCAAGGCCTCGATTTCGAAAACAAGGTGACCCTTACCCGTGCCGCCGATAGAGGGGTTGCAAGGCATATTGCCGACAAGG
>JAZSHQ010000009.1:0-25241 GCA_045533335.1 Eubacteriales bacterium
TGTTTTTTCAAAAACACCCTCTCTCGTATCGTTCTATTCAATTACTTAATCACGTAAGTGCCGAAATAATGTCTTGCAATAAGAATGTAGTCGAACTGGTCGACTTTGGTATCGCCGTTGACGTCTGCGCGGGTGAATTCGTCGTCGGTGAGTGTGCGGGTTTCGAAGTAGTGGCGCTTAACGAGGATGTAGTCGTACTGGTCGATTTCGCCGTCTTCGTTAACGTCGCCGAGTATGAAGGCATTCGGGTCGACGTCGCCCCAATGAATGGTTGCGCCGCTCATCTCGAACGCTTCTTCCGACCAACCGTCGGGAGCAGAGCTGAATTCGCAGTATATATCTTTTACCGTACAATCGGCAAACGCCGCATCGAAGATATATTTAACCGAAGCGGGAATAGTAATGCTGTTTAGCTCGAGCCCCCTAAAGGCGGCGTTTTGAATTTCCTTAACCGGCAAGGTTTTTCCGCCGTAGGTTACTTTATCGGGTATCACAAGGTCGCTCGGAGCTCCGTTGTTGCTGTAAATGTAAAACCAGTTCGGAGTTTCCGGCCAAATGCCGTAAACAAGTCCGTATTGAACAAGTATGCATTCGATACCTCTGCCGTAAACGACCGACCCGTTCGATTCGCCGTAAATAGCGTCGCGTATCGTCAAGGTGGCGTGATTGCAGGCTGTGGACGATACCTTATATTTGAATTTCAATACGAACTGTCCGTCCGATTTCAGCGGCTTCGCCCCCTCCGATGCAGATGCCCTGACGACGATATTGCCACCTTCGGCTACGGAAATCGAAATATCCCATCCGTCGGGAAGCGCTACGACGCATTCATCGGAGGTAACGTCGCTTAACAGCTGAAGCGACGCAAGATTAAGGCCCTCCAGACGAGCTCCGTACTGATGTAATTCAAACTCAACACCGGTCAATTCGTTTTCGTCGGTTATGTTGCATATTTCAACGGTCGCTTCGACGGTTTCGCCGTTCACAAGCTCGTTTGTCGAAGCGGATATCTTAACGTCGAAGGTGTTTTTGGAAAGAGTAAACGGCTCGGAGTTCATCTTGTAACGCTCGGTGTACGTATATAAATATGCATTTTCGAGATCGAAGGTCGAGCGGCCCTTGGAACTTTCCTTTGCTCTGAAATATACGCTGATTTCGTATTCGTGACCGGAAAGCTGATAGTTGCAGGCGAGCGAAACCTTTCCGACAGGCGCGCCGTTTTCATCGGTCATATCGGTATAGAAAAATTCCTTGCCGCAATCGGAATACGCACCTTCGAAGCTCAATTCTTCGGCATCGTAATTCAAAATGCATTCAAGAAAGTACTTGGTGTACGTTGTTATGTCCGAAACTAATATTTTTATCTCGAATTTTTGCCCTGCGGTGTAATATTCGATCGGATTATGGTCCTCGGTCGCTTCTATGCGGACTTCGCAGGCTTCGGTGTTTTCGCTTTCTTTTATGTTGCCCGTCGCGACGCTGTAAAGCCCGCGATAGTCGCCGTAAATCAAGGCGTAATCGAGATAGGTCAGCTCTCCGTCGCCGCTTACGTCGGCGTTGGCCTTCTGCTGGTCGTTCAATTCCCTTTCGCCCGCCAAATATTGCTCAAGCATAGCGTAGTCGATAAAATCGATCGTATTGTCAAGATTGACGTCGCCGTTGCCCTTTACGGAAGCATTGTCCGCAACCGCCGCAAAAGGAAACGCACAGATTAAAAAACAAACAAGTAAAAATAACGAAAGCTTCTTTTTCATAAGAATCCTCCTTTTCAATTCGGAAAATTTATTCTACTGCGTTACACACGTATGATATCACATCGGCACAGATAAGTCAATACTTTTTCGGCGTTGCTTTTTATTAAGGTAGTGCGGCGTGTTTTTTTCGCGTTTGTTATTGCAATTTAGTTGCAGTTGTGGTATATTTATATATTGAGAAATAATCGATAACTATACCCAAATTCGATTTACGGGGGGAAGAGGATGAAAAAACGACTTATTGCGATAGACGGCTTGGACGCATCGGGCAAGATGACGCAGACCGAGCTTTTAAAAGAAAAGCTTGCAGAACTCGGTCTTCCCTACCGTTATCTTTCCTTCCCGACTTATGATGACGATTATTCGGCGCACGTGAATATGTATTTAAAGGGCCGCTTCGGCGACGACCCCGAAATCGTTAACCCCTTTGCGGCGAGCAGCTTTTTCGGCGCGGACAGGTATTGCTCGTATATGCTGGATTGGAAAAACGATTACGAAAACGGCAGTATAATTCTTGCCAACCGCTATACCTCAGCAAACGCGGTGCACCAGCTTTCGAAGCTTCGCGAGAGCGAATACGAATCGTTTTTGACTTGGCTTATGGATTACGAATACCGAAAGTTAGGAATCCCCAAGCCCGACGCGGTGGTTTACCTTTGCGTCCCGCCCGAGGTTTCGCAAAAGATGATACAGCACCGCTGTGACGAAACCGGCGCCGAAAAGGATATTCACGAAAGCAACAAAAAGCACCTCGAAAATTCCTACCGTGCCGCGCTTTATTCGGCGGAACGGTTGGGCTGGATAAAGATAGACTGCGCGCGCGACGGCGAGCTCCGCCCGCGTGAGGAAATACACGCAGAGATTATCGAAAAGCTTAAATTTCTTATTCCCGAGCTTGATAAATGATAAGCAACGAGGTTTTTGAGCTGTTTCTTGAATGCTTTCCCGATACCGAAAACGAAGCAGAGCTTATTTTGGACTTTGCCGAACGTTGCGGTGAAATACACGAAACACGCATAAACGGCGAGCTTGCGAATATTATCTGCACAGCGAAGGTGTTCGAAGATTTTCCGTCTGCAGAATATATTTTCGCCTGCGGGACAAGCGAAAAGCACCGCGGGAAGGGCATTTTTCGCAAACGGCTGAACGAAATTACCGCAAATAACCGCGCGGTGCTTATACCCGAAAACGAATCGCTTTTCGCAATGTACGAAAAAATGGGGTTTGAGGCTCTTTACTGCATAGAAGCCGAGTTCGGCGGAAGCGGAGCGGAGGATTGCGAAATAAGCGCAGAGGAGCTTTACGGGCTTTACAAAAGCTGCTGTATTTACCCGAAAAAGAGCTTTTACGCGTTCGAAGCGAGCTATAACGCCTTTTTGTCCTACGGTAACAGGGTGAAAAAGCAAAAAAACGCGATAATTTTAATGCAGGGCGAAACGGCGAGCGAGATTTTTGCGCCCGATGAGGAAGCGATGCTTTGCGCGGCAAGCGCCTGCAAAAGGGCTTTGCTGCCGTTGAGCTTTGCAAGCAGGCTTGACGAATTGCAGGTAAAATACCGAAAAAAGAAGCTCGCGGCGGCAAAAAACCTGCCCGCCGAATTAAAGAGCAAGCTGTTTATAAACAACCTTTTTAACTGAAAGGAGCAAAAAATGACTACCGTATATATTCTTCTCGCAAGAGGATTTGAAGAATGTGAAGCACTTATCCCCGCCGACCTTTTGAAGCGCGCGGGCGCAAACGTTGTACTTGTTGCCACCGACGGCGGACTTGCGGTTACCGGCTCGCACGGGTTTACCGTTACCGCCGACATAACGGCAGATGAGCTTCGCAAGGAGGATATGGCGTGCATTATTCTTCCCGGCGGTTTGCCCGGCACGACCAACCTTGCAAAGAACGCGCGCGTTTTGGACCTTATCGAATACGCGGCGGACAGAGGCATTTTTATCGCGGCGATATGCGCCGCACCCTCGATACTCGGCGATATGCGTTTGCTTGACGGCAGAAACGCCGCGGTATATCCCGAATTTGCAAGCAAGCTTGAGCACGCGAACATTACCGGCAAAAAGGTCGAGCACGACGACATTTTTATTACCGCAGAGGGTATGGGCGCAAGCTTCGAATTCGGCTTTAAGCTTGTAGAGGTGCTTTTCGGCGCACAAGCGGCGAACGATCTGCGCGCAACCACAAGATACAATTAACCCCTCCCCACTACAATTTATCTATTATCTTTTATCTTTTATCTATTATCTATTATCTAATCCCAAAAGGAGGTATCGTTTTATGTCCGAAGAGCTTAAGGAAAAGCTTAAAAGCCCGACGATTACAACGCCGTTGCTGGTTATATTCGTTATAACGGCGATGCAGTTATCGAAATACGCGCTTCGCACGCTCGAAAGCGATACCAATATTTTCGTTGCGGTGGGAATCGTTCAGCTCGCAACGCTTGCGCTTCCCTGTATGGTTTATTATCTGTTAAAGGGCAAGAAATTAGAAGAAAAAATTTATCTCGTCCCGCGCGGAGGAACACATATACTGTTTGTTATCTTTTCGGCGCTGCTGTTTATAAGCGGAATGCTTTTAATAAAGTTCTTCTATTTCGTAAACGGCGGTCAGGTTGCCTCGCTTGTGAACTTTTACGAAGATTTCTCGGGCACGACCGAGGGCGCAAGCCAGATAGAAATTATACTTTCGCTTATAGTCATTCCCGCGTTTTGCGAAGAGTTTTTCTTCCGCGGAATAGTTTTTAGCGAATACCGAAAATACGGCACGGCGAACGCGGTTATAATATCCTCGTTCTGCTTCGCGATGCTGCATTTTTCGATAGAAAATACGGTTATATATCTCTTTACGGGGTTATTGCTCGGCTTTGTAACAGCCACCACCCGTTCGATAATTCCCTCTATCGCGTTGCATTTGCTGAGCAACACCTTGAGCATCTACGCGAGCGACGCGTTTTTACGCGTGACGGTGGTTAAAAACGGCGCATTCTTTATCGGGTTTGTGCTGGTCATTCTTACGGGAATTTCGCTTCTTTTGGTGCTGTCGAGGGTGGAAAGCATATTTTATTCCTATTCCGAGCACCCGCCGATAGAGGCGATTCCCCAAAAAAGCAGTAAAAATATCGGAAAGGTCTTTCTTTCGCCGACGTTTTTGTTGCTTACCGTTGCATTTCTCTGCGTTTCGATTTTTGCAAAGTGAGGTATTTGAATGGCAGAAAACAATAAAAAAAGCCGCGCTGACGAAATTTTCGATATACTGAACGAATTCAACGACGACGATATGAAGATTGTCCCCGAAGGCAAGGCAGGCGTTACCGATAACGCGGAAGACGACACCGAAAGCCACGTTGACGAGGTGCTGGGCATACTTTCCTCGGACAAAACCAAGCCGAGGCTTGTCGGCGGCGAAGGCAACGAGGACGAAATACCCGCTTCGATATTCAGCCATCTGAGCGAAGAGGGAGCGGACGCCGCGCCGATTGCCCCGCCCGAGGAAAACCCCCATTTTTCGAGCCATTTTTCGGAGGACGACGGCACCACCCCGCCCCCGCCCCCCGAGGACGATTTGCCCGATGACGGCGAGGACGAGCAGGAGGAAGGCGGCAAAAAGAAGGGCAGAGCCTTTGAAATTATCGGCAACGTCTTTTCGCATTTGAGCCTCGTTCCCAAGGCGGTAATTTATATCGCGCTTGTCGTTATCGTTTCGGCTTACCTTTCTTATTATATAATCACTATCGGCAACGATATTTTCGCGCTGGTTTCCGACACGCGTGAGGTAACCGTTACGATAGACGAAAACGCCACCCACGAAAGCGTTGCCGAGCTTTTGGAAAGCGAAGGCGTTATCGAATACGGCTGGGTCTACGAAATTTATATGAAATACCGCGGAGGCGGCGACAGCTCGAACGAATATATCGCGGGCGATTACACGTTGAACACGAACTACAACTATTCGCAGATAATCACGGTGCTTACCTCGAAAACCGTCAAGCGCGAAATTGTGCGCGTAACCATTCCCGAAGGCTTTACCGTCGACCAGATCATCGATTTGCTTGTCGAATCGGGTGTCGGTCAGCGCGAGGAATATATAGAAGCGGTAAACAATTACCCCTATAAATGGAAATTCGTTCAGCTTTTGGACGAAATGGGCTATTCCGAGCACCGCAAATACCGCTTGGAGGGCTATCTGTACCCCGATACCTACGAATTTTACACCACCGAAAGCGAAGTTTACGTTATAAACAAGATGCTCAACGCCTTTAACGATAAATTCTGGAAGGATTTCACCCACGAAAACGCCGAGGGCGAAACCTACCAAGCGTTTATGCTTGAGGAATACGGGCTGACCTTCGACGATATTATCGTGCTTGCCTCGATGGTGCAGAGCGAGGGCGGAACGGTCGAGGATTTTTATGCGATCTCCTACGTTTTCCACAACCGACTTTCACACCCGTCAAGCTTCCCGAAGCTCGAAAGCGACGCGACCATTCAATACGCGCTGCCCGAGCGTATAAGCGATTCGACACAGCTTGATATATCTTACCAAACACCCTACAACACCTATCTTTACGACGGTCTGCCCCCCGGAGCGATAAGCAACCCCGGGCTCGACGCGTTAAGCGCGGCTATGTTCCCCTCTCCTCCTCAATCCGAAAGCGGAAGGGATATCGACGCATATTTCTTCGTTTCGAACGACGCGGGCAAGACCTATTACGCCTCGAGCGCAAGCGGCCACGAAAAGAACGTGGTTCAGGCGAAAAAGGATAACGAAGCCATAAAGAACGGTACCTATGAAAACTAACCGAAAACGCCCCGAGCTTTTATCGCCCGCGGGGAATTTAGAAAAACTTAAATACGCAATAAATTACGGTGCGGACGCCGTTTATTGCGCGCTCGATAAATTCGGTATGCGCGCCTCGGCGGGGAATTTAAGCCTTGAACAATTACAGGAAGGGCTTGATTACGCACACGCGCGCAACGCAAGGGTCTATCTTACCCTTAACACGATGCCGCGCGACGGCGAGCTCGAAGCATTGCGCGATTACGCGCGCGAGCTTGTAAAAATAACGCCCGACGCGTTTATAATAAGCGACCCCGGCGTTATGGATATTATTAAAGAAGAAATACCGAACGCCGAAATACACCTTTCCACCCAAGCCTCGACGGTAAATTCCGCCGCGGTTAGGTTTTGGAGCAGGTACGGTGTTAAGCGCGTTGTGCTGGCAAGAGAGCTTTCGCTCGAGGAAATTAAGCGCTTGCGCGCAAGCATTCCCGAGGAAACCGAAATAGAATGCTTTGTTCACGGCGCGATGTGCATTTCCTATTCGGGCAGATGCTTGATGTCCAATTACTACACGGGCAGAAACGCAAACGGCGGCGCCTGCGCACAGCCCTGCAGGTGGAAATACTTCCTTCGTGAGGAAAAGCACGGCGAAACCGCTTACGCCGAGCAATACGGCGACGGTACCTACGTATTTTCCTCGCGCGATATGCGAATGATAGAGCATATCGGCGACCTTGTCGAAGCGGGTATCGATTCGCTTAAAATCGAGGGCAGAATGAAAAGCGCCTACTACACCGCGGCGATAACCAACGCCTACAAGATCGCGCTTGACGATTATTTTGCAAACAGACCGTTCGACAAGCGCTGTTTGAAGGAAACCGAAAGCGTGAGCCACCGCGAATACGGCACGGGGTATTTCTATTCCTCGCCCTCGCAGGAGGCAAACACCGTAACCGAAAACGAATATATCGCCGACCGACCCTTTCTTGCCACCGTTTCGGAATTCGACAGCGAAAAAAAGCTTGCAAAATGCTACCAGCGCAATAAAATGCGCGTCGGAGAGGGCGCAAACCTGCTTTCGGCGGGTACGTTCGGGCAGGATTTCGTAATAGGCAAAATGTACGACCTTGAAATGAATCCCATCGAGGCTACCCCCCACGCGGGAATGGAATTTTATTTGGAGATCGAAAGCGCAAAAAGCGGCGATATTATAAGAGGAGCATAAATGATTTCTTTAAAAGAGCTTGCAACCGAAAAGGTAACGGTAATTTCGGGCCCTTACGGCTCGGGAAAGACCAATATCGCGGTAAACCTTGCTATGGATATCGCGAAAAGCGGCGAAATTTGCCGTATTGCCGATTTGGATATAGTTAACCCCTATTTCCGCTCTGCCGACAACGCAAAAATGCTTGAAGCGATGGGCGTGCAGACGATGATACCGATATTTGCCAACACCAACGTGGATATCCCCGCCCTGCCCGCAAATTATCAGCTTTTGTTTACCGGCAACGGCAAATCGGTTGCCGACGTCGGCGGCGACGGCGACGGCGCGGCGGTTTTGGGCTTATCGCACGACGATTATATCGAAGCGGGATATAAAATGTATTTCGTTTACAACCGCTACCGCTATATCACAAGCGAGCCCGAGGGCGCATTGGAGGTGCTTAACGAGATCAAACGCGCTTCGGGGCTTGAATTCCACGGAATTATAAACAATTCGAATCTCGGCGCAGAAACCACCGAACAAACGGTGCTTTCCGCCATACCCTATGCAAAAAGGCTTGCCGAAATTGCAAACCTTCCGCTTTTGCTTACCACCTCGCCCGATTGGGTAGAGGCAGAAAACACAATTAAGATTACCGATATAACGAAAAAGTTATTTTGATAATAAAAATCCAAAAAATACAGAGGACAAAGAAAATGAACAAAGTAACCTTCAAAACCGACCTTTGCAAGGGTTGCGGTCTTTGCGTTCTCGCCTGCCCGAAGAAGATAGTCTTCCTCGACAAGAGCCTGCTTAACGCAAAGGGCTACCACCCCGCAACGGTTACCGAAATGGACAAATGCATTGCCTGCGCTATGTGTGCGACAATGTGTCCCGACGTCGTTATTACTGTGGAAAGAGGTGACAAATAATGGGCGAAAAGCTTTTAATGAAGGGCAACGAAGCTATTGCGGAAGCCGCTATACGTGCAGGCTGTAAGCTTTTCTTCGGTTATCCCATTACCCCGCAAACCGAGCTTGCCGAATATATGGCAAAGCAGATGCCCAAAAGAGGCGGTCTTTCTCTTCAGGCAGAAAGCGAAATCGCGGCTATTAATATGGTACTCGGCGCGGCAAGTACCGGTGCCCGTGTTATAACCAGCTCCTCTTCCCCCGGAATTTCGCTTAAAAGCGAAGGCATTTCCTACATAATCGGCTCCGACCTTCCCTGCGTTATCGTTAACGTTCAGCGCGGCGGCCCCGGTCTTGGCGGTATTCAGCCCGCACAGAGCGACTATAATCAGGCAACAAAGGCGCTCGGCCACGGCGACGGCCACGCGATAGTTCTTGCGCCCAACTCGGTGCAGGAAATTGCAACTCTTGTCGGCGAAGCCTTTGACCTTGCCGATATCTACCGTATGCCCTGTATGATACTCGCAGACGGCGCGCTCGGTCAGATGATGGAGCCGGTCGACTTCGAGGCGAAGCCCGCGCGTGCGATTCCCGAAAAGGATTGGGCGTGCAACGGCCACGGCGGCAAGCGCGTTCACAATATTGTAAACTCGCTTTATATCGAGCCCGAAAAGCTCGAGGAAATCGTGCTTGAACGCTTCGAACGCTATAAAAAGCTCGAAGAAAACGAGGTTAAGTACGAGGAATATCTTACCGAGGATGCCGATATTATCCTCGTTGCCTACGGCATTACCGCGCGTATTGCGAAAACCGCTGTTCGCAACGCGCGCAAAAAGGGCATAAAGGCAGGTCTTTTCCGCCCCATTACCCTTTACCCCTACCCCAAAAAGGAGCTTAACGAGCTTGCAAACAGCGCGAAGTGCTTCCTTTCGGTAGAAATGAATATGGGACAGATGGTTAACGACATTAAAATCGCCATCGACTGCAAAAAGCCTGTATATCACTACGGAAGAACGGGCGGTATGATACCCTCTCCCGAAGACATACTCGCGAAGATCGAAGAATTGGGAGGTAACGCATAATGACGGTTTTCGAAAAGCCCCACGCTTTAACAGACACACCCTTTCACTACTGCCCCGGCTGTACCCACGGTATAATCCACCGTCTTGTAGCCGAGGTTATCGACGAGCTCGGCGTTGAAGCAAGCACGGTTGGTATTGCTCCCGTCGGCTGCTCGGTATTTGCATACAACTATTTTAACTGCGATATGATAGAAGCACCCCACGGCAGAGCGCCCGCGGTTGCAACCGGCGTTAAGCGCGCAAACCCCGACCTTACGGTATTTACCTATCAGGGCGACGGCGACCTTGCCGCTATCGGTACCGCAGAAACGGTTCACGTCGGCGCAAGAGGCGAAAATATAACCATTATCTTCGTCAACAACGCGATCTACGGTATGACAGGCGGCCAGATGGCGCCCACCACGTTGCTCGGTCAGGTTTCCACCACCTCGCCCTACGGCAGAATCAAGGAAATTCAGGGTAACCCCATTCGCGTTTGCGAAATGGTAAGCACATTAGACGGCGTTGCCTATGCCGAACGCGTTTCGGTCGACTGCGTTCCCAACATCCGCAAGGCAAAGGCGGCTATTAAAAAAGGCTTTGAAATGCAGCAGAACAAGAAGGGTCTTTCGATAATCGAGGTCCTTTCCACCTGCCCGACCAACTGGGGTCTTTCTCCCGAAAAGTCGCTTGAATGGCTTCGCGAGAATATGATGGCTCACTATCCGTTGGGCGTATATAAGGATATTACGAAGGAGGAAACGAAATGAGTGCTATTCTTTTGGCAGGATTTGGCGGTCAGGGCATACTTTTCGCAGGTAAGCAGTTAGTGCTCGCGGGTATGAAGGCGGATAAGCAGGTTAGCTGGCTTCCCTCCTACGGTCCCGAAATGCGCGGCGGTACCTGCAACTGCTCGGTAAATATCGACGACGAGCCCATCGGCTCTCCCCTCGTTACCACCCCCGATATCCTTATCGCGATGAACAAGCCCTCGCTTCTTAAATTCGAAGGCAGAGTTGCTGTCGGCGGCGATATCGTTATCGACAGCTCGCTTATCGACGTTAAGACCTCGCGCAGTGACGTAAACGCGCACTATATCCCCGCGACCCAGATGGCTAACGACGCAGGCTTTTCCAAGCTCGCAAACGTTATTATTCTCGGTTATCTTATTAAAAAGACGGGACTTTACGATTTTGATTACTTTATGGATTGCATAAAGGCATCTGCGCCCAAGGCAAAGCCCGAGCTCGGCGAAATGAACGCGCGCGCGCTTCAGATGGGCTACGATTACGAAGGTTGATCAAAAATCGCTTTAAATTGCTATGGTTAAAAAAGCCTACGCCGTTATCGCCGCCGCGGGAAGCGGCAGACGTATGGGCGGCGTTTCGAAGCCGAATATAGAAATACTCGGCAAAACACTTTTTGAATACGTGCTCGGAGCATTCGAGGAATCCTGCGTTGACGGAATCGTTGTCGTTTGCTCCGAGGATAACGAAGACTCTCTGCGTGGGTTGGCTTCGGGCTGTAAAAAGCCGATAACCTTCACACGCGGGGGGGCAACCCGTGCCGAATCGGTAAGAAACGGTATAGAAGAGGCAGGCAGAGAGGCATATTTGGTATGCGTTCACGATTGCGCCCGCCCCTTCGTTACCGCAGAAATGATAAACGAAACGCTGGAAGCCGCCGAAAGGCAGGGTGCTTCCTGCGTTTGCTCGCCGATGACCGACACGGTAAAGCAAAAGGACCCGATAACGGGTTTTGTTTCCACGCCCGAAAGGGCAAACCTTTTTGCGGTGCAAACACCGCAAGCCTTTAAACGCTCGCTTTATCTTCACGCAGCGAACGCGGTGGGCAACGGTTTAAAGGATTTTACCGACGAAACCTCGCTTTTAGAGGAGATCGGGGTCGAGGTCTGTTATTTAAAACGGCTCGAAACGAATATGAAGATAACCGCGATCGACGACGTTCCGATAGCGGAAATATTAATGAAAAGAAGGGAACGCTTATGATAAGAATAGGTCAAGGCTACGACGTTCACAAGCTCGTAATCGGCAGAAGGCTTATTGTCGGCGGTGTTGAAATAGAGCACGAAACCGGCTTGCTCGGCCATTCGGATGCCGACGTGCTTACCCACGCGATATGCGACGCGCTTTTGGGTGCGGCGGCTTTGGGCGATATCGGCAAGCACTTTCCCGACAGCGACGAAAAATACAAGGGCGTAAGCTCGCTTACCCTTCTTGATGAGGTTGGAAAAATGCTTCGTGCCAAAGGGTACGAGATAAATAATATAGACTCGATAATTATCGCGCAGGCGCCGAAATTTGCGCCGTTTATCGATAAAATGCGCGAAAATATCGCAAGCACGCTGGGAATAAGCATCGAATCGGTGGGCATAAAAGCCACCACCGAGGAGGGCTTGGGCTTTACCGGCAAAAAAGAAGGCATCGCCGCAAGCGCGGTGTGCATAATAAATAAGTGAGGAAATTATGAGCAAGCAGTATTTATCGGGTAAGGTAATTACCCCCGAAGGCATTGTTAACGGCAGTGTTTCCTATGAAAACGGCAAAATAAACGGAGTTTGCGCAGGCGACGCCGAAAATAATTACTACATCGCCCCCGGCTTTGTGGATATACATATCCACGGCGGCGGCGGACACGATTTTATGGACGGCACGGAGGAAGCCTTCCTCGGCGCGGCAAAGCTGCACGCGTCGCACGGTACGGCAACGCTTCTTCCCACAACGCTTACCTGCCCCGACGAGGAGCTTTTCCATTCCTTTTCGGTGCTTCGCAACGTTAAAAACGACGAAACCTACGGCGGAATGTTTTACGGTATGCACCTCGAGGGCCCCTATTTTTCGCCGATGCAGGCAGGCGCGCAAGACCCTAAATACCTTAAAAACCCCGAAAAAAGCCATTACGAGGCTATTTTAAAGGAAGCCGACGGCTTAATTACCCGTTGGTCGGTCGCGCCAGAGCTTGAAGGCGCGCTTGAATTGGGCGACAGACTTAAAGAAGCAGGCATTTGCGCTTCGATGGGCCATTCCGACGCGCTTTACGAGCAGGTGCTCGAAGCCAACAAGCACGGATATACCCACCTCACCCACTTTTACAGCGGAATGAGCGCACTTACAAGAAAGCGCGGCTACCGCTACCCCGGTATGATAGAAAGCGGTTATATGATAGACGACCTTACCGTTGAGGTTATATGCGACGGCAAGCATCTTCCCCATTCTATGCTCGGTTACGTCTTCCGCGCAAAGGGTGTCGATAAATGCGCCCTTGTGACCGACGCAATGCGCGGCGCGGGTATGACAGAGGGCAAAACCATTCTCGGCTCGCTTACCAACGGGCAGGAATGCTATATCGAGGACGGCGTTGCAAAAATGCCGGGCGGCGAAGCCTTTGCGGGCTCTGTCGCAACCACCGACAGACTTGTGCGCAACGCGGTCACCGCGGGCGCAAGCCTTTTGGACGCGGTAAAGATGATGAGCACCACCCCTGCACGCCTTTGCAATATGCAGGACCGCGGCGAAATTGTTGCCGGCAAGCGCGCAGACTTTACCGTTTTTGACGAGGATATTAATATTATCGCCGTTGTTTCGGGCGGCAAAATCATATACGAGAGGTAAAAAATAATGGCAATTATTAAACAAGGCAAGGTTGATAACCTTAATTACGCAGCATTCGAAACCCGCGCCGAAATGGGCGCTTATGCCGCAAAGGAAGCGGCGGCGGAAATTAACCGCCAAATCGCAGAAAAGGGCGAAATTAATATGATTTTCGCCGCGGCACCCAGCCAAAACGACTTTTTGGAAGCGATTATCAAGGACGAAAGCATCGATTGGTCGAAGATTCACGCGTTCCATATGGACGAATACATCGGCCTTTCCGCAGACGCGCCCCAAGGATTTGGCAACTTCCTTAAAAACGCAATCTTCGGCAGAGTTCCCTTTGCGTCGGTCAACTATATCGACTGCACCGCGGCAGACCCCGAAGCAGAATGTGTTCGCTATTCCGCGCTTTTGAACGCGCACAAGTGCGACGTTATTATTATGGGTATCGGCGAAAACGGTCATATCGCGTTCAACGACCCCCACGTTGCCGATTTTAACGACGAAAAGACGGTCAAGGTCGTATCGCTTGACGAAACCTGCCGTATGCAGCAGGTAAACGACGGCTGCTTCGCTTCTATCGACGAGGTACCGAAGTATGCGCTTACCCTTACCATTCCTACTCTTGTCGCACCCGAAAGCATTTTCTGTATCGTTCCCGCAAAAACCAAGGCAAACGCGGTAAAGAGAACGCTTTGCGGCGATATTAGCGAGGAATGCCCCGCAACCGCATTGCGCAGACACGCAAATGCAAAGCTTTATCTCGACAAGGACAGCGCCGCACTTATTTAACGTATGAATATACGCATAAGCCAACCGCAGGAGGGCGTTTATCTTGCCGCCTGCAAAACCGATAAATTCAAATCCGCCGCAATGACGGTTTCTTTTGCCGTGCCCTTGGAAAAGGAAACGGCTTCGGGCTATTCCCTGCTTACCAACCTTTTGTCGCTATCGACGGGAAGCTACCCGACAATGCAATCCTTTTCGATAATAAAGGACGAGCTTTACGCGCTCGGCTTGGATGCCTACGTTCAGCGCAGGGGCGAGCTTTTGCTTGTAAAGCTCGAAATAAACACGATAGCCGATTCCTTTGCGTTCGACGGCGAAAGGGTGCTTTTCCGCGCGACCGAGCTTTTGGGCGACGCGATATTCAACCCGCATATCGAAAACGGCGTGTTCCCGCAGGCGAAGGTCGAAAACGAAAAGCTATGCCTTATCGAGGAAATCGCCTCGCTTATCGAAAACAAGCCCTCGTACGCTATGCTCCGCGCAAGGCAGATTATGTGCGAAAACGAGCCCTTTGCGGTAGACGCCGCAGGCGATATCGAGCTTGTTAGCCGCCTTGACGGCGCGGAATTGATGAAATATTACCGCAACATTATAAAAAACGCCCCCGTGTTTATCACCTACGCGGGCGAGGCGGATTTTGAATACGTCGAGGAATGCGTCCGCGCGCACCTTCCCTTTGCACCGCGCAAAAACGCACTTCCCGATTCGGTAATACACCAAGCGAAAAACGAAATATACCGTGTGTGCGAAGCTATGGAAATGGAGCAAAGCGTTCTTATTCTCGGCTTTTCGACAATTATGCCCGACAGCGCGAAAAAGCGTGCCGTTCTTACCGTTTACGACGAAATTTTCGGCGGCTCGCCCGCAAGCAAGCTGTTTATGAACGTGCGCGAAAAGGAAGGGCTTTGCTATTACTGCTCCTCCTACCCCGCGGGCAGAAAGAACGTCATTTTCGTTTCCTGCGGGTTAGAAAAAGGGTTTGAGGACAAAGCGATAAACGCAATTTACCGCGAAATAGAGGCGATGAAGAGGGGCGAATTCGACGATTACGACCTTATAAACGCCAAAAATTCGATATTGCGCTCGCTCAACAGCGTCGAAAACAGTTTGGGCTCTATCGGCGGCTATCTGCTCGGTCAGATAATCAGCGACGATTCTGCAACCGTCGAAGAAAGCATCGAACTTGTTTCAAAGGTCACGCGTGAAGAGGTTATTGCGCTGGCGCAAACGGTAACACCCGAGCTTGAATATATACTCGGCGGAGGTGCAGAATGAGCGGCTTTAAATTAAAGGAAAGCGAACTTTTAAAGGAAAAATATCTATGCACCGAGCTCGAAAGCGGCTTTAAGATAACCGTTATCCCAAAGGACCTGCCGAGCATCTGTGCGATGATTTGCTGTGATTTCGGCGGCGCGGATATCGAATACGAAAAGAACGGTCAAAAATACAGCTTTCCTGCGGGAACGGCTCACTTTTTAGAGCACAAAATGTTCGAAAGCGAGGACGGAAGCGACGCCTTTTTGGAATTCGACGCCTTCGGAGGCAACGCAAACGCCTTTACCTCGTTCGAAAGCACCTGTTATTATTTTTCCTGCACCGAAAACTTTTACGAAAACCTTAACGTTTTGCTAAAAGCCGTTTCAAGCGCGCATTTTTCCGACGCTTCGGTGGAGAAGGAAAAAAAGATAATCGCGCGGGAAATAACGATGTACGAGGACCTTCCCTCGTCGAGCGTCGCGCGGAATTTAAGCAAATCGCTTTATCACGCTCACCCCACGGTGCACCCCATTTCAGGCACGCTCGAAAGCATTTCGCAAATAACGAAAGAAACGCTTTTCCGCGCCTATAACGATTTTTACGTTCCAAAAAACCTCTCGCTTTGCGTTTGCGGCAACGCAGACCCCGAAAAAATAAAGGCGGAGGCAGAAAAATATTTCGGCAAATCCAAAGGCGAACGCCCGAAAACGCTCTTCCCCGAAGAGCCCTTAACCGTTAAGCAGAAAAAAAGCGAAGGCGTTGCCGCCGTGGCAAGCGCGCTTTACTGTATCGGCATTAAATGCTCTCCCTACCCCGAAAACAGCCTGCTTTCGCACCGCAAAGCCACCGCGATGCGGCTTGCAATATCGCTTACCTTCGGCAGAGCGAGCGACTTTTTCTGTGAAAATTACGAGCTTGGGCTTTTGAACGAGCGTTTTTACGCGGGCTTTACCTGCTCGCGCAGGAGCGCGCACATAATCGTTTCGGGAAGCGGCAACGAATTCGAATCGGTTTACGAAAAGGTTATCGCCGAAATAGAAAAACGCAAAAAAACCTTCTTCACCGATGAACAGATACTTCGCGAAAAGAAGGCGGCGTACGCCGAAAGCATTACTCTGTTCGATTCGGGCGAGGATATTACGGCGTCTATGGCGGCGTGCGCGCATTTGAGCTACGACGAATTCGACTGTATCGAAATGCTGCGCGATATAACCGCAGAGGAAATAAAAGAAGCACTAAATTCGATAGACACAGAAAACCGCGCAATAAGTATAATACAGAAAGGAAAAGACTTATGAACGAAGTAAAATTTCCGGGGCTTGGTCTTGAATTCACGCTGAACGAAACGGCTTTTTCCGTTTTCGGTCTTGAAATCAAATGGTACGGAATAATTATCACCACAGGCATTCTGCTTTCATTCCTGCTGTTTTACCGTCTTGCTGTAAAAAAAGAACAGCTCGACCCCGATTCGATCTATAACATCACCCTGCTCGTTATGCCTATTGCGATAATCGGCGCGCGCTTTGTTTACGTCGTTACCGAATGGGAAGACCGCTTTAAGGGCAAGGGCTTTTTGAATATGATAAATATTCGCCAAGGCGGTATCGCTATCTACGGCGCGATAATTTTCGGTCTTATAACCGTGCTTATCTATAACAAAATCAAAAAACAAAGCTCGCTTTCTATGCTCGATGCGCTTGCACCCGCGGTAATGCTCGGTCAGGCTATCGGCAGATGGGGCAACTTTGTAAACGCCGAAGCATACGGCTGGTCGGAGGGGGTTGAAAGCCTTCCTTGGAGAATGTGGCTCGAAAAGGTTTATATCGACGATATTTACCAGCCCGACATTCACTTCGTACATCCGACCTTCCTTTACGAATCGCTTTGGAACGCACTCGGTCTTGCGCTTATACTCTTCATACTCTATCGCAAAAAGAAATTCAACGGCGAAATATTCTTCGCCTATATCGGCTGGTACGGTCTTGGCAGAGCCTATATCGAAACGCTCCGCGCGGACAGCCTTTATATCGTCGGAAGCCTTAAATTCTCGGTATTTGTCGGCATCGTTTGCGTTATTGCCGCAATTATCGGCGAAATCGTGCTTTACCGCCGCCACAAGGAAGAAAAAAGCGAAATGGCGGAATACACCTCTGCCTTTGAATCGGTAAGAATCGCAACCGAAAACGAAGAAGACGCGCTCGACCAAAGCGTGTTCGATACCGAAAGCGAATCGGAAAACGAAGAGCTTGACGAGCTTGACGAAAACGATATCGAAACGCTTGCAGAGCAGGATATGCTCGACGGCGATATCGAGGATATCGAGGAATCGGAGGAATAATTATGAACATTATCGACGGAAAGGCAATATCCGCAAAATGCAAGGCGGAAACCGCCGAAGAAATTAAAGCGCTTACAGCCGACGGACGTCGCGCCCCCTGCTTGGCGGTTATACTTGTCGGCGACGACCCCGCAAGCGCGGTTTACGTTCGCAACAAAAAAAGAGCCTGCGAAGCTGTTGGCATCACAAGCCTTGAATATCTCCTTTCGGCAGACGAAACCGAGGAAAAGCTTTTAGAACTTATTGATTTTCTTAACAAAGATGAAAGCGTCGACGGCATTCTCGTTCAAATGCCCGTCCCGAAGCAAATCGACCCCGACCGCGTTATCGAGGCGATTTCGCCCGATAAGGACGTCGACGCATTCCACGCCTACAACGTCGGCAAGCTCTTCACGGGTTCGCCCCGCTTTCAGCCCTGCACCCCCGCGGGCGTAATGCGCTTGTTAAAGGAAGCAAACGTTGAAATTTCGGGCAAAAATTGCGTTGTTGTCGGCAGAAGCAATATCGTGGGCAAGCCTATGGGCGCGCTCCTGCTCGCCGAAAACGGCACGGTGACCACCTGCCATTCCCGCACAAAGGATTTGGCAAGCTTTACCAAAAACGCCGATATTCTTATCGCCGCGGTCGGCAAGCCGCAAATGATAACCGGCGATATGGTTAAAGAAGGCGCGGTGCTTATCGACGTCGGCATAAACCGCGTGGGCGATAAGCTCGTCGGCGACCTCGATTTCGAATCCTGCGCAGAAAAGGCATCCTATATCACCCCCGTCCCCGGCGGTGTCGGCCCTATGACGATTGCGATACTTATGCAAAACACCGTAACGTCGTATAAAATGCGTTTCGGTCTGTAAGTTAATATCTATTATCTATTATCTATTATCCAAAAAAAGACTGCTCACAGCAGTCTTTTTTGCTTTTCATTTCCCTTTCGCTCTCTTAAATATCTTCGCCTTCATTCCCGACCAAAGCAAAATTATAACCTGACCGGGGATTCCGATAACGAATATAAGCCAGCTCGAATAATCGCCGATTGTAAGATAAATACTTGCGAGTATTCCCCACATAAGCACGGTAATAAAAAGATAATTCAGCTTTTTTCTGCCCCAAATCGAATTGAAAACTATTAATATCACCGCGCAAACAGGCACACAATAAACGTACGCGAGCCAAAGGCGTTGAATATCGGTTGCAAGCGCGAGCGACACAAACAAAACCGTTGCGATAAGAAATGTGAGCATACAGGAAAGCCCCGTAACAAGCAGTCGGTTTATTTTTAACTGCTTGGGGACGCTTTGCATCGTCGCGCTTAGGGGGTGTATTTCCTCTAAAAGGTAATCGACAGTCACACCGAAAAGGTCGGCGATCTGTTTAAGCACGATAACGTCGGGAATCGATTCACCGCGTTCCCATTTCGAAACGGCTTTGTCGGAATAATTAAGCTTTTCGGCAAGCTCGGCTTGGGTATATGGCACCGCCTTGCGAAGCTCGGTTATGTTGTTCGCGATAATTCTTTTATAATCGTCCATTCCGCGTTCCCTTCCTTTTTTCTTTATAATACCACACCTTTTTCTGCTTGTCAACCCCGAAACCCCTTGCAAACACAGTCTTTTCTACTGTCGGTAGAGTAGTAGAAATTTTTCTCTACCGCGCGCACCCCGCGCAGTCGAGCGCGCGCACGCGTGTGTAGGTGGACTTTTTGCCCGCTTGGGGGTATAGTAAATGCGTGCTCAGCGCGGCAGACTTGCCACGGGGTTGCCAAAACACAAACGTTTGCTTTTTTCAAAAACGGAAGGAAAATGCGATTATGAAAAAAATCAAGATATACGGCGATTCGATTTTAAAGGGCGTAATGTATAACGAAGAGCTTAAGCGTTATAAGCTGTTCGGGTACCGCTATGAAAAGCTTTTGGAAAACGGTATTGAGGTCGAGAACAACTGCAAAATGGGCGCGACGGTCGACGAAGGCTTTGAAATTATGAAATCGACTCTTGAAGATTGCGACAAGGACACTTTTGTTATTCTTGAATACGGCGGAAATGATTGCAACTACAACTGGGCGGCGGTGGCAGACGACCCCAACGGCGAATTTTTGCCCAACACCCCCGAGGAGCATTTTACCGAAACCTATCTAAAGCTTGTCGATTACGCGCGCAGCAAGGGCGCAGAGGTTGCTATCTGCACGCTTGTTCCTATCGATTCCGAGCGTTTTATGAATTGGGTCACGCGCGGATTGAATTACGATAACGTTTTGCGCTGGATGGGCGATATTAACCGCATTTCGCGTTGGCAGGAATATTATTCAAAGCTCGCCGAAAAGGTGGCAAAGCTTGCAAACTGCAAAATACTCGACCTGCGCTCTGTTTTCAAGGGCAGTATGGGCAACCTGCTCGGCATCGACGGTATGCACCCCAGCGCAGAAGGGCACACAATAATACGCGAGGTGTTTGAGCAGAAAATTCTCGCAACGGTATAATGGCGTTATGTTCCGAAGGACACAACTCGACGATATAAATATCTGCGAGATTTGCGATATATCGTCGATGAGATACGCCCTTCGGGCGTGTAATGCAAGGCATATCGCAAAAACAAGAAGATTTTTAACGAAGGACAGAGAATTTTTTAAGCTCTGTCCACTTTTTTTAAAGACTGAACGGTTGGTTGATTTTACCCGCCGTTCTTGATTTATTCACAAAGCTATGCTACAATTTCCGCAAGGAGGTATTTAATATGACTACCGATTATCCCATTTTATACGGAATCATCAACGCTGTTTACTCTATTTTGCAAATCATTATTGCTATCACCATCATCGTCGCGCCGTTTGCGCTTCTCGCGTGGTTTATCGAAAGCATTGTAATGTTTGTTAAATCCGAAAAGGGCACGAAAAGGCGCAATATATGGCGCGGAAACCTTATTGCATCGTCGATAGTGCTGGGCGTTACGGTTCTTTTTGCAATCTTCATCGCCATAATCATCCACATCGCGCAGGATGCGGTAATTCAGATGTAAAAATGAAAACAAAAACCTTTTTGATTCTGCTTTATACAATCGTCGCGCTCGGCGTTTTGCTGACGATTGCCCACGCGATTTACGCCGTTTATGCCTATGGCAATTCCTCGATAATTCATTTCGTTTCGAAGGAGCTGTGGTAAAATGAAAACGGCAAGGCAGATTTTAATACTTATCCTCGTCGCGGCGGTGTTTTTGTGTATGAACGCCGGCGTTTACGCAATTTTCACACAGCGTTGCGGAATGAATTTCGAAACGCGTTATATCGAGCCCGAGCGTTATATTCCCTTCGATAAAAATGCGCAATTCACGTCCGTTGAATCCGAGCTTGAATTAAGCGGCGAGATTCCCAAAATCGACGGCGCGGCGGCGCTTGTTCCCGTATATTCGGCGATAGTCGATTCGGTTTACCCCGAAAGCGCGGTCGATTTCGACGGAACGCAATACACCGAAAACAGCAAAATACGCTTTACCGACACGGTAAAGGCATATAAAGGCGTTGTCGACGGCGACGTGGATATTATCCTTTGCGCCGCACCCTCGGAACAGCAAAAGCAGTATGCCGAGCAAAAAAACGCCGAGCTTGTTTACGTCCCCATCGGGTACGAGGCGTTTGTTTTCTTCGTGAACGAAAACAACCCTGTCGATAACCTTAGCGTTGAGCAAATAAAGCAGATCTACGCGGGCGAAATAACGAATTGGTCGCTTGTCGGCGGCGCAAACCGCCCGATAAACCCGCTTGACCGCCCCGAGGGAAGCGGAAGCCAAACGGTTATGCTTAAATTTATGGGCGGCCGCGAGATAAAGAAAAATCCGCTCGGTGTTTTCGGCGGAGCTATCGGCTTTTCTTTCCGTTTTTACGTCGAGGGAATGGTTGCAAGCAGCGGAATAAAGCTCCTTTCGGTCGACGGTATCGCCCCCACCGAGGAAAACATCGCGAACGGCAGTTACCCGATAATTTACAATTTTTACGCCGTTTACCGCAAGGACAATAAAAACGAAAATATCGAAAAGCTTGTAGATTTCATCCTCTCGCCCGAGGGGCAAAAAATCATCGACGAAAACGGCTATACTCCCATAAACAGATAGCCTTTTACCGAAAAATCGCGTTAATCAAGCAAAATAATTCTTGCTAAATTGTGAATTTTGTGTTATAATGTTTACATAATGAGGAGAATTCCTCATTTTCCGTGACTCCGTGCGCAAGCGCAGAGCAGACCCCCACCCCTTACGAGGTATTTTCTATGAGATTCGCAATCGGCAATTTGATTATATACGGCGAAACGGGAGTTTGCCGTGTTGAAGACGTTGTCGAAAAGGAGTTTTTGGGCGAAGTACGCCCCTGCTACAAGCTCCAACCGCTTTACCAAAGCTGTATGATCTTTACCCCCGCGGATAACGAAGCGGTGTTTATGCGCCCGATAATTTCGAGCGACGAGGCGAACGCGCTTATCGACGGTTATAAAAACGTAACGCCCGTCGAATGCCCGCCCGCTTCCCCGCGCGAGCTTTCGGAACGCTACGATAAGATTATAAAGCTTCACGACTGCGCCGAGCTTATAAAGCTTTCGGTCTCTATCCGCGCAAAACGAGAAATTCTTATAGAGAAAAAGAAAAAGCTTTCGGCTGTTGACGAACGCTATCTTAAACGCGCCGAGGATCTTTTATTCGGCGAGCTCGCCGCCGCGCTTAATATGGAAAAATACGCGATGAGCGGCTATATCGAAAACAAAAACAAATAAAAAGGAAGCGCTTTTTATGAAACTTCAGGGCAAATCGGTTATTTTTGTCGGCGATTCGCTTTGCGAAGCGGTCTGTGAATGGAACGACCCCACATACGGCAACACCCCCGGTTGGGCGGGCAGAATTATGGCAGAAAAGGGTATGACAGGGCTTAACCGCAGCAAGGGCGGTGCCTCTATGTCGCTCTGCCGCGGCGAAAATACGGTTATTAATCAGCTTATCGCAGAAAAGGGCAATAAATACGACTACTGCATTATCGAAGGCGGTGCAAACGACGCGTGGGACAGCGCGCCTGTCGGTATTATGACCGAAGGGTTTGAAGGTCCGTTTGATATGAACAGCTTCGCAGGGGGCTTGGAAGCCACCTTTAAATACGCGAAGGAAAACTACAAGGGCGCGATTTTCGGCTTTATCGTCACCTTTCAAATGCCTGCTTCGCAGTTCGGCAGAATGAGCGATATGAGCGAATATTTCGCACTTTCAAAAAAGATATGCGACAAGTGGGAAATTCCCTATCTCGACCTTTATTTCGACGAAAATCTTAATAAATATCTGCTTAAAACCCACACCACCGAATGCCTGCCCGATACGGTGCACCCGAATTCGAAGGGTTATAATATTCTTACTCCCTATATTTCGAATTGGATGGAAACGATATAGGGTCGGTTTCAAAGATAAAAGATAATAGATAATAGATAATAGATAATAGATAAGCCGAAATCCAAAAAAAGCACCGCCGAGGGTATTGTTTCCCTCGGCGGTTTTGCATATTTTACTTTTCAAAAAGCAACGCCCTTTAAACCACAAGCCTGAAGATATACTCGCTGCAGCCGCGCTCGAACGCTTTCTCGTTCATTTTGTAATATTCTTCATCGGTTTCGAAGGCATCGCGCGGGTAAAGCGCTTCGGATTCGATAAATTCACCGTGCCACGAAATCTGTATAACAACGTAATAAACGCCTGCTTCGAGCTCGTTCAGCCGATTGGGCTCGCAGCTGCCGAATTCGGGAAGTTCTTCACTGCCGTCGAGCTTCGTGCCCGCTTTTAAAATAAGCATACCTGTGCTTGTATTGTTATATTCCTCCGAAAAATAAAGCGTAACACAGTCCTTTAGATACACGGTGGGAATATCCGCCGTGCCTTGCATAAGTATATCGCGCCATCTTGCGCCGTCGCTGAACACCCAGCCGTCCTGCCAAGTTTGCGTATAGGGCGTACAGCCAAAGCACTCCTCTGCCTTGCCGTCGTTAAAGAGCGTAACCCTGTCGAGCGATGATTTATCGACAAGCTCGACCGATTTTACCTGCGAAAGCTGCGGCGGGTCGGTTTCGAGCACTATGCCCGAATAGGTAACGCGTACAAGGTCGCCGACTTTAATGCTATTTTCGCCCTTTGCTATCGGAAAAGCGTAGTTATACTGCGCCTCCCATTCACCGTTCAGCGGCATAACGCCCTGATCGGTCACCGTCGCCAAAAACGAAGAGCTCTTCGGCTCGGGCTGTGAGCCGTGATATTCGATTGCGCTTATTTGGTTTATCTCCGCAAGCGCATCACCCGCGGCGGGCTTTATTTTGCCGCGATATTTTATATTCAGCGTACTTTCAAGAGTTACCCGTTCGGGCAAAAGCTCGTTTGGATATTCGATATTCAATCTTACGCGTCCGAATTTTTCGGTGTCCGACTTGTAAATCGGGTCTGCGTCGATATAATTTTCGTGTATTCCGACCACGCGCACGGCAAGCTCTTGAATTTCGCCGTCGGCAGGCGGTTTTTTGTCCTCAAACCCACCTTTGTTGCCGCCGATAGGCTCGGAAACTATGGTATATGAGGTTTCGGAATAATCGGATTGCCCGCTTTGCGCGTTACCGCAGGAAGCGAGCGTCAAAAACACAAAAAACGCAACGAGTAAGGAAATAAACCGTTTCATCGAAAAGACCTCCTCTTGAATATTTTTACAATATTATACGTTTGAAAAGCAAAAAACACTTACCCTATCATACCGTAAAGCTCGCTGAAGCTGTAAACCGTCATACCGTAATAATGCTCGTTGTCGCGGTTGAAAAGTATCGGGGAAATGCCGACCTCCTCTGCGGCAACAAGGTTTTGCGCGTTGTTATCGATAAACATACATTCATAGGGCGAACGGTTTATCTTATCCAGCGTGAGGTCGTAGATTTCAAGGCTCGGCTTGCGGCATTTTACCTCCGCGCTAACCGTTTTGTGCCTGAAATATTTGTTCAAGCCGAATTTTTCGCATATATATTCGCTCCATTCGCTAACGTCGTTCGAAAGCAAAACAAGCTCGTATTTATCCTTTACCCTCTCGGCAAAATCGATAAAGCCGCTATCGAGCGTTAAATAGTTATCGATATAACGCTTGGAGTGGTATTCCCAATCATCATACCCCAGCATATTCATAAATTCGCGCGCGTTTATTTCGCCCAAGCCCGCTTTATCGAAAAGGCGCCGATCGCGGATAAGCTTTTCCACCCGTTCGTATTCCTCTTTTGTAAGATTATCGCGCGAGTAATCGAGCAATCTGCCCTTAGATTCGTTTAATATTACCCCGTACATATCTATAAGCAGGGTCGTGTATGTCTTTATCATTATTAATGCCTCTGTTCTTTTGCTGTATTTTAATTATAAACCACGTTCGGATAAATGTCAACAAGTCGAATTTTGTTGACAGAAAAGGTTTTCGGTAGTATAATTAAATAAATTACCTAAGGAGCACAGATATGGCAAATATGGAATATACTCCCCTACTTCAAGAGCTTAT
>JAZSHQ010000018.1:0-19375 GCA_045533335.1 Eubacteriales bacterium
CGGCTAACTGTAATTTACGGAGAATCGGCAAAAGCCGGTTCTCTTATTTCGATAAAACAATGGAAGGATGATATTTAAGGCAAAGGGCGCACTTTCGGTCGATACCGAGCACCTGTTCCCTATTATAAAAAAATGGCTTTATTCCGAAAAGGATATATTCATTCGCGAGGTTGTTTCCAACGCCTGCGACGCAATTACAAAGCACAAGCGTCTTATTTCGCTCGGCGAAGCGGAGGACGATAACTGCAATTACCGTATTACGATTACCGCCGACAAGGACGAACGCACAATTACCGTTCGCGACAACGGTATAGGTATGAACGCCGAAGAGGTCGACAGATATATAAACAACATCGCGCTTTCGGGTGCTGTTGAATTTATCTCGAAATACGAAGGCGAATCAAACAGCGGTATAATCGGTCATTTCGGTTTGGGCTTTTATTCGATGTTTATTGTTGCCGAAAAGGTAGAAATGTTCACGCGTTCCTATAAAGGCGGAGAGGGCGTGCATTGGATATGCGACGCCAACGGCAGTTTTGAAAGCGAAGCGTGCGAGCGTGCCGAACACGGTACCGAGATAATTATGCACGTTTCCGACGATGAGCTTGCTTATCTCGACAACGAAAAGCTTAAAAGCGTGCTCGAGCGTTACTGTGCATTTATGCCCTACGATATTGCACTTACCGACGGCAAAGAAGAAACCGTTGTGAACGACACAAATCCCCTTTGGCAGCGCAACCCGAGCGAGGTAACCGACGAGCAATACAACGAATTTTACAAGAAGGTATTTAACGATTACGAGGACCCCTTGTTCAAGCTTCACATCGTTGCGGACTACCCTTTAAACTTTAAGGGCGTGCTGTTTATTCCGAGAAGAAAAAGCGGTTACGATTCGACCGAAAGCGAAATTAAGCTGTTTTACAATTCTGTTTTCGTTGCAGACAACATAAAGGGCGCCTGCCCCGAGCATTTGGTGAACTTCCGCGGGGTGCTCGATTGTCCCGAATTGCCGCTTAACGTTTCGCGCAGTTATTTGCAAAACGACGCTTACGTACGCAAGGTTGCATCGCATATTTCGAAAAAGGTTGCGGACAAGCTCAATTCTATGTTCAACAACGACAGAGATGCGCTTGAAAAGAACTGGAGCGATATGAAGCCATATTTCGAATACGCATGTATGCGCGACGAAAAGTTCGGCGACAGAGCAAGAAACAACATCCTTTTCGAAAAGGCAGAGGGCGGTTTTGCTACCGTTAGAGAATATCTTGACGGCAAGGACGAGGGTACTGTTTACTATACGAGCGACAAGGAAGGTCAAAGCTATTATCTTGGCTTGTTTGCCGAAAAAGGCAAATCGGTTTTGGTGCTCGACAGCATTATCGACAATAGCTTTGCACAGTATTTCGAAAGCAAGAACGATAAGATAAAATTCCGCAGAGTGGATTCGGGTTTTGATGAAAACGAAGCGAGCACAAACGAAGCGCTCACCGAAATCTTTAAAAAAGCTGTCGGACGCGAGGATATCGTAATAACCTTCGTATCTCTCGGCGCTGAAGAGGCGGCGGCACTTATTTCGCTCCCCGAGGAAGGCAGACGCTTTGCCGATATGATGAAAATGTATAGCATGAGCAGCGGCAACGACGCATTTAAAATGCCGAACAGCGAAGCTCTTGCAATTAATATCGATAACCCTATCGTCAAAAAGCTTGAAAACGGCGATTTTGAAAACGCAGACGAGCTTGCAAAGCACATTTATCTTTCGGCTGTTCTTCTTTCAAGAACACTTACCGCCGAAGAAGCAAAAGAGTTTGTACGTTTAAACAACAAATTGCTTTAAGATTACTTTAACACCGTGGGCCTATAACCCGCGGTGTTTTTTTGTAACGGTTTAGCCGCAAGTGCAATAAACTTTTATAGGGGACATTAAGGCTTTCCCCGAAAGGAGAAATGCTTGCCAATGGCAACAATTATTACCAACCGTGCTACGGTTAATTACAGATTCGGGACAACCGCGGCTTCAGCCGTTTCTAACGTTACGAGCACCGTGCTCAACGGATTTCTTGATATCGAGAAAACCTCGCTTTCCGACCGATACAGAATAGGTATGGAAGTGACCTATATCGTAACACTTACAAACAACGGAAATTCTGCGATTAACGACGTTACGGTGATTGACAATCTCGGCACTTATACAAATAACGGCAACGGTTTTACTCCGCTGACCTATATCGGTCCCGCGCGTTTATTTATTAACGGTGCGTTTAATTCGGTATTAACGCCAAGCGTCGGCACGGCGAACGTCGTTTTTGAAATCGATTCTATTCCTGCAGGCGGCAACGCACAGATAATCTATCTTGCGCGCGTAAACGGCTTCGCCAACGGCCAAGTCGGGTCGGCTATCACCAACACCGCTACAGCAGGCGGTGACTGCAACTGTCCCTGCGACGGCGAGGACGTAAGCGACAGCCATACGATAACCGCAGAAGCCTTTGCGGAGCTGCGAATAGTTAAATCGGTCTGCCCCAACCCCGTTATCTGCGGCGGCGAGCTTAGATATGTGATCGACCTTTATAACTACGGCAACATCACTGCTACCGATGTGATTTTGACCGACACCTTTGAGCCCGCGCTTGCCGATATTGCCGTAACGGTAAACGGTGAAGCTATTCCCGAAAGTGATTATATCTATATCGGCGGTACTCTTACCCTGCCCAGTGGCGAAGGCAGTGAAATAACCGTTCCCGCTGCAAATTTTGTGCGTAATACGGTAACGGGTGCTATTGAAGTCATCCCCGGTCATATACAGATAATCGTAACCGGAACCGTTTAATGTTTTTCCGAGCCACTATAAGGCACGAAAGAATCCCCTGCCGTCTGTATTGTGCAGACAGCAGGGGGTTGTGGTTATAATTGTATTATTTAAGGATAATCAGCCTTCTCGTGTGACTCCCCAATTTACCGTATAATTTGTGCAGCCGTCAAGCCATTTATCATCCCATCCATCGGGTTTAGATTCTGCTTCACAGTTTATGGTTATTCCGTCAATGCCGTAAAAAATACGCGCTCCGAGCGTTTCGATATTGGGAATATAAATTTCCTTTAATTGTGTGCACTGTGAAAACGCTGCGGTTTCTATTTCTATGATGCTGTCGGGCAATCTCACAGAGGTTAAAGAACTCTTATCAAATGCAAGACCGCCAATTGTTTCAACAGAGTTTGGTATATCTAAATTAGAAAGATTGCTATTACCTGAAAACACGCAATATCCTATTCTTTTTGTTCCTTCGGGTATATTGCCCTTAGTGGCAAGAAGTGTTCCGGAAGAGGTTTCCAAAATACAACCTTCTTTTTCGTAGATATACGGATTTGCGGGAGAAACCTCAAACCGTTCTAATTTCGGACAATCGGTAAATGCACGCTCTCCAATGTAACATACATCTTTGCCAATATATACAAATTTAAGATTCGGACACTCCGTAAATGCATAGTGTCCTATATATTCATAGCCGTCCGGAATTATTACGGAAACCACTGTTTCGTCTCCACGAAAAGCGTGATCTCCCAAATTATTAAACTTTGTTCCGTCGAAAAATTGTGTAGGCAATGTAAAGTCGGGTGTTGTGTTTTCACATTGCTTAAGAATAACGGTTTCGTCTGCTATTTGCATTGTCACTTTTTCAACTGTGTCATAGCGTATGCCGAGCACACCTTCCTGCACGCGCGATTCCTCATTTGAAGGGATTTCGCGACTGCAACCAACCAATATGATAATCAAAGCAGATAGCAATACAAGAGTCTTTTTCATAAAAACGCCTCCTTAATTTATCTGTTCATATCGAGATTGATGTAATATTCCCTGCCGTCGTAGAGATATATTTCTGTGGGAGAATAATCGAATCCCTGTACCGATTTATCAGGCCATATACTTGTTGCGGATGTTTTATTTTCGGTCCAATCCTCTTCCTTTCCGTTTTTGAAAAGCTTAAGGTTTGTTGCGTGAAGTTTGCGCAAATACAAGCCTTTATCGCTGTTTGCAAGTGTGATTGCGACCCAATCCTCGCTGGGATTGCCCGAAGAATCGAGCTTTGTGTTTTCGGGATAATCGAGCGCGGCATTGAAAAGGAAGGCGGTGTTGCTTCCGTTTGCTTTTGCTCCCTTTACTTCCACCCTTACCGAATCCTTGAAATTGCCGTTGAGGCTTTCGACCGTGAGTGTGGCGTAATTATTGTCGGTAATAGTCATAGTCATTCTGTACGTACCGTTTTTAGGAAGCTTTTTGCCCGATTCATACCAGCTGTTAGTATGCTCGTTAAGTGTTTCGTATATGTTGTAGAAAAGATGCCAGCCGCCGCTTTGACCCGACCAGCAAAGCCCAACGTCGACGCAGTTGACCCAATAATTACCCTCATATACGTCGATTCCGAGGAAGCAATAGCCGTTTATAAAACGTCCGTCGGAAAGGCGGTTACTGATTTCCGTATCGCCAAGATTCAAATCGACAGACGCACCGTTATAACCGACTTTGGAATACACAGCAAAGGCGGGGCCGTCTGTATCGCCCATTTTACCTTTGTTTTTATAATCGAGGGTTTTTATTATTTTACTTGCGTTTACCGACGGGTCGAAGCTGTTTTTCGATTCTTCTGCCGATTCTTCGATAGATTCCTGCGAGGAATTTTCGTGTTCATCGGCGCAGGAGCAAAATGATGCAAAAACGAGCAGCGACAGCAAAATGCAAATTAATTTTTTCATTTTTTCACCGTTAATTACAATTTCGATTTTTCGTACGCTTCGACCAAATAGGTTATTACCGCCTTTCGGGTAACAATACCTATGAACACACCCCTATCGTCTACCACGGGAACAAAATTCTGTTCGGCAACGCGATTAAAGAGCTGATCGACTGTGCAGGTAATGCTTACGGCGGGATTCCAGCCTTCGCGGATGATATCCTTAATGCAAACCTTTTCGTGCTCGCGCATATCGTTGCCGCCGTTGTTAAGCATACTGCGAAGCAGGTCGCCTTCGGTTACTGTGCCGACGTAAACCCCGTCGGGGGCGATAACCGGAATGGCACGGTATTTATGATATGTCATTTTTTCGAAACCGTTTCGCACCGTGGAAACCGAATCGATATATGCCACGTTGCTTTTCGGTGTTAGAAACCGCATTATGTTCATTATAAATTTCCTATTGTTATATTTTTATCTCCATATGGCGGGTGCGGGTGGTGAAACCGTATTTTTCATAGAATTCAACTGCGTTTTTGTTGAATTCCCACACGTTCAGCATTAAAAAATTGCATTCTTTTTCTGCGCCGTATTCGCGCGCTTTATCAAGAAGCTTTTTGCCTACACCGCAACGGCGCGCTTCGGGGTCGACGCAAAGATCGTCGATATACAGAGTAAGACCGTTTCCCTCTTTTATAACATCGCAAAAAACGTAGCCGACGACTTCGCCGTTCTGCTCCGCAACGAAAACGCCGTTTTCTTCTTTCGAAAGGCGTTCGCGCACCTCGTCTACCGTATATTTACTTGTAAGATTCGGAAACATATCGGGCCTGCCGTTTTTATGCAGGTCTGCAATTACACGAAGCAGGCGGTGCACCGCATTCGCGTCTTTTGTAATAGATTTTCTGATTATTACTTCGATCATTTTCTTTTATAGGTGCAGAAGCGGAAAACCATATCAGCTTCTGTGTCGGTTTCGGGATTTGTGGTTTGTTCTTCGCCAACCTCGGCAAGCTCCCATTCGGGAGAATTATCGAGATTCGGGAAGAAAGCATCGCTTTCGAACGCCTTTTCGAATTTGGTTACGTAAGCGGTATCGCAATACGGAAGGAGCTGTTCATAAACCGTTGCGCCGCCGATGACGAACACGGAATCGCTATTGTATTCGGAAATCTTTTGCAAAAGCGATTCGATAGAATCGACAACGATTGCACCCTCGGGCGCATAATCGCTTCTGCGCGAAAGGACGATATTTACCCTATCCTTCAATACCCTTCCGCCGGGGAAGGTTGCAAGCGTTTTCGAGCCGAGTATAACTACGTTACCCTTGGTAAGGCTTTGGAAATAGCGCAAATCGGCGCGAACGCGCGCCAAAAGCTCGCCTTTATAACCTATGCCCCAATTTTTATCTACTGCAACTACAAGCTTCATTTTTACTCCTATACTGCTATGGGGAATTTGCCTATCTTTTCGCCGTGAACGTAATTTTCGACGGTAAAGCTTTCGGGCGTGAAGGCATAAAAATCGGTAACAGAGGGGTCGAGAGTGACCTTCGGTGCATCAAACTGTTCGCGGGTGATAATTTCTTTTACTATAGGAATATGTCTGTCGTAAATATGCGCATCTGCGATAACGTGGACCAATTCACCCGCCTGCAGACCCGATGCCTGTGCAAGCATCATAACGAGCGCGGCGTATTGCGCTACGTTCCAAGCGTTTGCGGCAAGCATATCCTGCGAGCGTTGGTTAAGGATTGCGCAGAGCTTTCCGTCGACAACGTTAAACGTCATAGAATACGCGCAGGGATAAAGCGCCATTTCGGAAAGGTCTTGGAAGTTATACATATTTGTCATAATACGGCGCGAGCAGGGGTTGTTTTTAAGGTCGTAAAGAACGCGGTCGACCATATCGAACTCGCCCTCGCGGTATTTGTGCTTTACTCCCATCTGGTAGCCGTAGGCTTTGCCGATAGAGCCGTTTTCGTCAGCCCAAGCATCCCAAATTTTGCTGTTAAGGTCGTTTACGTTGTTGGATTTCTTCTGCCATATCCAAAGTATTTCATCCACTGCTTTTGTGAACGAAATTGGGCGGATAGTGAGAAGCGGGAATTCCTTCGAAAGGTCGTAACGGTTTACAACGCCGAACTTTTTTATTGTATATGCGGGGGTACCGTCTTCCCAACGGGGACGGACACGTTCATCGAACACGGGAGTACCGTTTTCGATAATATCCAAACAGGTTGCGACGAATGCTTTATCTGCAGAGCTCATTTTACTTCTCCTATAATTGCATATTTCTATATTAATAATAACACCGCAAATACGCTTTGTCAAGCAAGCGTTAACGCGTTTGGAAAATATAAATACACCACGATATGGCTTAAAGGATACGCTGGTCGACAAGGCGATTGAAATTTTGAATAGAGAGTGATAAAAGGCAGAGTAAAATGCTCTGCCTTTCGTAATAATGTATTCATAGTGTTATATATATCGACTTCGTCAAGGGCCTTGCTCTTGACGTTTTTTCTTTTTTGATTTGTATTTTTTCATAATCAGATCGGCGAGATATTTAGGAAAGCTTTTCTACAACCTCACATATTTTCGTGTTTGGATAGTATCTGATAAGATAAGTTTCGCCAACTTCGACACCTTGTAAGTGCAGTATTATGTATTCATCGGTATCGATAACATATAGCTTGGGATCGTTGTACGAAATTTGACCGTTACCGTCTAAATCACGTTCTATACGTGTATATTCTATCACTTTACATTCTTCTTCGATATAAGTTTCGCTTGTTACGTATGATAAATCTCTATAACATTCAATAAAATGTTTGGCGGTCAAAAAAGCAAATAACAGAAGAGCGCAAACGGATACAGCAAAAAGAACCGACCCGTATTTTCTTTGTAAAAATATTCGTTTCGCAAATACAATTGATACTATTAGCAGTACGCAAATTAATATTAGCCCTATTAACGATAAATAAAACAGTGACCAAAATTGCTTTTCCATCTTTTTTTCCCTTTCATTGAAATTTTTGCGTTGTTTTTCCCGCTTTGTATTTCTTTGCTTCGATTGATTCGATTCAATCACTTCACTTTAAAGAACTCTATAAACGATCTGACAGCCCAACGAATACCGCGTTTTTTATTTATCGTGTTCAACGTATCCTTCATTCGTTCAACAACGATTTCTTCGTTACAAAACTCTGAAGTCATGCTCTTAATATGCTCCGGAGCTATCCAAATCGGTTTTTTGAGCGCAGCTTCGAGTATTGTCTTTGAAGTTTTGTAAACTTTAAATACCGTGCCGTAGCCTCCTGCGCAGAGTTTTTCTCGAAGCTCTTGTAAAACGAATATAACTTCATCGACAAACAGTATAAGCGTAAAAGAGTCGAGCTCCGCGGCATTTTCCTGTACATATCGAAGCATATCCAAAAGACCGTTACGGTCTGCTAAACGCACTATAATTTCACCGTAACTGTAAAACTCATGAAATTTGCGAGAAGCATTGTTTTCTTGCAAAAAGCCGTTGCGGTGTATCTCCTTTAACTCTTGCAACCATTTTTTTTCCAACGCCTCGGGAACCTCATATTTTTTATAGGTGTCGTATATTTCTTCACGAGCCATAAAAAAATGATTGCCATCATATTTCATAAAGATTTCTTTTGCTTCTTTGTATTTGTTTTCGTTCATAATACTTTATCATTTCAATTATACATTAATTCACGCCATTTTGAATTTATTATACCTTATTATCAGAGTGTTTACAAGTATTTTGCGGGGTTTTGAAGGGATTTCAATGCTTTTTTAGCGAAAAAAGGTTTTCCGTAACAGAGGAAAACCTTTTTGCATTTACTTTTTGATTTTGAGTTCGAGAACGGTTACGCCCAAATCGCCTTCGCCGTATCTGCCCGAGCGGAAGGTACGTATGCGGGCTTTATCCTGACGGAAGAACTGCCAAAGCGCCGCGCGGAGTGCGCCCGTGCCCTTACCGTGGATAACGTAAACGGTTTCGTGGCCTGCAAGAATTGCGTCGTCGAGATAACGGTCGATGATAAACCAAGCGTCGTCGCCCGTGTTTCCGCGAACGTCGATTTCGTTTTTGACAGCGGAAACGCTATGGGTATATTGCGCCTTGCCCTTTTCCTTTTTCTGCTTTTCGACAGCGGCGGCGTTGGCAAGAAGGCGGATATTTTTGATATTTGTCTTTGTTTCCAACCTTCCCATAGCGCAGAAAACGGTATCGCCCGAAATGCTTTTCACAACCGCTTCCTTACCGATATCGGCAAGAAGCACCTTATCGCCTATTTGTAGGGGGCGCGGAAGGGTATAATTTTCTTCTTCTACCTCGAATTCCTCTATATCCGAAATTTGAGCAGAGGTATCCTTAAGGTTTTGGCGGACAGCCTTACGCGCTTCCTCGATACGTGCGAGTTCAAGCCGCTTTGCATCGGCTTTTTTAAGCTCGTTGAGTTCCTCGAAGACCTGATTACTTGTCTTTTTTGCGGCATCGAGAATGCGCTGTGCCTGCGCGCGGGCGCGGTCGAGCTCGGCTTCGGCGCGGTCCTTTAATTCCCTTGCTTCGCGTTCGGCTTGTTCGCGTATTTTAAGTGCTTCGGCGCGTGCGCGTTCGGATTCCGAGCGTTCCTTGCGAAGGTCCTGCTCGGTTTCCTCCAAGCGAACGATAACATCCTCGAAGCGGATATTATCGTCGGCAAGCAATTCCTTTGCACGTGCGATAACGCTTTCATCCATACCCAAGCGAAGCGATATTTCAAAGGCGTTACTTCTACCGGGGATGCCCGTTATTAGGCGATAGGTGGGTTTAAGAGTTGCTAAATCGAATTCGCAGGAGGCGTTAAGCACGCCTTCGGTATCGAGCGCATAGATCTTTATTTCGGAATAGTGGGTGGTTGCGGCAACTATTGCTCCCGAAGCACGAACGCGCTCCAAAATTGCGATTGCGAGCGACGCGCCCTCGGTCGGGTCGGTACCCGCACCAAGCTCGTCGAACAAGACGAGCGTTCCCTTGCCGCATTCCTTTAAGATAGAAACGACGTTCACCATGTGGGACGAGAAGGTAGAGAGCGATTGCTCGATGCTTTGCTCATCGCCTATATCGGCAAGAACGCCGTTGAAAACGGGGAGCGAGCTGCCGTCATCGGCAGGAATATAAAGACCGCTTTGCGCCATAAGCGAAAGAAGGCCCAAGGTTTTAAGTGTGACGGTTTTACCGCCCGTGTTCGGACCAGTGATAATAAGAGCGTTATCCTTTTCGCCGAATTCGACGGAAATAGGAACGACCTTACTTTTAGGGATAAGCGGGTGGCGGGCACGAACAAGGCGAATCGATTTCGCACCTGTTTTAGGGCGTATTCCCGAAATATCGGAAGAATAGGAAGCGCGTGCAAATATAACGTCGAGGTCGGTCATCGCCTTAAAGTCGACGCGGATAACGTTTGCGACCGACGCGACCTTGCAAGAGAGGTCGTAAAGAATTTTTTCTATTTCCTCAGCTTCTCTGCCTTTAAGCTCGCGGAGCTTATTGTTTGCTTCAATAACCGCCATAGGCTCGATAAACAGGGTCTGACCCGAGGCCGATGAATCGTGCACCAAGCCCTTGATTTCGTTTTTATGCTCGGAGCGAACGGGTATTACGTATCTGCCCGAACGGATTGTTACAACAGCATCACGCAGGTATTTTGAATTTTCGCCCGTGGTAAGGTTTGCAAGTATTGTTCGCACGTTGTCTTCCGCACGGCGGATATCGCGGCGGATACGGTAAAGCTCGGGCGATGCGTCGTCGGCTATCGTATCCTCGCCGATTATCTTCATATCGATTTCCTCGGCAAGAGCGCGCGATTCGGTAAGCGTTGAAAAATAGGGATAAAGCGCGGGAAGGTCCTTCCCTTCCGGATATTTTTTAACATAGCTTACCGCGCGAAGCATAGAAGCGACGTTCAAAAGCTCGGGCGGGGTGAGCATCGCACCCTTTTCTGCACGGTCGGCGGAATCTATTACTCCTTCGGGTGCGGAAAAGGTGGGTTTCCCTTTTAAAACAAGCAGGTCAAGTGCCTGCTCGGTTTCGTCCAAAAGGCGCGATATTATTACCGCATCGGTTTCGGGAACGGTTTCGGAAAGCTTTTTCTTTGCCGAAGCGGTTGTTGCAAAGGACGCGGCGTAATTAATTATTTTATCGTATTCAAGTATTGTTTTTGCTTTGTTGAAGCCTTTCATTGAAGTTCCTCACAGTGTTTATAAAAGGAGAGGGTTTTAAATCCCCTTTCTGCGCGCGCAAGCAGGAAGCGTTCGGCAACCTGCGCAAGCAACGCCTGATCACTTTCGCTTATACGGAATGAAAGAAAGCGGGAAAGCTCACTTTCGGTAATATGCGTTATAGCTTTTCCGACTGCGGGCGGAAGGTGAATGCAGACGTCGTTCGCCGAGGCGCAATTGCGGCAAAGCGAAACTCCGCCGACTATGTGAAACAAAAAGTCGGCACCGTTAAGTAAATCGCCGCATTCGGCACAGCAATCGGTTTCGGGTAGAAAGCCGCATTCGGCACAAAGGCGAAGCTCGAAGCAGGCTTTTATAAGCTTGCGTTCGGAAAGCTTGTTTTCAAGTGCGTAAAGAGAATTAAGAAGCAATCTTAATATGTTTCCAGATTCTTCACCGGGGACGGCAAAAGCCGAAGCTGCTTCGCAAAGATAGCAGGCAAGAGAATAATCCTTTATATCCTCGCGCAGGGAATAAAAATCCGCAACAAGGGCAGCTTCCGTTAACGTATAGAAGCCGTTTTTTTCGTATAAAAGCATATTGGAAAAGGCAAACTGCAGCGAGCATTTTAGATAAGGCGAGGTAAGCCTTCGAACACCTTTTGCATTTACCGTTATAACACCGAGATTTGATGTTAGTACAGTAAGCAGCTTGCTCGTTTCTCCTTTAGGGGTTTCGCGTAAAACGATACCCTTGATTTTATGACGCATTATTCAAGCTCATCCTTGAAGCCGAAATCCGATAAGAAGGAGGGTCGGTCGCGCCAATTCTCCTTAACCTTTACCCAAAGGTCGAGAAATACCTTGGTTTCGAAAATAGCTTCGGCATCTTCGCGGGCATAAGAGCCTATCTTTTTAAGCATCGAGCCGTTTTTGCCGATTATGATGCGTTTATGCGATTCGCGTTCGCAATAAATTTCGGCACGCACCGAAAGAAGCCCCTTCTTTTCCTTAAATTCTTCAACCGAAACGGCAACACCGTGCGGTATTTCATCATCAAGAAGGCGCAGCACCTTTTCGCGTATTATTTCGGCAAAAATCTTTCTTTCGGGTTGGTCGGTAATATAATCCTCGGGGAAGAAATGTACGCTTTCCGTAAGGAGCGGCTCGAGCTCTTCGAGGACATATTCAACACCGTCGCCGTTAAGTGCCGAAATAGGAACGACAGCGTGGAATTTATAGCGATTCGAAAGCTCCATTATCTGTTCGGCAAGCTTAATCTTGTTTGCACGGTCGGTTTTATTGATAACAAGAATAACATCCATACCCGAAGCGTTATATTTATCGAGCGCGGACACCTCGTTGGGGTTTAGCTCGGTGCAGGCTTCGATAACGAACAGAACGATGTCCGAGGAATCTGCAACGTTACCGACCGATTTCATCATATATTCACCGAGAAGCGTTTTGGGCTTATGCAAACCGGGAGTATCGGTGAATACGTACTGGTTTTCGCCTTTTGTAAGCACGCCCGTAATACGGTTTCGCGTTGTTTGCGGCTTACGCGATACTATTGCGACCTTTTCGCCGAGAAGTGTGTTCAAAAGCGTGCTTTTGCCGACGTTGGGCTTGCCCGCTATCATTATAAATGCTGTCTTTGTCATATTTACCTCTTTATTCCGAGTTCGTCGAGTATCTCACGTTGTTTTGCTTCCATTTCTTCCCTTTCGGCTTCGGTTTCGTGGTCGTAACCGAGAAGGTGAAGCGCAGAGTGCGCGGCAAGGAAGCAAAATTCGCGCTTGGGTGAATGGCCGTATTCCTCCGCCTGACGGTAAGCCGTATCGCGCGAGATGATTATATCGCCCAAAAGCGTTAATACTTCGGGTGTTTCGAAATCGAGAAACGGGAAAGAAAGAACGTCGGTGGGTTTATCGATGCCGCGGTGTTCTTTGTTTATTTCCTTTATCGTCTCGTCATCGCAAACGGTAACGTTTACCTCGAAGCGGTGGTCGGGGTAATGCTCGGTAACGGCTTTGCGTATTACCCTTTTCATCAGCGTTTCGTAAAGCTTTGGAATAGGCTCGGTAAGAACGTCAAAATATATTTTTATCATTCCTTGGGTCTCCTTTTAAAGGCTTCGCGGCGGCGGGGATTCTCTTTATCGCTTCCCTGCTCGCGGTTGCGCTTTTCGTACGCAAGAATAATCTTCTGCACGAGCGGATGTCTTACAACGTCTTTATGGGTAAACCGGAATATGCATATACCTTTTATATCGTCGAGTATTTCGAGTGCGTCGACAAGACCGCTTTTGCGAAGGTAAGGAAGGTCTACCTGCGTTATATCACCCGTGATTATCGCTTTGCTGTTGTTGCCCAAACGGGTAAGAAACATCTTCATCTGTTCGGGGGTGGTGTTTTGTGCTTCGTCGAGAATTATAAAAGCATCGTCGAGCGTTCTGCCGCGCATATACGCAAGCGGTACTATTTCAATTATTCCTTTTTCGCCGCAATTTCTGAAGCTTTCGTTGCCGAGCATTTCACCCAATGCATCGTAAAGCGGGCGCAAATAAGGGTCGATTTTACTTTGAAGGTCGCCGGGGAGAAAACCGAGCTTTTCGCCCGCTTCGACAGCGGGACGCGTGAGAACGATTTTAGAAACCTGCTTTTTCTTCAAAGCGTTGACCGCCATAGCAACAGCAAGAAAGGTTTTACCGGTACCCGCAGGGCCCACGCCGAAAACGATCGTATTGTTGTTGATTGCATCGACATATTTTTGCTGACCGACGGTTTTTGCTTTGATCGGCTTACCTTTATTGGTAAGGCAGATACAGTCGTTATATATTGCGCCGAGCTCGCTTTCCTTTTCCTCACGCACCATCGTGATAACGTAGTTTATCGTATTTTCATCGATACTTTCCGAGGTGCGGCTTACTCGCTCGAGCTGTTCTATGCAAGAGGCAGCAAGGTTAACGTCATTAGCATTTTCTCCTGATATTTTAATTACGCCTTCACGCGCAACAACAGAAACCGAAAAGGCGTTTTCGATATTTTCGATATTTCCGTCCAAAGTGCCGAAGAGCTTTAACACAAAGTCTATTGAAAGGTCCTGAATTGATTTTTCGAACATCTGTAATACGCTCCGAAACATTTATTCACATTATTATATCACAGTATTTCCCGCTTGTCAAAATATATCACAAATAATTCTTGACGAATCGGTAAAATTTTGATACAATGTAAGTTAAGAAATAAGGGCAAAGTTTTTTGTCCCATTAATTACGGAGGAAAAATATGAAAAAAGCAACACGCATTTTAGCCCTGCTCGTTATGCTTTGCCTTACCGTTATGGCTGTTTCTGCCTGCAACGGCGGCGATACCGAAGAAAGCAGTACGGCTTCCGACACCTCGGCTAAAAAAGAACTGTTCTCAACCCTTCCCGACAAAGATTACGGCGGTGCAACCGTTACCATTCTCGTTGAAGGCGACTGGCGCGGCGACTATCAGTCGATAGAAATTACCGACCACGAAACCTCTCCCGAAATACTTAACGACAAGGTAAAACAGCGTAACGAAATGGTTGAAAACAAATTCAACATCAAGATCGAAGAAGCTGCTACCACCAGCGAACAGACGATGGTTACCCTTGTACGTAACGCAGTAATGTCCAACACCGCAGATTACGACATCGTAATGCCTTATATAACCGATGCCGCAACGCTTGCACTTGAAGATTCCTTCTATCTCCTTAACGATATGCAGTATATCGATCTTCAAAATCCCTGCTGGGACAACAACGCGACCGAAAGCCTTTCCATTAACAACAAGAATTATTTCATCACCGGCGACATAAGCCTTCTTTCGCTTGCTTGCACACACGCAATCGTATTTAACAAGGATCTTATAAACACGAACGGTATGGAAAACCCCTATGACCTTGTTACCGAAGGCAAGTGGACTATCGATAAGCTTCAGGAAATGGCAAGAAAGGTTACTGCCGACATCGACGGCACAACCGGTATGTCCCACGAAGACAGATACGGCTTCCTTATCAACAATAACTTCGTTACTTCTATGTACGTAGGCTCCGGTCACACCCTTACCGGCAAGAACGCTGACGACGTACCTTACATCTCTATCATCGACGAAGCAACCACCGCATTCCCCATCTTCGACAAGATATTCGAGCTTGTTAACGACTCCACCGCAACCGGTCAGATCGACAACACCACGGGCTCTTACTACACCTCTGCGGTTGCAGACGGTTCGAGCGTTTGGGATGCGGCTACCGAATCTGTTGCAAACGACCTCGCTCTTTTCCGTGCGATGGCTATTATCGATATCATCGACCTCGGCGAATATGACTGCAACTTCGGTATTCTTCCCGTTCCCAAGTATAACGAACAGCAGGAAAATTACCACTCTCTCGTTTCTACCATATACGCTACCTCGGTAGCTATTCCCGTTTCGGCTCCCGATGCTGAAATGTCCTCGATAGTTGCGCAGGCAATGTGCGAAGCTTCTACCGACACCACCAAGGACGCTTACGTTGAAGTTATCCTTAAGCTCCGCAAGATCAGAGATGACGAAAGCGAAGCTATGCTCGATAAGATTTTCGCTGAACGCGTATATGACCTCGGTATCATTTACAACTGGGGCGGCTCGACCGATACAACAAAATCCATCGGTAGCTTTATGAACAGCATCGCATTCGGCGGCACCCAGACCTTTGCTTCTACTCTTGAAAGCATTCAGTCGGTAGTCGAAAGCGATCTTGAAAAGACACTCGAAACCTTTAAATAAGACATATAGTTAATATGACAAAAAAGGTCTGCTTTCGAGTAGACCTTTTTTATGTGCAAAAAGGCGTTGTTTACAATTTGTTCATACATTTGGAGTCGATTTATGGTATTCTATTGTATATTTGATTACGAGGTGTGTTTATGAAAAACATCGAATATTTATACAGCGTTGACAGCGAGGTTGCTTCCGCTATCGACAGCGAGCTCAAGCGTCAGAAGCGCAATATTGAACTTATCGCAAGCGAAAATATCGTAAGCGAAGGTGTTCTTGCAGCGGCAGGCACAATTCTTACCAACAAGTATGCAGAAGGTTACCCCGGACGCAGATATTACGGCGGATGCGAAGAGGTAGACAAGGTAGAAACCATTGCTATCGAACGCGCTAAAAAGCTTTTCGGCGCAGAACACGCAAACGTTCAGCCCCACTGCGGTGCAAGCGCAAACCTTGCAACCTTCTTTGCCTTCCTTCAGCCCGGCGACACCGTTATGGGTATGAATCTTGCTCACGGCGGTCACCTTTCCCACGGCTCGCCCGTTAACATTTCGGGCAAGTATTTCAACGTAGTTCCCTACGGTGTAGATTCCGAAACACACAGAATAGATTACGACAAGATGGAAGCTATTGCAGTTGAATGCCAGCCCAAGATGATAGTTGTCGGCGCAAGTGCTTATCCGAGAGTTATCGACTTTAAGCGTTGCAGAGAAATCGCAGACAAGGTCGGCGCTATACTTATGGTCGATATGGCTCATATCGCAGGTCTTGTTGCCGCAGGTCAGCACCCCAGCCCCGTTCCCTATGCAGACGTAGTTACCACCACCACCCACAAGACCCTTCGCGGTCCGAGAGGCGGTCTTATCCTTTGCAAGGAACAGTATGCAAAGCAGATCGACAAGGCTATATTCCCCGGCACTCAGGGCGGCCCTCTTGAACACATTATCGCGGCGAAGGCTGTTGCATTCGGCGAAGCTCTTACCGACGAATTCAAGGCTTATCAGGAACAGATCGTAAAGAACGCAAAGGCGCTCGAGATCGCACTTAAGGAAGAAGGCTTTGACCTTGTTTCCGGCGGTACCGACAACCATTTGCTTCTTATCGACCTTCGCAGTATGGGCGTTACCGGTAAGGAGCTCGAGCACAATCTCGACGAAGTTCATATCACCGTTAACAAGAATGCGATTCCCGACGATCCTCAAAAGCCCACTATCACCAGCGGTATTCGCGTAGGTACTCCCGCAGTTACCTCGCGCGGATTCAAGGAAGAGGATATGAAGACGATTGCAAAGCTTATCAAGCTTACCGCAACCGATCTTGAAAACAGCCGCGAATACATAATTTCCGAAGTAGACAAGCTTTGCGCGAAATATCCTATTTACGAATAAGTGGAAATTCGAGTATATGAAAAGCTTCCCGTTTATGCTGTCGACATACGCAACGAGGTTTTTGTGAAAGAACAAGGCTTTAAAGAAGAGTTCGACACTGCCGACAAAAACGCAATTCATCTTGTTGGCTTTATTGATGGCAGAAGCGTAGCTACAAGCAGAATAATAAAATGCAACGGTGAATATATGATCGGCAGAATAGCCGTGCGAAAGGCATACCGCAAATGCGGCTACGGCGCAGAGATCGTATATGAAGCAGAAAAGGTCATTAAGTCTCTCGACGGCACAAGCATATACATTCACGCGCAAGAGCAAGCGGCTTCTTTTTATGAAAGGATCGGATATATCCCTACAGGAGAACGCGATTTTGAAGAAGGCTGTCCGCACTTAATGATGAAAAAGGAAATTTAATATTATACCTCCCATTTTTCGTGGGAGGTATGTTTTTTCTTGACATAAAGATATTAAAAATATATAATTACATTACAAAAATAAACTTACGAGGTGAAACAGATGCAGATAGCATTTTCCGGTAAATTAGGCAGCGGTAAATCGACCGTTTGTGCCATTTTAAAAGAAAAATACGGATACGAAATATACAGCACAGGAACTATTCAGCGCAAGGTTGCCGCAGATATGGGAATAACCACGCTTGAATTGAACAAGCGTATGTCGGAGGATCCCTCGCTTGACCATATTATCGACGATGCGGTTGTAAAGCTTTCACGCGAGAGAGCGGGAGATAAGCTCATTTACGACTCCAGAATGGCTTGGCACTTCGCAGAAAACACTTTTAAGGTGTATATGTACGTCGACCCCACCGTTGCCGCAAAGCGTGTTACAGCCGCCGACAGAGGCAACGTAGAGAAATACGAAAGCGTCGAAGAGGCGCGCGAAATGCTTATTGCGCGCAGTTTGGAAGAAAACAAGCGTTTTAAGGACATTTACGGTGTCGATAATTTTGATTACAATAATTACGACCTTATTATAGATTCCACCTCGGCAACACCCGAGCAGATTGCCGAAACAATCGTTTCGGAGGCAGAAAAATACGAAAAAGAAGCGTTTAACGAAACCAAAATGATGCTTTCTCCCTACGTACTCTTCCCCACCAAGCCGCTCGGCACGGACGACGGAGAGGATATAGAGATTTGTTTGCGCGATAGGCTTCATTTTGTTGTGTGCGGTCACGGTAAGCTTACCGCGCTGCAATCCGGAAAAGCGAGCCTTGCGGAGGCAAAACTTTGCAGTAAGGATTTTGATTTTAACCCCGAAATTATTAAGGAATACGAAGAAGCAGGAGAATTTACGTACGAAACCATACTTTATTAAGGACGGTGCAAAATGAAAAGCTTTTTCACTTTTATACTTATTATCGCTTTTTCTTTATCCCTTTTCTCTTGCACACAACAAGCAAAAATCGAAGATGATTCGAGTTGCCAAAACGAAAATTCGAACAGTGATCCCGAATTTGTTATGAGCGATGACGTTGCGATGATACAGAAGTATCTTGTTGGCGATATCGACAGAACGATGCTGGCAAAAAATCTTTTCCGCGGAAAAACATATACCTTCAGCCGCGAAACCAACGATACATACACCGACAACGGCGGTCACAAACTTACCGACGGTGCAACCGTCCAGGTGTTCGATACATATTCCTTTGTAGCTTGGGACGGTCACAAAGGGGCTTCGATCGATTTTGATTTGGGCGAAGGAAACTATTCTATCGGAGATATTACTGTCGGTTGCCTGCGCGTTATGGATTACGGAATAGGATTGCCCAAATCTGTTGCTGTACTCGTATCCGACGACGGAGAAAATTACACCGAGCTTGCGAGGGTTTACAAGCCTTCCGACATTGAGCCTGCAGCAAAATATAATTACGTTTTTGCATTTCCGAAGAGCGTTAATGCACGTTATATTCGCATTTTTTGCGACAACCCCGACAATGCGTTTTTGTTTATTGACGAGATATCTGCATACGAATACTGCGAAGACGGAACTATTGACAGAACCATAAACGCAAGCGACGAGCAGATATATACTATTAACGATTTTTACGATTACAAGCTAAACACAGGCGAATCGAGCGTAAAGGTAAGCGAAAGCGATCCCGATTACAACGACGAGATAAATCTTGCCGCATTAGATGGCGTCGACTTTCAAATCGAGCATTTCGACCCATTCGCCGCGAATCACTCGAATTCGCCGAAGGAACTAATCAGCTGCATTACAAACGGCGTTGCGCAT
>JAZSHQ010000039.1:0-10771 GCA_045533335.1 Eubacteriales bacterium
AACGACATGGCTACGATCCGACTTGTAGTTATGGGTTCGATTCCCGTTGCGGGTGCCAAACAAAAGAAGATGGATGCTAATCCATCTTCTTTTGTTTCGTTTCGTATAATACGGGAATCGAAGGGCGCGTGTTGAATGACAGTCCGGGGGACTGTCAGACCGCGCCACCGCTCCGCCCGAAGGCGGGCGATTCCCGTTGCGGGTGCCAAATAAAGCAAGGTGGCTTTGCCGCCTTGTTTTTTTTGTAGATATTGAAAAATCATCATAACGTCGAAAGAGATACCTCATTGACTATTAACGCATTTTATGGTATAATATATAAAATATGGGAAATGAAAGGAGAAAGCTATGGCTTTGGAAAACAAGCTCGGAATTACCGATTCGGCAACACTTGCGCGGGAAGAAGAGCGCATAAGCAAATCAAAAGCTTTAAAGCTGTTCGAAAGCGGATTGCTCGACACGCTTGAATCCGGCAGTTTCGATACGCTTTGCAAAATACACGCGTTTCTCTTTTCGGATATTTACGAGTTCGCGGGTAGGCTGCGCACGGTGAACATTTCGAAGGGCAATTTCAGGTTTGCGCCGCTTATGTATCTTGCGCCCGCGCTTGAAAAAATCGAGCAGATGCCGCAAAGCAGTTTCGATGAGATTATAGAAAAATACGTAGAAATGAATATCGCCCACCCCTTCCACGAAGGAAACGGACGCGCTATGCGTATATGGCTTGACCACATTTTAAAAACCGTGCTTTGCAAGGTTGTCGATTGGGATATTGTCGATAAGGAAAGCTATCTTTTGGCTATGGAGCGAAGCCCGATAAGGGATATAGAAATTAAATTCCTTTTAAAGGGCGCGCTTACCGACAGGATAAACGACCGACAGGTGTTTATGAAGGGTATCGATAACAGCTACCGCTACGAGGGATATTCAACGTTTAAAACAGAGGAGCTGGGGTAAACGGCTTACCCCGTATAAATATACAATGTTCAAAAAAAGCAACAAAACAGATATGAATTTACCGCCCGATTGGATAATCGTGGGGCTTGGCAACCCCGGCGGCAGGTACGAAAACACGCGCCACAACGCAGGCTTTATATGCATAGAGCATCTTGCCGAAAAACACAGAATAAAAATAAACACGCTTGCCTTTGATTCGAAGGTAGGGCGCGGTATGATAGGAAACAGCGATTGTCTTTTGATGATGCCGCAGACATTTATGAATCTTTCGGGCAACGCGGTGCAAAAGGCGGCGAAGCGTTACGGCGTTCTGCCCGAGCGCATACTGGTTATTTCCGACGATATTTCGTTCAACGTCGGCAGTCTGCGCATACGCAAAAACGGCAGTGCGGGCGGACAAAAAGGTGTGAACAACATTATTACGATGCTCGGCACGCAGGAATTTCCGCGAATAAAGATAGGCGCAGGCAAACGCCCCGAGGACACGGAAACCGTCGATTGGGTATTGAGCAAATTTACCTTTAACGAGCTTAAAATATTAGGCGAGGTAAAGGAAAACGCAGCAAACGCCGTTGACGAGATAATAAACGGCAATTTCGATCTCGCAATGAGCAAATACAATAAAACGGTATAGCCGAAAAGAGTTGAACTCAATTCGGTTTGAAATGTTATTTTTTGTTATAACATCGTAAAACTCACTTGGAATAGCCACGTATTCCTGCCCTCGTTTTTCTCGTTCTAACGAAAAAATCCCTATTTCAAACTTGCTTCGCAACCCTAAAAGGGAGATTTTCGAGAAAAAACGAAACTGAAGAACGAAGATATACTTATGTATATCAAGTGATGAAGTGATGTTTTTGCCGGAAAGAACCTTTTAGGGCGAATTGAGTTCGACTCTTTTCGGCTATAGTTGATTTTTAGGCAGGAATATGTTAGAATAACTCTGTCAACACTATGCAAAAGGAGGGCGTTTATGATAATATTAAAAATCGTCGGTATCGCTCTCTCGGTTATTGCGTTACTTATATTTACCGTGCTTATGCTCGATTTAAAGGTGGTTTTCGCCTTCGATACAAACGGCAGGCTCGAGCTTAAGGCAAAAATACTTTTTTATAAATTTTACGACGTTCACGAAAAAAAAGAGCCATCGAAATTCGGCAGCTACTTAAAACGCATATTCGGCATCGAAACGCTTACCGATACCGAAGGCTTGAAGCAGGACGTGCAGGAAAGCGGCGTTTCGGGCACGGCAAATCGTGTAATAACCATTCTTTCGCTCCTTGCGGGGCAGATCTTATGGCTCTTGTCGCGCGTGCGAATAAAAAAATTCCACCTGCTTGCGATCTGCGGAGGCGACGACGCGGCGGACGCGGCTATGGATTACGGCCTGGTCTGCGCGGCGGTATATCCCTTTGTCGGCTATCTTGAATCGACAGCCAAGTTCGCAAAAAAGGCAAACGATATTCAGGTAGGCTGTGATTTCGAAAACGAAGCGAGCTTTGAAACCGAAATTATCGCGAAATTACGCATTATACACGCATTGCGCGCTGTAATCAAAAACGCGCTCGCGAACGCCGACAATATTTTGGATTCGGCAACACCCACCACAAACAACGGAGGTAACACCAAATGAGCAACGAAAATATAAAAAAGCCGACCGCGGCTGAAAATTTAATGCAATTAATGTCCTTCACCGCCGACAAGGCGCTTGAAATGGCGGACGCAGGCTCGGTGCTCGGCGAAAAAATGGAATTCGACGGCATAACAGTTATCCCCGTTTCGAAGGTCTCGGCAGGCTTTGCGGGCGGCGGCGCGAATATTGTTAACGCCACCGTTAAAAAGTCCAACACCCCCGCAGGCTCGGGCGCAAAGGTGACCGTCACTCCCCTTTCGTTCCTTGTTATAAAAGATGGCAACGTAAGCGTTGTTTCGGTAAATGCAAGCGAAAACGACACCAAATCGGGCATTATCGCAAAGGTATTAGAGCAGGTAAAAAGCCTTGCAAGCAAAAAGAAATAATCCTGCCGCTATGATTTTATACTTGGCAGAACTAAAAGACCTAACCGAGCGCGATTACGAAAAATTTCTCGCGATGATGAGCGATTCCCGCAGGGACGCTCTTTTGCGTATGCGAATCGAAAACGACAAAAAGCGCACCGTTCTCGGTGAAATGCTTGCCCGCAGGGCGATATCCGAGCAAACGGGTTTGGGAATCGATAAAATAAGCATTATCCGCGCCGAAAACGGCAAGCCATATTGCGAAAACGCGGACATTCACTTCAGCATAAGCCATTCGAAGGAGCGCGTCGTTTGCGCCGTTTCCGAACAGCCGCTCGGCGTCGATACCGAAAAAATACGCTTTACTGAGCCGCGCGTTACGCGTGCTTGCTGTGTCGGGAGCGATTTTGGCTATATCTTCGAAAGCTCCGAGCTTCCAAATGCGTTCAGCGACGAACAGCTTGAACGCTTTTTCACACTCTGGACGGCTAAAGAAGCCTACTGCAAGTTCACCGGCGTAGGCGTTTCGGGTATGCAGAGCAGGTCGCTTGCCGAAATAATGCCCAACTGCAAAATATTCAAGGATAACGGCTTTGTCACCGCTGTCTATTCCCCAAAAACCGATTGCGAGCTAAAAATTACCGACCTGCGGAGGTGCGAATGAAAAAATTCCGAATCTTCGTGCTTTCGCTCGATATTTTGGCTGTACTTGCGGTATTTTTCCTTGACGATATCGCAAAATATATGATCGATTACTTCCCCGAATGCTTTTATTATTCGAACTTCGGCATTCTTTGCCCAATATGCGGCGCGACAAGGTGCGTGTTCAACTTCTTTTCGTTTAATTTCGCGCTGTCGTTCGCTTATAATCAATACATATTCTGCCTTATCATCTATGCAGTTTTGCTGTTCGTATTTTTAAACCTTGCCGCACTCGGTATTAAATTTGCCGAAAAGACCTACAAGGCGATGCTCTCTTGGCAAGCAATCACCGCTTGGGGCGCGCTTTTTGTCGCCTTCGCGGTTTATAGAATGATATAAAAAATCCCTCTCCGAGAGGGATTTTTTTATCGTTTCACTTTGTGTATTCGATATCGTATTCGATGATATACATTATATCGCCTTCGGCATCGTAAAGCAGGTTGATAAAGCGGTATGTGCCGTTTTCGCCGGGAAGGCTATTAAATTCCTGTGTTTGCGCGTTATAAACCATTAAATAATCATAGTCGTAAAGCTCGCAATAATATGCGGTAATACCCACCATGCCGTTTGGTATTTCAGTCATCCATCTGCTGTTGTTTTCAAGCGCGCTTTCAAACTCGTCGGAAATACCTTTTTCGAAATACAGGTCGCTTGTTTTATAAACATACCCGCGCGGCATCGATTGCGTGCTGTTCGAATAATCTCTGAAATTAATGCGTGCGGTTTGCGGGATATCGATACCCAGTTCCTGCTCCACCGCCAAAACCTGCTCGTCGGAATGCGAAGAAACGCCGGAAAATATAAACGAAAACGAACCGTAAATGCAAAGCAACGCTGTCATAATTATTCCGACGATAATGTTCTTCTTGTATTTAAAGCCATTTTTCTTCAAATATAAGCCGTAAATGATAGAAGCGATCGGAATGGGTGTAAACAGGAAGAAGACCCACATATTTTCTTCCATAAAACCGCGATTTACTGCGTTTGCGACCGCAACGCCGAACAACGCACTCCAAATCGAAGCAATCGAGCAGACGAACAAAACTATCGATATAACTCTCAAACCCGCTTTTGCCTGCCTTGCTTCCTGCTTTTCGGGGTCTTTTTTTATTTGATAAAAAGCAGAGTTCTCGTGCAATTCGCTCTTTTTTATATAATATCCCTGCCCGCCGACGGTCAACACAAGAAACTGCCCGATTGTTACCGCTTTTTCTATTTCGGAAAAATATATCTTCTGACGCCTTTTCAGTTCCCCTGCGGTGTCTATCTCCACCCAAAAATAATCGTCGAAAACTTTGTAAGAGTATTCGTTTTCGGCAACACGCGCTTCCGCGTTTTTCCAATCATGCTTATATTTTCGATAAGCCGCAATATTTATAGCAACGGTATATAAAAGTACACCGATTATTGCACCAAGTACCGCCTTCGGAGCGGAATCGGCACTGCAAACGATATACAAAACCAAAAAAATCACTGTACATATCAATATACGGCATATAAAACCGTTGCGTGTTTTTTTGCGTAGTTCTTCAAGCTCGTTTATCGAATACGAAAACCGATATTGCTCTAACGGCTCGATAGGCTTTTTGTCCGCCGCTTCTTTAGGCGCGTCGCTGTTAAGAATATCGTCCACAGTAACGCCGAATATATCCTTCAATCGCAGTAAATTATCGATCGTGGGCATAGTCTTATCCATTTCCCAAAGACTTACCGTTTGTCTGCTTACAAGCAGTTTTTGCCCGAGCTCATCCTGCGAAAATCCTATCTTTTTTCTGTAATATTGTATCTTTTCTCCAACCGTCATAGCGCCAACCCCTTTCATCGTCGAAGGACTGCCGCTATTATACCGCCGCGCCGCAAAAAAGTAAAGCATTTTTGTCTTGACTCTGTCAAGCACCACTTGCAAAGCAGTATTCGCAAGGCTTTTCGGGGTTATTCACCATTCACGAATCCACGAGCTCTTCTGCACGCTTTAGCGCTTTATCGGCAGGAAGTGGATATTATCGCCGCTTTTGCGCTTTTTTTATTTTTTTACGCAGTTTCACGTAAACGATATAGGATATCAGCGATACTCCTATGATGATAAGAATAATTCCAAAAATAACGTAACCATTGTCGTAGGAATCTATCGCCTGCTGCGATTGCTCAAAATTCATTAGCTCCTCGCCGCTTTCGGTTATAATTTCAACAACGTAACCGTTGTTCGGATTTACAAGGATATTCAGCTTTGTGCCCTCATCCAGCGACTTCATCATATCGCGGAATTCGGGAGTTTCGGTATGAGCATAAACGTTGAAATAGGAATCGTCGGCAAATTCAATGCCGCAATAATTCCTCGAGCTGTCATAGCGCAAAAACTCGCCCGAATAGGAAACCGCTTCGTCTTTGGTTATATATACATTCGAGCTTTGAATGCATATAAAAATCGTTCCGATACATATAGCAACAACTGCAATAATCGCACAAATTATAGGATTTTTATTAATATCAACCTTTATTCTGCGAGCAAAATAACTTATCGACATCACAAACCGCCTTATTTATATAAGCAAAAGTATGGAAACGAGCAGGCACAGCAAATCCGTGCATATCGTCGCCGCTTCGGTTATGTGCTGCATATTTACCCTATAATCTCTTCTTGTTCGCACGAAGCACGCCGCTCGTTATACCCAGAGTTGCACCGTGGCCCGGCAAAACGGTATTCGGAAAATCAAAAATCAACGCCGACAACGATTGCACAAACATTATTGCTGCGGCTATGAGCAAAAACAGCATAACAAAATCAATGTATTTCGGTGGCGTCACCGGATTCTTTTTGAATACAAAAAACAACAGTCTTACAAAACCGTAAAACATTACTGTCGCAATAGGAGTAAATATCAAAACCATATTTTTGTCCTCTGCGACACCGAATATCAAATAAAGTATATACATAACCGAAAGATATACAGCCGATGCAATTATAACAACGGTAGATTTTTCGGAAAGCTTATCCAAAAACCGCCTGAGCTTTGATTTTTCGGATTTGCTGTTTGAAATTGCCCCGTACAGTTCCTCTATCGATATACCCAACTCACGCGCAAGCGGCAACATAAGCTCGCTGGACGGATAAGCACCGCCGTTTTCCCACTTAGAGACAGCCTTGTTGCTCACCCCTAATTTTTTTCCCAGTTCACCTTGTGTCAAACCTTTTTTCTCGCGCAGTTCGCAAATAAAATTGCCAAAAGTAAAGTTATTCATAATATCGCTCCTTTCGCATACATTATAGCAAAAACACGCACAAATTCAACATTTTCGCCCGAAATACGGCGTCTACAAACGGTAGATATTGCAGTTTTGCAGATAAATTGTATCGGCTAAGGTGTACTCAAAAAACTTTTTTAAGATTAATTTCTTTGAAGATACCTAAGAAACTTTCTTTTTGAAAGAAAGTTTCTTGGGCGGAGTTTGAGGCGGAGCCTCGATTATACTACCCGCGGTTTTGGGTAACCGAGCGTTCGAACGAGCGCGAGGCAATATCGAAAGCAACGCAATCGTAGGCGATATACGTTACGTCCCAGCGGTCGTATTCGCCGTCGCAATGCGGGTAATTGTCGATATAATCGACAATCGGAAACCAAAGTATAATCTTCCCCTGCTCGGCTTTGCAATAAACGTTATCGTGCATACCGTTTTTTGTGTTCGGCTTTATTTCAAGCGTCGCAAGCTCTTTGCGGTTTTCGTCGTAAAAGGTAACGCTTCCCGTGTTCAAAACAGTCGCATAAGCCTTTTCCTCGGGGAAATAAATCTCGGTATCCTCGGAATGACCGTAAAAGTTCGGCAAAGTATATAACCCGCCGTCGTATATTTTTTCTACCATAAAAGCCACCGCCTTTTCTTCGGAAATTTTATATTATTTCAAGCTCGTTTACATTCGGAAATTCGGGATATATATCGCAAAGATTATCGGAATACCAATAAGCCACCGAGGATATGTCGTCCTGCAACGGCAGGTATCTGTTACCGCTGCGCCAGCCGAGCGCTTGGACGGTAACCCGAAGATCCTGCTCGAAATAGATAGGATCGACTATATGCCAGCGATAGAGATTAAAATATCTCTGCGAAGCGTAAAGCCCGTCGGTCCTGCTTATCTTATGCATTCCCGAATATGGCGTGCAAAACTCGGTATATTTGCCTTCTACGTCGAAATTATAGGCACCGCAGAAATAATCCTCTGTGCCGGTACCGCAAACGGTGGGATATTCGCTGTCGCCGTCGATATAAAACTTAACCTCGCCCTCGCCCCACCAGCCGTTGCTCTTTACGCCCCAGTTGATATATGTGCCGACGTAGTGACCTCTGCCCTTTATATTGTCGAGTATGGTATATGGTTGCATATAGGGCAGCGGATTTACTCTTCTGTACTGCGCGTGGAAATAAAGCGCATCCTCGCTCAATTTCTTTTCCTCGCAATCGATCTGGTAATAAAGATTACATTCGTTTCCGAGGTTTTGAATTTCGATTCTGAAGCTCTTGAAAAACGGCATTTCGAAATAGCAGTTAAGCCCCTTTGCGGGATTGACACACATCGCCAAGCTCGAAAGCTGACGAAATTCGCGGTAATCGGCGTTGCAGAAGAAATCCGAAAGCGGCGCTTCGACACAGGGATTTTCCTGCCCGTCGAAAAATATTCGCAAAATAAGCTGGCGAGGCGCCAAGGCGGCATCTGTCATCCAAATATGCTTTATCGCGCCCTGACCGAAATATTCGGCGATAACCGTCTTGCTTTGGGGCGCAAGCTTTAAATACGGGTTGACCTTCCAGCCCACCCCCAGCTCGCGCGAGGCTTCGGAGGCACTGCCGACAACCGCTCTTCCACCCTCGCCCTTTTTGCCGGTAAGATTCTCGGGCGAGATCGAAAAGGTTTTTATATTCTTTTTTGTTGCAAGATTGGAAAGCATATCCGCACCTCCGACATATTTTAATTATTATACCATAAATACTTTTTCATTTCAACACAAACCTTATTGTTGACAGCGACATCATTCGATGATAAAATAATAAAAAAATGGAGGTCTATATAATGAAAACACCCATAAGCTGGATAATCGACGACCCCGCACCTATAATATCGGTATATTACGAGCACGCGGGCAAGGCAACCACCCAAGACGGCCGCCCGCTTATACCCACCTACCCCAACGAAATGCTTTTTGAATTTTGCGATATTATCGAAAAGCACGGAATACGCGGAAAATTCAGCGTTATTCCTATGCCCGGCAACAAGGGCGATATAGTTAACGGGCTCGAAGGCGTTCCCGCCGAACAGCTTACCGAATGGTTGGATTGCGTTAAAACCCGCGTAATTCCCGCCTTTTCGGTCGGCCCCGAAATGCTTACCCACCACAAAGCCGTCGACCTTGCCACCGGCGAAGCGTTGCCGCAAAACGAGCGCGATTGGGCTTCTACCCAAGACCGCGCAACCTTCACTCCTTATATCGCGAAAGCGCTTTCGCTTTTAAAGGAGGTCGGCATTAACGCTATCGGCGTTACCTCGCCTTGGGATTTCGGCATCGAGGTCGAGGAGGAATACGAAACGGCTATCTCCGCCGCTGTCGACGAGGTACACAGCAGTAAAAAGGCGTGGTTTTTCCTTCGCGGACTGCGCGACCGACCCAACGCAAAGCCTTGGGTAGCAAGGGAGCAGGACGGCAAAACGCTGGTTTCTATCCCCGCAACCACGCGCGACTATATTTGGGCTTCTATCGATACCCCCCGCACCGACGATGAATATGTTTCCGAAATTGCCGATAAGCTTATCACCGCGGACGGCAAAGAGGGCGAGATAATTCGCGTACTCGCCACCGGCGGATACCCCATTCTTATTACCCATTGGCAAAGCCTTATGTCCAACGGCTTGGGCACGGGACTTCGCGTAATGGACGAGGTCGGACGTCGTGTCGGCCTCCACCTCGCAGATAAGGTTGAATGGATGAGCTTCGAGCAGATAACCGATTTGGTCCTTGCAAATAAAGAATGCTACCCCAAACCCGTGTTCTAATCGGGTGTAAATCATTCAACACCAAATGATTTTTTCGCTCTTTTATATGTCGATAAAAAAAACAGCCATCTTGCGATGACTGTTTTTATTTTTATGCTTGCGCGGACGGGGGTACCGAATGTTCCTTTTATTATACATACCGCTGTGCCGCCTTGCGGTGCCCACGCTCGTCGGTATCATAACACGAAAGCGACCGATTGAACTTCCGACTCTCAAAACCAAAACGAAAAACAGCACCTTTCGGTGCTGTTTTTCGTTTTGTGAAGGGGCTATAAAAAAGATATTTCCCTAAAAATACTTACGTGATTTGAACTTCACGAGCAATTACAATGTAACTTAATAGATGTAAGGCAATATGTTATTATTTCTAAATTCTATTCTTTATTTTTCCGTTATTTGATAGACATTTCCTCTCCAACATTTCAATCAATTCTTGACAATGTTGCTGCTGGTTTCCAGTTATATTGGTAGAAAATGAATCGTATTTGAATATTGTGATTCTATGAATTTCATCTGTTTTTATTTTTAGACGAATTATTCTTTTGCTAAATACACTTCTGCGGATATACAGTTCTTTGATGTTAGAGGATATGTTTTTTGTTTCGCAAATAGCATTATAATAAATACTGTCATTCTCACAATAAATAAAACAAACATGGGAGTAACGTTTCAAGAACCCTCCGGTTATTACGGTTCCATATACTTGAAATATTATATCTGGATTTTTTCTTTTTTCTGCGAGATATGAAGAATCAATATATTGTTGTAAGGCTTTTCTCATAACACTACCACCTTCACTTTGATATAACAATTATACCATAACCCTTATTACTTTTCAATCTTAAAAATAAAAATGCGTTTTGCCGAGGCAAAACGCTACCGAACTTCTTCACTATTCACTATTACTTATTACTTCCAAATCCCCGAGGTTTTAGTGAAAAGTGAAGAGTGAAGAGTGAAAAAGTAATCCCCAAGGACAAGTCCTCGGGGATTTGAGTAGAGGTACCGAAAAAGATGCAACTGTTTGTTTTTATATTTTAGTGAAATATTTCGCTTTGCAAGTTTAACCAAATG
>JAZSHQ010000053.1:0-81642 GCA_045533335.1 Eubacteriales bacterium
AAGGGAGAGCGCGAGAGGGGAACTTTTTTAAAAAGTTCCCCTCTCGTATTATTTCCTAATTTCTTACTTAAACACTGCTCCCCGCGACGAAGGCGGTAGAGAATGCGATTTGGAGGTTGAAGCCGCCCGTGTAGGCGTCGACATCCATTATTTCGCCCGCGAAGAAAAGGCGCGAGATAAGCTTCGATTGCATCGTTTTCGGGTCGATTTCGCGGCAATCTACACCGCCGCCCGTTACGATCGCTTCGTCTATCGGTCGGGTACCGATAATTTTTATCGGGATAGCCTTCATAAGCGAAACGATTTTCGCGCGCTGTTCCTTTGTAAGGCTGTTAAGCTTGGTTTCGGGCGATATGCCTGTCAGTTCGATAAACGGGTCTATCAATTTCGAGGGCATAAGTGCCGAAAACGCGTTTTTGAGCGCCTTGTTCGGTATTTCCGAAAAATCGCGAAGCAGACGCTTGTCGAGCGTTTTTTCGTCAAGCGCGGGCTTAAGGTCGATAAAAAGCGCGCAGGGGTAGCTGTTTTGCAGATGCGCCGAAGCCGAAAGTATGCAGGGCCCCGTTACCCCGAAATGGGTAAACATCATTTCGCCCTGTTCAAAGTATATCGGCTTTTTGCCGTTTTTGTAAAAAGAAATTCCGACGTTGCGGAGCGAAAGCCCCATACAGTCGCGGCAGAGCTTGTCGGGCGAAACGAGGGGGACGAGCGAGGGGCGTATCTGCGTGATAGTGTGGCCGACCGATTCGGCTAACCTGTGGCCGCTTCCGTCCGAGCCGGTTTTCGGGTAAGAGGCACCGCCGCAGGCGATTATGACCGAGGAAGCGAAAATTTCCTCTTTTCCGCAGCGAACGCCCTTTATTTTCGAGCTTTCGGTAAGAATTGCGGTAACCCTTTTGTGGTGAATTTCAACGCCCGCGTTGTTGCAGGCTGAAATAAGGGCTTCGGTTATATCGTGCGCTTTGTCGCTTTCGGGAAAAACGCGGTTGCCGCGCTCGACCTTGGTTTTTACCCCCATCATTTCGAAAAAGGCAACGGTGTCTTCGCTGTCGAAGCGGGAGATCGCGCTCATAAGAAAGCGCGGGTTGGCGATAACGTTGTTCAAAAACTCCTCACGCGGGGAAGCGTTTGTAACGTTGCACCTGCCCTTGCCGGTAATATCCAGCTTTTTGCCGCAACGGTCGTTTTTTTCCAAAAGAAGCACGCGGTTTCCGTTAATTGCGGCGTTATATGCGGCGAAAAGTCCCGCGGGCCCGCCGCCGACCACTATACAATCATAAGTCATTGTCATAAACTTCGTTTTCTGCCCAGATGCGCTCGAGCACCGAAAAACGCGATTGCGTTCTTTCGGGGTCGCGTCTGCCTATTTCGTGAATAAGCGCGTTTATAAGCGCAAGCGGTGCGGTTAGGGAATCTACAAAATTATCGCTTTCGTTGTCGGCATAAAGCGTTATGTCGGCGGTTTTTGCAATAGGGCTGTGAACGCTGTCGGTAATGCCCAAAACGGTTGCGCCCGCGCGCTTGGAAAATTCAAGCACGTCGACTGTCAGCTTCGAATACCGCGGGAAGGTGATGCCCAAAACGACGTCGCCCTTTTTAACGCGGAAAAGCTGGTCGAAAGCCTCGCTGCCGATAACCGTGTGGACGATATGAACGTTATCGAAAAGAACAGAAAGATAAAAGTTCATAAAAATCGCAAGGCTTGCCGCGCTTCTTGCACCGACGAGATATATGTTGTTCGCCTGCATTATTGCCGAAACGAAATTATCGAAACTCGCCTTGTCGGTAAGGTTAAAGGTTTTTCTTATGCTTTCGATATCCGAATTAAAGCTTGCGGTGAGCGTGTCGACGTCCGAGCGGTTTTTTAAAAGCTCCATACGCTCAACGCTTGTGAGCTTGCTTCTTGCGGCGTAGCGCAGAGCCGATTGAAGCTCGGGGTAGCCGTCAAAGCCAAGCTCGGTCGCATAACGCACTATCGTCGATTCCGAAACGCCGACGGTTTCGCTTAATTTTGCCGCTGTCATATATGCTGCTGCGGCGTAATTTTGCAAAAGATATTCGCCTATCTTTTTTTGACCCTTCGAGCATTGGGGCATACGCTCGCTTATTGTTTCCAAAACGTTGCTGTTTTGCATTTTTTGCCTCTTAGAAATGCGAGGAGCTGTAAAAATCCGAGAATTTGCACAGCTCCTTGTTGCTTTTTTATGTGATTAGAAACGTATTTTTTCCTCGATATAAGCGCGAACTTCCGAAATGGGCATTCTTATCTGCTCCATAGAATCGCGGTCGCGAATGGTTACGCAGTTGTCTTCCAAGGAATCGAAATCGTAGGTAATGCAGAAGGGGGTACCGATCTCGTCCTCGCGGCGGTAACGCTTGCCGATAGAGCCTGCTTCGTCGTAATCGCAGGGGAAGTATTTGCAAAGCTCGTTTGCAAGCTCGTGAGCCTTTTCGCCGAGCTTCTTCGAAAGGGGAAGCACAGCCGCCTTAAAGGGCGCGAGCGCGGGGTGGAAGCGAAGCACGGTACGAATGTCCTCGTTGCCGTCTTTGCCGATGTTTTCTTCGTCGTATGCGTCGACAAGGAACGCAAGCACCGAGCGTTCAACACCGAGCGAGGGCTCGATAACGTAGGGAATGTATCTTTCGTTCTTTTCCTGATCGAAATAGGTAAGGTCGTTGCCCGAGGTGTTCTGGTGCTGGGTAAGGTCGTAATCGGTTCTGTCGGCAACGCCCCAAAGCTCGCCCCAGCCGAACGGGAAGAGGAATTCAAAGTCGGTGGTTGCTTTGGAATAGAAGCAAAGTTCTTCGGGGTCGTGGTCGCGCAGGCGAAGGTTTTCTTCTTTAATGCCCAAGGAAAGGAGCCAATCGCGGCAGAAGCCTCTCCAATATTCAAACCATTCAAGGTCGGTGCCGGGAGCGCAGAAGAATTCAAGCTCCATCTGTTCGAATTCACGCACGCGGAAGATAAAGTTACCGGGGGTAATTTCGTTACGGAAGCTCTTGCCGATCTGACCGATACCGAAGGGGAGCTTTTTGCGGGTGGTACGCTGAACGTTTGCAAAGTTTACGAAGATGCCCTGCGCGGTTTCGGGACGGAGATAAACGGTGTTTTTCGCGTCCTCGGTAACACCCTGGAAGGTTTTGAACATAAGGTTGAATTGACGGATGTCGGTAAAGTTGTGCTTGCCGCAGGTGGGGCATTTAATGTTCTTCTCTTCAACGAAAGCCTTCATTTCCTGCTGGGAAAATGCGTCGATAGGTTTTTCGAGGGTGTATGCGTTTTCTGCGCACCAATCCTCGATCAATTTGTCTGCGCGGAAGCGTTCCTTACATTCGCGGCAGTCCATTAAGGGGTCGGAAAATCCGCCGAGGTGGCCCGAGGCAACCCAAGTCTGCGGATTCATAAGAATAGCGGCGTCAAGACCTACGTTGTAGGGGTTTTCCTGAACGAATTTCTTCCACCAAGCGCGCTTGATGTTATTTTTAAGCTCTGCGCCGAGAGGGCCGTAGTCCCAAGTGTTTGCAAGCCCGCCGTAAATTTCGCTGCCTGCGAAAATAAAGCCTCTGCCCTTGCAAAGCGCAACCAGCTTGTCCATTGTCTTTTCTGTATTTTTCATAGTTATCCTCCATTAAAAACAGGGTGATATAAAAATTCATTATATTATACACTATTTTTTTGTATTTTGCAAGAGGGCATAATACAAGAGCGCGAATTTTTATAAAAACCCACTCCCAACAAGCTTGTAGGATTAAAAATGACACATTTTAAACTTTTTAGTATAAAAAGTTTTTGAAAAGAGCACGAGAGAAACTTTTTTCAAAAAGTTTCTCTCGTCAGAGCGAGGAAAAATGGTCTATTTACGCCCTTGAAAGAAAAAAGCAATAAAAAAAGTAAGCTTCATTTAACGTGAAGCTTGCTTTCTTTTAATAAGGAATAAATATTTTTATTGTATTTTCAAGGGCTTTGAAGAAAAACTTCGACTGTCGTAGCATTCTACGCCGACGCTCGTTTTTCTTCAAAAATAGCCTCATTTCTCTCACTCTGGTTCAGTCTGTAGACTTTGTCTACAGACTGATGAGAGAAACTTTTTACAAAAAGTTTCTCTCGTATCTCGTATCTTCGTATTCTCTAATTCTTCGTCGTATCGGGCGTCATTTTGTTGACCTGCCGTTGCGCCATAACAAGGCGGTAATATCTGCCCTTGTTGCGCATAAGCTCGTCGTGCGGGCCGACCTCTTCGATTTTGCCCTTTTCGAACACGACGATTTTCGTCGCGTTGCGCAGGGTGGAAAGGCGGTGCGCGATGGCGATGGTCGTTCTGCCGCCGGCAAGCCGCGCGATAGCTTCCTGAATCTGCTTTTCGGTTTCGGTATCGAGCGAGCTTGTCGCTTCGTCGAGAATAAGTATGCGCGGGTTGCGAAGTATCGCACGAGCGATAGCTATTCTTTGGCGTTCGCCGCCCGATAAGGTGTTGCCGCGGTCGCCTACATAGGTGTTGTAGCCGTCGGGCTGTTTCATAATAAATTCGTGCGCGTTTGCAAGCTTTGCGGCGCGAATTACCTCATCACGCGTTGCGCCGGGTTTGGCGTAGGCGATGTTGCTGTATATAGTGCCGTGGAAAAGGAAGTTTTCCTGCAATACCACGCCGATTTTCGAACGGTAGGAATGCTGGTCGATATCGCGCAGATCTTTGCCGTCGACGGTTATCGAGCCTTCCGAAACGTCGTAAAGGCGAAGTGCAAGGTTTGCCGCGGTGGTTTTGCCGACGCCGCTTCTGCCGACAAAGCCGACCATTTCGCCGTTGTTTATTTTCAGGTCGATGTTTTTAAGCACGTATTCGGCGTCTTCGTAGCCGAAGGAAACGTTTTTGAATTCGATATCGCCGTGGATGCTTTCGAGAATTTCGCCGCTTCCGAGCGATTCGCTCTTTTCGTCCAAAAGCTCGGTTATTTTCGAAAGCGAGGTGGTGGCGCGCGCTATACGGCGGGGAACGAAGGACATCCAGCGTATCGGCTCGTACATAAGGCCGACATAGGAAACGAACTGCATAAGGTCGCCGAGCGCGAAGTTTGCATCGCCCGAGGTGATAAACGAGGGGTCGCCGACAAGCTCACAGCCGAGGAAGAAGAGCACGGCGTATTCGCCGATGCCGAGCAAAAAGCTTGCAAACGGCATTATCATATTCCAAGTCAGCTCGTTCTTTTTGCTTATTTCGGCAATACGCTTTGCCGCAGTATCGAAGCGCTTTTCCTCGCGCTTTTCGGTGCCGTAGGTTTTAACCACGCGCATACCCGAAAAAACGTCGTGCATAAGCGTGCCCGCGTCGGATTCCACCTGCCATTGACGGTGGTAAAGCTTGTGGGTAAAGCGGTGCAACGCTCTGAACATAACCACGAGCAGGGGAATGGGAACGATGATGATTATAGAAAGCTTCCAGTTGAAAACAAAGAGAATTACGGCGATAGAGCCGAGCGTCAACGCCTGCTGTATAAGGTTGGGGACAAGCCAGGTTATGAATTCGCGAAGCTCCTCGGTATCGCCCGAAACGCGCTGTATAAGCTCGCCCGCGCTGCGCTTGTTAAGCCCCGAAAGCGAAAGCTCCTGTATCTTTCGGTAGACCTCCTCGCGCATTTTTACGATTATTTCCTTCGAAGCCTTTGCGATAACAAGGCGTCTTACCGCAACGAAGAGCGCGCTTAATAAGCCGAGCGCCGCCATAGCGGCAACCAGCCATATAAACCCGCTTTTGTCGGCAGGTGCGGGGGTAGCCGCGATGTAATCGTTAATAAGGTGCTTGTTGATTATCGGAAGCACGACCGAAATGCCCGAAACGCCGATAAGAAGCGCGCCCGCAAGTAAAAGCTTGCCGAGATGCGGCTTCATATAAGGCAAAAGCCGCTTAAAGAGCTTCTTTTTGTCGACGCACTTTTCGCAGGTCGTTCTGCCGCGGGCAAACGGCTTGCCGCATTTTTCGCAGGCGGGAATCTTCGGGTCGGGAATATTTTCGCCCTTGCGCGCCCCCTCTAACTTTTTCGCCGCGGCGCGGAAAAGGGTTGCAAACTTCATATCCGCGCGGCAAAGCTCTTTTTCGCCGCTTGCATCGGCCGCTTCGAGCGAAACACAGCCCCAAAGGCTGACAAACTTAATTTCGGTAAGCGATGAAAGCTCAAGCGTTTTAAGCTCCTTGCCCTCCTCGAGCATAAAGAGCTTGCCCTGCGAAAGTGCACAAACGCCAACCGTTTTTCGGTTGTCGAACGCAAGGTTGAAATTAAATGTATAGGGTTTTTCCTCGCCGACCGCAGATAAAAGCTGCTTCCTTACCGTTTCGAACGGGCTCGGCTTCGGCTTTTTGCGGAACAGCTTTGCGAAAATTCGTTTAATAAGTTTCATTATAAATACAATTCTATCTTCTTAAAGCTTTTTCTGTCCAGTTCGGCAACGTCGTCAATACGGTAACGGTTGCCGTCCACGTCGGTTATAATAAGCATACCGCCGCCCACGCGCGCGATGTTGCGGTAGGTGTCGTGCATCGAAAACGACATATCGCCTCTGTCGGTTTCGACCTCCCAGAAGGAATAGTCGAGCTTTTCCTTAAGCGATTTTATCCTTTTCACGGTGGGGCAAAGGTATTTTCTGTTCAGCTCGGCGCGGATGATCTCCTGCGCTTCGGCGGGAAGCTCGTTTAGGTTGCGTATCATCGCGTATTCGCGGCCGTCCTTGTTAAGCACCGATATGTATTCGTCGGGGGTTTCGAAGGGGAAGCAACGGTGGAAAAATACCCGTCCGAGGTCCTGCTTAACGGGGGTCTTGTCCTGCTTTTCTTCAAGGTCGTCGCCGAACTTGGGAAGCACCGCCTCGAGCGCGGGGAACCCGTTTTCGGTGCGGTAAAAGCGCGAATTTTCGGCGGTGAGGTAGGTCACCTCCGCCAGATCGAGAAAATTTTCGTTTCTGTTTTCCATAATATCACTTCTTAATCGTTATTTATTCGGCAATACCAACGGTTTTTAATGCCTCTGCCTGAAGCTTGTAGAGCTTGTGGTAAACACCCTTTTGTTTTAAAAGCTCCTGCGCCGTGCCGCTTTCGGCAACGCGTCCGTTTTCTATTGCAATAAGCTTGTCGGCATCACGCAGGGTCGAAAGTCTGTGCGCGATAATAACCGTGGTGCGGTTTTTGGTAAGTCTGTCAAGCGCGGCTTGAATGTTGCGCTCGGTCTGGGTGTCCATCGCCGCGGTGGCTTCGTCGAGAATAAGTATCTTCGGGTTGCGAAGCAGCGCGCGCGCAATAGATATACGCTGTTTTTCACCGCCCGAAAGGTCTTTTTTGCCAAAGCCTATTTCGGTATCGTAGCCATCGGGGTATTTTACTATAAAATCGTGCGCCGAGGCTGTTTTTGCCGCCGCGATGACCTGTTCTCTCGTCGCGTTCGGGCAGGCGTAGCGGATATTATCCAGTATGCTTCCGCGGAAAAGATAGGTTTCCTGCGATACTATCGCGATGTTTTCGCGCAGAAATTCGAAGGGAAGGTCTTTTATGTTCACCCCGTCGATATAAACGCCGCCGGTTTTTACGTCGTAAAGCCTTGTTAAAAGGTTTGCAAGCGTGCTTTTGCCCGCGCCGGTTTGCCCGACAATGCCGAGCGTTGAGCCTGCGGGGATGTTAAAGCTTACGCCGTCGATAACCTTACGGTTTTCAACGTAGGAGAAGGTAACGTCGCGGAATTCGACCTCGCCCTTGCAAACAGTGGGGACTATCGGCGATTCGGATTCGCGTACCTCGGGCTGTGCGTCGCGTATTTCGAAAAGACGCTGTATCGCGTTAAGAGTTTCGCTCCACCAGTTCGAAACGTCGGCAAGCTGTTCGATCGGGCCGTATATGAGCGAGAAATAGCCGATAAACGCCATTAAGCGTCCGTAGCTCATATCACCCGTAGCGTTCATTACCTGCCAACCGCCGACACCCCAAACAACGTAAGAGCCGATGCGGAGAAGGTAATACAAAAAGGGATAAATACGCGCCGAGAAGGTTTGGATATCGTTTCTCGCCTCTGCCAAATCGCGGTTGCGCTTGCCGAAGCGGTTTAGCTCCTCATCCTCGCGCGAGAAGGATTTAACAACGCGCATACCGTTTAAAACGTCGGAAACCAGCGAGTTAAAGGAGCGGCGCTTGGAATAGCTTTTTGCGTGGAGCTTGTCGAAAATATTGAATATAAACTTAAATGCAAGGAAGAACAGCGGAATGGTAACGAAGGTGTAAAGCGCGAGCACAAGGTTTTGCGAAAGCATTACGCACATTATTACCACAAGCTGAACGATGTTCAGCACGAGATAGGGAAAGCCGTCGCAGAAAAACCAATAAAGCGTTAGGCTGTCGCTGTTGACCTGAGTCATAAGCCCGCCGGTTTGTCGGTTTGTGAAAAACCCGAGCGAAAGGTTGCTTATCGTGTTGAAAATCATCTTTTTCAAATCGTAGGTGACGTTTGCCGCAACCGTCGAGCTTATTGCGCCCGAAAGCAGGTTTACGCAAAGCGCGGCGATACGAACGCCGACGATAAGAAGCACGATTTTTAAAACGTCGACCGCTACGGAATTGGGGTTGGCAAGCACCTCGTCGTAAAGCTTTTCGTTGCTGATATAGGGGGTGATAACGCCCAAGCCCGCGATAAGCGCAAAGGAGATAAGCACCATCGCTATCGAACGCTTGTAACGGAAAAACAGCGTTGCAAGCCGCTTCACAAGTCGCGCCTTGTCCATACAGTTCGGGCATATTTTTAATTCCTCGTCGGGGTAGCGTTTGCCGCATTTCGGACAGACGTGCAGCTCGTAATTTTCTTCCTTGTAGCTTTCGAAATCGAGCTTGCCTTCCTTTTTAATATCCTCCACGGCGCGGCAGAACACCGCGGCACCGTGCTTGCAGGCGGACGAAAAGTTAAAAATAAGCTTGTCGTTACCGTTTATTTGGGCAACCACTCTGCCTGTCGAAATAAGCTGTTCGGCTTTCGGCTCGCCAAGCTCCGAAAGAGCAAAGCGTTCGGAGCGGCTTATTTTAAATTCCTCGCTTCGCACGGTGTTGCCGTTTGCGGCGCGCCCCGCCGAGGTAAATTCGATTATGCCCTCGGCAACCAAAGCCTCGCTTTCGGTAAGCATAACAAAGCAATCGCCCCTGCTTCCGTCCGCGCGCAGGTCGCTGCGCAGCGCAAGAAGGGTGTTTTCGCCGTTAATGCCTTCGGAGGCGAAATATTGCGATACCACAGACGGTATCTTGTCTACAAAAACAGTTTTCAATTTTTTACCTGTACCTTTTAAAAACCAAAAATCCAAAGAGATGCCTTAATTTTACACCTATAATTATCAAATTGCAATAGTTTATTATAAGGTTTCGAGCAACTCAACCAACGATTGAGTGTGCATACTGCCAAAAAACACTTGAAATATCTTAAATGTTGTGATAGAATAGATTGATTTTATAAAATTGGAGTATTATCGCTATGACGAACATTGCCATACTCGGCTTCGGTACTGTCGGCGGCGGCGTTTACGAGGTTATCTCGCGCGCGAGCAAAAAGCCGCTTAACGAAGTCAACATTAAATATATTCTCGACCTCCGCACCTTCCCCGACCACCCGCTGGGCGATAGGGTCACCACCGATTTCGAAAAGATCATCAACGACGAAAGCGTAAGCGTTGTTGTTGAAACGATGGGCGGCGACGGCGTTGCATATAAATTCAGCCTTGCCGCGCTCAAGGCGGGCAAGAACGTCGTTACCTCCAACAAGGCGGTTGTCGATAAATACGGACGTGAGTTGGAACAGGCGGCAAAGGAAAACGGCGTCGTTTATCTTTACGAAGCATCGGTCGGCGGCGGTATTCCCATAATCGCACCGCTTAATAACTGCTTTATGGGCGACGATATTTTGCGTGTTGCGGGTATTCTCAACGGTACTACGAACTATATTCTTACCCAGATGCAGAGCGAGGGTAAATCGCTCGAAGAGGCGTTAAAGACCGCGCAGGAGCTCGGTTACGCCGAAGCAGACCCCCACGCAGACCTTGCGGGGCTCGACGCGGCAAGAAAAATCGCAATTCTTGCGGGTATCGCGCTTAATAAATATATTTCCTACGAATCGATTCCCCACATCGAGGGTATCGAAAACGTAACAAGCGAGGATATCGCGCTTGCAGAACAGCTCGGCTGCGTTATCCGTCTTATCGCGGTTGCCGAAAGAGTCGGCGACAAGGCGAGAATTCTTGTGGCTCCCCACCTCGTCGGCAAGGACAGCCTTTTCCACGCTATCCGCGAAGCGTTTAACGCCGTGAGCGTAACCGGCTCGGCTGTGGGCGAGGTAGTGTTCTACGGTCAGGGCGCGGGCTCGCTTCCCACCGCGGCGGCGGTCTGCGGCGATATCGAGCGTGCGATAAGCGGCAAGGCAAAAGCGAACGTTCGCGAATCTTGTGAAGAAGGCTTTATTCTCGACGGAAGCGTCGGCGGTAAGTTTATCACTCTCTCGAACGGCAAGAAATACAGATACTTTGAATAAATATAAAAAGCTCCCTTCGATGGGAGCTTTTTTAGATAATAGATAATAGATAATAGATAAAAGATAAAAGGTAAGTAAAAACTTGAGGGTTACGCATAATCTCTGTCTATGCGGATAACACAACGGTATTCGGGATTTTTTGCGCTTACCGCTGTCGAAACGGCAAGCTTAAGTGCGTCGGTATCTAAAGTGCTGTCGGCAGGAACGGCTATGTCGAAGACGATATTTGTGTGGGTCTTACCGGGGACTATACGGAAATCGTGCGCCTTCATTCCCGCTCCCAAGCCGCAAAGCAGGTCGCGCACGGTTTGCTTAATTTCGTTCAAGCGCGGGTCGCGCGTGTCGATAGGGTCGGTGTGAATAACCGTTTCTATCCCGAATCGCTCGAAAATTTCTATTTCGATATTATCCACAACGTCGTGAACGTGCAAAATATCCTCGGTCATCGGCACTTCGGCGTGAAGCGAAAGAAACCTTCTGCCGGGGCCGTAATCGTGAAGAATAAGGTCGTGAACACCGGTTATCGGCTCGTGCGAGAGTACGAGTGCTTCAAGCTCGTCGACCAGCTCTTTATCGGGTCGCATACCCAAAAGCGGCTCGATAGTTTCCTTTGCGGCGCGGTAGCCCGCAAAAAGTATGAACGCCGCCACAAGAAGCCCGATATATCCGTCGATAAGCAGTCCCGTTATGCGCGAAACCACGAGCGAAACAAGCACTGCAAAGGTCGCGCAGGCGTCGCCGATGCTGTCGGATGCCGTTGCGATCATCGCCGCAGAGCCTATCTTTTTGCCTATTGCGCGGTTGTAAAAGAACATATACAGCTTTACGATGACCGAAAAAACAAGTATTCCCGCCGAAAGAATGTTTATTTCTGTCGGTTGGGGATCGATTATCGCGTTTACCGACGAGGCGATAAGCTCAAAACCCATAACGAAAATGAGCATCGCAACTATAAGCCCCGAGATATATTCTATTCTGCCGTGGCCGAAGGGGTGCTCGGGATCGGGCTTTTTGCCCGCAAGGCGGAATCCGACCATGGTTACCGCCGAAGAGCCTGCGTCGGAGATGTTGTTAAAAGCGTCCGCCGTTACCGCTACCGATGCGGTGAGCGTTCCCACAAACAGCTTTAACAGAAACAGCAGCATATTCAAAGCGATACCGCAACCGCCGCAAAGCACGCCGTATCTTCTGCGTACCTCCGCGCTTTCGGTGTTTTTGCTTTCCTTTATAAATATTTTTGCAAGAAGCTTTATCATTTTTACCTCGTGATGTCGGCAGAGCCTATTTTTATCGCCTTGCGAAGCTCGGCAAGACTAATTTCTATCTGCCTGCCGATTTTGCCTGCCGAAACGATTATCTTTTCTTTATCCTCGGAAGAAATGTCTATTACGGTATCGAAAAATTTCTTCATTCCCACGGGCGAGCATCCGCCGTGAACATAGCCGGTAAGCGGCAAAAGTTCGGCTTGTTTTATCATCGCGACCGATTTTTCTTTAACGCTTGCCGCCGCCTTCTTTAAATCAAGCTCCTTTGCCGAGGGGACGATAAACACATAGTGCTTTTTCGACGCAGCGACGGTGACCAGCGTTTTAAAAACAACGCTTTCGTCATATCCCAGCCTTTTTGCTATTTCCACGCCCGAAAGAGCGTTTTTTGTTTCGTAGGAATGTGCGATATATTCCGCGCCGACCGAGTCGAGCACGCGCATCGCGTTTGTTTTGTCTTCCTTCATTTTTGCTCCGAAAAACACCTGTGTTTTTTTCTATTTTACTTTGCTTTCCGCGGTTTGTCAAGGGCGGGTCGCTTTTTGCTCTTGGCGTTTTGTGTTCTTGCGGAATCGTATTTGCGCTTGGTTGCATAGCCGCCGCGAAGATGCCGCTCTGCGCGGTTTTTTGCAAGAATTTCGGATACCTTTGTAAAGAGCTCGCTGTCAATACGCTTCAACCGCTCGGTAAGGTCCTTGTGCACCGTTGATTTACTTACTCCGAATTTTTCTGCGGCGGCGCGAACGGTTATTCCCGTAGAGGCGACATATTCGGCGATTTCCGCCACGCGTGTTTCTATTTCGTCAGTAAACATTACATCAACTCCGTAAAAGGGTTTTGTTGATGTATATGTTACGGCTATGAAAAAAAGACGAAAAAGGGCTTTTCAAAAACACAAAGCGGGGTTGCGGCGGCGGAATATTGCAAAATTCGTCAAGCTGTGCTACAATATTAAAAAACCCAAGGAGGGACATATATGAATTACATCGGCATTTCGTTTCTTGCGTTGGTGCCCGCGCTTCTTTTGTGCTGGTACATTTACGCGAAGGACAGGGTGGAAAAGGAGCCTATCGGTCTGCTTTTGCTTTTGTTTTTGGCGGGCGGCGCGCTTTATTTACCCGCAATATTGGCGGAAAACGCAATAATCGGTTTGTTCGACGGTGTTTTTGCCGCGGACATTGAATACAGCCTTACCGGCGTTGCCACCTTTTTATCGACCGGCGCAAAGGTAAAGCACAGCCTGCTTTGCGGTTTTATCGCGATAGCGGTTATCGAGGAAGCGGCAAAATGGCTGGTTTTATACCTTATAACCTTTAAAAACAAGAACTTTTCGCACCTTTTCGACGGTGTTGTGTATTCGGTTTTTGTGTCGCTCGGCTTTGCGGCGGCAGAAAACGTGCGCTTTGCCGTTATGGACGGCTGGGACACCTTTGTTATACGCTCGCTCACAAGCGTGCCCGCACATATGATATTCGGCATCCTTATGGGCGTTGCATATACCGCGTGGCATATGTGGCTGCTCGCCAAGAAGAAGGAAAAAATTCTTGAGGGCGAGGGCGTGATAAAGATAGAAAAGCCGGTTAAAAGCGGACATTGGCTCTTTGTAAGCCTTGCTTTGCCGATAGCGGTGCACGGCTTTTACAGCTTTACCGAGCTTTTCGATTCCGAAACGGTTACGGCTATTTATTACGCGGCGATACTTATACTTTTCGCAATCTGCTTCGTATATCTGCGCTGGCTTTCGGCGGTCGACCGTGTCGACGACGAGGTCGCATTCGGTCTGCTCGGCGTGAAATATCCCGAGCTGAAGAACAAAGAAGACACCACTCTCGACGATTTAGAGGCGATGGAGAGGGGTGACTCCGAATGAAAAAGGGCAATTTGATATTTACGATTCTTATTATCGCCTGCATCGCGTTCGCAGTAAAAAATTTTGCATCGGACGACGGTGACGCTTCGGGCGGCGATTACGGATACAGCATTGATATGACCGAGATCTCGGATATCGGCTATACTCTGCCTGAGCACAGAAATATGTATGATCAGCTCGATTCCGACGAAAAAATCATTTACTCCGCGCTCCGCGACGGTATAGCGGCGGGCAGATCCGAAATAAGAATACATACCGACGATTACGACGGCTACGTCGAAGCGCTTTATCAGGCGTACGACGCGCTTTATTACGATTTTCCCGAATTTTTCTGGCTGAACGGCGGCTGGAGCTGTAACGGCGAATATGCATCGAGCGGTTACACGCTTATAATTAACCCCTCGTTTTACGATTATTGGCAATATACCTCCGATAAGGACGGCTATATCGAAGCCGTGCTGACCGAGGCAACGCGCATCGCCTCTATGGCGGACACGCTGAACAGCGATTACGACAAGGTGAAGTTCGTCCACGATTATCTTGTTGTTAACGCCGAATACGATTACGTTTGCCTCGAAGAGATGAATAATACCGTACAGCGCGCCTCGAGCCAGCAATCGCATACCGTTTACGGCTGTCTTGTGAACAAGGTCTGCGTTTGCGACGGTTACGCAAAGACTTTTCAGCTTATTATGGGCATACTCGGCATCGAGGCGGAATACGTCGAGGGTGATGCGGGCGGCGGACACGCTTGGAACTACGTAATTCTCGGCGGCGACGAATATTGGATAGACATTACCTGGGACGAAAACGAGCTTGAGGACGACCGCGGCAGGCTTCTTGCACCGCAGGGCGCAAATTACGGATATTTCTGCGTTACCGACAGCGAGCTTTACGATACCCACACGCCCGACCCGACGTTCGATATTCCTGTTTGCGATTCGACCGAATACAATTTCTTCCATTACGAGCAGAGCTATCTCGAAAAATACGATTTTTCGGATGTTTGCACCGCCGTTTCGGAACAGACCGGCTCGCAGATAATACATATTAAATTCGGCTCGGCACAAGAGCTCGAGCAGGCTGTAAACGAGCTTGTTTATAAATCGAAATATACGGATATCCCCGAACTTTCGGGTGTAACCCCGCAGTTCTATTCAAATAAAGACGATAATATTTTGCATATCTTTTTGCCTTAAATCAAAATCAATATGCAGATTATACCTTGAAGATCGATAAATATCGATTTTGTTCTTAAAGATTTTTAAAAAGAGAGTTTGAGAGAAAAGCTTTTTCCAAAAAGTTTTTCTCTCAATATACTTTGTCTGTAAATCGATAGCGGCGGTGCCGCTCTTTTTTATTCACAGAAAATTTGTTAAAAACTTATAATTTAATAGCATAATAAAGTCTTTTTTTCTTGACAATAGGCACAATTAATGATATTATTATCGTGTATGACTGTATTGAGGTTTTAAAAGGGAGGGATCGGCTCTGGGCAGAGTAATATTTGTTACCGGCTTTAAGGGCGGCGTCGGAAAGACCACCGTTTCGGCGAATCTTGCGGCAACGCTTCACGCGCTCGGAAACAAGGTGCTGGTTATCGACGGCGACTTCGGTATGCGCTGTATGGATATGGTGCTCGGCTTGGAAAGCGAAACGCTTTTCGATTGCAGCGACGTGCTCACCGGCAGATGCTCGCCGACGGCGGCGATGTGTGACGTCGGAAGCGAAACGGGCTTTTCCTTCATTCCCGCGCCGATGAATCTTACCGATGAAAAGCTGTCGAAATCGGCTTTTGCGGATTTTATAAACGAGGTACGGAACGAATTTGATTTTATAATAATCGATTCCTGTGCCGAAATGACCGACTATTATATGGCGTTTGCCGCAACGGCGGACGAGGCGGTAATAGTTACGCTTCATCAATCGACCTCTGTGCGTGCGGCGGAAAAAACGGCGGCAAGGCTTTCGGCGATGGGCATTAACAAGCAATCGCTTATCGTTAACGGCTACCGCGCGAGCTTCGCCGAAAAGGGCAAGCTGCCCGATATTATCGAAATAATCAACCGCTCCTCGGTACGCCTGCTCGGCGTTGTGCCGTACGGCGAAAAGCTTCAGGCTTCGCAAGAAGCGGCGGAGCTTGCGTTTATGGGCGATATGAAGAAAAAGGCGAGCAAATGGGAAGCCGCATTTTACAACATAGCCCAACGGCTTTGCGGAGAGCGCGTGCTTTTGTTTGCGGGGGCGGAATCGCCGAAAAAACGCGGTGCATATAAGGGGATAGCGCCGCAGGTAAACAAGGAAATAAGGGAGGAATAGAAATTGAATATTGCTATTATTGCCAACGATAAGAAAAAAGAGCTTATTACCGAATTTTGCATCGCATATTGCGGAATTCTTTCCCGACACAATATCTGCTCGACCGCAATTACGGGTAAATACATATCCGAAGCGACGGGCCTTAATATAGAAAAATTGCTTTCGGGCTCGCACGGGGGCATTGAACAGATCGCTTCGAAGATAGCATACGACGAGGTCGACCTGCTTATTCTCCTGCGCGACACGAATAACGATACCGAATACGCGGAAACCGAGCTTAACTTGGTTAAGCTTTGCGATAAATATACCGTCCCCGTTGCGACGAATATTGCAACGGCGGAAGCGCTTGTCCTCGCGCTTGACAGAGGCGACCTCGACTGGCGTACAAATCTTAAAAACGGAGCAGGAGCATTTTAATTATGAATAAAATACAGAAGCCGAAGGGTACGCTCGATATCCTTCCTGCCGATATCGGGCTTTGGCAGTATATCGAAAACGCCGTGCGCGAAACCGCGCGTATTAACGGCTTTTCGGAAATAAGAATGCCCACTTTCGAAGCGACAGAGCTTTTCTGCCGCGGTGTGGGCGACACGACCGACGTTGTCGGCAAGGAAATGTACACGTTTATCGATAAGGACGGGAGCAGTCTTTCCCTTCGTCCCGAGGGAACGGCAGGCGTTGCCCGTTCTGTTATTGAAAACGGTCTTTATGCCGGCGCGATGCCGCTAAAGCTGTTTTACCTTTCGAACTTTTTCAGACGCGAAAAGCCCCAAGCGGGCAGAAGCCGCGAATTTTGGCAGTTCGGCACCGAGCTTTACGGAAGCAGTCTTCCCGAAGCAGACGCGCAGGTCATATTGCTTGCCGACGGTTTGTTTAAAAAGCTTGGGCTTACAAAGGTAACCTTGCGTATAAATTCTATCGGCTGCCCCGAATGCAGACCGAGCTACCGCAAGGCGTTGCTCGATTATTTTTCGCAGTATGAAAGCGAGCTTTGCGATACCTGCCGCGAAAGATTGCAGAAAAACCCGCTTCGCGTGCTCGATTGCAAGAGCCCCGTTTGCTCGGGTATTGCGAAAAACGCGCCCAAAACGCTCGAGCATTTGTGCGGCGGCTGTGAAAGCCACTTCGAAAAGCTTAAAAAGCTGCTCGACGCTTGCGGTGTCGAATACGTTGTTGACCCCTCGATAGTCCGCGGACTTGATTATTATACCGGCACGGTGTTTGAATTTACCGTCGATTCGATAGGCGCGCAAAGCACGGTTTGCGGCGGCGGCAGATACGACGGCTTGCTTTCCTCGATAGGCGGCCCCGAATTGCCCGCAGTCGGATTCGGTATGGGCATTACCCGTCTTATTCAGGCATTGAAGGACGAAAATTTAGTACCCGAGCTTAAAAACGGCTGTGATATTTATATAGCACCGCTCGGAGAGGGCGCTTCGGAAAGCGCGTTCCTGCTTGCGCAAAGACTGCGCGAAAACGGCATTCCGTCGGAAACCGATATTTGCGGCAGAAGCTTAAAGGCGCAGATGAAATATGCCGACAAGGCAGGCGCGGATTACGTGCTTGTTGTTGGCGATAACGAAATCGCCGAAGGCGTTGCCGAGCTTCGCGATATGCGCGGCGGCGACAGAATAAAGGTTGCTTTAAGCGTGGAAGCTATAATTAACGAGATAAGAAAATAGAGGCATAAAATGGCAGAATTACTTGGAAACGAACGCCGCACCCACTATTGCGGCGATTTAAGAGAATGTAATATAGGCGAAACCGTTTGTGTTATGGGTTGGGTAAAGAAGGCGCGCGATTTGGGCAGCCTTGTCTTTGTCGACCTGCGCGACAGAAGCGGTATAGTTCAGCTTGCTTTCGACGAAAACAGCGAAAAAGAGGTTTTCGCAAAGGCACTTGAATTAAAAACCGAATACGTTGTTTCGGCAATCGGCGTAGTGCGCGAGCGTTCGAGCAAAAACCCCGATATTCCCACGGGTAATATCGAAATTTTCGCTTCCTCGGTGCGCGTGCTCGGCGAAAGCGAAACTCCCCCCTTCGATATAACCGACGATTGCAAAACCAACGAGGAATTGAGATTGACCCACAGATATCTCGACCTTCGCCGTCCGGTTTTGCAAAACAACATAATCTTCCGCGCAAAGGTTGCAAAATCGGTGCGCGACTATCTTTGCGATAACGGATTTATTGAAATAGAAACCCCCATTCTTATAAAATCCACCCCCGAAGGTGCGCGTGACTATCTCGTGCCCTCGCGCGTGCATAAGGGCTCTTTCTATGCGCTTCCGCAATCGCCCCAGCTTTATAAACAGCTTTCTATGGTTGCCGGCTTCGATAAGTATTTCCAAATCGCGCGTTGCTTCCGTGACGAAGACCTTCGCGCAGACCGTCAGCCCGAATTTACGCAAATAGATATGGAAATGTCGTTCGTCGATACCGATGACGTGTTAGCTGTCGGCGAAGGACTCATAAAGCACATTTTCAAGGATTGTATGGGCGTGGATATTCCCACTCCGCTTCCCAGATACACCTTCCGCGAATGTATGGAACGCTTCGGCTCGGACAAGCCCGACCTTCGTTTCGGTATGGAAATAATCAATCTTAGCGATGCGCTTAAGGGTTGCGGATTCCCCGTGTTTGCTTCGGCTATCGAAGCGGGCGGCTCTGTTCGTGCGCTTAACCTCAAGGGTTATGCAGAAAAGCTTTCGCGCAAGGATATCGATAAGCTCGGCGAATATGCAAAGGGCTGCGGCGCAAAGGGCTTGGCTTGGGTAAAGAGAGGCGAAGCCGACAGCGGCAGCTTCCTTAAGCATATGACCGAGGACGAGCTGAACGCGATTTATGCGGCGGCAGAATGCGAAAAGGGCGATATTCTTCTTATTCTTGCCGACAGCGATAACAACAAGGTGCTCACACAGCTCGGTCAGCTCCGTGTTGAAGCGGCAAACAGACTTAATATCGAAAGAAGCGGTTATAACTTCCTTTGGGTTGTCGAAATGCCCTTCTTTGAATACGATTACGAATCGGGCGAATGGGTTGCAATGCACCACCCGTTCACCAGTCCTATGGACGAATGCATCGAATATCTCGACAGCGATAAGGGCAAGGTGCGCGCAAAGGCTTACGACTTGGTGCTTAACGGCATCGAGCTTTCGAGCGGCTCTATCCGTATAACCGACCCCGCGCTTCAGGCAAAGATTTTCGACCTGCTCGGTCTTTCCAAGGAAGAAGCACAGGTCAAATTCGGCTACCTGCTCGAAGCGTTCCGTTACGGTGCGCCTCCTCACGGCGGTATGGGTATCGGTCTTGACCGTTTGGTAATGCAGATGGTCGGCGCGACCAGCCTGCGCGACGTTGTTGCATACCCCAAGATGCAGAACGCAAAGGAATTGATGACCGACTGCCCCGCAGAGGTACCCGCAGAGGCGATTGCCGAATTGGGAATCAAGATAGAAAAAGAAGATAAGAAATAATAGATAATAGATAATAGATAATAGATAATAGATAAAAAGGAGCGTCCCGAGGGGCGAAAGAAGTTTTTATACGTTGCGGATTTGTTGCGGGTAACGCCCGCGCGGAGCTTATGCAGCGGAAAAAACCACCTTTGCCGCGGGAACTGAAACTAAATATGGTTGAAATTACTGACGTTCGGAAAAGCTATGGTAATAAGCACGCGGTAAACGGAATATCGTTCGAGGTCAAGGAAGGCGAAATATTGGGCTTTCTCGGTCCGAACGGTGCGGGCAAGAGTACCACGCTGAATATTATAACCGGATATCTTTCGGCAGACAGCGGAAGCGTTAAGATCGACGGTACCGATATACTCGCAGAGCCCTTGAAGGCAAAAAAGGATATCGGCTTTTTGCCCGAAATTCCGCCGCTTTACGTGGAAATGACGGTGCTTGAATATTTGAACTTCGTTTACGATTTAAAGGGCTGTAAGCTTCCGAGAAAGCAGCATTTGAAGGAAATATGCGAGGTTGTAAAGATTTGGGACGTCGGCAACCGACTTATAAAGAACCTTTCGAAGGGCTACCGCCAAAGAGTGGGCATCGCGCAGGCTCTTATCGGCAACCCGAAGGTGCTTATTTTCGACGAGCCGACGATAGGTCTTGACCCGCGACAGATTATCGAAATAAGAAACCTTATAAAAATGCTCGGTCGCGAGCATACGATAATACTTTCTACCCATATTCTGCCCGAGGTTCAGGCGGTTTGCGACAGGATCGTTGTTATCAACAAGGGCGAAATCGTTGCAAACGAAAAGACCGAAGACCTTATAAACGCGGTCGACGGCTCGCGGAAGCTTGTTGCAAAAATTGTCGGCCCCGAGGAAGAGGTGCTTAAGGCTTTGCGCTCGCTCGGCGGCGTTAAAACGGCAGAGGTTTTGGGCAAGAGAGATACCGACAGTATAAGCTATATGATAGAATCGCAGGAAAGAGTGGATATACGAAAACCGCTGTTTGCGCTTCTTTCGGGCAGAAATTGGCCGTTAATAGGTCTTGAAGGTATGGAATTGAGCCTCGAAGACATATTTATGCGCCTTGTCGGCAAGGAAAAGGATAAAGATAACGGCAAGAAAACAAAGAAAGGTGTGAAATAAATGTTTGCAATATATACACGTGAGCTGAAATCGTATTTTCTCACACCTATCGGATATATTTTCTGCGGTATGTTCCTTGTCGTTTCGGGCTTGGTATTCTCGCAATGTACGCTTATGCTCGATGCTCCGAGCACCGAAAGCTTGGGTCAATATTTTATATGGATGATGGCGATATTCGCTATCCTTCTTCCGCTTTTAACTATGAAATCCTTTTCGGAGGACAGAAAAAGCAGGACCGACCAAATACTTTTAACCAGCCCCGTTTCGATACTCGGCATAGTTTTGGGTAAGTACCTTGCGGCGCTTACCGTATTTGCGGCGACCTTTGTTGCAAACAGCTTTAATTTCGTGCTTCTGTTTATGTACGGCACACCGAACGCGGTATCGATACTTATGAATATCTTCGGTATATTCCTGCTCGGCGCAGCGTTCCTTGCAATAGGCGTTTTGCTTTCCTCGCTTACCGAAAACCAGCTTATTGCGGCGGTTTCGGCTATGGGCGTTAACGCGGCTATGCTTCTTATAAGCCTTATTGCGGGCTCTGTCGAAAGCACGTTCTGGCGCACGGTGCTTAAATGGTTTTCGGTTATCGACAGATTCGTGCCGTTCACCAACCAGATGCTCGACATTTCCGCGATAATTTATTACATCAGCCTTGCGGCTATCGCAGTATTTCTCACAACGCGCGTTATCGAAAAACGCCGTTGGGCATAAAGAAAGGCGGTAAACGAAATGAGCAACAAAAAAAATACCGCCGTAAGAGATAACCGCCGTTATAAATACGGCTCGCTTTCGGTTGTGTTCACGGTAGTGTTTATCGCACTCGTGATCGCGATAAACCTTTTCTTCTCGGCGCTTTCGCTTTCGGGCGATTTAACGGTCGACCTAACGCAAGAGGATTTTACCTCTATCGGCGAGGAATCCGAAAGATTGCTTACCGAGCTTGGTAAGGACCTTGATATAACCATTACCTTTATGTCCGCGCGTGATAAATTCGATATGGCGGAAAACAACTATAACGGCATAAACCTTACCGGTATAGTTCGCGACCTTGCCGAAAATTATCAGCGCGAATTCAACGGAAACGGCGACAAGGGTACGGTAAAGGTGCAGTATAAGGAGCTCGATACCGACCCCGAATTCGAAAAGAAATATTTAGAAGAATCGGCAACCAAGCTTTCGGCTACAAGCGTTATAATTCAAGGTAAGTATCACTACCGTGTGCTCGACCTTGCTTCCTTCTTCACGCTTAACGAAAACGGCGCGTACCACGCCTTTAACGGCGAATACCGCTTTACCACCGCTATGCTTCAAAGCTCTATTACCGAATCGCAGGTGGTAACGCTTACCTACGGCAACGGCGAGCCTATCGGCGCGGACGGTCTGCTTTCTCTTAATTCGTCTGCGGCAGGTCTTGCGGCGGTGCTTCAGGACGCGGGCTTTGAAATAAAGACCGCAAATCTCGAATCCGAGGATATCGACCCCCGTACCGAGATACTTATTACCTACGACCCCGTAACCGACCTTACCACGGTCGAAACCGATAAGATAACCAAATATCTTGCAAGCCGTAATTCATATATGGTGTTTGTCGATTCGCAGACCTCGGCTCTGCCCAATCTTCAGTCGATGCTGAGCGATAACTGGGGTATCGATTATAAGCCGATGTACCGCGTTACCGACGAAAGCCATTCGCTCGGCTCGGTAAGCACGATCAACGCAAAATATCCCGAAATAAACAGCGACGAGCAAAACGGAAGCGCGGCTTACCAGATACGCAAAACGGTAAGCGATATGGGCGGCACTATTGCCACCGCGCTCCCCGAAAGCGTTGAGCTTGTTATCCGCGACGGCCTTACGCAGGATTCCTTTAAGGTCGAAACCGTGCTTACCACCTACGAAACCGCGAAATCGGCAACCGAAACCCAAGCCGGCACCGAAGGCGAAATGCCGCTTATGCTGCTTTCGACAAAATATGGCTACGGCGAAAATAACGTTACCGAATATTCCTACGTTTCGCTTATCGGCAGTACCGAATTTGCCGATACCGCGCACCTTATTTCGGCAAATTACGGCAATAAGAGAGTCGTTCTCTCCTCCGCGCGTATTTTCGCGGCAAACCGTGTAGCGCCCGATATCGAGTCGCGTCAGTTCGGCTCGACCGCGCTTAATATCGAAACGGGTACGGCAAGATTCCTCTCCTGGACGATCTGCACCGTGCTCCCCGCGGTAATCATTATTTGCGGCATTATCGTATTTTTCCGCAGACGACATATGTAATAGCAAAACCTTTTCGCGCGGGGAAAACTTCCCGCGCGAAAATTGACAGAAGGATGTTTTAAATGAAAAAACAAATTATCGTAATAGCATCTGCTGCGCTTGCGGCGGTGCTGCTGTTTACGTCATACGCCGTGTTTTTTAAGGACGACGGCATTGAAGAGGTAGGCGACCCCTTTTACACTCTTACCGATGAGGTAAAGAACGCGCTTGCCGAAACCGAGGACGACGTTACAATAACGCTTTGCGGATATGACGGCGACGACGAAGATTGGGAAAGAATTTACCTTTTTTCGGAAGCGATTGCCGCGGCAGACCGCGATATCGAGCTTGAAACCGACGGCGAAAGCTCTTTTTCGGGCGTTAAGATAGAAGCAAACGGCAACAGCAAGGAAATTGCGAAGGACGATTTTTATAAAAAGCTTTACGACGGCACAAATTATGCCTTCGACGGCGAAAATCTTATCACGAACGCAATTCTTTCGCTTTTGGGCAAGGATGGGCTTGAAATTTCGCTTCGCGCGCTCGACGGTTACGATACCGACGGCGATACCGTTACCGCGGCGGGTGCGCCCTTTATATTCCCCTCGCTTCAAAGAAGCCAGATATCCTTCCTTACCGTAGGTAACACCCACGGCGAATACTCGATATATAAAGACGGAAGCGATTTTTATTTCGGAGCTTCGCGCGCGGTTGCCTATAACGACGAAGCGTTTTCGCAGCTTACCACCGATTGCCGCTACGTAGTGGCTTACGGTAAAATGAAGCTCCCCGAGGGCAAAAGCTGGGAAAACTACGGTCTTGCCGAAAAGGAAGACGCCTCGGCATACTTTTCGCTTATGAGCGATACCGATGCAAACGGCAACTACTTCCTTCATACCGTTTATATAGGCGACCTTTCCTCGACAGGCGGTTATTACTACGCGCGTTATATCGGCGGTATTTTTGCCCCCGCGAAGAACGAGGGCGAATCGGACACGCTGGTGCAGAATCTCAGCAAGGATTTTATATACTTCCTTCCCACAAGCGCTGTTGACGAATCTATCGCGCTCCCGCAGACCGCTATTATGAAGCCGACTATCGTTAATGCGATAACCAATAACGAGCAGCTTCTTACCATCGATGATATCCGTATCGACCTTTACGGCGACGGAGTAAGCGCGGTTGCCAAGAATATGGGCGATTTTAACCCTGCGGCTAACCTCAGCGCGATAGATACCACCTCGCTCACAAAGGTTATTTCGGATAAGACCTCGGTAAGCGATTATTCGGGCTATTCCGACGGCTGGCACAAACATATCGACGTTTTCGGCGGCTTTACCAGCTCGAACGGAAAAGCGACCTATATCGAAGCCGCGCTTGCAAGAAGCGGCGCGAACGGCGAATATAAGCTAAACTTCGGCTTGCTCCGCGACGAAGCGAACGGCGCATACCTCCCCTCAAAGGTTACCGTAACAAAATCCTACGACGGGGTTAACTGGCACGATATCGAAAACGGCGAAATTTCTGTTTCGCACAGCGATAAAGCAATTAAGCGATACGAGCTTAGCTTCAGCGATGAAACCACGGTTAAATTCGTGCGCATCGGCTTTGACGTGCCGCAAAAATCGCAAACCTACGTTGTTTTCGATGAAATAAGAATATACGCCGACGGCGAGGACGCACAGCCCTCCAGCGCAATCGGCGGACAATGGAAGCTCACCGCTCCGACAAGCTATATCAAGAACGGTATGAACTATTCCTTCCTTGATATGTCGAACTTCAATAACTTTGTGCAGATAATGGCGGCGCTCAAGGGCGAACGCGTTGTTGCCTGCGGATTCGGCGACAACGGCGACGCGACAAGCCTTAAAACCGAAATTCTTGCCGAATACGGGCTCGATAACCCCGATAAGCATTTCGGCTTTGAATACGACGGCGTTATTACCGACCTTTACGTTTCGAAGCGCAACGAAAACGGCAATTATTACATTTATTCGACCTTCAAGGGCGAGCTTAACGGACAGAAAATCAACGCGACGACCGACGTTATAGTTGAGGTTTCGGCAGAAACCGCGCCCTTCCTCGCTTGGGATATCGTTGAATATCTCGACCATTCGCTCTTCTCGATATATATTGTCGATATTACCGAAATGGAAATTTCGGCAGACGGCAAGACCTACGAATTCGACCTTTCGCTCGATTCCGAAGGCAAGCTCGGCGACGTTAAGTACGAGGGCAAGAGCTACGACGTTACCAGCTTTAAATATCTCTATCAATCGATAATCGGTATTTATATGCAGGACGAATATACCCCCGCCGAGGGCGAAACTCCCGAGGAATATCTTAGAATCAAGGTACACACCGAAACGAATTCTCCCGAAATCGTGTTCTATCGTGTTTCCTCCTCGAAGTGCTATTTCACAATCGACGGCGAGGGCAGCTATTACGCGCTTGTCGAGGACGTAAACGAGGCAAGAGAAAAGCTGTTTGCATACGTTAACGGCGAAATTATAACCAAATGAGAAAATTCTTGATTTTACTTTTAACCCTTGCGCTTCTGCTTTGCGCCTGCGGCGAAGGCGAAACCCAAAGCGACGCGAGCGAAACGCTTTCGGCGGCAATAAACGCCACAAATTCCGAAACGGCTTTTTCGGGTGACTATATGCTCGAAATAAGCTTCGGTCAGGGCGTTGCGATGTATTACGCCTACGGCGAAGCCGAATGCGACAGGGCAAAGAAAACGGCAAGCGCGGTTTTCAGCCAGACCTATTTCGGCGTTTCGGCGAATTCCGAAAACTATATCGCGAACGGCAAGCTTGTTTCGGTCGAAAGCGGCAAAGCCACCGAGGTCCCGCGTGATACCGAAGAGCTTCTTGCAAAGTTCCCCTACGGCCCGATGTTCACGCTTCCCGAACAGACCGAAGGTATAGCGGTAAGCGAAAGTATGGTGGGAACAACCTACACCGTTATGCGCAAGGATACCGAAGCCGTGTGCGAAAGCGTTGTCGGGGGCGATATTTACGACCTTGTCGACGTTTTGAAGCAGCCGCAAAAGGATAAAACCGAATACAGCGAAACGACCTGCGTTTATACCGTTGCCGAAGGCAGAGTTATAGGCGTTCGCTACGAATTCGATATGAAGCTTTACGATACCCCCGCATACGTGCCGGGGTACAGCGTGCCCGAAAGCGAATACACCGTTTCGCTTCACGTGGTTGCAAAGGTAAGCTATAAGCAATTCGGCGAAGCCGTAACGGTAAAGGAATACAGCGAAAGCGAAATTTCCTCTTGACAAATTGCGTTTTTAGCGTTATAGTATTTGCAAGCAAGAGCTCTGCTTAAAAAATTAATATTAACGGGGTGCTGTGTTTTTTAAAACACGGCTGAGAACATACCCGAGGAACCTGATGCGGATAATGCCGCCGTAGGGAGCGCGCACAAGCTGTTTGTGCGCAATACTCATTGTAATCAACCCCGAAAGCTTATGTTTTCGGGGTTTTTTATGTTTTGTGCGCGTATTTTCGCGGTTCCGGAAAGGAAAAATTTTATGACAAAAAGAAAAATTAAACTAAATCTCCGCGCACTTTGCGAAGCGGCTATTATGATCGCGCTTGCAACCGTATTTTCGCTTTTGCGCTTTCCGCCGTTTCGAATCGACCTTTGGGCGCAGGGCGGAAGTATCGATTTCGTTATGGTGCCGATAATTATTCTCGGCTGGCGCAGGGGCGCGCGCTGGGCAATACCCGCGGGGCTTGCGCTCGGGCTTATCGAATGTCTAATCGCGGGCGGTATCGGTTGGGGGCTTCCCAGCGTATTGCTCGATTACGTTTTGGCATACGGCGCAGTCGGCGTTGCGGGCTTTTTCAGGAACGAAAAATGGGGCCTTACCGCAGGTACCGTTGCGGCATCGCTTGCAAGATTTGTGATTCACTTCATTTCGGGCGTGACGATATATAAAATCGCGTTCGGCGACACGATGGAGATATTCGGAATGCAATTTACAAGCGATATGTCTTATCTCTATTCGCTTGTTTACAACGGCAGCTATATGCTCGGAAATATGATCGTTGCATTATTGCTGACGTTTGTTCTTACAATACCTTTGCGTAAATTGCCGAAATAACACAATCGGTTGGGCAATAAGAGCCAAAGCGCGCACAATATATTGTAAATCGCAAAAAATATAGAAAAATGCGCAAAAACACTTGATTTTTCTTGATTTTCGTGATATAATTGGTCGTTAAATTACGGGCGGTCCTCTGCGGCTCAGTACGAACGCCTAAGAAAAATGGAGGTAAAAGCTTTGGATATTTTGAAAGCATTTACAAATGAGCAGCTTAAAACCGAAATCCCCGAATTCAACGTTGGTGATACCGTTAAGGTAGCACAGAGAATCGTCGAGGGAACAAGAGTCAGAACCCAGATCTTCGAAGGTACCGTTATTTCCAAGAAGAACGGCGGCATTTCCGAAACCTTCACCGTTAGACGTGTTTCCTACGGTGTCGGCACCGAAAAGACCTTCCCCATTCACTCCCCGAACGTACAGTCCGTAGAGGTTGTTCGCCGCGGTAAGGTTCGCCGTGCTAAGCTTTATTATCTTCGCGATAAGGTCGGCAAGAACGCTAAGGTCAAGGAAAAAATCTAAATCGACTCTTTGGTGTCTGCGTTTCTTCGCAGACACCTTTGCTTTTTTATTAAAAGTTAGGACGGATATTAATGAACGAATTCGATAACAAGCCCGAAGAAAAAGGCGCAGAAAATACCGGAATCCCAGAAGCGGTGAACGACGAAACGGTTTACATCGATCTCGAAACCGTTGAAAGAGGTTTTTCCGCCGCAAAGCTTTCTGTCGGCAACGAAGCCGAGGAAGAGCCCGAAAGCGAATCCGACGAAGAATCCGACGAAACGCCTGCTGCGCTCGAAGAGAAAAAGGAAAAGCCTTCGGCGTTGACGCATATTTACGATTATATCGAAACCTTTTGCTATGCGCTTTCGCTTATGATGATTTTGTTCCTTTTCGTCTTCCGCTACGTTTCTGTCGACGGCGATTCGATGATGGATACGCTTCACGATAAGGATAAGCTTATAATTTCCGACCTTTTCTATACCCCGAAAACCGGCGATATTGTTGTTATCAACCCCGAAAGCCACGGCGATAACGGCGAGCCGATAATCAAGCGCGTCATCGCGACCGAGGGTCAAAAGGTATATATCGATTACGAAAAGTGGGAGGTTTACGTCGACGGCGTAAAGCTCGACGAGCCGTATATCGAAACGATGCGAAAAATAGAACAGCAGCGCTGGGGCGATGATATTGCGATGAACGGCACAAGCGTTGCCAAATATAAAAGCGAATTCACGGTAGGCGAGGATAAGGTCTTTGTTATGGGCGATAACCGCAACAATTCAAAGGACAGCCGCTCGCGTGAATACGGCGAAATGGACGAAAACCGAATTCTCGGCAGGGTTATAGTACGTATCTCTCCCGATTTCGGCAAGGTAGAATAAATTTTATCGGAAAGGGAGTCTGAAATGGCTGAAATAGTTTGGTACCCCGGGCATATGGCGAAAGCGAAGCGGCTTATTAAAGAAGCCCTTCCGAATATAGATATGGTTATCGAGCTGTTGGACGCGCGCGCGCCAATCTCGAGCGCCAACCCCGATTTTAAAAGCCTGTTCGGAGGCAAGCCGACTCTTACGCTGCTTACCAAATGCACGCTTGCCGACCCCGAAGAAACCAAAAGGTTTGAGCTTGCGCTTAAAGGTGCGGGCAGAGAGGTTATTGCGATAGACTGCAAATCGGGTCAAGGCATAAAAAATATTCAAAACGGCATAAGAACGCTTATGCGCGAAAAATTAGAGCGCGATGCCGCACGTGGGATAAAACGCCCGATCCGCGCAATGGTCGCGGGCATTACCAACGTCGGCAAATCGACGCTTATCAATACGATAAGCGGCACAAAAAAGGCGGTCGCGCAGGACCGTCCGGGTGTTACCCGCCACAATTCGCGCATTTCCGTCCCCTCGCTCGGCTTGGAGCTTACCGACACACCGGGTATTTTGTGGCACAAGTTCGATTCCGAGCTTGTCGGCATTAAGCTTGCCTGCTTGGGCTCGATAAGGGACGAAATTTTAGATACGCTCGACCTTTCCTGCCGACTTATCGGCTTGATAAGAGAGAATTATTCGCATTGTCTTACCGAACGCTTCGGAATAGAAATAAACGAGGAAGACAGCGATTACGATATTTTCGAAAAAATCGGCAGACGCCGCGGATTTCTGCGTTCGGGCGGGGTTATCGACGAGGACCGCGCCGCAGGGGTTATACTCGATGAATTCCGTGCGGGAAAAATAGGCAGAATTACACTTGACAGGGTGTGAAAAAAATGGCACTCGACTGGCAATACGAAATTTCCTTCAGAGTAAACGGCGAAAATATAGTTTGCGGCTGTGACGAAGCGGGCAGAGGACCTTTGGCGGGCCCCGTTGTTGCCGCGGCGGTCATATTGCCCGACGGACTTGTTATCGAAGGGCTTGACGATTCGAAAAAGCTTTCGGATAAAAAGCGCGAGCTGCTTTACAACACCATTCGCGAAAGCTGTGTTGATTGCGCTGTCGCCCACGCGAGCGTTTACGAGATAGAAAAATACAATATTCTCAACGCTTCGATGCTTGCGATGAACCGCGCGGTGGCGAAGCTGCGTGTTCGGCCCGAGCTTGTGCTTGCCGACGGCAACATCGTGCGCGGCTTCAAGGTGCGCGCCGTTCCCGTAATAAAGGGCGATGCGCTTTGCCATTCGATAGCGGCGGCTTCGATATTGGCGAAGGTCGCAAGGGACAGACTTTTGGACGAGCTTGAGCTTCTTTACCCCGATTACGGCTTGGGCAAGCACAAAGGCTATGCAACAAAGGCGCATAGGCAAGCGTTGCTCGAAAAGGGAATCAGCCCTGTTCACCGCCCCAGCTTTTTAACAAAGCTTTTGGGTGAAAAGTAATGATAAATACAAAAATCATCGGCGATTTCGGTGAAAACCAAGCCGAAAAATACCTGAAAAAGAAAAATTGGCACATTCTTTCGCGCAATTACCGTGTGCGCGGCGGCGAAATAGATATTATCGGCTACAAGCACGGCGCGCTTGTGTTTTTCGAGGTGAAAACACGCTCGAACGAAAGCTATGGCAAGCCCCGCGAGGCGGTAGATGAAGAAAAGGTGCAAAAAATAAAAACGGCGGCACGTGAATTTTTGAACAGCTACCGTTTCGGCGGAAAAATATCGGTTTTTTACCCTTTCGGAATAGAGTTAAAAAGAAAAATCCGCAAAATGCGAATAGACGTTATTGAAGTTTATATATCGCAAAACCGAGAAAGTGTCGGTATAAATCACATTAAGGACTGGGAAAACAAGCTATGAATTACATCAGCACCCGTACCGCAAACAGCGAAAAGCAAACGGCGGCGTACGTTATTAAAAGGGGCCTTGCGCCCGATGGCGGACTTTACGTTCCCGAAAGCATACCCGCGCTTACAAAGGAAAATATCGAAGCGCTTATCGGTATGAGCTATACCGAACGCGCAACCTATATACTTTCGCTCTTCCTTACCGACTATACGAGCGAGGAGCTTAAAAACGCAGCCGAAGCCGCATACAGCGCAGAAAAATTCGGCGGTCCTGCCGCGCCTATCGCGCGCGTTGGCGACGATTACTTTTTAGAGCTGTGGCACGGCCCGACAAGTGCTTTTAAGGATATGGCTTTGCAAATAATGCCGCGCCTTCTTTCGCTTTCGCTCGGTAAAACCGGCGAGGAAAAGGACGCCTATATTCTCGTTGCGACAAGCGGCGACACGGGCAAGGCGGCGCTCGAGGGCTATTGCGATATCGACCGCGTGCGTATTCAGGTATTTTACCCCGTTAACGGCGTTTCGAACATTCAGAAAAAGCAAATGGCCTCGCAAAAGGGTAACAACGTTAACGTAGTTGCGATAAACGGCAATTTCGATGACGCTCAAAGCGGCGTAAAGGCTATTTTTGCGAACGAAGAAGCAAGAAAAATGCTCGAAAGCAAGGGCCTTTTCTTCTCGAGCGCGAATTCGATCAACTGGGGCAGACTTGCGCCGCAGATAGTTTATTATGTTTCTGCATATTGCGACCTTGTAAAAGAGGGCGAGCTTAAATACGGCGACAAGCTCGACGTTACCGTTCCCACGGGTAACTTCGGCAACATTCTCGCCGCGTATATCGCGAAAAAAATGGGACTTCCTCTCGGCAAGCTCGTTTGCGCTTCGAACAAAAACGATATTCTTACCGATTTTATAAACAAAGGCGTTTACGATAAGCGCCGCGAATTCTTTACCACCGTTTCTCCCTCGATGGATATTCTTATTTCCAGCAATCTAGAGCGTCTTTTGTGGTTTGTGCTCGGCGCAGACAAAACCCGCGAATGTATGGAAAAGCTTGCAAGCGATGGTATTTACACGCTCGACGACGAATCGATGAAGCTTATCCGCGAGGATTTTGCGGGCTATTCCTGCACGGAAGAAAACACGAAAGCCACCATTTCCGAGCTTTTCGACGAATACGGCTATCTTTGCGATACCCACACCGCTGTTGCGGCTAACGCGGCAAAGCAGTATAAAAGCGAAGGCGGCAACAAAATGCTCGTTGTTTCCACCGCTTCGCCCTATAAATTCGCGCCTGCGGTGCTTTCCGCACTCGGCGAGGAGGTCCCGAGCGACGATTTCGACGCGTTGGACAAGCTTTTTGCGGTTACAAAGTGCGCTATCCCCAAAAATCTCGCAAGCCTGCGCGAAGCCGAGGTAAGATTCACAAAAACCATCGAGCCTTCCGAAATGATAAACTCGCTTTAATATGTAACGCGCAAAAAAGCGCGTATTAACCGAAGTTCTTCGGCTTAAAGGTGGCACAAACGGTCTGCGAACTGTTCTGTGCGGTCGAAGGGCCGACGGTTATCTGCGGTGCGGTGCAGTAGTGAACGCCGTCGTGGTATGCGCAGTTCATAACACTGCAGGAAATGCCGTGGATGTGCTTGGGCACTTGGTTGAAGGAAATATCGTTCATAATTAAGCTCCTTTTTAAAAAATTCTGCTATTATTATTCGCAAAAACACAAAAATTATTAGGAGAAAAAATGTCGGTTTTTACGATTGCAGACCTGCATCTTTCGCATACAACGAATAAGCCGATGGATATTTTCGGTCCGCGCTGGGAAAACCACACCGAGCGTCTGCGCGAAAATTGGCAGACCTTGGTAAAGCCAAACGACACGGTTATAATCGCGGGCGATATTTCGTGGGGTATGCGCACAGACGATGCGCTTGCCGATTTGGAATTTATCGAAAACCTCAACGGCAAAAAGATAATTGCAAAGGGCAACCACGATTATTGGTGGCAAACGATGAAGAAAATGTACGAAATGCGCGACAATATCGGCGCATTCAGCATCGATTTTCTTTTCAATAACGCCTATATTGCCGAAAATTATATAATTTGCGGTACTCGCGGCTGGTTTCCCGAAAGCAATTACGGGCCCGACGACGAAAAGATCGTTAACCGTGAAGCAGAGCGTTTGCGCACATCAATACTTGCGGGGTTAAAGCTAAAAGAAGAACACCCCGAAAAGGAAATGCTTGTATTTTTGCATTATCCGCCCGCTTACGGCAACGTAAAGTGCGAGCGAATATGCGAGGTTATACATCAATACGGCATAAAGCGCGTTTTTTACGGACACCTGCACGGTGCACAAAAATCACGGCTTATCCACCAAATAGCGGGCGCACAGCTAACGCTCGTCGCCGCCGATTGGGTCGATTTTACCCCTGTGAGGATTTGAATTTGACGATGGGTTTGTGAGAGAAAAACTTTTAAAAAAGTCTTTCTCTCACACTCTTTTTTTAAAATTTTTAAGATATAAAATATTCAAAATATTTCTCGTTATATACGCGAATCCGCAAACATATAAATTCTTTTGCTTTTTAAAATCATAAAACCCTCGATGAAAATCGAGGGTTTTGCATTTAAGGTTTTGAAAAGAGAGCGCGAGAGAAAGACTTTTTTAAAAGTTTTTCTCTCGCACCTTATTTTTTAATACTTATTCCAAAATATTGCTCGTTACGTACTGAACGCCCCAAGAGATAAGCTTTTCGGCAAGCTCCTTGTTGTCGACAGTCCAAACGTTGACCTCGATACCCTCGTCGAGAAGGTGGCGCACCTGAGCTTCCTCGGTAAGCGCGGTCGACCAGATGTCGATGCCCATTTTGTGTTCCTTAAGACGGTCGATAATTTCCTGCTTGTATTCGCCGGTAAGGAACTGGCAGTGCGATTCGGGGCATACCTTGCGGAGATTTACGAGGTTATCGAAGGAGAAGGAAATGAAGATCATCTTTTCGAGGCAGTATTCCGCCTTGACGATTTCGACCACCTTTTGCATATTTTCTTCGCTGAAATAGCCCTTGAATTCAAGCACGCAAACCTTGTCGTAACGCTTGCAGATACGGAGATAATCAACCATTTCGGGAACGCGAAGGTCAACTCTGCCGCGCTTGCCGTCCATATCGAAAAGCTGAACCGACTGAATGGTTTGAAGCGTAGACTGTTCGGGAATAACCATATCGCCGCCGCAACGAACGGTATCGTTATCGTGAAGAAGGATGAAATTGCCGTCTGCGGTAACGCGAACGTCGGTTTCGATGCCGAAATAGCTTCTGTTGCCAGCCGCAACGAAAGCCGAAGCGGTATTTTCTCTTTCGAGTCCCGAAAGACCTCTGTGTGCAACGATAAGTGCGTTGCCTTTGTTTATCTTAATGGTATCCATAGTAATCCTCCGAATTTTTATTTGGAAAATTTGTGTTTTTGTTTTGGGCAAGAGTGTGGGGATTTATTTCGCAACTATGTTGAAGATCTTATCTTTAATATAAATCTTCTTTATAATCTGCTTGCCTTCGAGTGCGGACATAACGTTTTCGTTGCCCTGAATTATATCCCAAACGGTGTCTTCTTCCGCGCCTGCGGGGATAAGAACAACACCCTTGAGCTTGCCGCAGACCTGAACGGCGATTTCCTTTTCGTCGTCGACGGTAAGAGCTTCATCGTATTCGGGCCAAGGCGCAACCGAGCAGAAGCCGTTGCCGCCGAGCGTTTCCCACATTTCCTCGCAGATATGCGGAGCAAACGGGCAGAGCAGGCGTGTCAATGCAAGCAGGCTTTCCTTGTCGATAGAGCCGATTTCATAAACCTCGTTCATAAAGCTCATCATCGCCGCGATCGCGGTGTTGAACTTCATTCCGTCGATATCGTTTGTAACCTTCTTTATGGTTTTGTGGAGCGAACGGACGAGACGATCGTTCTTCGCGCCGAGCATTTCCTCGAGAGCGGCAAAGCGTTCAAGGAAGCGCTTGCAGCCGCGGACCGAGCTTTGCGACCAAGGTGCGGCGGAAGCGTAATCGCCCATAAAGAGGGTATAGGTACGTAAAACGTCTGCTCCATATTCGTCAACGACGTCGTTGGGGTCGACAACGTTACCGAGCGATTTGCTCATTTTGTTGCCGTCGGGGCCGAGAATAAGACCCTGCGCGTGACGCTTGGCATAGGGCTCTGCGACGGGAACAAGACCGAGATCGTAGAGGAACTTATGCCAGAAGCGCGAATAGATCATATGGCGGGTAACGTGCTCCATACCGCCGTTATACCAATCGACGGGGAGCCAATATTTAAGCTTTTCCTCGCTTGCGAAGAAATTGTCGTTGTGGGGGTCGCAATAGCGGAGGAAGTACCACGAAGAGCCTGCCCATTGGGGCATAGTGTCGGTTTCGCGCTTTGCGTCGCCGCCGCACTTCGGGCACTTGCAATTAACGTAGGAATCGATTCTTGCCAAAGGCGATTCGCCGCCCTGACCGGGTGCAAATTCATCCATTTCGGGAAGCTTCAAGGGGAGCTCCTCGTAGGGAACGGCAACCATTCCGCACTTTTCGCAATGAACTATGGGAATAGGCTCGCCCCAATAACGCTGACGGTTGAACGCCCAGTCCTTCATTTTGTACTGAACGCCGCCTTCGCCGCAACCGAGCTTTTCTAATTCTTCTATCGCGCGGCGGATAGAATCCTTTTTGTTGGTAAATCCGTTAAGGAAGCCCGAATTTACCATTTCGCCGTCGCCGGTATAGGCTTCTTCTGCGATATTGCCGCCCTTAATAACCTCGATAATATCGATACCGAACTTGCGCGCAAAATCGTAGTCGCGTCCGTCGTGCGCGGGAACAGCCATAATTGCGCCGGTGCCGTAGCCCATCATAACGTAGTCGGCGATATAAATGGGAATTTCCTTGCCGTTTATCGGGTTTATTGCGGTAAGACCGTTAAGACGCACGCCGGTTTTTTCCTTGACGAGCTGTGTACGCTCGAATTCGGTCTTTTTCGCACATTCTGCGCGGTAGCTTTCTACCTCGTCCATATTCGAAATGCTTGCTGCATACTTGTCGATAAGCGGATGCTCGGGCGCCATTACCATAAAGGTAACGCCGAACAGGGTATCGGGACGGGTGGTATATATGCGAAGCTTGTCTTCCTTGCCGTTAAGTACGAAGTTTACAAACGCACCCTCGGATTTACCTATCCAGTTAACCTGCTGTTGCTTTATGTTGGGAAGATAGTCGACCTCTTCAAGACCGGTTAAGAGCTTGTCGGCATATTCGGTAATGCGTAAATACCAAACGTCCTTCGATTTTTGAACGATATCGCTGTGGCAGATATCGCACTTACCGCCCTGCGAATCCTCGTTCGAAAGAACGACCTTGCATTCGGGGCAGTAGTTAACGAGCGCGGTATCGCGGAAGGCGAGGCCCTGCTCGAACATTTTAAGGAATATCCACTGCGTCCATTTGTAATAATCGACGTCGGTGGTATCGACAACGCGCGACCAATCGAACGCGAAGCCTGCGCGCTTTAACTGACCCGTGAATTTTTCGATATTTTTATCGGTAACCGTTCTGGGGTGCATACCGGTTTTAATCGCGGTGTTTTCGGTAGGAAGACCGAACGCGTCGAAGCCCATGGGGAACATAACGTTGTAGCCCTCCATACGCTTCTTGCGCGAGATTACCTCAAGACCCGAATAAGCCTTAATATGTCCGACGTGCATACCCGCACCGCTGGGGTAGGGGAATTCGACAAGCGCAAAAAATTTAGGCTTTTCGCTGCCCTTTTCGCCGGGGTCTGCGGCTTCGAAAATCTTCGCCGCGTCCCATTTATCCTGCCATTTTTTCTCTGTGTTTTTAAATTCGTGCTTCATTCCTCGATACCTCCGAATTTAATTTCGTTACCGCTCCAAAGGCGTTCCAATTTATAAAAATCGCGTGCCTGCGCGGTGAATACGTGGATAACTACACAGCCGTAGTCCAAAAGCGTCCAAGCGTTGCCCGATGCGCCCTCGATATGGCTCGGCTCGACACCAAGCTCTTCCTTTAGCTTGAATTCCACTTCGTCGGCAAGTGCGCGCACGTGGGTGTTCGAGGTACCCGTTGCAAGCACGAAATAATCGGCAAGAATGGTTTGCTCGCCGACCTCGAGTAGGGTAACGTCCATACCTTTTTTGTTGTCAAGCGTGTTTGCGGCAAGCTCGGCTATCGCCTTTGCCTGCTCCTTTTGAATTTTTTCGTCTTTCATTCTTTATCCTTTCTCGGCGGTCAAAACTTGATCGCGTTGAGCTGATTTATATAGTAATTTCTCGCCTCTACCGTGGCGGAATTTATGGTTTTTTCTTCCGAAATAAGATATTTTATCGTCGTATCGAATGATCTTACGAGCGTTTTATGAAGCGCTGTCATTTTATCGGATTCCTTTTTCAACGCCTTGTAATAATATTCTCGAAGCTTTATACAGCCTGAGTCGTCGCGGAATTCTTCGATATAATCCGCAAGATAAATAACTATTTCAAAGGGGGTCATCGCCGCTCTGCCCGTGGTATGCCAATAAATTGCCGAGCAGGCTTCGGTGGGTAACGAGAAGCGGTGCGAAGCGATCATCGCGCCGGTTTTCGAATGTAAAAGCTTGGGGTTTGCCTTTTCCTCGTCGGTAAGCTCGATATTGTATTGCGAGCAAAGTTCGAATTGGCGTTCAACGCTGTATTCCTTTGTAAAGTCGTGCATAAGCGCGGCAAGCTCAACCGCCTTTAAATCAAGCGCGGGGAAATGGTTTTTTGCAATTTCCTTTGCCGCTTCGGCAACACCGAAGGTGTGCTTCATCCTGCGTTCGGATAGATTCATCGCCGATATAATGCTGTTTGCGTCTGTCATTTGCGGTAAAGCCCCCGTTCTTCTATATATTCGAATACCCCTTCGGGAAGTAGCTTTTTGTCGCGGCATTCGCGGAAATCGGTCGAGGAAAGCTCTGCCTTTTCGTTGTTTAAAAGCAAGGCGCGCTTGCCCGATAAACGGTAAAGCCGTTCGATAGGCTCGCTTATATCGCGCATTCCGCGGTAGGCAATAACGAGCGTCGATTTTTCGAGTATCTTTTTATAATTCTTCCACCTGTCGAAGCGGTCTATCCAATCGTCGCCCAAAAGCAGAAAAAGTCTATCGTTCGGGTGCGCATTTTTAATTTCGTCAACCGTGTCGCAGGTGTAGCTCATACCGCCGCGTTTTATCTCGGTATCGCTTATTATTACCTTTTTTTGATTCGCGAACGCTATTTCGAGCATTTTTATTCTGTCCCCGCCCGAAACACCGTGCGAATCTTTAAGCGGCGGAATATTGTTTGGTATAACATAAAGTCTGTCGAGCTGAAACTTTTCGATAAATTCAAGCGCGATGCCGACATGAGCCTTATGTATCGGGTTGAACGTACCGCCGAAAATGCCGATTTTATTCCTCGTCATCCCAGTTGTGCCAAACCTCGGTAACGTCGTCGTTATCCTCGAGCGCTTCAAGAAGTCTGTTCATCATCTTTATCTGTTCCTCGTCGTCAAGGCGCACATAGTTTGCGGGGATCTTTTCGGGGTCGGCAGATTCGATAGTGTAGCCTTTGGCTTCAAGCGCTTCGCGTACGGCAGAAAGCTCGCTCACGTCGGTGAATACCTCGCCGTGGTCTTCTTCGCTGGTAAAATCGAGCGCGCCCGAATCGAGAGCGGCTTCCATAAATTCGTCCTCGTCCTTAATGCCCGAAACGACAACAACGCCCTTTTCGGCAAAGAGATAGGATACACAGCCGCTTGTGCCTAAATTGCCGCCGAATTTATCGAAATAATGGCGCACCTCGCCCGCTGTTCTGTTGCGGTTGTCGGTAGCCGCTTCGACGATAATTGCAACACCGCCGGGGCCGTAGCCTTCGTAGGTAAGCACCTCGTATTGAACGCTGTCTGCGCCCGAAGCCTTTTTTATAACTCTTTCGATATTATCGTTGGGAACGTTAAGGCTCTTTGCCTTTGCGATAAGGTCGCGGAGTCTTGTGTTGGAGGTGGGCTCGGGGCCGCCGTCGCGCACCGCAATGGCAATTTCCTTACCGATTTTTGTAAAGACCTTTGCGCGCTGTGCGTCGGTCTTTTCCTTTTTGTGCATTATGTTTTTCCATTTGGAATGTCCGGACATAGAATTTTCCTCCGAAAAATTAGGTTATAAGTAATAGTGAATAGTGAAAAAGTGTGGTTGATTTTTGCTTTGCAAAAATCTTCCGTATTTTTTATTTCAAAAAAGGGTGCTTGCGCATACAATAAATTTTCTATAAAAATCGGGAATCGCATTCTCGATTTTTATACCTTAGAGCTCCGCACGCTCGGACAAGGTGCCTCGCACCGCGCACGAGGTTGGCGCGAGCGAACGAAGCTCACAAAACCCGCCGAGGCGGTACGGGGTCCCCGAAAATGCTTTGCATTTTTGGGGAGAGCGAAGCGAATTAAATTTCCTCTGTTCTCTTAATTCCAAGCAAATCGAGGCAAAGGCCGAGAATATTTCTGGTTGCTTCGGTGAGCGCAAGGCGGAACTGTTCGGTTTCGCCGCCCGAGCCTAAAATACGGCAGTTGTGGTAGAATTGATTAAAGAGCGTGCAGACGTTAAGAGCAAAGCGCGATATTATGCTCGGCTCGTATTCGTTTGCGGCGCGCTTTACGGTTTCTTCGAACTCGCAAAGCTTGCGGATAAGCTCGGATTCCTCTGCCGCGAGAGTATGGTTGGAATAAGCACCGCCGCCGTTACCTCTGCGAAGCACGCTTGCCGCACGCGCATAGGTATATTGAACGTAAGGACCCGTGTTGCCTTCGAAGGAAAGGGTGCCCTCCCAAGTGAAGTTGGTGTCCTTTATACGGCTGTTCGAAAGCGCGCTGAAGAGAACTGCGCCGATACCGACTGCTTCCGAAATTTCCTCTTTGTTTTCGTGCGCAACGTTCTTTTCTTCGATTATCGCTCTTGCCTTTGCAACCGCTTCGTCGAAAACGTCGTTAAGAAGAATAATGTTGCCGGTACGCGATGCCAGCTTTTCGCCGCCGAAGCTCATTGTGCCGTAGGGGATATGAACAAGGTCCTTTGCCCATTCCTTGCGCATAAGCTCGGTTACCTTGAACCATTGCGCAAAGTGGAGCGACTGTCCCGCGCTGGTAACGTAAAGGCATTTATCGAACTTGTATTCGTTGTATCTGTCCTGCGCCGCGGCAATATCACGCGTGGGGTAAAGAGTGGTGCCGTCGCGCTTAAGAATAAGCGCAGGGGGCATATTCCATTCCGAAAGGTCGACAATAGAAGCGCCGTCGTCGATTTTCAAAAGCTCTTTTTCGCGCAGTTCATCGACGATAGCGGGCATTTTATCGGTATAAAAGCTTTCGCCGCCCCAAACGTCGAATTCGATACCCAATCTTTTATAGGTCATCGTATATTCGCGCATAGAAATTTCCTTGAACAGACGCCAAATTTCCAAATATTCCTCGTTTCCGCTTTCGAGCGCCTTAAAAGCGGCACGCGCCTGATCGTTAAGCGAGGGGTCGTTTTCGGCTTCCTTGCCGAAAAGCACGTAAATGCGTTCAAGCTCCTTAATGCCCTCGCGTTCGAGAAGCTCGCGGCTCGACCACTTTTTAAAAGCAACTATCTGCTTGCCGTTTTGTGTGCCCCAGTCGCCGAGATAGTTTATCGAAACGGTTTTGTAACCGCAGAAATCATATATATTACGCACTGCGTTGCCGATAACCGTTGTGCCGAGGTGGCCCAGATGGAAACGCTTTGCGATGTTGGGCGACGAGAAATCGAGCACGACGGTTTTGCCCTCGCCGATAGCTTTAAGCGCGGGAAATTCGGTTTTAAGCACCGATTCAAGGTCGGCAAGATATTTTGCGTTGCCGAAGAAGAAGTTAAGGTAACCGCCGACAGCTTCGACCCTTTCAACGCCTTCCATTCCGTTCAATGCGCTTGCAAGCTCGCTCGCGATTCCGTCGGGACGCGAACGCAAAAGCTTCGAAAGCTTGAAGCAGGGGAGAGCAAGGTCACCCATTTTGGAATCCGCAGGAGTTTCCAAAAGCGCAAGCGCTTCCTCGGGAGCAAGAGAAGCGTTCTTCGAAGCGACATATTCGCTTACCTTTTCGCATATTGTATTCTTGATATTACTCATATTAAAACTCTACTTTCCGAGTGTATAATTATTATATAATATTATCACACAAATGCCCGAAAATCAAGCACAAAGCAAGCATTTACTACCTTATATAATAAAATTTTTCGCAGACAGAGGGATATTATGCAAATTCATATCGTGCAGGGCGGCGAAACGCTTTATTCAATCGCCGAGCGTTACGGTGTAGACCCGTCGGTGCTTGCCTTTAATAACGACGTTGCCGACCCGTACCGACTTCCCGTCGGTCAGCCGATAGCGATAGTCATACCGACGCTTACCCATACCGTTCAAAGCGGCGAAACGCTTTTTTCGATAGCCGAGCAATACGGTGTTACGCCTAATCACATTTACAGAAGAAATCTTTTTTTGAACGGCAGTCCCGACATTCTTATCGGTCAGACGCTGTATATTCAAACCGAGCGCGAGCCTTTGGGGAGCTATGCAACGGGGGGATACGCATACCCCTTCGTTTCCGAAACTTTGCTTCGCCGCGCTTTGCCGTTTATGGGGGCATTAATGCCGTTTACCTACGGCTTTCGCGAGGACGGAAGCCTTGTTGTGCCCGACGACGAGGCTATGCTTGCCGCCGCTCGCGATTACGGAACAGAGGCAGTTATGCATCTTTCGACGCTTACCGATAACGATAATTTTTCGGTAGAGCTTGCAAACGTTTTGTTTTCCTCACCCGAAATTCAAAGGGTCTTGCTGGATGCGGTTATCGAAAATATGCTGAATAAGGGTTATACCTCGCTCGACGTGGATTTTGAATTTTTGGGCAGAGAAAACGCGGCAAGATATGCCGAGTTTATCGCATATTGCGCATCGCGCCTGCACGAATACGGCTTTGGGGTAATGACCGCGCTTGCCCCGAAAACCTCAGACGACCAGCCGGGCGCGCTTTACGAGGGGCACGATTACGCGCTTTTGGGAGAAGCGGCGGACGCAGTGCTTTTAATGACCTACGAATGGGGCTATACCTACGGTCCGCCGATGGCGGTTTCGCCGATAAAGCCGGTGCGCGACGTGGTTGACTATGCGTTGACCCGCATTCCCGCCGAAAAAATACTTTTGGGCATTTCGAATTACGGCTACGATTTTACCTTGCCTTATATTCAGGGCGTTTCGCGCGCGACCTCGGTTTCGACAAGGCGGGCGTTCACGCTTGCTTCGGAATACGGTGCCGAGATATTTTTCGACGAGGCGTCGCTTGCGCCCTATTTTGATTATACCGCCGACGGAAACGCCCACCGCGTGTGGTTTGAAGACGTGCGTTCGATCTCGGCGCGTCTTCGCCTTATGGCAGAAAAGGGTCTGCGCGGTGCGCTGTGGTGGAATCTCGACCGCGAAAACAACCAAAGCCTTATCGCGATAAACGACCTGATTGATATTAAAACCCTGCAATTATTCGCAGATTCTCAATAAAACGCAATAAAAGATAATAAAAATACATAGCCCGCCACCGTTCATTTCGGATTTTATATTTTCACGCTTCGCTTACGAAAACACATAAAACAACACAAAAAAATCGCTTGCGCTTCGACAAACCGCGCAAGCGTTTTTGGGTAGAATTAGCAACACAGAGAAACAAAAGGAACGGAACGTGAAAAAATGGAACTTACAAGGTTAAAGAGTTTGGCAAACGAGCGCAAGGAAAACATTCTTTACGCAGTATTTGGATTTTTGTTGGGTATCGCACCGCTTGCCGCGGGGGTATTGCCGTTTGGCTGTGCGTTTTTGTGCGCCGTACCGAAAAAGGGAAGAAAAAGCACGCTTTTCGGGGTGCTCGCATCGTCGTTTTTCGACCCCTGCATACCGCTTGCTCTGTTTTGCGCGGTCTATCTTTATTGCGTTCTTGCCGCAAAGGAAAAAAGCGCTTCCTTGCCGCTATATTCAAGGCTTTTGCTTTCGCTTTCGTTAAGCGCGTTGCGTGCTGCGTATATCGCCGTGAACGGAATAGAGGATATTAACGGAATTTTCCGGTTGCTCGCGGCGGTTATCGCCTACCCCGCATTCACCTATGCCTTTTCGGGCTATTTCGACCGAAAAAAAGAACTGCACCCAAAGCTTTACGATATTTCTTTGCTCGCCTTTGCGTTTGCCTTTTCGGTAATATTGGCACCGTTTGAAATAAGCGGGGTCTCGGTTTCGCTTATTCCTGCGGCGGCGTTTACGCTTTGCGCGGCAAGAACTCGCGGCTTTGCCTTCGGGGGTGTTTGCGGCGTGCTTTGCGGGCTCGCCTCGGGCGGGGCGGCAACGGGTGCGCTCGGCGTGCTCGGGATGGCTTACGGCTTGCTCGTAAACGAAATAGAGCCGCTTGCGCTCTGCCTTTCGTTTATGCTTTCGGTAAGCGGCTATTTTTACCTTTCGGGAGTGGAAGGGGTTGCCGTCGCAACGGGTATGCTCGCCGCGGTCTATTCGCTGTTTATTCCTCTGCGAAAACGGCTTCCTACCTATAAAAACGCTCAATCGAGCGCCGAAAAGCGCGCACACGACAGAAGGATTTCGCGCTATGCCGCGGCGTTTTCGTCGCTTTCCTCGCTTTTTTACACCGTTTCCGACAGCACGCGCGCGGTGAGTATATCCGATTTGAATACCCGAATCGTCGGCGTGGTGGACAGGCATTGTTCGCATTGTGACGGATGCGAGCTTGAAAGAAGCGAGATATCCAACTATTTTACAAGCGAAATAAGGCGCAACGGCGTTGCCGCCTATTCCAAAATACCTGTGCATATAAGCTCGCGTTGCCCAAACGCTTGCGCGATGGCAAGGGATATAAACAACCTGCCGGTAATGCGAGAGAGAGAGGGCGAAAAGGGCTTAAAGCAGATGGCGGACGAATATTCTACCTTCTCCTCTATACTTATCGATGCGGCGAAGCGGCAGGAGGCGGATTCTGCGGTAGATAAGGAGCTCGCAAAAACGCTTAAAGCCGCGCTGAACGGCAAAGGAATTTGCTGTGACGGCGTGCGCGTTGTAGGCGACAGAAAAAAAGAGGTAACGGTGTTCGGCGTCGACCCCGAAAAAATAACCGTTTCTCCGAACGAAATAGCCGAATGTGTCGCGGAGTATTGCGGTACGGCGATGTCGAGCCCCGAATTTTTACTGCACGACGGCTATACCCTTATGCGACTTCGTTCCGTGCCTGCTTTGCGGGTGGAATTTGCCAAAATTTCCGAGGCAAAAACCGGCGAAACGGTGTGCGGTGATACCGTAAGCGTTTTCGAAAACGACGAAAAGTATTTTTATTGCCTCGTTTCCGACGGTATGGGAAGCGGTCGCGACGCCGCGTTAACAAGCCGCCTTTCGGCGATAATGCTCGAAAAACTGCTCTCGGTCGGCGCGGAAAAGGAAAGCGCGTTAAAACTTTTGAACAAGGCGCTTGTCGAAAAAGAGGAAGAGGTTTTTGCCACGGTGGACCTGCTTGAAATAGACAGACTTCGCTCCCGTGCGACGCTTATAAAAGCGGGCGCGGCACCTACTTTGCTTATAAGAAAGGGTAGGTCGGCACTTCTGGAAGCACGCACCCCGCCCGCGGGGATAATGAAAAACGTTATCGCCGAAAAACGTAGCTTTAAGCTCGAAAAGGGGGATATGCTGGTTATGCTGAGCGACGGTGTTTTGCAAACGGGAAGCGAAAACACGCTCCTGCCCGAAAAGGGCTTGCCGCCGATGCCGAGCGCGCGTGCGCTTGCCTCGAAAATCATCCGCGAGGCGCGAAAGAGCTGCGAAACCGCCGACGATATGTCGGTTTGCGTATTGCGGGTGTATTAGAAACGTATAACGAGAAAACCCTTTTTGCAAAAAGGGTTTTCTCGTGCTCTTTCCCAAAAACTCTTGGATTAATAATTTCTTGTGTGTTGTTTTTACGATATACGGGATTGTTTTTTTTAAAGTTTTTGAAGGGGGAGTAAGAGGGGGAAGCTTTTTTCAAAAAGCTTCCCCCTCAATATACTTTTAAAGCTGAACGTCGAACAGCACGGTAATTATCATCGGGCGGTGCTTTGTGCGCTTGCGTGCGTATTCGGCAACGTCCTCGCGCAGGCGGGAGCGCAATATTTCCATATCGTCAACACCCTTTGCGAAGCTTCGGATCAACGATTGACGCGCGCATTCGGTTATTCTGCCTATAAGGTCCTCGTTTTCCTTTTCGTAAACAAACCCGCGGGAAATTACCTCGGGGTCGATCGAAATACACATACAGTCGAGATCGACACCTGCCGAAACGATAATAACGCCGTCCTCGGAAAGGCGTTTTCTGTCGCGCAGGACAACACCGTTTACTCCCGCAAGCAGGCTTCCGTCCACCATAACCGAGCCTGCTTCCACAGTTTCGGCGGGTTTAATACTGCGCTTGCTCATTTCAAACACTCTGCCTATTTCGGGTATAAAAATATGGCTTTCGTGCACGCCCATTTCGTGGGCAAGGTCGGCGTGTGCAACAAGGTGCTTGTATTCGCCGTGTACGGGTATAAAATATTCGGGTGCGGTCAACGCCTGAATAAGCTTCAATTCTTCGCGGCAGGCGTGGCCCGAAACGTGAACGTCGTAATTGCTGTAGGTAATAACGTCTGTTCCGCGCTTGTAAAGCTCGTTAATAATTTTGGTTATAAGCTTTTCGTTGCCGGGGATGGCCGACGAAGAAAGCACGACAAGGTCGTTATAGCCGAGGCTGACCTGATTATGCTCGCCGAACGCCATACGGTAAAGCGCGCTCATCGGCTCGCCTTGGCTGCCTGTGGTTACAAGCGTTACGCGTTCGGGCGGGAGCTTTCTTACGTCGTTAAGGTCGATCATAATATCCTCGGGCACACGCATATATCCGAGCCTTACGGCAGCGTTTACGAAGTTTTGCATACTTCTGCCGCTTATTGCGACCTTTCTGCCGTATTTTTCGGATGCGTTTATTATTTGCTGAACGCGGTGCACGTTCGAGGAAAAGGTTGCGATAACAACACGTCTTGATTCGTTATTAAAAATTCTGTCGAAGCTTTCGGCAAGACTGCTTTCGCTGGGGGTATAACCGGGGCGTTCGGCGTTAGTGCTGTCGGAAAGCAAAAGCTTTATTCCCTTTCTGCCAAGCTCGGCGATACGGGGAAGGTCTATCATTTTTTCGCCCACGGGGGTATAGTCCACCTTAAAGTCGCCGGTGTGCAGTATTCTTCCGCAGGGGGTAGTGATGCACAATGCGCAGGCATCGGGCATAGAATGGTTTACCTTTATAAATTCGGTTTGGAAGCAGCCGAGATCAACGGTATCGCCCGCGTGCACCTCGTGAAGCTTTGAATTTCTTATTCCGTGCTCGGAAAGCTTACCCTCCAAAATGCCTATCGTAAGCCTTGAGGCATAAACCGGCACGTTCGGGAATTTCTGAAGAAAATAGGGAACTGCGCCGATATGGTCCTCGTGGCCGTGGGTTATAAGCAGGCCGCGAAGCTTTTCGACGTTGTTTTCGAGGTATGCAAAATCGGGTATGACCAAATCTACGCCGAGCATATCGTCCTCGGGGAAAGCAACGCCGCAATCGACGAGAATGATATCGTTTCCGTATTCAAATGCGGTGCAGTTCATACCGATTCCGTCGACACCGCCGAGGAATATTATTTTAACTTTCGGATTTTTGCTTTTAGACATATATTATCCTTTCAAAGATTATGGCTTGTTAAAAAACGGTTGGGAACATATTATATATATATTATATTACTATGAAAAATTTGTCAAGAACATAAATATCGCATAAACTGTAATGTAAAGCACTTGACATTTAGTTTTGCGGATGTTATCATTAATTTGTATAACTTTGAACATAAACCGAAAGGTGTTTGGATATATGGATAAGCTTTGCATTTCGGGAGGCAGACCTCTTTTAGGCAGCATAAATATCGGCGGTATGAAAAATGCCGCGCTCCCTATTATTTTTGCCACAATTTTGGTAAATGATGTCTGCGTTTTGGAAAATCTTCCCGATGTCAGCGATATTAAGACCGCGCTTGAAATTTTGCGCCGTATGGGTGCCGAAATAAAAGAGCTCGGCAAGAATACCTATAGCATAGATACACGCCCCGTTCACAGCAACAGCGTTCCGCTCGACCTTGCCCGCAATATGCGCGGATCCTATTACGTTCTCGGTGCGGAATTGGGAAGATTCGGCAGATCCTTTACCGCGCTTCCCGGCGGATGCAACCTCGGCGCGCGTCCCATCGACCAGCACATAAAAGGCTTCGAAGCGCTTGGTGCAAACGTAAACTGCACCTCGGGCATAAGCTGTTACACCGAAACCCGTCTTCAGGGCGCGTCTATCTATATGGACGTCGCATCTGTCGGCGCAACTGCAAACATTATGATCGCAGCCGCCACCGCCGAGGGTATGACGGTTATCGACAATGCCGCGCGTGAGCCGCACATTGTTGACCTTGCAAACTTCCTTAACTCCTGCGGTGCGAACATTTCGGGCGCAGGTACCGAGGTTATTAAGATCCGCGGTGTCGAAAAGCTTTACGGCGGTACTTATGCTATAATCCCCGATATGATCGAAGCCGGTACTTATATGATCGCGGCTGCCGCGACCAAAGGCGACCTTACCATTAACAACGTTATTCCCCGCCACCTCGAAGCAACCACGAGAAAGCTTGTCGAAATGGGCGTGTACGTTGAAGAGGGCGACGATTTCGTTCGTGTTTCCTGCAACGGCGTTCTTAAAAAGGCGCGTATAAAGACCGATTTTTACCCCGGTTTCCCCACGGATATGAATCCGCAATTCTGCGTGCTTCTCTGCCTTGCAGAGGGCCACAGCGTTCTTACCGAAAGCGTTATGGATTTCCGCTTTAAATACACCGACGAGCTTATTCGTATGGGCGCGAAGATCACTGTGCAGGGAAGAGATGCTCATATCGAAGGCATTCCCGCCTTCCGCCCCGCAAACGTTCGCGCTGTCGACCTGCGCGCAGGCGCGGCGATGGTTATCGCGGCACTTTCTGCGGCAGGCACCACCGTTATCGAGGATATTTACCATATCGAGCGCGGATACGAGGATATGGTCGGCAAGCTCCGCTCCGTCGGCGCGGACATAAAGCGCATAAGCGACAGAATTTAATAAAAGAAGGACTTCCGTTCGGAGGTCCTTTTCGTTTGTTTAATGAAGTATATCGAGAGAAAAACTTTTTAAAAAAAGCTTTTCTCTCGAGCTCTCTTTTCAAAAACTTTTAATATTGTTTCTTTTAAAAGAAAGCTTCGCAATCTGTAGACTTTGTCTACAGACTGAACCAGAGTGAGAGAAATGAGGCTATTTTTGAAGAAAAACGAGCGTCGGCGTAGAATACTACGACAGTCGAAGTTTTTCTTCAAAGCCCTTGAAAATACAATAAAAAATCAAATTCCTAATAAAAAGAAAGCAAGCTTCACGTTAAATGAAGCTTACTTTTTTTATTGCTTTTTTCTTTCAAGGGCGTAAAGAGCCCATTTGTCTTCGCTCTGGAAAAGAAAGCTTCTTATGCGGTGTTTGAGGCGGAGCCTCAAACCCTATATTCTATTCACTTCAAAGCAGCGATTTTGCCTTTGCCGCCGCGCCGAACGCGGGTGCGCGTTCGCTTGTTACAAGCTTTGCCCTTTTAGGGATAAAGCGTTTAAGCATCGATTGCGATATGCTGTTTTTAAGCACACCGCCCGCAAGCGCAACGCCGTAATCGCCTTCGAAGTAATCGCCTGCGCGCGTTATAAGCGAGGCAATATATTTCATATTATCGGCAATTATCTGCATCGCGGCGGAATCGCCCCTTTCGGCGGCTTTAAACACCAACGGCGCAAAGCTTGCAAGCTCGTCCTTCGACATTAAAAGCAGTTTATCGAGCGCGGCAACAAAATCGTCGCCCACTCTTTCCGCAATAAGCTCTTCGAGAACGCCTCTTTTTTCTCTGCCGTCGGCGGTTTTCAGCGCGTGCGCTATGCCCGCTCTGCCTATTTCGTAGCCGTTGCCGATAAGGTCGAAGCTTCCGTAGCCGCCTATGCGGTAAATTTCGCAATCGCGCTTAACAAAGCAGCTCGACCCCGTGCCGCAGATAATGCTAACGCCGTTTTCATAAGGGAACGCGCCGTAAAGCACGTTTATCCCGTCGTGCAGCGCGCCGCATTTCGCGTTGGGAAGCATATCCGAAAGCAAGGTCGTTACGCGGCTTGCGTAATCCCTGCTCGTAAGCCCCGCTATCCCCGCAAACGCGGCAGAAATATCCTGCCCCGAAATTCCGCTGTCTGCAAGCAGTGCCGAAATATTTTCGCGCACGAGTGCTTCAACAGCGTCTATTCCTATATCGTTCGGGTTAGAACGCGGTGCGATGCGCCTTGCAACCTCGTTAAGCTCGGTATCGCAAATCAGAAAATCGGTCTTACTGCCGCCGCCGTCGATACCTATAAGGTATTTAGTCATTTTTGGAATTCTTTTCGAGAAGCGCCTTTATATCGTTAAGGGTTGCGAGAGTCTTTTCTTCAACAGTAGGCTCTGCGGGCTTTGCGGGTGCTTCCTCTTCTTCCTTCTTCTTCATATTTTCTATCTTGGTGCGCATCTTCATAAATATTCTGATAACGCAGAACATACAGAAAGCAACGATAAGGAAGTCTACTATGTACTGAATGAACTGACCGTAATTAAGTGTAACTTCGGGGGTAATAACGGTTTCTACGCCGTCAACCGTTTCGGTAACCGCTTCGGAAAGCACGTACTTAAGGTCGGAAACCGACTGACCGCCGAACAGCGCGCCGACAGCAGGCATTATAATATCGTTAACGAGCGAGGTAACGATCTTACCGAACGCTCCGCCCATTACAACACCGACTGCCATATCGAGGATATTACCTCTGGTTATAAACTTTTTAAACTCTGCAAAAAATCCGTCTTTCTTAGCCATTTTTTTAGTTTCGCGTTAATCGATGCAAGGCGCGTAACGCGCCTTTTTAGTTTCGCGGTAAAGGATACAACGAACTTGTTAACTTCTCCCCGCGATACATTACAATTATGTTTGTATCGCGAGCTTGTTTTCGTTTCGCCGCGATATTGCAAAATTCGCGAGAATTCGCTTATTTATCGACCAACGCTTTCCTTTCATAAAATTTTTTTTAATTTTTAGAGTGCCGCGTTCAACTTTTCGAGAAGTGCGTCTGCGTCCTGACCGTGTGCCGAGCAAGCATCCTTAATGCTTTCCCCGCGCGACATAGGGCAGCCAAGACAATGCATGCCGATTTCGAGAAAATACTTCGCAAGCTCGGGATGTGCGTCAAGCACGTCGCCTACGAGCATATCTGCCGTGATCTTTGCCATTTTTGTTACTCCTTTCGTAGCGATTATTTTATTTTTGTTTTTTATTCGTTTTCTTCTTCTTCTTCTTCTTCGAAATCCTCGAAGAGATCTTCGGGAATATCGCCGTGTGTGCCGTTTTCGCTTGCGGCTTCTTCGGCATCTTCGATTTCTTCGGGTGTTTCCTCTTGTGCGCGCTTTGCGCTTTTGCCCTTGGGCGAAACGAAATATCTTACTATCTGCGAGCAAACGAAATACGCCGCCGTGAGCACCAAAGCAACGATTATCTTCGAAGCCGTGGGTATTCCGTAGCCGAACACGTTATGCCCGAGCTTTGTGCAGGTAAGCAACGCGATTACCGCCAACGCGCCCAGACCGCAGAGGTAAAGCACTCTGTTGCCGAATCGCCGTGAAGCAAATACGCCGCCGTGGTTACCCACCGAGCCCGCATAAAGGAACAGCATTAACGAAAGCGATACCATTGTGCAGGTATAGCTTTGTGTAGCGGCTGAAATTACAAACAGCATAATTCCGCCGCCGACAGCGAACATAAGCGGGTACATAAAATCGTTTATGTTTGGCTTTGCGCTTGTAAACGGGTAAATATCGCGTATGTTTTTAACGCTTCTCGGCTCGAACGCGAGCGCAAACGCGAACGCTATATTGAATATTATACCGCCGAAAAGCACGTCCTGCGTGCGGAACGCAACCGTTTGGTCGTAGCAGGCGGCAAACACCGAAGCCACGAGCATCATTATTATTCCCGCAGGCAGGTAGGAAAGCACCGAGGCTATCCTGCGGCATATCGTTTTTGCGTTCAGTATCGCATCGGCAATAAGGTTTATTCCCGTGCCGAGCATCATCGCGTCGCAGGTCATACGAAGTGTATCGCAGGAACTTTCGGGTACTATCGAAACGTCACTTTCGCTCATTATCGGAAGCTCGTTAATGCGTTCTGCCGTAACGGCAGTCACTCTGCCGCTTTCTCGGCGAAGCTTAACTATATCGTGCCATTCGCTATCGTCTACGTTCAAAAACAGACGGTAATAGGGCGCATTCGCAATAAGCAACCCGCGTGAGCAGGAGCGAAGCTGTTCTGCGGTTATTATTTGCGCTTCATCGGTTATTATTCCCGCGCTCTTCGCCGAGTTCAATGCGGTGTAATATGCATCGTTCGAATTAAGCACGGTTTCTATCCCCGCGCCGTCGCAACGGTAGACCGCTTCGGCAACACCGGGGTCAAGCGAACTTGCAAACGAAACGAAGCCCTTGAATATAAGCCTGTGCTCGGCTTCAATATCGCGAAGCGTTTCGGCTTCTGTCTCGCCGCAGGCAACGGCAACCAAAAAGCTTGCCGTTCTTGCAAAGTCCTCGGCGGCGGAAAGTATTTTTTTGCGTGTAAAATCGCTTAATTTATAATCTGTACCGTCTAAGGTATAGCCGACACAACGCGAAAGTATGTTTTCGGGCGAGCCGCGCACGATAACCGTGTTTTTGCCGTTGTGCAACGCAAGCATTCTCGAAATATCGCCCGAAAGGGTATATTCGGCGTCCATTCTTATATACTGCTCGCGGATATCGCCTATCGGCTTGTTCCATTCGTCGAAATATTCTACTATCGCGTTATCGAGCGGTGTTCCCTTATATTCGGGCAGACCGCGCGTTTTTTTCTTTTCGGCGGCGGTTATCTTCCTTGCGTCCGAGCAGACGAGCATAAGCTTTAAAAGCTCCTCGGCGTCGGCATCGGGGCGTTTTTCGCGGTCGTAGCTCCTGCCCGAGAAGAAAAGACCGGTAAGCGTTATGCGCTTGGGCGGGAACGCCAAATTTTTGCCGCACATAACCGTATTCGTTTTTGCAAGCGTTTGAATACAGCCGTAATTTTTTACTACCGTGCCGTCCTCTGCCATCTGCTTTGCGCCGAAGCCGAGCGACGAAGCGCACAGCGAAACCATACTGTCGCACAGCGAGCTTGCGCCGATAGCGAGCGAAACGATAAACCAATCGGTAATATCCGCGCCCGCCGCAACCCCCACCGCCAGCAGGGCAAAGCATATAATAAGCGATGCCACCGAAACGAATCGGCAAAGGCTTTGAACGTATTTCATTATTTCGGGGGTGTAATCGTCGTTTCCGACACGCATTCTGCGAAGCAGAGTTTCCTTGCCCGTGCGGCATACTATCGCGCTGGCATGGCCCGAGGTTACAATACTTCCCGCATAGACGGTGTTCGCGCAAATCGCCTCGGGTCCGCTTCTTGCAACGTAGCGGCTATCCTTGCCCACGCTTCCGTTTACTCCGCTGACCTGCGTTTCCACAACGCAAAGATTCATATCGTCGACAAGCCTGCAATCGGCGGGGACCATAGTGCCCTCCTCAAGAATCACCAAATCGCCGGGGACAAGCAATTTCGAATCGAGCATTACCTCTTCGCCGTTGCGTATAACCTTTGCTTTAAGCGACGAATAGCGTTTGGGCAGGCGCAAAGCGATGCTTGCGCGGTATTCCGCAAATGCGTTCAGCAATATTATCAGCGCAACGACGGCGGACATAACCAGAAACGTCGGCTCTTCGGGGCGGAAGAGATACATCGCAAGCGAGGCAAGCATAAGAAATATGCCGATAAGCCCCTTGCATTGATTTTTAAGGCTTTCGCGGAAGGAAAGGCGGAATTCGCTTTTAATTTCGTTTATCCCGAACAGCCTTCTTGCCTTTTTTACCTGCTTTGGCGTTTTGCCGGTTATAAGGTCGCTTTCCAATGCTTCTGCGACCTCAATGGGTTGCATCTCCTCGGGCGAAAAGGTAAGCTCCTCCTCGCCGTTTGCGCCGGAAACGGTTTTTATTTTTAAATTTTCTTTTCCGTTTGCCATTTACAAAAACCTCTGTGGGTTTATTTTTGAACGGTAATAATTACCTTTCCGTCTGCCGAATCGACAAAAATACGGCTTATCGGCTCGCGGTAGTTTGCAACTATAACGCTTGCAAGCTCATCCTCGACGTCGGACTGTATAAGTCTGCGCAGGTTACGCGCACCGTATTTTTCGGAATAGCCCTTTTCGGCAAGATATTTGACAAGCGCGTCGGTATATTCGAGCGCCATACCCTTTTCGGCAAGCACGCTTACAAGGTCGCCGAGCATAATACGGCATATCGCATCGAAATTGCTGCGGGTAAGACGGTTGAATACCACTATTTCGTCCACGCGGTTTATAAATTCGGGGCGAAGGAAGGCTTCGAGCGCCTTCATAACCTTCGTTCTGTCGTTCTGTATCGCGTTTTCACCGAATCCCGCAATAGCACTGCTTTCGCTGCTGCCGGCGTTTGTCGTCATAATAATCACGGTGTTTTCGAAATTGACCTCTTTGCCGTGCGCGTCGGATATTCTGCCGTCGTCAAGTATCTGAAGCAGAATGTTCATAACGTCGGGGTGCGCCTTTTCAATCTCGTCGAAAAGTATAACGGTATATGGCTTTCTGCGTATCTTTTCGGTAAGCTGACCCGCGTCGTCATAGCCGACGTAGCCGGGGGGCGAGCCGATTATGCGCGAAACCGAATGCTTTTCCATAAATTCGCTCATATCAAGGCGAATCAATGCCTCGGGCGAATCGAACAGATAGCGCGCAAGCACCTTTACAAGCTCGGTCTTGCCGACGCCCGTACTGCCCGCGAAGATAAAGGAAACAGGCTTTTTCTTATAAGAAATTCCTGCGCGGGAGCGTTTTATCGCCTTTGCAACCGAGCTCACCGCTTCGTCCTGACCTACTATGCGCTTTTTGATTTCGTCCTCAAGACGTTCTATTTTAACAAATTCGTTTTCGCTTATATTTGTTGCGGGAATACCCGTCCAAACCTCTATAACCCTTGCTATTTCGGCATCGGTAAGGCAAAGCTTGTCGCGTTCTGCCGAAAGCTCGTTAAAGCGCGCTTCCTTTTGCAGTATCGCGGTTTTTAAATCGGCGATACGGCGGAAATCCTCTTCCTCGGGGTTTTCCTTGCTTTCAATGGGGGAAAGCTCGGCGCGAAGCTTTGCAAGCTCCTCCGAAACAAGTGCGATCTCGTTTATTATCGGAGAATGCATCGCCATGTGTGCGCAGGCTTCGTCCATAAGGTCTATCGCCTTATCGGGCAAAAATCTGTCGGTAATATAGCGTTCGGAAAGGGTTACCATTCTGCGAAGCAGATAATCGGGAATGGTTATTCCGTGGTGGCTTTCATAGTATTTTTTAATACCTGCAAGAATTTTAATGCTGTCCTCTATCGAAGGCTCGCCGATCATAACCGGCTGGAATCTTCGTTCAAGCGCGGCATCCTTTTCGATATATTGGCGGTATTCCTTTAAGGTGGTTGCGCCGATAAGCTGAATTTCGCCTCTCGAAAGCGCAGGCTTTAAAATATTTGCCGCGTTCATACCGCCTTCGGCGTTGCCCGCACCGACGATAGAGTGCACCTCGTCGATAACAAGCACGGCGTTGCCTGCTTTTTTGGTTTCTTCGATAAGGCCGCGCATACGGTTTTCGAACTGGCCGCGGAATTGCGTTCCCGCAACAACGGCGGTCATATCGACAAGGTATATTTCCTTATCCTTTAATTTATAGGGCACGTCGCCTTTAACAATTTTCTGTGCCAAAGCCTCTGCCACCGCGGTCTTGCCGACGCCCGGCTCGCCGATAAGGCAGGGGTTGTTTTTCTGTCTTCGTGTGAGTATCTGAATAACGCGTTCAAGCTCGTTATCTCTGCCGATAATGTTGTCGAGCTTGCCCTCTCTTGCGCGTTCGGTAAGGCAAATGCAGAAATCACGCAGATAGCTCGTTCCGCGCTTGCCCTTCTGCTTTTGGTTTTGCTTTGCTTCTCCTTCGCCTCTGCTTTCGCCGCTTTCCATCGGCTTGCCGTTTCTGAAGAAGGAATTTATATCAATAGAAGGCGCTCTGCCCTCCTCGTCGTTTTCGTCGCCGAGCGGCATAAGCCCGCTCATACCCTCGTCGAGCGCGTCGATGTCCTCGGGACTAATATTCATCTGGTTAAGAATATCGTCGATAGGCTTTATGCCGAGCTCCTGAGCGCATTTAATACAGTAGCCCTCGCTCGTTATTTTGCCCCCGACGTTTTTTTGCACGAAAATTATTGCAGGGCGCACCTTACAGCGCGAGCATCTTTTTAATTCCATTTATAAAGTCACCTCATTGTTTGCGGATAGTTTCGTTATATTTACCCCTGAAAACCTTAAAATAATACATAAGCAGGGAAAAGATAAGCATAAAAAGTATAAGTGCGCACACGGTAATATCAAGCGCTAGGCTGTTTCTTATAAGCAACCTTAAAAAGGCGCAGACAAATATTACTATCGTTGCCAGCTTGCCGTACCAGTTTGCCTGAACGACAACCTTATTGCGCTTTATTATAAGGATACCGCCGACAACGATCGCCAATTCCTTTAAAACGAGAGGAATAAGCACGGCAAGGAAGATAAGGTTATCTACGGTAAAGCAGACAGCCGCGGCAAGCTGCATAAGCTTGTCGGCAAGCGGGTCGAGAAGCTTACCTATATCGGTTATCCAGTTGTTGCGACGCGCAAGGTAGCCGTCGAGCGCGTCGGTCAGCCAAGCCGCAACGTATATCGCCGTTGCGACGTATGGGTTGAATTTGAAGTATGAAACGACGAAAAGCGGTATCATCAAAAGCCTTACCGTCGAAAGAATATTCGGAATATGTTTCATTGTGCCACCTTAGTTAACGCTTTAGTTAACGTTAAAGAACGCGAAAATATCTATGCTCGAGAAGATTTTGAAGAACAGGGTGCTGTCGGGGTCAAGACCGCTTATAAAGCTGCTGCCGATAAACTGCGCATTTTCGATAAGAACGGTCATCACGTAACAGAACAGACATACGCGCAGCAACGCAAGCACCACGCCGACAACCAATCCAAGTCCCTTGTTTGCTGTGCGGAGTATTGGCAAGCTCGCGATTTTGTTAAGGAAGAAAGCGGCGATACTGAGCAGTATCTGCGTGCCGATGAAAAGTATCGCGATAGCGATGATCATAGCGATAATATCCACCATGGGCTCGGCGATGCGGGTTGCAAGCGCGCTTTCGCCAAGCTCGCTGTCCGCAACGTTTTGCGCGTACCAGGCGGAAAGCTCGTTTCTGTCGAGCCGTGCGAGCGCAAGCATTTTATTGAATTCCTCGGATTTGCCGTCGAGCAGACCTTCAACCCCCACGGGGTCCTTTACAAGCATATCGGTTATCGCCTCTTCGGTCGCGCTTTCGACCGTTTCGGCAACCGAAGTTTCTTTAAGATAATCGGCAAGCGGAGAAGCGAACATCGCGGTAATTGCCACCGCGAGTATAAACGAAACTGCGCTTATTGCGGTTTTTACAAACCCGTTTTTATAAGAAAAATATACCGTAAGAGCGATTATCGCAATTATTACAACGTCAAGTAAAATGCTCATTTATCTTCTTCCTTTCCTTCGTAAGCCGAGGCGATAAAATATTCGGCTTGGTTTTCAGAGAACAGTATAAGCTCGTTTCCGTCGGCAACCAGCGAGGAATACGAGGTGGGTATCGAATAAGTCTTTTTGTTTCCGGTTGCCATATCGCAAACCGTAAGCACACCGGGCGAGAGGGTATAAAGAGTGTTTTCGCAAATAAGCGTATCCGAAAGCGAGGTATCGAAGCTTTTGCTGAATTCAACGCTTCCGTCGGCGCGGTAGATTACGGTTTCGGTACCGCCGGAAAGCCCTTCGAGCGCGTAATTTACAAGCGTGCGGCTTCCGAACACCTTGCCCGAAAGAAGCTCGCGTTCGGTAAGCAGGGTTTCCGACAAAATTTCGTTACTGCCGTTGAAAACCCGCATTTTGTCGGTCGTGAGCAAACAAAAGCCCTCGTCTGTGTAATATATGCCGAGCGGTATCTCACCTATGAATTCCTGCGTAAACAGCGCGTTTTCGGCGGTTATACTGAATTTCGATATCTGGGTTATAAGGTTACCGTTTTTCGAATAGTGCGCCGCTGTTACAAATTCCTTTCCGTTCGGAGAAATCGCAACGAAATCGACGTATTTATCGCCGAAAAGGCGGGAATAGCGTATGCGAAATTCTTTATCGTAAACGTAGACCGCGGAACGGTAGCCCTTTGCCGAGCTTACCACCGCATATTCGCCGCTTGCCGCGGCAGATACCCAATAAACGGGGTAATCGTAGGAGGTTTTTTGAAGCTGTGAATAGGAATTGAATATCCGCAGTTCCTTGCCGCCCAGATCGTAGCAGAAAATATTTATTCCGTTTTCTATCATTTTCGGGTGGTCGAAGGTAAAGCTTTCGCGCAGTATAACGTCACCGTCCCAGCCCGTAACGGTAAGCCCGTTTTCGTTCAGTATCGCAAGGTCGCCCTTATATATCAGTCCGCGGTTGCCCTTGCTGCCGTCAAACGCAATTACTGTGTTTTCGTGAGTTTCGGTATCCTCGCCCGGATTCAAAAACTTCATCATATATTCAAAGTTATCCACCGTTATTTCGTTGCTGTGGAACGAGAAGGAATATACCGCAAAAAGCACCACCAGCACCAGCACGGTATAGCGAAGCAGAGAAGCCCTTCGCGCGAGCTTTATATAGTGTGCCTCAACCGTCGGCATTTCTTGCTTGCTTTGCTTTGATTTTTTATCCTTAAATATCGAAAACGCGCTCATTGGCTACCTCCTTTATTATTTTACAAAATTTCAATAAAACACCTTGTTTAGAAATAATCCCTTTGCGGGCGCGGTTACGCCTGCGTTTGCTCTCTCGCGGGATTCGATTATTTCGCTTATCGGCAAAATTTTCGTTCCCGATGCCGCAGAAACGACCGTGCCTACCATTATTCTTACCATATTATATAAGAAACCGTCCGCCGCGACCGTGAATATAACTTTGTCGCCCTCGCGCTCGGCATAAAAATACTTTACCTCACGCACCGTGTCGGTTATTTTCGAGCCTGCCGCCATAAAGGCGCAAAAATCCTTTTTGCCCACGAATTCCTTGCAAAGCGCATTTGCCTTTTCCAAATCTATTCCGCGGGGGAATTGCCAGGCCGTTTCCTCCGAAAAGGGGTCTCTTATTTTCGAATTGTGAACGATATATACGTATTCCTTGCCCTTTGCGTCGTATCTCGGGTGGAATCCTTCGGGTGCAGGCCTTGCATCGGTCAAGGCAATATCGGGCGGAAGCTTTGTGTTCACCGCAAGAACGAACGCCTCTGCGGGAATCAACGGAAGCTCGCCGCTTACAAGTGCGACAAAACCGCGCGCGTGAACGCCCGAATCGGTCCTGCTGCAGCCGGTAAGTTCGACCTTCGTGCCAAACGCCGCTTCTATCGCACTTTGCACGGTTGCCTGCACCGTCGGCTTATCGGGCTGTACCTGCCAGCCGCAATAATTCGTGCCCTTATATGCTATTTTCAGAACGTAGCCTTGCATACTTCAACTATCTCCGATACCGAGATATTATTCAAAAAGAATACCGAAACGGTAATAACCGTTACCGCAAGCAGAAAAACGTAGTCTGCGGGGCGCGATTTCATCACCTTTAGCTTAGTTCTGCCCTCGCCGCCGTTATAGCAACGGCATTCCATCGCGTCGGCAAGCTCCTCGGCGCGGCGCACCGCCGATACGAACAGCGGTATCAGTATCGGCACAAGTGCCTTTATGCGCTTAAGCAGGTTTCCGCTTTCAAAATCGGCGCATCTTGCCTTTTGTGCCGAAATTATCTTGTTTGTTTCCTCGATAAGCGTTGGTATAAAGCGCAGGGCGATAGACATCATCATCGCGAATTCGTGCACCGGCACCCTTATCTTCTTCAGCGGAGAAAGCAAAGCCTCTATCGCGTCGGTCAGCTCGAGCGGGCTTGTCGTGAACGATATAAGCACGCTTGTGCCGAGCACGAGCGAAAGCAGACGCAAAAGCATCATCACGGCGTTGCGTATGCCGTTTGCGTATATCGTAATAAAGCCCCAATCGATCAAAGGCGTTCCCTCGCCTGCTGTGAAAAACAAATTGATGATCGCCGTGAATATAAGCACGAACAAAAGCGGCTTTACCGATTTTATAAGTACCCCGAAGCGAACACCCGAAACGGCGATAAGAAACACCGTAAAGGCAAGCGAAAGCAACGCCGCCAATTCGCTGCTTGCAACCAATACGAGCACAAGATATTCAATTAATATAAGCATCTTTATCCTCGGGTCGGTGCGGTGAAGCAGCGAATTCCCGGGATAATACTGCCCGAACGTTACATCTTTAAGCATCTGTGCCTCAACAGCTATTTTGCGATAATTTTTTCTATTTCCTTTTTTGCGTAGCCGACGGTATAAACATCGGTGCTTTGGCAAAGGCCGCGCTTTTTAAGCTCTATAAACAGCTTTGTTATCTGGGGCAGGTCGAGATTTGCGTCAAACAGCCTTTCGGCTTGCATAAATATCTCTTCTACGCCGCCCTGCATATATATTTCGCCGTCCTTCATTACCAAAATTCTGTCGGCGTATTTTGCAATATCCTCCATACTGTGCGAGATTATCAAAAGTGTCGCACCGTAGGTATTTTTATATTCCACCAAGCCCGAAAGTATCTCCTCACGGCCCTTCGGGTCGAGCCCTGCCGCAGGCTCGTCGAGCACAATTACCTCGGGGCGCATAGCGAGTACGCCCGCAATGGCGGCGCGGCGCTTTTGCCCGCCCGAAAGCTCAAAGGGCGAACGCTTAAGCTCCTTTTCGGAAAGTCCGCAAAATTCTGCGGCAAGACGAACGCGGTTTTTTATTTCTTCTTCGTCAAGACCGATGTTTTTCGGTCCGAAGGCGATATCGGCTTCCACCGTTTCGTCGAAAAGCTGATATTCGGGGTATTGGAACACCAACCCGACACGGCTTCTTATTTTCACCATTTCCTTCGGCTTTGCCCAAATATTTTCGCCGAAAAGCAGTATTTCTCCCTCGGTAGGCTTTAAAAGTCCGTTTAAAAGCGAGGCAAGCGTGCTTTTTCCGCTGCCCGTATGACCGATAATGCCGGTTATTTCGCCCTTGGGGAAGCCGGTGTTTATATTGTTCAGCGCCGCCTTGCGGAAGGGCGTGCCTTCGCCGTAGATAACGCTTATATTTTTCAGTTCAAGAGCATTATTCATTTTTTGCCCCCTTAATAAACGCTTCCAACACGTCGGCGGCTTCCATTGCGTGCAGAACACCGCGGGGAAGCGGTTTGCCGTCCTGCTCCAGCAAATACATAAGCTCTGCTACCTGCGGTACGGCAAGCGAAACCGATTGCAGCTTTTCCACCTCGGAAAAAATCTCCTTCGGTGTGCCGTCGGCGATAATCTCGCCGCTGTTCATAACGATTATTCTGTCCGCCTCGACAGCCTCGTTCATATAGTGGGTTATGGTAACGACGGTTATGCCTATTTCGGAATTGAGCCGCTTCATCGCCGCGACTATTTCCTTTCTGCCCGTCGGGTCGAGCATAGCCGTTGCTTCGTCGAAGATAATACATTCGGGGCTCATCGCGAGCATACCGGCAATAGCGATGCGCTGCTTCTGCCCGCCCGAAAGCTTATAGGTCGCGTTTTTCGCGTATGCGGTCATATCGACGGTTTCCAACGCCTTGTCGACGCGCCTTCTTATTTCCTCGCGCGGCAAACCCAAATTTTCGGGTGCAAAGGCAACATCCTCCTCGACAACGCTTGCTACGAGCTGGTTGTCGGGATTCTGGAACACCATACCGCATTTTTTGCGTATTTCGAAGCTTTTGCTTTCGTCGGCGGTGTCTGCGCCGTCGATAAGTATTTGCCCCTCGGTAGGCAGAAGAATACCGCAAAGAAGCTTTGCAAGCGTGCTTTTTCCGCAACCGTTGTGACCGAGAATGGCAACGTAGCTGCCCTTTTCGATCTTGAGGTCGATATTCTTTATTACCTTTTCCTCGTCGGGCGAATATGCAAATTCAACGCCCCTTGCTTCAATAAACGACATTACCTTACCTATAATTCAATAAAAACATTCAAAACACTTCAAAACGCAAAGCGTTTTTACAATAAAACTTTGTATTTTTCGGCGACACGCGCGTCGAAAAATACTCCTATGAACGCCGAGCATTTGGACAAGACACGAAGTGTCGCGCACAAATGCTGCGCGAGCGTACGGCGTTCACAAACCCTTAACCGATTGAAAATGCGCACATTTTCAATCGAGAGCGTCAGCGATTACGGGGTCCCCGAAAATGCTTGCATTTTTGGGGTATTACGGCGTCCACCTGCTCGCCGCGCCGCAGGGAAGTATTTCGCCGCTCGATTCAACGGGAATACCTATTTCCTGACTTTCAACGCTTCCGCCGAAGCGTCTTGTGTGCTTGCGAAGCACGTATCCGTTTGCCGCGGGTGAAAGCCCCGTGGTGTAGGAATTGAGCAAAACGAACAGCGGGTCGTCCGAAAGGACCTGACATACAAGCCCGACAAGCTCGTCCAAGCAATCCTCGATAACCCATTTTTCGCCGCCCGGACCGCGCCCGAACGAGGGCGGGTCGAGAATGACCGCGTCGTACTTGTTGCCGCGGCGTATTTCGCGCGCGACGAATTTGAACGCGTCGTCGACGATATAGCGGATTTTGTTTTGCGGTATTTCCGAAAGCTCGGCGTTGCGCTTTGCCTTTGCGATAATGCCCTTGCTCGCATCGACGTGGCATACAAACGCGCCCGCCTTTGCCGCGGCAACGCTTGCGCCGCCCGTATATGCGAAAAGGTTTAAAAGTTTTATTTCTCTTCCGCTGTTTTTAATAAGCTTGGTAAACCAATCCCAGTTTGCCGCCTGCTCGGGGAAAAGACCCGTGTGCTTAAAGCCCATCGCGGAAATGCTGAATTTAAGCTCGCCGTAAGAGATTATCCATTCCTCGGGAACTTCCTTTTTTATCCATTCGCCCCCGCCCGAGCGCGAGCGTCTGTATATTCCGTCCGCCTTTTTCCAGCCGCGAAGCTCGCGGTCGCCGCTCCAAATAACCTGCGGGTCGGGGCGTATGAGGGTGTAATCACCCCATTTTTCAAGCCTTTCGCCGCCGTTTGCGTCGAGAAGACGGTATTCCTTCCAATTATCAGCAGAGTACATTGTAAACTCCTTTTTTGGGTTTTGTAGCGTGTTAGATCTCGTCCGAAAAGCTTATTTGGTCGGTCATTCCGCTCGGAACTTCAAGACCTAAATGGCGGTATGCACCCGCGGTTGCACAACGTCCGCGCGGGGTGCGGTTTAAAAATCCGAGCTGAAGCAGATAAGGCTCGTAAACGTCCTCGAGCGTAACCGCTTCCTCGCCGATAACCGCGGCGAGCGTTTCGAGCCCGACGGGACCGCCGCCGAAATGCTTGATTATAGCCGAAAGCATACGCCTGTCGACCGAATCGAGCCCGAGCGCATCGACCTCAAGAGCGTCGAGCGCGGTTCTCGTAATATGAAAATCTATAACCCCGTTGCCCTCTACCGTTGCAAAATCGCGCACACGCTTAAGAAAACGGTTTGCGATACGCGGTGTTCCTCGCGAACGCAGAGCTATTTCGTAGGCACCGTCGGCGGTAATGGGAATACCTAAAATACCTGCCGAGCGGGTGATTATAAGCGCAAGCTCCTCGGGGGTGTAAAGCTCGAGCCTGAACAGCATACCGAATCTGTCACGCAATGGTGAAGAAAGCTGACCCGCGCGCGTTGTCGCGCCGATAAGGGTAAAGGGCTTAAGCGGTATGCGAATCGAGCGCGCCGCAGGGCCTTTGCCTGTCATAAGGTCGAGCGAAAAATCCTCCATCGCGGGGTAAAGCACCTCTTCGACCTGACGGGGAAGTCGGTGTATTTCGTCGATAAAAAGTATATCGTTGCGCTCGAGCGTGGTGAGCAGAGCGCAAAGGTCGCCGGTTTTTTCGATAGCGGGGCCGCTCGTTACCTTTAGGTTAACGCCCAGCTCGCTTGCGATAATGCAGGAAAGCGTGGTTTTGCCCAAGCCGGGGGGGCCGTGAAGCAAAACGTGGTCAAGGCTGTCGCCTCTTGCGGCGGCGGCTTTTATAAAGACCGAAAGGTTGTCCTTTACCTTTTGCTGACCGACGTATTCCGAAAGCGTTTTCGGGCGGAGCGAAAATTCGTTATCGGCGTCCTCTGCCGAAAATTCCGCGCCTGTTATGCGGCTTTCGAAATCGAAATCATCGGAATAATCGGGTATTTTGGAATTAATCGGCATTTAGTGTCCCGCCTCCTTTCCGAGTATTCGAAGCGTTTGCGATATAAGCTCCTCGAGCGGGAGCGAGGCATCCAGCTTTTTAAGCACCTCGGTAACCTTTGCGCGGGGGAAGCCGTAAAGCGTTAAGGTGTCGATAACCTGAAGCATCTTTTCGCTGTTTGCGCTTCCCGTACTTGCGGTCGGTGCCGAAATATCGTCGAGCGAAATTTTGTCTTTAAGCTCGATAATAAGCTTTTGCGCGGTCTTAAGACCTACACCGGGGGCTTGAGCGATGGTTTTTGCATCGTTGTTCGCAATGGCAGAGCGTAAATCGTCGGGCGAGAGTGTGCCGAGTATCGAAATACCTGCCTTCGGACCGATGCCCGAAACCGAAATAAGCCTTGTGAAGAGGTTAAGCTCGTCCTCATCCGAAAAGCCGTAAAGCGAAATATTATCCTCGCTTACCGCCATATAGGTGTAAAGGAGCACGTCCTTGCCGTTTTTCATCGAAAGCTTCGAGCTTGTTGCGATAGAAATGCCGAGCTTAAAGCCGACCCCGCCGCAATCGATAACGGCGTGCTCTGCCGTGAGCGATGCGAGAGTTCCGTGAATAAAATGTATCATCAAACGCGCCTCCTCAGTTGTAGTTAGTCATTCTCATCCCGTGGCAAAGCGCAAGCGCAAGCGCGTCCGCCGTGTCATCGGGCTTGGGTGTTTCGTTCAGACCGAGCATAAGGCGTACCATATACTGTATCTGCTGTTTTTCGGCTCTGCCGTAGCCTACGACCGAGCTTTTTACCTCAAGCGGGGTGTATTCGTAAATATCTACACCGCATTTATATGCGGCGAGAAGGATAACCCCTCTTGCCATCGAAACGTCTATTGCCGTTGTTATGTTGTTGTTAAAGAAAATTTCCTCTATCGCCATACAGTCGGGCTTGTATTTGGTTAACAGCTCTATCATCGAATCGTATATCTCGTCGAGCCGTTTTTCGATCATCTGCTTGGGCGCGGTGGTTATTGCGCCGTATTCTATTGCGCGGTATTTGTCGCCGCTTTTTATGACCAGCCCGAAGCCGATGGTTGCAAGTCCGGGGTCGATACCTAATATGAGCATATAGCTCTCCTTATAATTAATCAGTATATTTTAACACAAAATTTCTTTGCAGTCAACCGAATTGACCTTGTTTTAACACTTTAATTGTAAAAAAAATAAAAACCACTTGTATTTTTCTTGATAATCGATTATTATAGGTATGTTGAAAAACATTTTTTATCACGAAAGGAACAATTTTTATGCAGATCATTGACAGAGTTAAGGAAGTTATTGCAAAGCAGCTCCGTATCGACGTTGCAACTATTGCAGACGATGCAGCGGTAGTCGAGGACCTCGGCGCAGACAGCCTTGACATAGTTGAAATGCTTATGACTCTCGAGGCCGAGATGAACATAATCATCCCCGATGATGTAAACGGATTAAAGACCGTAAAGGATATTGCAACATATCTCGAAAATGAAATCGCTTAACAAAAAAGTGATAATCTTCGACCTCGACGGCACTATTCTCGATACTATCGGGGATATTGCCGCTGCGGTAAACCGTGCGCTTTCGGCGCTCGGATTCCCCGAGCGTACCGTGGGCGAGGTACAGGGCTTTCTCGGAAACGGCTCGCTTATGCTTATGCGGCGAGCTCTTCCCGAAGGTGCAAGCGAAGAACTTTGCCTTGAACTGCGCGAACTGTTCCGTAAGGAATATCAAAAGGGGATGTGCGATTCCACAGCTCCTTACGAAGGTATTGCCGAGCTTTTGAACAGGCTTAATGCCGCGGGCGCGGTGTGTGCGGTGGTTACAAACAAGGACGATAAATCCGCTGTTCCGATGGTGAAGCACTACTTCGGCAACAGCTTTGCATATATTCGCGGCGTGCGCGGCGATACCGACCGCAAGCCCAACCCCGAGGTAACTCTTTCGGTTATAAGGGAGCTTGGTTTTACGCCCGAGCAGGCGCTTTTTGTCGGTGACGGAATCGCCGATTACGAAGTTTCGCTCAATGCGGGAATAGATTATGTACCCGTCGGATACGGCTATACTCCAAGCGAAAAATTGCTTGAAAAATGCGGAAAAGCACCCTGCGAAAGCGTAAGTGCGCTCGGTGTAGAACTAATGAAATATTTTGAACGATCGGAAGGTGTATCGGATTGAAAAAGCGTATGTCGCCGACAAATGTTATCATTTTCGGCTTTCTGGCGATAATTCTCGTCGGAACGCTTCTTCTCGTTATGCCTTTTTCTTCTTCAAAAGGGGAATTTACCGATCCGATCACGGCGCTTTTTACCGCCACCAGCGCGACCTGCGTTACCGGACTTATTACGGTAGATACGGGTATGTATTGGTCTGCAATCGGTAAGGGCGTTATTTTGCTTCTTATACAGGTCGGCGGGCTTGGCTTTATGTCGCTTGCAATGGTCTTCTCGACGCTTCTGCGCAGAAGAGTTTCCCCGCGCGAACAGCTGCTTTTTACACAAAGTATGAATCTTGACCCCTATTCAAATCTCGCTTCGTTCGCTCACCGTATAACCGTGTTCGCGCTTTCGGCAGAAGGTATCGGCGCGGCACTGCTTTCGTTTAGGTTTATCCCGAAGTTCGGGTGGATAAAGGGGATTTGTTACAGCGTTTTCCATTCGGTCAGCGCGTTTTGCAACGCGGGCTTCGATATTATGGGCGGAGATCTCGGCGAGTTTTCGAGTGTTGCGGCTTTTGCCGATGATACCTATATTAATTTTGTGCTTATCGCGCTCATTGTTTCCGGCGGTATGGGATTTCTCGTTTGGGATGATATAAGACACTATATAAAAGAAAGAAAAAGAATTTCGTTATATTCCAGAGCGGTGCTCGTTTTTACTGCGATACTTGTTTTCGGCGGCGCGACGATCATTGCCGTTTCGGAATGGAACAACCCCGCAACCCTTGGGGACGGAAACGCGTGGACGAAGATCCTTCGTTCGCTGTTCCAATCGGTCACGCTGCGTACCGCAGGCTTCGCAACGATAGACCAGAACAGTCTTTCCGAGGGAACGAAGCTGTTTTCGATGTTTTTAATGTTTATCGGCGGCAATTCGGGATCTACGGCAGGCGGCGTAAAAGTAAGCACGCTTATTATCGTGCTTGCCTCGACGGTGAGTATTATACGCGGTAACGGCGATACCGTGTTCCGCCGCAGAAGAATAGAAAACGAAACCGTGCGGCGCGCATTCGCGTTGTTCGTTATCGGCTTAATAATCGTTGCGGTAAGCGGCTGTGCACTTTCGGTTATCGAAGAACTTCCGCTTTCGAGCGCGTATTACGAGGTGTTCTCGGCGTTCGGCACGGTGGGTATAACCGTGGGTATAACGCCAAATCTTTCGGTGTTCGGCAGATTGCTTATAATAAGCCTTATGTTCTTCGGAAGAATAGGTATTACCTCGGTAATGTATGCAATTTTGGTGCGTACCAACCGCGAACGCCCGAATATAAGCTACCCTCGCTTGGGTATGCCCGTGGGCTAAGACGTATAATTCGGAAAGGATATAGATCATGAGTGCAATAAAGGGTATTTGTGTTATAGGACTCGGAAATTTCGGCAAAAATCTTGCGGCCACGCTTGTAAAAACCAGACAGCAGGTGCTGGTGATCGATGCCGATCAGGCAAAAATCGACGCGATAGGCGATGTTGTCGGCAACGCCGTCTGCGGCGATGCTACGAACGAAGCGGTGCTCCGCGCAGCGGGCGTAAAAAACTGCGATTGCGCCGTTATATGTATGGAAAACAATCTTTCGGAAAGCATTCTTATAACTCTTTTGCTTAAAGAGCTCGGTATTCCGAAAATAGTCTGCCGTGCAACCGACGAACGCCAGAAAAAGGTGCTTTTGAAGGTCGGCGCGGACTACATTGTGCTTCCCGAAAAGGAATCCGGCACAAAGCTTGCCTATACGCTTTCGCGCCGCGGTATGGTCGATTATTTCGCGCCCTCGGGCGATTTCGCTATTGCCGAAATATTAACGCCGAAAAACTGGATAGGGAAGAACGTTATCGAAATAGACGTGCGTAAAAAATACAATGTAAGCATTATCGCGATTGCCGAAAAGGGAAGCGAGGAATTTACCCTGCTTGCAGACCCCACCCGCCCGTTTGCCGAAAACGAGCTGCTTGTTGTTGCGGGCGATAATGTGGCTATTGAAAAACTTACCACAAAGTAGTATAATATAAACAGAATAAATATTTACACATAAAGGAGATTAATTATGGGACTTATTAAGGCTGCAATCGGAGCATTGGGCGGCACGCTTGCCGACCAGTGGAAGGAATTTTTCTATTGCGATTCACTCGATAAAGAGGTGCTCGCCGTAAAGGGCAAAAAGCAGATAAGCGGCAGGAGCTCCAACACAAAGGGCAACGATAATATTATCTCCAACGGCTCGGGTATCGCCGTATCTGACAGTCAGTGTATGATGATAGTAGAGCAGGGCAAGGTAGTCGAGGTCTGCGCCGAGCCCGGTGAATACACCTACGATTCCTCGACCGAGCCCAGCATTTTCGCAGGCTCGCTCGGAAAAAGCATTATCGAAACCTTTAAAACTATGGGCAAGCGCTTTGCATACGGCGGCGATACCGGCAAGGACCAGCGCGTTTATTACTTCAACACCAAGGAGCTTATCGATAATAAATTCGGTACTCCCAACCCGATCCCCTTCCGCGTTGTCGATTCGAAGATAGGTCTTGATATCGACGTGTCGGTGCGTTGCTCGGGCGTTTATTCCTATAAAATCGCAAACCCGCTTCTTTTCTATACCAACGTTTGCGGCAATATCGAAAGCGAATATACTCGCGATGAGCTCGACAGCCAGCTCAAAACCGAATTTATAAGCGCACTTCAGCCCGCATTCGGCAGATTAAGCGCGCTCGAAATACGCCCCAACCAAATCGTTACCCACAATACCGACCTCGAAAATGCAATGAACGAGGCTCTTTCGGCAAAATGGGGCGAGCTCCGCGGACTTAAGGTTGTCAGCGTTGCTCTCGGCTCGGTAACCCTCCCCGAAGAGGATGCCGAAATGATCAAGCAGGCACAGCGCACCGCGATTATGCGTGACCCCACTATGGCGGCGGCTACCCTTGTCGGCGCTCAGGCGGACGCTATGAAGGCGGCGGCAGAAAACGATGCCGGCGCGATGGCAGGCTTTATGGGCGTTGGTATGGCGATGAACGCGGGCGGTATGAACGCGCAGAATCTTTTCGCTATGGGCGCACAGCAGCAGGCGGCACAGCCTGCACCTGCACCCGCTCCCGCACCTGCGGCAGGCGGTTGGAAATGCGCTTGCGGTGCGGTTAACGACGGTAAATTCTGTATAGAATGCGGCGCGAAGAAGCCCGATGACGGCTGGAAATGTGCTTGCGGCGCGGTGAACAGCGGCAAATTCTGCTCGGAATGCGGCGCAAAGAAACCCGCGACTTGCTGTGATAAATGCGGCTATAAGTTCGAAGACCCCGCAAACCTTCCCAAGTTCTGCCCCGAGTGCGGCGACAAGGTTTAAAAAGATAAAAGATAAAAGATAATAGATAATAAATACGGAAGGCTTTTGCGCGAGCAAAAGCCAACCTTACTTTTTCACTATTCACTATTACTTATTACCTAATTCCGGAGGAATTGCGGAAGGCTTTTGCGCGAGCAAAAGCCAACCTTACTTTTTCACTATTCACTATTACTTATTACCTAATTCCGGAGGAATTGCTATGTCCGAGCTTAAGGAATATAAATGTCCGTGTTGCGGCGGCGCGATAGGCTTTGACAGCGGCTTGCAAAAGCTTAAATGCCCCTATTGCGACACCGAATTCGAAATGGAAACGGTTAAATCCTACGACGACGACCTAAACGGAGAGGGCGCTGAGGATCTTGGCTGGGATTCTTCTGCGGGATGCGAATGGCAGGAGGGCGAAACCGAAGGAATGCGGTTATACGTCTGCAATTCCTGCGGCGGCGAAATTATCGGCGACGACACCCTTGCCGCAACCAAGTGCCCTTATTGCGATAACCCCGTTGTTATGAAGGGTATGTTCGCAGGCGACCTAAAGCCTGATTACGTTATCCCCTTCAAGCTTGATAAAAAAGCGGCGAAGGAAGGGCTTGCGAAGCACTTAAAGGGAAAAAGACTGCTCCCCAAGGTCTTTAAGGACGAAAACCATATCGACGAGGTCAAGGGTATCTACGTACCCTTCTGGCTTTTCAATGCCGACGCGAACGCCGATGCGCTTTACCGCGCAACGCGCGTAAATACGTGGTCGGACGCGAACTACATTTATACAAAAACAAGCTATTTTTCGATAACCCGCGCGGGCGATATGGGCTTTGACCGCATTCCCGTCGACGGAAGCTCGAAAATGGCTGACGATTTAATGGAATCTATCGAGCCGTTTGATTTTTCCGAGGCTGTGGATTTTCAAACGGCGTATCTTGCGGGTTATCTTGCAGATAGATACGACGTTGATGCCGACGCAAGCGTCGAACGTGCCAACCAGCGCGTGCGCAAATCCGCCGAGCAGGCGTTTGCCGCAACCGTTCAGGGTTATGCCACCGTCGTACCTACTTCGGTCAACGTAAGATTAAGCAACGGCGTTGCGAAATACGCCCTTTACCCCGTGTGGATCTTAAATACCACCTACGAGGGCAAAAAATACACCTTTGCGATGAACGGTCAAACCGGCAAATTCGTCGGTAACCTGCCCTTGGATAAAAAAGCATACAGAAGATGGCTGTTCGGCTTAACTGCGGCTGTCGGCGCGGCTGTGTTCGCGCTCGGCTCGCTTATTTGGCTGCTTTAAGGAGGTGCGGAAATGAAGAAATTATTTGCTTTTGTTCTCGCCTTTCTTATTATAAGCCTTTGTGCGATTACCGCTTCGGCGAAATCCGATTCTCCGCGCCTTGTAGACGGAGGCGATCTGCTTACCGAAAGCGAAGAAAGCGCGCTTCTTGACAAGCTCGACAGCTTAAGCGAGGAGCACAACTATGATATCGTTGTGGTAACCGTCGATACGCTCGGCGGAAAAAGCGCGTACCGCTATGCGACCGACGCGTATCTTGCCGGCGGCTACGGTATGGGCGAGGACGGCGAAAGTGGCGTTATATTGCTTGTTTCTATCAGCGACCGCGAATGGTATATCGAATTTTTCGGCGAGGAACGCCTTACCGAGGGTACTGCGCTTTCGGAATATTTTCTCGATCAGCTTTCGAGCGGCGATTATTACGGCGCGTTCGATTCCTTTGCCAACGCGGTTGACGACGAGCTTTCGTTCCCGTTCGGAACAATGCTTATCGCCGCATTGATAATCGGCTTTATCGTTGCGCTTATCGCGACTTCTGTTATGAAGGGCAAGCTGAAAAGCGTTGCGATGCAAACCAACGCACGCGAATACGTTCGAAAAGGAAGTTTTAAGCTTACCCACAGCCGCGATCTTTTCCTTTATTCCAACGTTACGCGCGTTGCACGCCCGAAAAACACCTCATCGGGCGGCTCGCGAAGCGGCGGTGGCGGCTCCCGCGGGGGCGGCGGAAGATTTTAATAACAACATAGCGCCGTTGCGGCTTTTACGCGGCGGCGCTTTCGCTTTGGAGGGCGCATTCCTGTTTTTGAAAATATACATAAAATCCTGAATAAATGTATAATTATACACAATATGCAAAGTGATATGCGTGTATGCACAAGAATGCTTGAAATAAATTGAATAATTTATCATTATTGCTATTGACTTTTGGCGTTCACGGTATTATAATAGCAACGCAAAATGAAAAAATATACAGAAGGTAATGAAAAATGAACAAAGAAAACATTAAAAAAGTTGTACTTGCCTATTCGGGCGGTCTTGATACTTCGATTATTATTCCTTGGCTCAAGGAAAACTACAACAACCCCGAAATTATCGCGGTTGCAGGTAACGTAGGTCAGGCAGACGAGCTTGAAGGTCTTGAAGAAAAGGCTATTGCCACCGGCGCAAGCAAGCTTATCGTTGCAGACCTTGTCGATGAAATGGTGGATGAAATAATCATTCCTGCACTTAAGATGGACGCGAAGTACGAAACCTATTTGCTCGGTACTGCGTTTGCACGTCCGGTTATCGGTAAAAAGCTTGCCGAGATCGCTATTGCAGAGGGCGCAGACGCTATCTGCCACGGTGCAACGGGTAAGGGTAACGACCAGGTTCGCTTTGAGCTTGCTATAAAGCGTTTCGCTCCCGAAATGAAAATCATCGCTCCTTGGCGCGAATGGGATATTAAATCCCGCGATGAGGAAATCGATTACGCGGAAGCGCACAACGTTCCTCTTAAAATCAGCCGCGAAACCAACTATTCGAAGGATAAAAACCTTTGGCACTTGAGCCACGAGGGCTTGGATCTCGAAGATCCCGCAAACGAGCCGCAGTACGATAAGCCCGGCTTCCTTGAAATGGGCGTTTCTCCGATGCAGGCTCCCGATGAGCCCACATATATTTCTATCGATTTCGAAGCAGGCGCGCCCGTTGCCTACAACGGCGAGAAGATGAAGGCTTCGAAGATCATTGCAGAGCTTAACAAGGTCGGCGGTGCAAACGGTATCGGTATTATCGACATCGTCGAAAACCGTCTTGTGGGTATGAAGGACCGCGGTGTTTATGAAACCCCCGGCGGAACTATTCTTTATTTCGCGCACGAAATGCTCGAAATGCTCACCGTCGATAAGGATACGCTTCACGTTAAGCAAAAGCTCGCTGTCGATTATGCGGACCTTATCTATAACGGCAAATGGTATTCCCCCTTGCAGGAGGCTCTTACCGCGTTTGCAAACGAAAGCAACAAATACGTTACCGGTACCGTAAAGCTTAAGCTTTATAAGGGCAACATCATTCCCGCAGGTACCACCTCGCCTTATTCCTTGTATTCCGAAAATCTCGTCACCTTCGACGAAAGCGATTACGACCAGAAGCAGGCAGAAGGCTTTATTAACCTTTGGGGTCTTCCCACCAAGGTGCAGGCATTGCGCGAGCAGGGCAAGCTTTAATTAACAAAACGGAGAAATAAAATGGCGAAAATGTGGGCGGGCAGGACCGCCGGCGCAACAGATAAAATGGCTGACGATTTCAACTCGTCGATTTCCTTCGATTCGAGAATGTACCGTCAGGATATAACCGGCAGTATGGCTCACGCCGCAATGCTCGGCGCAAAGGGTATCATAACGCAGGAGGAGGCAGAAACCCTGATAAAGGGGCTTGAGGAAATTCTCTGCGATATCGAATCGGGCAAGCTTCTTATTAATATGGAAGCCGAGGATATCCATATGTTTGTCGAGCAGGTGCTTACCGAACGTCTTGGCGACGTCGGCAAAAAGCTCCACACCGCAAGAAGCCGTAACGATCAGGTCGCGCTCGACCTTCGTATGAATCTGCGCGAGGAAGCCGAAACGATAATTTCGCTTCTTAAAGAGCTTATAAACGTCCTTCTTGTTCAGATAAAGGCAAATAAAACGACGATAATGCCGGGATATACGCATCTTCAGCGTGCACAGCCGATAACCTTTGCGCATCATCTGCTTGCCTACTGTATGATGCTGCTTCGCGATATCGACCGCTTTAACGATATGCGCAAGCGTATGAATATGTCGCCTATCGGGTGCTGTGCACTCGCAGGGACGACCTATGAAACCGACAGACTTTTTGAAGCCGAAAAGCTTGGCTTCGACGGAATTTGTATGAACAGCATCGACGGTGTTTCGGACAGAGATTTCTGTGTTGAATTCGTGAACTGCTGTGCGATAACGATGATGCACCTTTCGCGCTTTTCCGAGGAAATTATTCTTTGGTCGAGCTGGGAATTCAAATTTATTGAGCTTTCGGACGCATACACCACGGGCAGCTCGATAATGCCGCAAAAGAAAAACCCCGATATGGCGGAGCTTATAAGAGGCAAAACCGGCAGAGTTTACGGCGATCTTATGGGCATACTCACCGTGCTTAAGGGGCTTCCGCTTGCATACAACAAGGATATGCAGGAGGACAAGGAGGGCATTTTCGATGCCGTCGATACCGTTAAAATGTGTATCGGCATTATGATCCCGATGATCGAAACGATGAAGGTTTTGCCCGAAAATATGAAGCGCGCGGCGCAGGAAGGCTTTATAAACGCCACCGACCTTGCCGATTATCTTGTTAAAAAGGGTATGCCCTTCCGTTCGGCTTACAAAATTTCGGGCAGTATCGTTGCGGAATGCATAAAACGCCGTTGCGTGCTCGAGGATATGCCTATCGAGGACTATAAAACTTACAGCGAGCTCTTCTGCGAGGATATTTACAGCGAAATTTCGCTCGAAACCTGCGTTGCAAAGCGCATTTCGCTCGGCGGAACGAGTCTCGATTCCTGCAACAGACAAATAGAATTTGTCGAAAGCGAGCTTAGCAAATGACAAAGGTATTTATAGACGGCAGCGCGGGAACGACAGGGCTTCGCATAGTCGAACGCCTAAGCGCAAGAGCCGATATATCGTTGATCACTCTTCCCGAGGAAACCCGCAAGGACGTAAACGCGCGCAAGGAAGCGATAAACAGCGCGGACGTTGCCTTTTTGTGCCTGCCCGATGCGGCGGCTATAGAGGCGGTTGCTCTTATCGAAAACGAAAACACCGCGATTATCGATACCTCGACAGCGCACCGTGTGAATCCCGAATGGGCTTACGGCTTTCCCGAACTGAAAAACCGAAAAAATTACGATATTATAAAAAATTCAAAGCGTATTGCAAACCCCGGCTGTCATGCCAGCGGCTTTGTGGCTTTGGTCGAGCCGCTTGTTAATTCGGGCATTATTTCCAAGGACGCATATCTTTCCTGCACCTCGCTTACGGGATATTCGGGCGGCGGCAAGAAGATGATTGCCGAATACGAATCGGCAGACAGAGATAAGCTGTTCGACGCACCGCGTGCTTACGCGCTTTCGCAAACGCATAAGCATCTTCCCGAAATGGTTGCCGTGTGCGGGCTTGTAAATGCGCCTGCCTTTTGTCCGATAGTCGCGCCCTTTTATTCGGGAATGGAGGTCACCGTACCGCTGTTTGCGAATCAGATAAAGGGCGATATAGAGGATATACGCGCAATTTATGCCGAATATTACAAAAAAGGGCTTGTAACCTATACCGAATCTGCGGACGAAGGCGGTTTTCTTTCGGCTTCGGCGTTTTCGGGCAGGGACGATATGCAGATAACCGTCTGCGGAAACAGCGAAAGAATATTGCTGGTTTCGCGTTTTGATAATCTCGGCAAGGGTGCTTCGGGCGCGGCGATACAGAATATGAACATCTTAATCGGTGCCGACGAAGCAGAAGGCTTGGATATTTAACGGAGAAAATTAATGAAAATTATAGAGGGCGGCGTTTGTGCCGCACAGGGCTTTACCGCAAACGGTATTCATTGTGGTATTCGAAAAAACAGAACAAAGCGCGACCTTGCGCTTATCGTAAGCGAAGCAAGAGCTTCTGCCGCGGCGGTATATACCACAAACCTTGTTAAGGGTGCGCCGCTTACCGTTACGAAAAATAATATATCCGACGGCTATGCGCGCGCGGTGATATGTAACAGCGGCAACGCCAATACCTGCAACGCAAACGGCGAGCAGATAGCGCTTGAAACCTGCAAGCTTGTCGGCGATGCCTTGGGTATCGATAAAAGCGACGTTGTTGTTGCTTCGACCGGCGTTATAGGTCAGCCGCTTGATATAACCCCTATCGCAAACGGCATAAACGAGCTTGCGAGCGGGCTTTCCGAAAACGGAAGCGATTTTGCGGCAGAGGGTATAATGACGACCGACACCGTAAAAAAATCGGTTGCGGTTGAATTCGAGCTTGGCGGAAAGCTTTGCCGTATAGGCGGTATTGCAAAGGGCAGCGGAATGATACACCCCAATATGGCAACTATGCTGGTGTTCATTACCACCGACTGCGCGATTTCTCCCGAAATGCTTAAAAAGGCACTTTCTTCGGATATTGCCGATACCTTTAATATGGTAAGCGTTGACGGAGATACCTCGACCAACGATATGGTAACGGTGCTTGCCAACGGCTTGGCGGGCAACGATGAAATTACCGAAGAAAACGGCGATTTTGCAATATTTATGAAAGCGCTCAACACGGTTACCGTTCACCTTTGCAGAATGATCGCGGGTGACGGCGAGGGCGCGACGAAACTGCTCGAATGCAACGTTTGCGGCGCAAAGGATGTTAAAACCGCAAAGACGGTTGCAAAAAGCGTTATCTGCTCGAGCCTTTTAAAGGCGGCGATGTTCGGCGCGGATGCGAATTGGGGCAGAGTGCTTTGCGCTATCGGTTACAGCGGAGCAGATGTCGATGTTTCGAAGGTAGGCGTTTCGTTTAAGAGCGCAAAGGGAAGCATCGAGGTATGCAGAAACGGCGCGGGAGTGGATTTTTCCGAAGAAATTGCAAAGGAAATACTGCTTGAACGCGAAATAGATATAAATATCACTCTCGGCGACGGTTGCGGCAACGCGACTGCGTGGGGATGCGATCTTACTTATGAATACGTCAAGATCAACGGCGATTACAGAACCTGATTATTAAACGGTGAAAAAATGGAAGCAAATATGATTTCCAACGCGGAACGCGCGCAGGTGCTTACCGAAGCGCTTCCTTATATAAAACGCTATACAGGCAAGATAGTTGTTGTAAAATACGGCGGCAACGCGATGGTTAACGAACGCCTTAAGCAGCAGGTTATGGAAGATATAGTCCTTTTGTGGCTTATCGGCGTTAAGGTGGTGCTTGTTCACGGCGGCGGCCCCGAAATAAGCGAGCTTATGAACAAGCTCGGCAAAAAAGCCGAATTTGTCGACGGCTTGCGCGTTACCGACAAGGAAACGGTGGATATCGTTCAAATGGTCCTTGCGGGCAAGGTGAATAAATCGCTTGTGGCTTTGCTCGAAACAAAGGGCGGCAAGGCGATGGGCATTTCGGGTATGGACGGCAGGCTTATCGAAGCCAAAATGAAGAACGAAAAGCTCGGCTACGTCGGCGAAATAACAAACGTAAATATCGCGCCTGTTATCGACCTGCTCGAAAAGGGGTATATCCCCGTTGTTTCGACGGTCGGTTGCGATGCCGAGGGCAACATTTATAACATAAACGGCGATACCGCCGCGGCGTTTGTCGCAGGTGCTATCGGAGCGGAACGTCTTATTATGATGACGGATATAACCGGAATCCTGCGCGACCGCGAAGACCCTGCTTCGCTTATCCCCTCCATAACTATCGCGGAGGCGGCAAAGCTTAAAGAAGAAGGTGTTATTTCGGGCGGAATGATCCCGAAGGTCGATTGCTGTATAGAAGCGATAAACAAGGGCGTTCAAAACGTTGTTATAATGGACGGAAGAGTGCCTCATTCAATACTTATGGAGCTTCTTACCGATGAGGGTGCGGGTACGATGGTGACCCGATAAGCTCCGCGGAGTGAAAAATGACATTAAAGGAAAAAGATAAAAAATACATAGCCAACACCTATGCACGCTTCGACGTCGAAATAGCTTCGGGCAAGGGTTCGGAGGTTTTCGGAACAGACGGCAAGCGATATATAGATATGGGCTCGGGAATAGGCGTTACCTGCTTCGGTATTGCCGACGAGGAATGGATAAACGCGGTTACGGCACAGCTTCAGAAAGTACAGCATATGTCTAACCTGTATTATACACAGCCTTGCGTTGAACTTGCCGAGCTGCTTTGCGAAAAAAGCGGGATGAAAAAGGTCTTTTTTGCCAATTCGGGGGCAGAAGCAAACGAATGCGCGATAAAAACAGCGCGTAAGTATGCCTGCGAAAAGAAGGGCAAGGAGGCTTACAAGATTATCACGCTTGTAAACAGCTTCCACGGCAGAACGGTGACAACGCTTGCCGCAACCGGTCAGGATGTGTTCCATAAGGACTTCCAACCGCTTACCGAAGGCTTCCTTTACGCACCTGCAAACGATATTAGCGCGATATACCGCCTTGTTGCAGAAAACGAAATCGCCGCGATAATGTTCGAAACCGTTCAGGGCGAAGGCGGCGTTAACCCCCTCGACCGCGATTACGTAAAGGCAATTTACGAGCTTGCGCAGGAGCAGGATATTTTGCTTATTGCCGATGAGGTGCAAACCGGCAACGGCAGGACCGGCGAAATGTACGGATATATGAACTACGGCATCACCCCCGATATCGTCACCACGGCAAAGGGGATAGGCGGCGGACTTCCGCTCGGTGCTTGTATGTTCGGCGAAAAGACCGAAAACGTGCTCGGCTACGGCGACCACGGCTCGACCTACGGCGGCAACCCCGTTGCTTGCGCGGGCGCAATAAGCGTTATTTCGCGCCTTGACAGGGAATTTTTAAACGGCGTAAAGAAAAAGGGCGAGCTTGTTTATAAAACACTTTCGGGCGCAAAGGGTATCGAATCGGTTTGCGGAATGGGTCTGATGATCGGTATAAAGACCGAAAAGCCCGCAAAAGAGGTTGTTGCAAGATGTATCGAGCTCGGGGTGCTCTGCCTTACGGCAAAGGATAAGGTAAGGTTGCTTCCTGCGCTGAATATAAGCGAAGAATTGCTCGTCGAAGCATTAGAGGTTATTAAATCGGCTTGCGCCGAATAAATAAAAAACAAATAAATAATTTCTTGAAAGGAAACATCAAAATGAAAAAATTATTGGCACTTTTACTCTCTGTTATTTTCGTAGCAGTGTGCTTCACCGGTTGCTCGGCACAGGGCAAATCGCTTGAAGACGTTAAGACCGCCGGCGAGCTCGTTATTGCTACCAGCCCCGACTTTCCTCCCTTCGAAAGCCTTGAAGGCGACGAAGTTGTAGGTATCGAAGTGGAGGTTATGAAGCTTATCTGCAAGGAACTCGGCGTTGAATGCAAGTTCGAGCAGATGGACTTTGACTCGGTACTTATCGGTATTCAGTCTGCAAAGTACGATTGCGGTATGTCGGGCATCACCGTTACTCCCGACCGTGAAAAGAATATGCTCTTTACCGACCCCTACTACGTAGCGGCTCAGGTTATCGTTGTTAAGGAAGACAGCGCTATCGCTTCCAAGGCAGACCTCGAAGGCAAAAAGATCTCGGTGCAGACCGGCACCACCGCAGACGAAGGCTGTAAGGAAGAAGGCTACGACGTTCAGGCATTTCAGGCTAACGCAGACGCAAAAGCGGCTCTTACCACCGGCAAGGTTGAAGCTTGGGTAGTTGATAACCTCACTGCTATTCAGATGGTAGAAGAAGGCGACGGCCTTAAGATTCTTGATGAAAATATGACCGAAGAGCCCTATGCATTCGCATTTGCAAAGGGCAGCGAAACCCTCGTTGAAGAGATCAACAAGATCCTCACCAAGCTTGTAAACGACGGCACCGTTCAGAAGATCTTCGAAGATTTCGGCGAAACCTACGTTAAGCCCGAATAATTAACAAAATACATAATCAAAAAGCAGCTCCGCCTCGCGGAGCCGCTTTTCGGTTGATAAAAAGGAAAAAACACGATGAACAACTGGTTGGCTAAACTTAACGAAACCTTCATCGAAGGCGAACGCTACAAATGGCTGTTCGAGGGCTTTCTCAATACGCTTATAATAACGCTCGGCGCGTTGCTTATCGGCGTTGCTATCGGCACGGTTATCGCTATCGCAAAATATTTCAGCGAGGGCAACAAAAAGCTTCGTTTCGTGAATTGGATATGCGATCTTTATACCACCGTCATACGCGGTATCCCCGTAACGGTGCTTTTGCTCGTATTTTTCTATATCATTCTCGTTTCGGCAGACGGTGTTACCGTTGCCATAATCGCATTCGGTATAAACTCGGGCGCATATATGGCAGAGCTTATACGAAGCGGTATCAACGCTGTCGATAAAGGACAAATGGAGGCAGCAAGAAGCCTCGGTATGTCCAAAGGTCAGGCGATGCGCAAAATAATCTTCCCGCAGGCGATAAAAAACATTCTTCCCGCAATCGGCAACGAATGTATCGCGCTGTTAAAGGAAACCTCGGTCGCGGGCTACGTTGCCATAGTTGACCTTACCCGCGCGGCGACCAATATCAGAAACAAGACCTTCGATGCCGTTAACCCCATTATAATGCTCGCGTTGGTCTATCTGTTGCTTGTCGTTATAATGACAAAGCTTTTATCTGTTCTGGAAAGGAGACTGCGCAAGAGCGATGGAAGGTAATAATTTTATGCAAAACGGAACCGTTATAAGCGTAAAAGGGCTTGAAAAGCATTTCGAAAGCAACGCTGTTTTAAAGGGCGTGAGCATCGATATAAAAAAAGGCGACGTCGTTTGCGTTATCGGCGCGTCGGGCTCGGGTAAATCGACGTTTTTGCGTTGTCTGAATCTGCTCGAGACCCCCACGGGCGGCTCGATATTTTTCGAAGGCGAGGATTTGACCGATAAAAAGGTGGACCTCGACCGTCACAGACAGAAAATGGGAATGGTGTTCCAGCAATTTAACCTTTTCCCGCATATGACAATTCTTCAAAACCTCACCTGCGCCCCCGTAATGCTCAAAAAGTTCACCAAGGAACAGGCAGAAGCAAAGGCGATGGAGCTTTTGGCGCGTGTCGGCCTTGCCGACAGAGCCGAATCCTACCCCAACCAGCTTTCGGGCGGTCAGAAACAGCGTGTTGCGATAGTCCGCGCGCTTTGTATGGAGCCCGAAGTAATGCTGTTCGACGAGCCGACGAGCGCGCTCGACCCCGAAATGGTCGGAGAAGTGCTCGACGTTATGCGCGAACTTGCAAGAGAGGGAATGACGATGATCGTCGTAACCCACGAAATGGGCTTCGCGCGTGAGGTTTCCAACCGCGTGATCTTCCTCGATGACGGCGTTATCGCCGAGGAGGGCACACCGACCGAGCTGTTCGGCTCGCCGAAATGCGAACGTTTGCGCACCTTCCTTGCAAAGGTGCTTTAGGAGGATTTTTATGTCTTTAAAAGGAAGAAGCTTTCTTAAATTACTCGATTTTACCCCCGAAGAAATACAATCGCTTATCGACCTTGCGATAGAGCTTAAGGCGAAGAAAAAGGCGGGCATTCCGCATAAGCTTTGCGAGGGCAAAAATATCGCGTTGCTGTTCGAAAAGGACAGCACCCGCACCCGTTGCGCTTTCGAGGTCGCGGGCGCGGATTTGGGTATGCACCCTGTATATCTGGGCCCGACCGGCTCGCAAATGGGCAAAAAGGAAAGTATTGCCGATACGGCGCGCGTGCTCGGCAGAATGTTCGACGGCATCGAATACCGCGGCTTCGGTCAGGAAATTGTCGAGGAACTTGCAAAATATGCCGGCGTTCCCGTTTGGAACGGTCTTACGAACGAATTCCACCCCACCCAGATTCTTGCCGATTTTATGACGATAATCGAGCATTGCGGCTCTCTTAAGGGCAAAAAGCTTCTTTATATGGGCCACGCCCCCTACAATCTGGGCAACTCGCTTATGGTCGGCTGTGCGAAAATGGGTATGCATTTCGTCGCCTGCACGAACAAAAAATATTTCCCCGATAATGCGCTTATCGCAGAATGCGAAAAAATTGCCAACGAAACCGGCGCAACGCTTGAGTTTAACGAAGATCCTATTTCTGCAACCAAAAACGCCGACGTTATCTACACCGACGTTTGGGTTTCTATGGGCGAGCCCGCCGAGGTTTGGGAGGAACGCATTCGCGAGCTTACCCCCTACCGCGTAACGCAGGAAATTATGGATAATGCAGGCGCACAATGCCGCTTTATGCATTGTCTGCCCGCGTTCCACGATCTGGGTACGGTCGTAGGCAGAGAAATACACGAAAAGTTCGGCATCGATTGTATGGAGGTCACCCACGAGGTTATCGAAAGCGAACACAGTATCGTTTTCGACGAGGCAGAAAACCGTATGCACACCATAAAGGCGGTAATGGCGGCAACGCTCTGAAAAAATATACTAAAAACGGGATAATGGGCGATTTTTGCCTGTTATCCTCTTTTTTTGTTTTGAAAAAACCATTGACAAATTCGCCTTGGTGGTATATACTGAAACGTATGATAGAGTAATTATGCGCGCCTATGAACACATAAGTGCGCAAAAAGGAGAGAATACAGTGAAGAGATTTTTTACTTATGCGCTATGTGTGATCTTGGTATTGGGTATGATACCCGCCTCGATCATTTCTGCGTTCGCTCAGGGTAAGGGCGTTGCAAAAGACGAAACGCCAAACCAATCGATAAGCAATGCGCCCAACCAATATATTCCCGAGACTATTTATGTCGACGGAAAACTCGACGATTTGGGCTGGAAGGAATGGATCACAGTCGATTCGGTAAGCGGTGTTTGGAACAACGAAACCGTTTCGGACGATCAAAAGGGCTTTTCCTATACCTACAGCATCCGCAGAGATCACGAATACCTTTACGTTGCAGTGAATTTCGGCGAAGAAACCTTGCGCGATTTTAACGTGTATTATTCTGCAGATAACGGTGCTAACGTTACCACCGTTTCTTTCAACGCGCAGTCTAAACAGGCTACGGTTTCGGGGATTGCGGTTGCTGAATGCGTTGCTGCGGAGGATGTGGTAGAGTTCAAATACCGCCTTGTCAATGCAGGAGAATATGTTGCGGCGAATACCGATTATAAGTATTTTATCGGCGTAAATTACGA
>JAZSHQ010000016.1:0-2840 GCA_045533335.1 Eubacteriales bacterium
CTGCGAGAATACAGTCAGCGGTATTATGTGCGTTTTGCGGTTTGCGATAAACGTATAAACAACACAGCAATCGGAACAATCGAAATATTCAATCGGCAGGCGGATGATTTCTTCACGGACTGCGGACTTCTTCGTCTGGATTTGCACTCGGATTACGAAAAAGAAGAAGAGATGATGAATCTGCTGTCTCTGATTGTTTCACCGATCTTTTCTTTGTTTTCCTGTAGGATGATTGCGACCAAAGCAATCCCGGCAGCCAAAGAACGGATCTCAGCTTTGAAGAAGTTTGGTTTTGCGCTGTCGCCGGAAACATTGATTGGCGGTCATGATGGAACTGCCTACGGTGATTATTGGATCAACAAGCAATAACATAAATGAAAAAACCTGCTGTAGAACGGAAAATCAATCCGTGTACAGCAGGTTATGTTATTCTTTGGATTTATACGTTGAAGCGGAACAGAACGATATCGCCGTCCTTCATAACGTATTCCTTGCCTTCGCTTCGAACAAGGCCTGCTTCCTTACAAGCGGCAAGCGAGCCCTTTTCGATAAGCGTTTCGTAGGGTACTACCTCGGCACGGATAAAGCCGCGTTCAAAATCGGTGTGTATTTTTCCTGCCGCGCCGGGGGCTTTCGTGCCTTTTTTAATGGTCCAAGCGCGTACCTCGGGCTCGCCTGCGGTAAGGAAGGAAATAAGACCGAGTAATGCGTAGGATGCCTTAATAAGCTTCGAAAGACCGGTTTCGGTAACGCCGAGGTCTTCTAAATACGTCTGCTGTTCTTCCTCGTCAAGGTCGCCCAAAGCCGCTTCGGTTTCGGCGCAGACCGAGATGATTTCCGCATCCTCGCCTTCGATATATGCCTTTAACGCGTTGTAATATTCGTTTTCCTCGTCGGGGCGTGCAAGGTCGTCCTCCGAAACGTTTGCGCAGTATATAACCGGCTTGCCCGAAAGCAGGGGAACGGTTTTTAAAAGCTCCGCTTCGCTTTCCGAAAGAGCAACGTTTCTTGCACAAACACCCTTGGTAAGCTCGGCACAGACGCGCTTCAAAACCTCTGCGTCGGCAAGCGCACTCTTGTCGCCCTTGCCTTGCTTGGTAAGCCTGTCTATCTGACGTTCAAGCATTTCTATATCCGAAAGAATAAGTTCGGTGTTTATCGTTTCAACGTCGCGCGCGGGGTCGACCGAATCTTCGACGTGAATTATCTTGCTTCCGCCGAAGCAACGGACGACGTGAACTATCGCATCTACCTCGCGGATATGCGAAAGGAATTTGTTGCCCAAGCCTTCGCCGTTCGCCGCGCCCTTTACAAGACCCGCGATATCAACAAATTCTACCGTCGCGTGGGTAACCTTTTTGGGGTTGTAAAGTGCGGCAAGCTTATCCAAGCGTTCATCGGGAACGGGGACAACGCCCACGTTCGGGTCGATGGTGCAGAAAGCGTAGTTCGCGCTTTCCGCGCCCGCTTTGGTAAGCGCGTTAAAAAGTGTGCTCTTGCCGACGTTCGGCAGGCCTACTATGCCTAATTTCATTTTCTTTTGTATCTCCTTAAAGCGTTGCGCTCTCCCGCGTACGCGCACGCGCGCGGGTACATTTATTCCCATATAGTATAATATATTTCGACGCGATATGCAATATATAATTTTTTGTCATATTTAATCGCATAAAAATTTTAACACAAGTTAACAATATATACGATAATTCCCCTTGACATAAGGATTTAAAGGTGATATTATATGTATGTAATAAATTTGAGTTCAAAATCAATTTGTTAAAGAAAAGGAGAATTTTTCGTTATGGCAACCAAAATACTCGTTATAGATGACGATACAAATATATGCGATTTGCTTCAGATGTATCTCGAAAAAGAAGGCTATGAGGTACGCACCGCAAACGACGGTTACGAGGGTATGACAGCCTTTCGTATGTACGAGCCCGATATGGTTTTGCTCGATATAATGCTCCCCAAAAAGGACGGCTGGCAAATCTGCCGCGAAATCCGCGAGCATTCCTCGAAGCCGATTATTATGATAACCGCCAAGGGCGAAACGATCGACAAGGTTTTGGGGCTTGAACTCGGTGCGGACGATTTTATTGTAAAGCCTTTGGATATGAAAGAGGTTTTCGCACGTATCAAGGCGGTGCTTCGCCGCTACGCAAAGCACGATACGGCGGACGGCGAGCTTATTAAGTTTGATAATCTCGAAATATCGCTTCAAAAGTACGAGCTTAAAGTTGGCGGAAAATCGGTCGACCTTCCTCCTAAGGAACTTGAACTTATCTATTTCCTCGCGTCGAATTATAACCGCGTGTTCACTCGCGACCAGCTTTTAGATAAGGTTTGGGGCTTCGATTATCTCGGCGACAGCCGCACGGTAGACGTTCATATTAAGCGTCTGCGCGAAAAGTTAGAGGGCGCTTCGGATAAATGGGTGCTCAAAACGATTTGGGGCGTCGGCTATAAGTTCGAAGTCAGCACCGAAACACGATAATTTTCACAATATACAAGGTTTCCTTTCTTGTTTTTCCCCTCGCAAAAAGACCGCAGAGCATAAACGCCCTGCGGTTTTTTGTTGTCGCTTATTAAACGGGCTTTTGAAAAAGCCCATCTCTCTTTGTGTTATTTAATTGTTGCATATATCCTTCAACTTCGCGGCTTGCGCTGCTTCGCTCAGAATGACACTACCCAATCACGTAAGTGCCGAAATAGTGTCTTGCGATAAGGATGTAGTCGAACTGGTCGACCTTGGTGTCCTTGTTAACGTCCGCGCGGGAGAATTCGTCTGCCGTAAGTGTGCGGGTTTCGAAGTAGTGGCGTTTTACAAGAATGAAATCGTA
>JAZSHQ010000034.1:0-3090 GCA_045533335.1 Eubacteriales bacterium
TGCAGAATCCTCTGTAGCTGAATCCAAGGCAGAATCCTCTGCTACTACCGAATCCAGCGAAGCTGTTTCCTCTGAAGCTGTTTCCGAAGACGCTTCTTCCGAAGCTGTTTCCGAAGACGTTTCCGAAGATGCTTCTTCCGAAGACGCTTCCTCCGAAGCAGAAACCTCTACTCCCGAAGCAGAAAAGCCCGAAATTTCCGGCGACAACCTTGCTAAGGGTAAGGCTTACACCGTTTCCGGTTCCGGCACCGGCTATCAGAACTATACCGCTAACCTTACCGACGGCAACGCTTCCAGCGCAATGTCTTACGACAACAACTGGTTTGCTTTCTACTGCAACGACGGCGCATCCGCTGCTGATCTTAACGCTCCCAACAAGGTTGGTTACGTTATCATCGACCTCGGCGCAGCTACCGACGTTTCTGCTGTAAGAATCAACCTCATCAACTCTTCCAGCGCAGGCGTTCTTGCTCCCAAGAAGGTTACCGTTTCGCTTTCTTCCGACGGCTCTTCCTTCGGCGATGCAGTTTCTATGCCCATCGACGCTGTTGACGGCACCGCTTACTGGTCCGAAGGCGCAATCGAAGGCAACGCACAGTACGTTAAGGTTGAATTCACCCTCGACGGCGTATTCGTATTCCTCAACGAAATCGAAGTTTATTAATAAGCTTTAAACCACAAAAAAGAGCCGTGCAAACGGCTCTTTTCTATTGCAAAGCGCGGTGCTTTGTGGTAGAATTTCAAAAAACGCAACAGAGATATAAAAAATGAAAGCATTTATAAGAGGGATAAAATCGGGCGTGCCGATAGGCTTGGGGTATCTTTCGGTATCCTTTTCATTCGGAATACTTGCCGTAGGCTGCGGCTTTAGCTGGTGGCAGGCGTTGCTTATATCGATGACAACGCTAACCTCGGCGGGGCAGCTTGCGGGGCTAAACATAATGGCGGCTTCTGGCGGATATATCGAAATGCTCGTTTCACAATTAACGGTAAACATACGCTATTCCTTTATGTCGGTTTCGCTTTCGCAAAAGACAGCGAACGAATTCAAGGGCATCAAACGCTGGCTTTTGGGATTTTTTATGACCGACGAGATTTTCGCAGTCGCATCGGCACAAAACGAGGTAAGCAGTATATTTTTCGCAGGCCTCTCGGTCATGCCCTATATCGGCTGGACGGCGGGCACGCTTTTGGGTGCTCTGCTGGGCAACGTTCTGCCCGAAACGGTAATGAACGCACTCTGTCTTGCCATTTACGGTATGTTTGTGGCGATAATCGCGCCCGTAGCAAAAAGATCGTTAAAGCTGCTTTGCGTTGTCGCGGTTTCGATCGCGCTGAGCTGTGCCTTTTATTACGTTCCGTTTCTTAAAGAAAACGTATCCAGCGGGCTCGCAATAAGCATTTGTGCCGTTTGCGCGGCTATATTCGGCGCGTTGCTGTTCCCGAAGGAGGAGGGTGCGCGCGATGAATAACAACTTTTGGATATACCTTTTTATCCTCGCAGGGTCGACCTATCTTATCCGCGCGATACCCTTTGCGGCGATAAACAAAAGGATAACAAACCGATTTATACATTCGTTTCTTTATTATATCCCCTATACCGTCCTCGCCGCGATGACGTTCCCCGCCGCACTTTATGCCACGGGCAATATCTACGCTGCGGCGGCAGGTTTGCTTGTCGGTGCAGTTTTTGCGGTATTCGAAAAGGGCTTGACAATCGTTGCGCTTGCATCCTGCGTAACGGTATTTGCGGTAGAAATGCTCATATAACCGCTCAAAACAAACTCGCTTTTTATAATAAACAAAGGGAGAAGCAAATGAAGACCATTATAAATTTATCGGAGGCAAAAGCACTTGCCGAGCAATTCCCGACTCCGTTTTATATTTACGATGAAAACGCAATAAGAGAAAACGTAAGGAAATTTCTCGCCGCTTTTTCTTGGAACAAAAATTTTAAGGAATATTTTGCAATAAAGGCAAACCCCAATCCCGCCCTGCTTCGCATATTAAAAGAGGAAGGCTGTGGGGTAGATTGCTCGTCCTATACCGAGCTTATGCTCGCAAATGCGTTAGGTTTTAAAGAGAACGAGATATTTTTCTCGTCGAACGAAACCCCGAAAAGCGAATTTATTTACGCCCGTGAGCTTAAAGCAAGAATAAATTTAGACGATATAACCCATATCGATTTTCTCGACAACGCCGCGGGCCTGCCCGAGGAGATTTGTTGCAGATATAACCCGGGGAGCGATTTTGCCATAAATAACCGAATAATGGACACCCCAAAGGATGCCAAATTCGGCTTTACCTTCCAACAGCTCGCAAAGGGATATACCGAGCTTAAAAAGCGCGGCGTAAAGCGCTTCGGCATCCACGCGTTCCTCGCAAGCAACTGTCTCGATAACGACTACTACCCCACGCTCGCAAGGATACTGTTCGGCGTTGCCGTGCGCCTTAAGCAGGAATACGGCATTTCTCTTTCGTTTATTAATCTTTCGGGCGGCATCGGTATCCCTTATCTGCCCGATCAAACGGCGGTCGATATCGACTATATCGGCAATCAGGTGCGCAAAGCCTACGAGGAAATACTTGTTCCCGCAGGGCTTGGCGACATAAGCCTTTGCACAGAGCTCGGCCGCTATATTACCGGCCCTTACGGACAGCTTGTTACCACCGCGGTACACAAAAAGGATATCTACCGCAACTATATCGGCGTCGATGCCTGCGCGGTAAATCTTATGCGCCCCGCGATGTATAAGGCTTACCACCACATAACCGTTTTGGGCAAGGAAGACCGCGCGCACGACCGTGTTTACGATATTGTGGGCTCGCTGTGCGAAAATAACGACAAGTTTGCAACCGAACGCCCTCTGCCCGAAATAGAAATCGGCGATATTCTTGTTATTCACAGCGCGGGCGCGCACGGCCACTCGATGGGATATAACTATAACGGAAAGCTCCGCTGTGCCGAAATTTTAAAGAAAAGCGACGGCAGCTTTACCCTTATCCGCCGCGCCGAAACTCCGAAAGACTATTTCGCAACCCTCGATATCGACGAGGTCTATACACAGCTTAATATCTAAAAAGTAAAAA
>JAZSHQ010000046.1:0-14573 GCA_045533335.1 Eubacteriales bacterium
CGGGAGGCATATCGATAAACATTACGTCGTTTTCGCCCCAATTAACGTCGGTCCAGAACTGCTTTACACAGCCTGCGATAACAGGGCCTCTCCAAGCGACAGGATCGCTTTCGTTGGGGAGCAAAAGGTTTAGCGACATAATCTTCACGCCCGTTTTGCTTTCGGGGGGAAGCATCGCCTCGCCGTCGCTCAAAACGCCGCCGTTAACACCGAAAATTCTCGGAATCGAAGGGCCGGTAATATCCGCATCGAGCACGCAAACCTTTTTGCCGCTTCTCTGCGCGTTTATCGCAAGCAGGCTTGTTACAAGCGATTTACCAACGCCGCCCTTGCCGCTTACAACCGCGATTACCTTACCGATCTTACTGCCCTCGCGGAGCTTTTCGATCATACTTTCCTTGCTTTTTTCTCTGCTCGAGCAGTTTGCACCGCAGGTCGAGCAATCGTGCGTACACTCACTCATTTTCTTTCAATTTCGCGGGTGCGTAACGCACCGTATGGTTTACGAATCTGTTAACTTCTCCCCGCGAGTCCTTTCTATCTATTATCTATTATCTATTATCTTTTATCTATTATCTTTTATCTATTTTTTCAGACTTTCTATGCTCATCTTTGCACATTCAAGTCTGCTCTTATCCATCGAGGGCTCGTCCTGCTCGACAATAAGCCATTCGACGCCGCATTTTTCGGCGGTATCGATTATCGGGCCGAAATCCTGAACGCCGTAGCCGACGGGGCGGAATTCAAAGCTTTGCTTCTTTTCGCCTTCTTGGCTACCGTCAACGCCGATAAGCGCATACATATTGTCGCTCTTTTCGCCCACATAGTCCTTTAAGTGCAGAAGCGGGCAACGGTTTGCATATTTTTCCAAATAGTGCAACGGGCTTTCGCCTGCCACCGAAACCCAGCAGGTATCGAGCTGCATTTTTAGATTATCCGGCGAGGTGCTGTCGTAAATATCGTCAAACCCATATTTGCCGTTTGCCAAACGAACAAACTCGAAATCGTGGTTATGGTAGCTTAGCGAGATTCCGTTTTGTGCGGCAAGCGCGCCGATTCGTTCTAATTCCAAAAGAGTTGCGGAATAATTTTCGCCGTTCGGGCGGTCCTTTTCCGAAAGCCAAGGAATAACAATATGCTTACAGCCGACCGATTTATAATCGTTTATAACCTTTTCGGTATCCACCAAAAGCTCGGGCAGCGCCACGTGCGCGGAAATCGGAACAAGTCCCGCCTCCTTTACAAGGCAAGCAAACTCCAAAGGCGTTTTTCCGTAAAGGCCCGCAAGCTCCACGCCGTCGTAACCGTATTCCTTTACCGCTTTAAGCGTTCCCGCCAAATCACGTTCGGCATCGTCACGAAGCGAATACAACTGAATAGCAACCGGTAACATTTTTTGTTTCGCGATGTGCGCTTTTGAAAATTTGTTGCCTTCTATCCGCGAACACAGGGTTTATTGCAGCAAAACAATTTTTGCTCTATCCGCGAGCACAGAGCTTCTTGTTGCAAAACAATTTTTGCTCTCTCCGCGAGCATTGGGGTTACTGCAGCAAAACCGTTTTCGCTATCCGCGAATGCAGGCATTTATCTTTTCAAAAGAGTAACTTCCGCTCTCCTTCTTTATATTATTCCATTATTTTCAAAATCTATTCTGCCCACTTACCGTCGACAAATATCGGGGTCGCCTTGCCGTCTTTATAACCCGTGATACAAAGGTCCTTCGAGCCTATCATAAAATCGACGTGTATCATCGAATCGTTAACGCCAAGCTCGTGAAGCTGGTCGAGCGTCATTGTTTCGAAGCCCTTTACGCAACCCGTATAGCCCATACCGAGCGCAACGTGGCAGGAAGCGTTCTCGTCAAACAGCGTGTTATAGTAAAGCAAACCGCTTTCCGCGATAGCCGAATCCTTCGGAACAAGCGCAAGCTCGCCGAGCATTCTGCTGCCCTCGTCGGTGGTGATTATCCTGCCCAACGCCTCTTCACCCTTTTCGGCGTGCCAAGCAACCGCGCGCCCGTCCTCGAAATCGATATAGAAATTCTCGATAAGCGTGCCTCTTGCCGAAAGCGGCATAGCCGAAACAAGTCTGCCGCTGCATTTACCCTTCATCGGGGTGGTAAATATTTCCTCGGTGGGCATATTCGGGTTATAAAACGTACCCGAAAGGGTATATTCCCCGCCGCCGCACCAAACGCTTTCCTTCATAAGCTCGCACTTAAAGTCGGTACCGTTTTTCGAGGTATAATGCAGATAATCGAACTGCTGTGCGTTTAACCATTCGCATTTTTCGCGGAAATTTTCGTTCTTCTTATCCCAAGCGGCGATAGCATCGTTCTCTTCATCGCAAAGCACGGTTGCAAGTATCGCTTCCCAAAGCTTTTCAACAGCAACACTCGTGCGCTCGTTCGGGAACACCTTCTTTGCCCACGCCTTGCCGGGAATAGCGCAAACCAACCATTGGTGCTTATTATCCATCGCATCGCGATAGGGCTTGACTTTCTTCGAAACCGCGATATTCGCGCGCGAAACCTTTTCCTGATTAACGCCTGCCAACCCATCGGGGTCTTCGCATATCAAACGGATACGCGCGGGAAGTATTTCGGAATCGTGCTTTACCTTTTCCACCTGCCAATCGGGCACGTCGCAAAGCGAGCGCACGGTGCGGTGTCTGTAAGAAAGCTTGGTAAGCTGTGTCATCGACCAGTCGACCCTTACGTTGCCCGCGCCTGCACGGTATGCCTCCTCGGCAAGTATCGCAACGAATTCCGCCGCTTCAACGTCCGCGCCGATATTAAGCTGCTGACCCTTTTGGATATTAACGCCCTGCTTTATAAGCAATTTCGCGTATTTTCTTTGCAGTGATTTTTTCATTTTTTCAGTCTCGCGATAGGCGATACAACGAATTTGCCGCCTTATCTCCGCGAGTCCTTTCTTTTTTTTCGTAAACAACGGGACTGTAAAAACAGCCCCGTTTGCATTATTTATCTTCGCTGTTTTTCTTGCCGAAAAGCGATTTCTTTTCCTTCTTTTCAGACTTGTCTTCTTTTTCCTTCATCTTAATGCCGCTGTCAGCCTTAACAGTCTTAACTTCCTTCGTCTCGGGCTCGTTTGCCTTTTCAAGCACCGACTGAACAGCCCACTTCTGGATCTGGATTTTCGTTCTGTTGCCGCTGGTTTCGATAAGAAGCATTTCATCGGTCACCTTTACGACCATACCGACAATGCCGCCGGTGGTAACGATAACGTCGCCGAGCTCCACCGAATTGCGCATATCGGCAACTTCCTTTTCCTGCTTTTTCTGCGGACGGTAAAGGAAGAAATAGAAAACGATTGCAAGAAGCGCAAGCGGAAGTAAAGTCATAAGCATCGAGCCGCTTCCCGCAGTCTGCTGTGCCTGTGCACCTTCGAGCATTAAAAGATTAGTTAAATTCATTTTAAATTACCTTCGCTGTATTTTATTCTTTTTACGTTTGTGCAATAAAGCGTGCTTTCGTCGATATCGAACACCGCGCCGCGCAAACACACGTTTTCCTTCGAAGGGATGCCCTTCATACGGATATTTTTCGTGTATCTCGGCACAGCGGTATCGTAGGTAACGCCTATTATCGAATCTTCGCCGCCGCACATACCTATATCGGTTATATATCCGCTTCCGCGGTCGGTCAGCCGTTCATCGGCTGTTTGAATATGCGTGTGAGTTCCGAAAACTATCTGCAATCTGCCGTCAAACACGTGCATAAACGCCAGCTTTTCGCTCGTTGCCTCGCCGTGAAAATCGCATATCGCAAAATCGTACTTTCCTTCAAGCGAGTTCAAAAGCTTTTCCACCGCGCGAAAAGGCGAATCGTTCGGATCCATAAAGACCTGACCGCAAACCGATATAACCAGCGCACGCAGACCGTTTTTGACCGGCACTATGCAATAGCCCTCTCCCGCCGAATCGGGCGGAAAGTTAAGCGGACGCAAAACTCTCGGCTCTTTTTCCAAGAGGTCGAATATCGCGTACCTGCGGAAGGAGTGATTGCCCCCCGTAAGCACGTCCGCGCCGCTTTCGAACAGCAGATCGGCATCGTTTTTATCCAAACCGCTGCCCTCGTGGGCGTTTTCGGCGTTTACTATAACAAGATCAGCCTGCTCGGCGTTAATTATTTTTCTTAAGTTTTTACGGACAAATTCCATACCCGGCGCGCCGAATACGTCACCCACCGCAAGGACCTTTATCATAATAACACCAACCTTGCAGAATTTTCTGTTATCTTTTCCCCGACAAATACGTTAAAAACGTTCAGCGCGCTGTGCGGCAAACTGGTCCGATTTCCTAAAACCGTTCAGAGTGGATGCAGATTGGACAAACGCGGTGCGACGCTGTAGAATCCTACTGCGAGTGCCGCGTTTGTTCAAAGCGCAAGCGCTATGCGCCGCTATGGGCAGTTTGGCTACTTAGCGTAGTCGACTTGGCGCATTTCGCGAATAACGTTAATCTTAATCTGTCCGGGATATTCAAGCTCCTCTTCGATCTTGCGGGCGATATCCCTTGCGATAAACACCATTTCGTCGTCGTTCACCTCGTCGGGCTTGACCATTATGCGTACTTCTCTGCCCGCCTGAATAGCGAAGGATTTTTCAACACCCGTAAACGAGGTTGCGATCTCTTCGAGCTTCTGCAAACGCTTGATATAGGTTTCCAGGTTTTCGCGTCTTGCACCGGGACGTGCCGCAGAAACCGCATCTGCCGCCTGAACGATCATAGCTACCAGCGTATGCGGCTCAACGTCGCCGTGGTGTGCCTCGATAGCGTGAACTATTTCGCGGCTTTCCTTGTACTTACGGGCAAGGTCGACACCGATCTGCACGTGCGAGCCGTCGATTTCGTGTGTCATCGCCTTACCGATATCGTGAAGCAGACCTGCGCGCTTCGCTTGGGCAACGTCAACGCCCAATTCGGAAGCGATCATACCTGCGATATGTGCAACCTCAATAGAGTGCTTAAGCACATTTTGACCGTAACTTGTACGGTATTTAAGTCTGCCGAGCAATTTAACAAGCTCGGGGTTGATGCCGTGAACGCCGGTTTCGTAGGTGGCTTGCTCGCCTTCCTTTTTAATAACGGCTTCTACTTCCTTGCGGCTCTTTTCAACCGTTTCCTCGATTCTCGAGGGGTGGATACGTCCGTCGGAGATAAGCTTTTCGAGAGTCATTCTCGCAACCTCGCGGCGAACGGGGTCGAAGGTGGAAATTGCAATAGCTTCGGGGGTGTCGTCGATAATAAGGTCGACACCGGTAAGCGTTTCGATCGCGCGGATGTTTCTGCCCTCGCGGCCGATAATTCTGCCCTTCATTTCATCGTTGGGAAGGTCGACTACCGAAACGGTAGCTTCGGAAACGCTGTCGGCTGCACAGCGCTGGATAGCGAGCGCAATAATGTTCTTTGCTTCGTCCTCTGCCTTATCCTTGTATTCCTGCTCAACCTCGAGCAGCTTCATAGCCATTTCGTGTCTTGCTTCGCTTTCGACACGTTCCATAAGTGCGGCACGCGCGTCCTCGGCGGTCATACCCGAGATCTTCTGGAGCAATTCCTCCTGCTGTGCTACAACTTCCTCCGCTTTTGTTTTCAATTCCTCGTTTTCGCGGATCTTCGCATTAAGCGTTTCTTCTTTCTTTTCGAGGTTTTCATACTTTTTGTCGAGATTTTCTTCCTTCTGCATTGCGCGTCTTTCCATACGCTGAAGGTCGTTTCTTCTCTCTTTGAGTTCGCGCTCTGCATCGTTTTTGATTTTGAGTGCTTCCTCTTTAGCTTCTACAAGCTTTTCTTTTTTAGCCGTTTCGGCGGCTTTCGTGGCATCTTCGATCATCCTTTTGGCTTCTGCTTCGGCACTGCCGATTTTCTTTTCGGCGATAGCCTTGCGGACCAACATACCTATAAGGATGCCTACGACGGCGGCAGCGGCGATTAAGCCGATTGCTACGTATTGGTTCATTTTTGCCTCCTTGAATTTATTTTATCCCGAGGCAAGGGATTTTGTCCGACTGATAAGTTTTATATTCGGATTTTAATTCAAATATATTGTTATTTCGCCGTGCAAAGCGTTTTGCGGCACAATTCCGCTTATTTTCCTTTGACTGACAAAGCCTTGACATCGGTATTCACGGTAATTATACAACTTTTTAATTCGAAAGTAAACCCCCTGCATATAAATATATGAAAAATTTTAACAATTTTAAGCCGTCTTAACGGGTTTATTGCCGCTCTCTGCCTTTCCGCACTAAAATTTATTGACAAGTTTTTTGTTTGTGATATAATTAAAAGGAATAGGAGTTTATTATGGATATTATATATTTCGACTCGGCGGCGACTGCAATTCCTCTTGAATCTGCGAAAAACGCCGCAATAAACGCAATAAACGAATACGGCAACCCCTCCTCTCTTCACGGCGCGGGTATTAAGGCAAAGCGGCTTATCGACAGCGCGCGCAAAGCCGTTGCCGATTCGCTTTACTGCAAGCCCGATGAGATAATTTTTACGGGCGGCGGAAGCGAAAGCAACAACCAAGCGATATTCGGCGCGGCAAAGCTGCGCGCAAGACGCTCGAAGCGCATTATCACCACCGACAGTGAGCACCCATCGGTATCAAACCCCTTGAAGGCGCTTGAAGCGGATGGCTTTGAAATAGTAAAAATCCCCACGCTCGGCGGGGTTTTGGATATTCCCGCGCTCGAAAGCGCATTGAAGGACGGTGCGGCGTTCGTAAGCATTATGCTTGCCAACAACGAAACCGGCGCGAAATACGATATTGCAGCAGTAAGAAAGGCGATCGATAAAAGCGGTTGCGGCGCGCTTTTGCATTGTGATGCCGTTCAGGGCTATTTAAAGACCGACGATAGGCGCGAAATTGCCAAAAATTGCGACCTTGCAAGCATTTCCGCGCACAAGATAGGCGGTTTGAAGGGCGTCGGCGCGCTTTACTGCAAAAGCGGCGTAAGGCTTCCCGCATTTATCCATGGCGGCGGGCAGGAGCGCAATTTGCGTTCGGGCACCGAAAACGTCCAAGGTATCGCGGCATTCGGCGCGGCTTGTGCCGAATTTCCGAAGTATTCCGAGCACATTTCAAGGCTTTACGAAAAGGCGGTTGCGATTTTTTCGGCGCATAGCGATATTTTAACGCTTAATATCCCCGAAAAGCATATAAACACCGTTCTTTCTGTTTCGGTCAAGGGCGTTCGGAGCGAGGTTATGCTCAACGCGCTCGATTTGCACGGAATATGCATATCGGCGGGAAGTGCCTGCTCGGCAAGAAAGGGCCCGAGCGGTGCTTTGACGGCATACGGCCTTGCAAAGGAAGCAATCGCCGGCACAGTGAGAATAAGCTTCGGCTGGAGCAACACCGAAAAAGAGGTCGAATTCCTTGCCGAAAAGCTTGTTGAAACGGCAAATAAACTAAAAAGATAAATAGCAGAAAGGACTCGCGGCGAGAAGGCGGCGAATTCGTTTTTTCGCCTATCGCGAAACCAAAAGGTGCGTTACGCACCCGCGGCGAGAAGGAAACCTGTTTGTTTCATCTACACCGCGAAACTAAAAAAGAAAGGACTCGCGGGGAGAAGGAAACCCGTTTGTTTCATCGTGCACCGCGAAACTAAAAAAAGATGAAGGAAGTTTTACTTTTAAAATACGGCGAAATCGTGCTTAAGGGGCTTAACCGAGGCTATTTCAACTCGGTGCTTGAAAGCCGCGTTAAGCGCGCATTAAAGAATATTCAGGGCGAATTTTATTACGATTACGCGCAATCGACGCTTTGCATTACCCCTTCGGACGATGCCGACATCGACGCGGCTTACGAAAGAGTGAAAAAGGTGTTCGGTGTCGCAACCGTTTGCCGCGGGCTCGCCTGCGAAAAGGATATGGACGACATACAGCGCGTGCTTGCCGAAAACGTCGACGAGCTTTTGGGCAACGCCAAAACCTTTAAATGCGACGCAAAGCGAAGCGACAAGAAGTTTCCGCTTAAATCGCCCGAAATCTGCGCGATATGCGGCGGCGTTGTGCTTGAAAACCGCCCCGATATGAAGGTTGACGTTATTAACCCCGAGCGCGTGATAACAATAGAAATCCGCGACAGACAGGCATTTATTCACGGCAACGGCGAAAAGGGCGCGGGCGGTGTTCCCGTCGGCTCCTCGGGCAGAGCGATGCTTATGCTTTCGGGCGGTATCGACAGCCCCGTTGCAGGCCATATGATTGCACGCCGCGGCGCGGCGATAGACGCCGTTTATTTCGAAACCCCGCCCTATACCGGCGAAGCGGCGGCGGAAAAGGTGCGCACGCTTGCCGAGATTCTTACCGAATACTGCGGCGAGATATATTTGCACTCGGTATCCTTGACCGAAATTCAGGAAACTCTTGTTTCCACCTGCAAGGAAAAGCTTTTTACCCTGCTTTTGCGCCGCTTTATGGTGCGTTGCGCTTCGCGCCTTGCCGAAAAATACGGCGCGGGCTGTCTTATAACGGGCGAAAGCTTGGCGCAGGTGGCAAGCCAAACAATGCAATCGCTTGCCGTTACCGATGCCGTTGCGACGGTGCCCGTACTGCGCCCCTGCATAGGGCTCGATAAAGAGGAAATCGTTGTCCGCGCAAGAGAAATCGGCACCTTCGAAACCTCGATACTTCCCTACGAGGACTGCTGTACCGTATTCACACCCAAGCACCCCGATACGCGTCCCGATATGGCGGAAATATTAGAAGAGGAAGCCAAGCTCGATATAGAAGCGCTTGTCGAGCGCGCGCTTGCAACCGACCATTTTGTAAAGCTTGGTTAATCATTTAAAAAGAGGCAATATTTATGAAATCGCTTATCAACCGCTTAAAAAAGCAAAACAAACATATCGCCGTGGCGGAATCCTGCACGGGCGGTCTTATTTCGAAAATAATTACCGACACCCCCGGCGCAAGCGCGGTGTTCAATATGGCGGTCACCACATATTCGAACGAAGCAAAAATGAAGCTTTTGGGGGTTTCTGCCGAAACGCTTAAAGCCTACGGCGCAGTTTCCGAGCAGACCGCCTGCGAAATGGCTTCGGGCGTGCTCGCGCTGGCAGAAGCGGATATAGCAATATCCGTAACGGGTATCGCAGGCCCTTCTAACGACGGCACGGTTAAACCCGTCGGCACGGTCTGTATCGGCGTTGCAACAAAAGAAAAATGCTATTCGACCACCTTTGTTTTTGCGGGAAAACGCAATGAAGTTAGGCGTATGGCGGCAAGAATGGCGCTGAATATGGCTTACGACGAATTGGGCGGTACGAAAAAGAAAAAAGACGGCAACGCCATAACGAAAACCGTCAAAAAAACCACCAAGGCTATTGGAAAGATAATTAAAAAGAAGTAAGAATTTTTGTAGAAAGCAATTAATGAGAGGAAAACTTTTTAAAAAAGTTTTCCTCTCAAACTCTCTTTTCAAAAACTTTAAATTTATAGCAAAAAATCCGCCTGCTGTGAGGCGGATTTTTTTACGCGGTTTTTAAGGTAATTCCGTTGAAGAAAAATTCAAGGATATACTTATAGCTGTAGCCGTCCTTCGAAAGCTGTTCGCTTCCCGTTGCCGAAAATCCGACACCGTGGCCGACGCCCGCGCCGTTTACCGTAACGGTATCGGGCGTGATGCTTGTGCCCATAACCGTCTTTACGCTGTCGCCGAAGCCTTCGAATTTTTTATATCCGTCAGCGGTGAGCACGCCCGAAACGGGGCGTTGCTCAATTTTGCCGTTTTCGGTAAGCACCGAAACGGTTGCGGTGTAATCGAGCTCGAAGTTCGCGCTGGTAAATCCGCAAGCGGAGCGCACGTCCTCGCTCGTTTCAACGGTAACGGTGTTGCCGCTGCTGTCGGAAACCGAAAGCACGGTGATATAATCCGAGCCGTAGGGGTCGGTTTCGAGAATCTTCATCGTTATATCCTCGTCCTCGAGCGAAGAGAAGCTGTTGCGCGAGGTGAGATATTCATAAAATTCCTGCTTGGTGTAAACCTTTTGCCACTTGTCGCCGTCGTCGTGCTCGGGCTGGAATACGGTAGTAAGATAGGGCACTTCCTTGCCGCCCCACGCCGCAACCGACGAACAGCTTGCGCCGCCGTTGGAATTGTGGTAAAGCACCATTATCGGCTCGTTGTTATAGGTGGCGATGATTCCGCGCGTTGCATCAACTATCGCGTTGTTTTCCTCGCTCATACGGTAAAGACCGTGGTAAACCTGACAGCAGGCGGAGTTCGTGCATACGTCAAATCCGCGGTTTTCGTGCTTCGCATAAAGCGGAACGGTGCGCGCAAGCACGGCAAACGCCTTGCGCGTTTCAACAGAATAGTTCGTGCCGATTTCGTTCGCCATTACGCATTTGGTATAATCCTCGAGCCCGAGAATGTTTTCCATCCAAAGTCTGCCCTCGGATACCGAATATTCAAAAATGCCGCTGTAATCGTAATGATTTATGCTTCCCGAGCGGTGGCGCATAGGAAGATTTGCCGAGCCTCCGTTTCCCCCGCGAAGCGTAAGACAGCACGAAGAATCCTCGAAGCTGATCAATATTTTACCGTTTTCGTCAAGCACAAAAATTCCGCCCGAAACGGGAGAAGCAACGCTTCTGCCGCCCGATGCCTTTTTTGCGCCCTCTGCCGTTGCAGAAGCGTAGGCGCGCGCCTCGTAGCCGCCCTTGACAATGGCAACGAAGCCGTTTTTCGCCTTTGCCGCGTTATATGCCGAAGCGTAGCTCGAAAAACTGCCCAAAACCGCGCTGTATGCGCCGATATTGCCGTTTTCGGCGGCGGTCGCTTTGCCGTTTTCGAAGCTTGCGTTCACCTGCGGAAGCAGTATAAGCGATTTGTTCGAAAGCGAGAAAAGCTTAACAAAATTATCGCCCGAGGTGTGGCCTATATCGAAGCCGCTTGCCGATTTGATACCTGCCGAGAATACGCGCGTATCGAGCGTGGGCGAGTTAACGTACATACCCACTCTTACAAGAGGCTCGTTATATTCGCTTTTTTTGGCGGATGCGTCTATCGGGAATATCGCCGCGCCGATGCAGAATACGGTTGCAAGCGCGAACGAAAGCATACGTTTAAGCAATCTCATAATCGCCTCTCACGGTAAAATACGCCGTGCCGCCTGTAATAAGTATTGCCTTGTGTGATTCGCTTTCGGAGGCAAAATAGATATGTCCGTATTCCAAGGGCTCGCCCGAGAAAAGCTCTCTGCCCTCTGCCATATCGGTAATGCCTTCGTTTTCTTGGTTCGAGGAGGTAATAACCACAGCACCGCCGCCGCGATAAACAAGCTCGCAATCGGGCGCGAGAATGATTATCTGCCCTTCTTTAAAGGACACATCCTCGTAAACCGTTGTAACCGTAATACCGCCTTGCGCGGTAAGCTCCTCTATAAGCTCCTGCTTAAGCTCTTCCTTGAACTTCTGCAGATAGCCGTAGTTAATAAGCGTGTCATCGGGAATACTGTTTTCCGAATCCGCGCTTTCCGCCGAGGAGGTCATCGCGCATATCGGATAGACCGAGATAACAAGCGCGACGAGAATAAGCGGAATCAATAGTTTTTTCACTAAAGTTCTCTCCTTAAATTTTTTCGGGAGCGCAGGCGCAAAATATGCTTTAATATAATAATATGCTGCTCCCTTTGGAAATATGCACTAAAATGTTCGATGCTTTATGTGCGTAAACGACAAAATTTTTGCCATTTTTATGCAAGCGCATTTCCTTCCACTTAATATTATAACACACCTTGTCAAGTCCCATAGAGAGTGGTGCACCGTTCGGCGGCAACTATATCTTGTGAAATACAAAAATAACGGCTTCCGCAATTATTTAAAGCGAAAGCCGTTGATCATTTAGTTTATTTCGTACTCCGAAAGCAATCCTCTGTATATCTGTTCGTAATTCAAATCAAGAAAATGAATCGGCTGTATGACCTTCGGGAGCTTTTCCGCGCCCGCAACGCCGTTTGTCAAAAGCAGCTCGCCGATAAATTCCGAGCAGTAATAGCAATTCTTTTTCTTGCGCGGCTTATTTATCCCCGCTAAGCCGAGCCCGAGGTAATTGAACTTGAACTTCAGCTTTTCGGAATACATTTTTTGCAAACGCTCGTTTATTTTTTCGAACGCTTCTTCGCTTACCCCCACCTTTAAAACGACCGCGGCAGTATCCGGAAAACGCTTAAAGGTGCCCTCGTTGGGGCGTTCGCGTATAAACCCCGACCATATCGGGTTATACGGATGCCTTCTGCCGAAGGAATACATATTTGTAAGCTCTTTCGAAAGGCTTATCGAGGCGTGGTTGAATTCCGCCCCCGTAAAAAGGCGTATAAGCTTGGAAACCCACGTCCCCGTGCGGGTAAGCACTATGAATATTTCTTTTTCTTCGCCGCAAGCAGTATTCATTTGCGCTCCTTATTCCGATTTGCCGCAAAACGAGGCGAAAAGCTCTTCGTTTTCGGTGAAAAAGTAACGTCTTATATAAATATAATCGTAAACGTCGATGCTTCCGTTGCCCGAAACGTCGGCGGCGTTCTTTTCGACGTCCGCCAAGCTGTAAGTGCCCATATATGCACGCTTTGCAAGTATATAATCGCCTACGTCGAGCGCGCCGTTGCCGTTTATATCGCCCGCAAGACAAACAATTGCCGTATCGATAATTTCGCCGTTAACGGCAAGCGTAACGGTACTGCCCGTGCCGACAAAGCCCGAAGCCGAAAGGTCCTCGCCGTTTTTCGAAGCCACGGTTATGCTTTGCTTGTCGAAATGCTCGGAAAAGGAATCGAACGTCAGCTTCCACGCCACGCCGCGCAGGTATCCGTCCTCGCCGAGCGTAAACAGCCCGCTCGAGGGGATTATTTCAAGCCTGCTGAAAAAGGTAGTGTAATCGAGCAAAACCCAGCCGCTGTATCCGTTATAGTCGGTTTTGCCCCAAAAACCGTCAACCTCGGTCACGCTTATTATTGCACCGTTCGGGATAGAGCAAAGCGCCTCGGAGGCGGTGTTCGCTTCGGTGCGGAGATTAAGGCTGCTTGCCTTTATTTTGTAGTATCCGACCTCTTTTTCGGTAATTATCACCGAAGAATTCGGATGATTATACGGCATATTAACGTAAAGTATGCCTTTTGCGCAGGCTGTTGCGAACTGTTCCCAAGTGTAGCGCCTTGTCGAAACGATGCAGGGCTGCGAAATAACGCCGTCGCCGCCCGCGTTTCCGTGATAAATAACAATAAAATCCTCGTCAACGGTAAGCACCGAAACCGAATGCCCCGCCGCCAAGCGCACGTGCGCGCCCGGCTTGGATTGCATCATAAGCGCTTTTACGCTGTTTGCCGTTACCGACCCGCTTGAAAGACTGCCGACGCTGTAATAAAGCGACTGATTCATCGAATGGTCGATAAAACCGAAGCATTTCCAGAAAATCATTCTTGCAAACGCAAAGCATTGTGCGCCGAGCAGGTCTATTTCGCAGGTTTCCTTTTTACCTGTCGGGTAATAACGCATACAGTTGCAATTCCCTACCGACTGTATGCAATAGGTCGAGCTTGTATTATGGCATACGCACGCCTGACCGTTCTTCGAAAAGAAGGTGCCGGGCATATGGTTTTCGAGCGGAAGCGTAACCTCGCCCACCTGCACGTACGGTCCGGAATAATCGCCCGTGCTCGATGCGAGCTCTGCCCCGTATTCGGCGCTCGGTGCGGCGATATCGCTCTCCTCACCGCTGTTTATTTCCGAAATATACTCAAAATATTCATCGTTTCCGTCGGAAAATACCGCGTCGCCGTTTTCTTCTGTATAAACGTAGCTCGGATTTTTGGCTATCCAGCGTATTTTTCGGTTATTTTCGGGCACAAACCCCGCAATACCCTTGCGGGTAAGAAGCTCCTCTTCCCTGCCGCCGTTCATTTTAAAAACGGTTTCGCCGCGCAGGTATAAAAAGCAATCGGCTTGAACGTAAAGGCACTTTATTTCGCTTTCGAATTCGCGGACGATCGCCATATCGCCGCAATCGGGGTTGCATTTTATTATTTTATTGCCGCTTACAAACCAAAGCTTGCCTTCGAAATAATTAAGGTATTTCGCGTTCACCTCGGCAAGAAGGCTCCGCTCGCCGTTTTTGCCGACCCGCCAAAGCGCGCCCTCGGAGGACAAAATAGTGTCTTCGCCGATATCGACAGCCGTGCCGCCGTACATTATTCTGTCGCCGTAATCGACAGCTTCGGCGTTAACGTTATTTAGCTCGACAGCGGTCAGCGGAAGCAATCCCGCCATAAAAACCGCACAAAGCAACACCGAAATAATGCGTTTTTTCATCATTTTCCTCCGTTTTTCGATATCACTTTTTATGATAACATATATTTTTTAAAAACGCAAGGTTTTGCGAAATATGCACGACGATTTATGAACGTTAAATTCAATTTGTATTGGCAACATATTTGATAACGCGCAGAACGCTTTGCAGGCTCCCTTGTGTAAAGGGAGACTGCAACGACTCGATTTTCTAGCTGCTTTAACCGTACCTGTGCAATCTCTTATCTCTTATCTCTTAT
>JAZSHQ010000056.1:0-43652 GCA_045533335.1 Eubacteriales bacterium
CTGTCTATGGGCTACAAAAAAGATATTTTTGCTGTTTTTGCGTATGAATTTGAACTCTCACATTTCTATCTAACCACACTCAAATAACGATCTTTCGGTCGAATTGAATCTGCTCCGAGGTATAATCATTGATTAAGAGCGCCGACATTAACAGTATAGAATGGTACGTCCCCGATTCTTATACGATTCCCATTGCGATCTCAACAACCAGTGCTACGATAACAACCAATGCCGAGATAATGAAGCCGTGGATCATCGGACGGATACCGGCCTTCTTCATACTTGAAAAAGAAGTGTTGAGCCCTATGGCTGCCAAAGCACTAACCATAAGGAATTTGCTCGCACTTTTTGTGCCGGAAACAACAGCCGCAGGAATCGGGAAAATACTTGCCACAATGGACATAGCAAGGAAACCGAGGATAAACCAAGGGAATATTTTTGTAATGCTGAGATTTGCCTTCAGCTCGCTTCCGTTTTGGCTGTTGGCAAGTGCTTCCTTACGCTTTAAACGGAGCTGCACGAAAGCAAAGGTAATAACGGTAGGAATAATCGCAAGGGTTCTTGTGAGCTTTACCATTGTGGCAAAATCACCTGCGCCTTCCGAGAAGGCATAGCCGGTCGCAACAACGGATGAGGTATCGTTGACTGCTGTTCCCGCCCAAATACCGAAGGCTTGATCGGTCATACCAAGTGTTCTGCCCATAATAGGAAACAGCACGATCATCGCCATATCAAACAGGAAGGTGGCAGACATAGCATAAGCCACGTCATTATCGTCTGCATCAATAGTCGGTGCAATCGCAGCAATGGCAGAGCCACCGCAGATACCCGTACCTGCAGAGATAAGGTTGGAGAGCTTCCAGTTCAGTCCTAACGCCTTGCCGATAAAGTAACCGCCGCCAAAGCAGGTCAGCAGAGTAAATATCATAACGGTGAGGGACATTTTACCTACGTTGAGGATAGTCGTAATATTGAGGGACAAGCCAAGCAAAATAATGGCAAACTTCAAAATCTTCTTGGATGTAAATTTGAGTCCCGATGCAAAGACCTTGGTATTCCTCAAAAAGTAATTGAGGACTATACCGATAAACATTGCAATCACGGCAGAGCCGATAAGATGGATAGGCAGCAGACTTTCAAGCCAGCAGGCAAGAAGCGCCACACCTACAGATAATATTATTCCGGGAAATACTTTTAACACTTTCATAATCAATCTCCTACTTTCGCTTATACCCCTTGATTATACTACGGTTTTGTGATAAAATCAAATTATCATTTATTATTAACCAATAATGTGAGTTAATTGGAGATTGTTATGTTAGATTACAGAATACTTACCTTTCTTGCCCTATATGATGAGATGAATTATCGCAGAACCGCCGAAAAACTGAATATGACCCAGCCGGGCGTCACACAGCATATTCATTATTTGGAGAATTATTACGGTGTGAAGCTGTTTGAGTATGATGGACGGTCACTGTCAAGAACAAAGAACGCCGAACAGCTAAAGCGTTATTTTGACAGCATCAAGGCAGAGGAAGCGGATATCCGTGAAAAGTTCATCACTGCCGATACTGTTCATATGACCGTAGGTGCAACCAAGACCATCGGCGAATTTGTGATCGTACCGGAGATTCGTTCCTTTCTGCAAGATCCGAAACACAATCTTGACTTGATTATAGACAACACTGAAAATCTGTTACATATGCTTGAAAAGGCAGAGATCGATTTTGCAGTTATTGAGGGTGTATTTGACAAATCCAAATACGGCTATCACCTTTACAAGAAAGAAGCGTTTGTAGGGGTCTGTGCCAAAAGCCATCCTTTTGCAAATAAGCTGGTGACGCTCGAAGATATTTTTGCGGAGAATATTGTGGTCAGAGAGCCGTTTTCAGGAACAAGAACATTATTGCATAATGCTATTACCGACCGTGGCTTTTCCCTTGATAACTTTAAGCGTTGCATCTCTGTCAGCAATTTTTCCGTAATTTGCGACCTTGTGGCAAACAACGGAGCAATTACCTTTGCATACGAACCCATATCCCGTTGCCGAGATGATCTTGCCACCTTTACTGTTGCGGATATGCAGATCAGCGGTGAATTTAACTTTGTGTACTGTAATGAAAGAATAGCAAAAGAAAAAATCAAGTTCATCTTTTCATAAACAAAGAAAAATCATGATTTTTTAGATATACGCAGATAGACTGATGGGTTTGAAAAGGTTTGTTTTTAAATCTTCTAATTGCCCAATTCAAGTTTTTCTTTTTTTAGACAGCTGACAAAAAGAAAATGCGGCCTCGAACAGCCGCATAAATACTGGGTTTGATAATAAAAACACCATTGAGTCTGAACTTGGGGGTTCAGATTTCAATGGTGTCTTTAGATGGTGCGGATGACAGGACTTGAACCTGCACGCATATGCACCGGTTTCTAAGACCGGCTCGTCTGCCAGTTCCGACACATCCGCATATCATTTGCAAGGCTTATTCTACCACATCGAATAGCGAATGTCAATATCGGTTTTTATTGCATTTTAACCGCGCGCGTGCTATAATAGCACCGTAATACACCCACGGAGGTAAAAAAACCATGAAAAGGACACTTAAGTATCTCGCGTTTATCATCGCAATGATTACCGTTTTCTGCTCCACGTTCTGCTTTGTTTCCGCAGAAGAGGAACAAAACGGCATAACGGTACTTTTTACGAACGACGTTCACTGTGCAACCGAGCATTATGCGACGCTTGCCGCATACCGCGCGCAGCTTATTGATGACGGCAGGACGGTGATTACCGTCGATGCAGGCGACGCGATTCAGGGCGAAATGATCGGAACGCTCACCGAAGGTAGCGCGATAATCGAAATAATGAACGCTGTCGGCTATGATTACGCGGCAATCGGCAATCACGAATTCGATTACACCGTGCCGACCTTTTTTAACCTTGCCGAAAACGCAGAATTTGAATATCTCTCTGCCAATTTCTATGACCTTATTGCCGAAGAAACCCTCTTCTCCGCCTATGCGATACAAGAAATAAACGGCAAAAAGTACGCGTTTATCGGCATTTCAACCCCCGAAACACCTTCGAAATCCACCCCGACCTATTTCCAAGACGAAAACGGCAACTTTATTTACGGCTTTATGCCCGACAGTCTTTACGAAAGCGTGCAAAACGCCATCGACAACGCAAAAGCCGAGGGCGCGGAAACGGTTATCGCTATCGGGCATCTTGGCATAAGCGGCACGACCGAGGGCTGGCGATCGATTGATATTATAGCGAACACCACGGGAATTGATTTTTTCCTCGACGCTCACGCGCATGAATATATCGAAAACACCGAATACACTGACAAAAACGGCGAAAGCGTGCTTCTTTCCTCGACAGGCACGAAGTTCCAAAGCTTCGGCAGGCTGGATATCGACGAAAACGGCGTTACTGCAGAGCTTATCGACCCGAAGAGCATAGACATTTCTTCGCTTTCCGAAGGCGCACGCGAAGCGCACGAAGAGGTGAAGACGATAATCGACACCTACAACGCCGAATTTGAATATCTATTCGCAGAAATAGGCGAAAGTGAGGTTCTGCTTACCGTTTCGGACGAAAACGGCAAACGCAGGGTTAGATCTGCCGAAACGAACGCAGGCAACTTCGTTACCGACGCATACCGCGCAGTGCTCGGCACAGACATAGCCTTTGTGAACGGCGGCGGTGTCCGCGCGGATGTTGCAAAGGGCGTGTTCACCCGCAAAAACATTATGGATATTAACCCTTGGGGCAACGAAATGTGCGTTATTGAGGTTACGGGTCAGCAGTTGATCGACGCGCTTGAATACGGCACGCATGCATCGCCCAATGAATACGGCAGTTTTCCGCAGGTTTCCGGCATTACATACGAGCTTCACAGCTATATAAAATCATCGGTAGTTATCGACGAGCTTGACAATTTCGTTTCGCTCGACGAAAACGCGCCGCGACGTGTACGCAACGTAAAAATTAACGGCAACCCTATCGACCTAAACGGCAAATACACCCTTGCGGGAAGCGTTTATATGCTTAAATTGAGCGGCTATACAATGTTCAAGGACGCGCCTGTTATTGCAGAAGAAGGGCTGCTTACCGACACCGAAACCCTTGTTGAATACGTTACCAACCACTTAAACGGCAAAATTTCTGCCGATACATACGGAAACATCTACGGTGACGGCAGAATGACGGTTATCGACACCGACCCCGAGCCCATAGTCCCCGGCGACGAGAGCAACACGCTTATTTGGGTAATGCTTTCTCTCCTTGCACTTGCTTCGGCATCTGCTCTTTTAAAAGTGAAAAAATAAAACGCTTAAAAGCATTAAAAGATTTTCAAAAAAAGAATTTCTCGCAATATACTTTCCCTTAGACCCGACCGCAGGAAAAATTCTGCGGTTTTTTTACCGAAATTTTCATTTTTGTTCTTATCGTTATTTGAAATACCAATGATAAGGAGGAACAAAATGAAAAAATTATTATATTGCATACTTTTTGCGATTTTAATATCGTCTATTCTTTTCACAAGCGCTTCTGCTGCTTCATATACCGTCGTAAAAGGCGACAGCTTGTGGAAAATTGCCGTAAAACATCAAATCGGATTGGACGAAATTATAAAAGCAAACCCACAAATTAAAAATCCAAACCTGATTTACCCCGGACAGATAATCACTATCCCTGAACAGGATCAATCCGTGCTTAATTACGAAAAAGAGGTCGTTCGGCTTGTGAACAAGGAGCGCAATTCACGCGGGCTCCCCTCGCTGACAATGGATTGGGAACTAAGCCGCGTAGCGCGCTATAAATCGCAGGATATGCACGACAAAGGCTATTTTTCGCACACAAGCCCGACTTACGGCTCGCCATTCGATATGATGAGCACGTTCGGAATAGCCTATCGAAGCGCAGGGGAAAATATCGCCAAAGGGCAAACATCGCCGCAAGCGGTTGTAAACGCGTGGATGAATTCCTCGGGACACCGTGCGAATATTCTGAATTCGTCATTCAAAAAAATCGGCGTGGGATACGTTGACGACGGCAATTATTGGACGCAAATGTTTTTAGGTTAACACAGCGCGATTTTTTTACTTTTTATAGTGTTTGTATGCCATTTTGCTTTTAAAACAGCAAAAATAACCGATTTGACAGAAAGAAAGCCCTCCGCCGAAGCGGAGGGCTTAATAATGCTATTGCATTGTTACTTCTTTACAGATTATTCTGCGGGAAGTGCTTCTACCGGAACTTCAACGGTGCCTTCGATAGTGAAGGTTTCGAAGTAGTGACGGCAGAGGAGGATATAGTCGAACTGGTCAACTACGTCATCTGCGTTAACGTCAGCGAGTTCGAGCTGAACTTCGGAAAGGGTGATGGTTTCGAAGTAGTGACGCTTTGCGAGGATGTAGTCGTACTGGTCGATCACGCCGTCCATATTGATATCGCCGAGAGCGATTTCAACGGTTTCGGGAGCAGCTTCGCCGGGTACGTCGAGAGTGAAGGTTACAGAGCCCGCGGGAGCGCCGAACATATTTTCGGGGTCGTATGTGGATACAACGAATGTGATTTCGTCGCCTGCAGTTACTTCGATAGTTTCGGTAGCAACTACTTCTTCGTCATCGAACCAGTGAGTATCGCCATACTTACCTGCGGTTATGTTGTTGATAACGTAGGTCCAGCCGGATTCAGCGGTAATAGTAATAGTTACGGTGCCGTCTTCGGTTGCAACGTACTTATAGAATACGCCCTGAGGATACTTATCGTTAACTTCTGCAACATAGTCGCCGTCCTGTTCGAGAACGATGGGATCATCCATAGTGTCGCCAACGATAGGAGCGGTGATATCTGCTACGATTTCTGCTGCTTCTTCGCCGCCGTTCTTGAATTCAACGGTGTTTTCGCCTGCGGGAAGCGGAGCTTCGAGGTTACCCATTCTGTTGGGACCGTATTCTTCGCCGTTAACGAGAACGGTTACATACCACTGACCTTCGATGATGATAACGAGATCCTTGTCGAAGTTGGTGTTAGCAACGGAAGAGCCGCCTGCGGGAACGGTGATTGCGTTTTCGCCTTCAACGAGTTCGATTTCTTCAACTACGGGAACTGCTACGCCGTAAACTTCGATTTCGTTCAAGAAAGCGAAAGTGCCGCCGCGCTTGAATTCAACCTTAACAAACTGACCGGAAACTTCGAGTTCGCCGAGAGTCGACCAGTATGCAGTAAGATCAGTATCTCGAACGGTAAGTTCGCCGAGAGCGTCGCCCCAGGTTTCGCCGTCGTCGGATACATAAACCTTTACATATTCGGGAACTGCAACGCCTGCGCCGATATCGTTAACGAGGTTTGCCTGAATAGCGCTGATATCGTAAACTGCGCCAAGGTCGATGATAACATAGCCGATACCTTCTGCATCGGTGTTAGCTGCGGTAAAGCCAAACCACTTGTTGTCGTAAGACATTGCGCCGTGTGCGTTACCGTCGGTGAGGTTTGCGTTGTAGGTTGCGTTTTCTTCGCCGGAAAGGGTGTAATCCTTATTAAGTGCTACGTTTACAGGAGCATCGGGATCGATCCACTTTTCTGCGTAAGCGTCTGCTTCGGTGGTGTGGTTAGCAAAATCAACGCCAACGAAGTTAACGATGTCGCCAACCTTGAGGTTGTTCATGAATTCGAGTGCGTATGCGCCTGCGGATTCGGGATCGCCCTGTTCAGCGTCGTTTGCGCTGGACCAAGCCAACCAAATGAAGCCGTCTTCGGGCATATCGAGGAATGCTGCTTCGCTGGGTGCTCTGATAGCAATTACTTCATAGTAGCCTTCCATATCTGCAACAGGTGCAAACGAGGTGTGGATCCACCAAACATTGCCGCTGTTTTCATAGAGATCAGCGTCATCATAGATGAATGCGCCGGTAGCGCCGCCGATAGAAGACTTGTAGTTTTCGGGGTTCCAGTCGGTAACTACATTAGAGGTTACGGGAGGAACGTACTCGCCAACTGCAACTTCTGCAAGTGCTACGAATTCCCAGAAGATCTTGTTGTCTGCGGGAGTATCGCCGAGAACGCCGGTAGAGGAGCCTGCGGTGAAGGTAGCCTTAACGTATGCTGCGTCAACCGCATCAAATTCAAATACGTTCGAGGTAGTACCGGTGCCGGTAGTGTTGAGGTCGGCTGCAACGAGGTCGAATTCGCCAACTTCGGTGTAGGTTTCGCCGTCGGTGGATACTTCGATAAGTACCTTGCCTTCGGGATAACCGATCATAACTGCTTTGTCATAGTAGAAGTCGAGAGTAAGAGAATCGATATTAAGGGTTTCGCCAAGAGCGTAAAGAACGGTAACGTCCATAGCCTTGGTGGTGCATTCTGCGTTTTGAATGAGTTCGGTCTTTGCAGTGCCAACTTCTCCCCAACCGCCGGTGAAGCCGGTTTCGCCGTCGGTGAGAATTGCATTGTCGTTAACGTTTACTTCAACCTTGAAGTTATCAACAACGGGTACGTCGGGATCTTCGCCGGGATCTTCGCCGGGATCTTCGGTTTCAGCTTCAACGCCGTAAACTTCGATTTCGTCGAAGAACAAGAAAGTCTTGTCGCCGAGAGTCAACTCAACCTTAACGAAGTTTGCAGTACCGATAACTTCGCCTTCGATAGTGTAAACAGTATTGTCGGTAAATGCGGAGCCATCGGGAATGGTAAGCGCGATAGCTTCGCCCCAAGTTTCGCCGTCATCAGAAAGATATACGTTTGCAGCAGTGCAGAGGCTTACGCCTGCACCGTAATTATAGATTGCGTTAATAGATACGCTGCTGATGTCATAAGAACCTGCGAGGTCAATAACAACAGAGCCGGTTCTTTCGCCGCCGAGGTTACCGTCGCCGGTATCGGGATGGCTCTTAAAGGCAAACCAAACGTCGCCGGAGTATGCCATAGCACTAGCCTTGACACCGTCGGTAAGATTTGCGTCGTAGCCGCCCAGAGGTTCAGGAGCAGTGAACTCCTTGTTAAGTGCTACATTGGTAGCTTCAACAGGATCTTCGCCGGGATCTTCGCCGGGATCTTCGTCTTCACGAGCGGGACCGAAAGACATGGTGCCGATAGGAGTTTCGGAAGAGGTGCTGGTAGTCCAGTCGAAGTCAACAGACAAGAGAACGTCGCCTACTTCTACGAGACCTGCAGCTGCATAGCTAGCCGCGTCGTTGCCGAATGCGTAAAGAAGGAAGCCGTCTGCGGACGCGGTGTTAGCCTTAGCCTCGCCGTTGCCTTCGATATCGATAACGGTGTAAACGCCGTCAACGTTATCAACCTTGATAGCGATCCAATACGTGCAGTCGTAACCGAGCTTGGTTGTAGAGTTCTGACCTTCGCCGGTAATAACCATTGCGTTGTAAACGCCCCAAGTATATGTGTTAACGTGGGAAATGAGAATGTCGTGCTGTTCATCAACAGGATCTTCGCCGGGATCTTCACCGGGATCTTCGCCGGGATCTTCTTCAGCCGCGCCGATAACGATGCCGTCGGTTTCCCAGATTTCGAGCTTAGTGGGAGCAGATGCGTTATTGTTGCAGTGCAAGCAGTAGTTAGCAACAACTTTGTTGGATGCAGAAAGGAGAACCTTAAAGGTTTCTGCTTCGTAACCGAGAACTTCGATAGGAAGAACAACTTCAACTTCTGCGCCGTCTTCGGTTTCAACAACAGTTACGGTAAAGGGCTTGTCCGCAACAGCGTAGCCGTACTGGTAAGGCGCTGCTTCGCCGTTACCACGGAGTTCAGTAAGCCATTCGGAGCCGTTGTAGGATACGTCCATAAGAGTATCCCAGCCCTTATCGGTATCGGGATTCTTAAACCAGATTCTGAAGTTGGTGCCGTTGCCGTTACCGTAGGAAGCTTCCGTACCGGTAAGAGTACCAAGGAACTTGATACCGATATTTACGTTTTCGCCTTCTTCTTCGATAGCGTAGGAGTAGTCAAAAATTTCTTCTGCAGGAACTACTTTGCTTTCCTGCCAAGTTCCGTTTTCGTCAACTTCCAACCATTCATCAACCCAATCAAAGGTGATGGAAGGATCAACAGGATCTTCACCGGGGTCTTCGCCGGGATCTTCTTCTGTTGCTTCAACGCCGTAAACTTCGATTTCGTTAAGGAACGCAAACGTTGCTGCAAGGCCGATTTCAACCTTAACAAAGCTTGCGGTGTCTTCAACTTCGCCTTCTACAGAGTAAGCAACACCTGCAACGGTAGTTTCGGGAATAGCAAGGTCACTTGCTTCGCCCCAAGTTTCGCCGTCTTCGGAAAAGTACACCTTTGCGAAGGTAGGCTTGCTGATGCCGGAGCCGCCTGCGTTATCAACGACGTTAATCTTAACTTCGCTGATATCGTAGCTACCTTCGAGGTCGATGATCGCGTAACCAACCTTATCGGGTGCGTTGATAACGGTTGCATCTTCGCCGTTGCAATAGAAGCCAAACCATTCGTCGTTAACGTACGAAAGTGCTTCTTTTGCGATGCCGTCTGTGAGCTTTGCGTAATAAGAGGTACGTTCGCCACAGCCGGAAAGGGTGTATTCCTTGCCGAGAGCTACGTTGGTAGGCTCATCAGCCAAGGCAAGAAACGTAAAGGAGCTAAGCAACATAGCGCAAACTACAACCAAGCTCAACAGTTTCTTGAACGTGAATTTTTGTTCCATAATTTCCTCCTTGTTTTTTTAAGGGTCCGACGCCGTTTCAGCGGGGTTTGGAACGCTCCCCGTTTGCGTTACGCCGAATTCCTTTTTAATCTGCCGTAAATCATACGGCAATTATAGTGATATTATATTAGCACACATTTTTTAATTTTGCAATAGTTTTTTGACATTTATGCCAAAAATATCACTTTTCGACAAAACATAGAAGTGTTATTGCACGAAATACACAAATCGCGTTAATTTGATAAAAAGTCACAGCAAAAAAGAAAGCGCGCTTCCGCACGCTTTCCTTTATTTATTTTATATCAATCCGCCCAAAGTTTTCATCGTCTTTAAAAGCATACCTTTATTTTCGGGCGAAATTCCGGTTAGCGGTGCGCGGAGTATATTTTCGCAAAAGCCCATTTCGGCAAGCGCGGCTTTAATGGGTATCGGGTTGATTTCGCATCTTAACGCATCGCAAAGCGGGATAAGCTCGGTTTGCAACGCGCTCGCGCGGGCAATATCGTTATCGAAAAACAGGGTGCAGAGCTTTTTGACCTCCGCGGGAATTATATTGGACATTACCGAAATTACCCCTTTGCCGCCCAACGACAGCACAGGCAAAATTCTGTCGTCGTTACCCGAATACACGGGAAGTTCGTCGCCGCAAAGCGAAATAATACGCGCCGTATCGGAAATGCTGTCGCCCGCATCCTTTATGCCGAGCGCAAGTTTGTTTTCGGCTATACGCGCCGCCGTTTCGGGCTCGATCTTCATACCCGTGCGCGCGGGAACGCTGTATGCGATAAACGGCAGGTTTGACGCGGCGGCGATATCGTTATAATACCCAACTAACCCTTTTTGCGTACATTTATTATAATAGGGTGTTACGGCGAGTATCGCGTCTGCCCCGACGCTCGCGGCGTATTCCGAAAGCGCGGTTGCACGTTTCGTATCGTTGCAGCCCGTCCCTGCGATAACGGGCACGCGGTTTCTTACTTGCTTTACGGTAAAGGCGATAAGCTCTTTCTTCTCGGCATCGGTAAGCGTAGAGGATTCGCCCGTTGTGCCGCAGACGACAAGGGCATCGATACCGCAAGAGAGCTGGTAATCTATCATTTTCGCAAGAGCGATATAATCTATGCCGTTTTCGAGAAACGGAGTGGCAAGCGCTGTCGCCGCGCCACGGAAAACAAGTGATTTTTTCATACGGGATTTTCCTTTTCTGTTGAATTTTGGGTTACGGTGTTGTATAATACAATAAGCACTATACATATTTATTACAGTATATTCGACGGCAAAGGAAACCGATATGGATCTTTTAAAGCGTTCTACATATTACTACGACCTTCCGCAAGAGCTTATTGCGCAGACCCCGAGCGCAGTGCGCGACCAATCGCGGCTTTTATGCCTTGACAAGGCAAGCGGCAGGACCGAGCACAAGACATTTTGCGATATTATAGATCATTTAAATGCGGGTGACTGCTTGGTCATTAACGACACGCGTGTTATCCCCGCACGTCTTTTCGGCATTGCCGAGGGGCGTGTCGGCGAAATAGAAACGGTTTTGCTTTCACGCGACGAAGAAGCCGAGGGCGAGGTTTGGAAATGCCTTACACGCCCCGGCAAAAAGACGAAAATCGGTCAGAAGATCGTTTATTCCGAAGAGCTTTCGGGCGTTGTAACCGATATTCTCGACGGCGGCTTGCGCGTTATCCGTTTTGAATACCAAGGTGTTTTTGCCGAAATATTAGACAGAATCGGTCTTATGCCCCTGCCCCCGTATATTACCGAAAAGCTTGCCGACAAAAACCGTTACCAAACCGTCTATGCCAAAACCGATGGCTCTGCCGCCGCACCGACAGCGGGTCTGCACTTCACCCCCGAGCTTTTGAAAAAGGCGGAGGAAAAGGGCGTAGAGATAGTTCGCGTACTTCTTCACGTCGGCTTGGGCACCTTCCGCCCCGTTAAAGAGGACGACCTTAAAAACCACATTATGCACGCCGAATATATTAAGGTAACGCAGGAAGCGGCAGACCGTATAAACGCAGCCCACGCGCGCGGCGGTCGGGTTATCGCCGTCGGCACAACAAGCGTGCGTACTCTCGAAAGCGCAACCGGCGAAGACGGAATCGTGCACGCGTTCGAGGGAGAAACCTCGATATTCATTCACCCCGGCGTGAAATTCAAGTGCGTCGATGCGATAATCACGAACTTCCACCTGCCCGAAAGCACGCTTATAATGCTCGTTTGTGCCTTTGCGGGGTACGAAAACACGATGAAGGCGTATAACGAAGCCGTGGAGCAAAAATACCGCTTCTTCTCGTTCGGCGACGCGATGCTGATTTCATAATCGCTTCGCTCTCGAATAAAATCTTGCGATTTTATTCGTCTTTTGTGAGTTTCGTTCGCTCACGCCAAGTTTGTGCGCGCCGCTTCGCGTCTTGTCCAAACTTGCGAAACTCCAAGGTGTAAAAATCCACGCGCATGTCGCGGATTTTTACAAGGAATTTTATTGTATTTTATCTAAAAAAGACAGAAACGCCCGTTTCTGTCTTTTTTTCTATCCTATTATCCACATTTTTAATATGGCGAGCATTTCGCGCAGTCCGTTGGGAATGACCGTATACCAAGGGGTTTCGGCGCTCAAATGCGTGAGTCCTTCGATTCCCTGCGCTTCGCCCATACAGCCCGCACGGTATATATGAAATCCGTTGGTGATATACGCGGCGGTGTAACCGTTTTCGAAATGCGAATCGAGCACTTCTTTTGAAAATGCAAAATTTTCCTCGGTGCTCGTCGAGCGCTCTTCTTTAATGATCTTTTCCTGCGGAACACCGTTCTGCAAAAGGTAACGCTCCATCGCCAAAGCCTCGGTTATATCCTCGTAAGGGCCTTTTCCGCCGCTTACCACAATAACCGCGTTCGGGTTCTTTTTGTGGTATTCCAGCGCGGTATCGAGCCGATTTTGCAAATTGTTTCCGATTTTTTCACCCTTTATGCCCGCGCCGAGGACGATAACCGCATCCTCTTTGTAGGTAACAGTATCGTCTGCTCCGCAGATGTATACCGAAACAGCAAACACCGCGGTAAACACAAGCCCGAACAGGCAGAGCGCCTTTAACCAAGCGGGCAGTAAGCCAGAAAGCTCGTTGTGAAACACGCCGTAAGCAAGAAGCGCAATTCCCAACGCGTAAGCCAGACCCGTGCCGACGGTGAAGTTCGATTTTACCGTATACAGCACCCCCGAAAGGAGGAGCAAAGTGCCGAGCGCAAGGCAGATATACCTTACCGCGTTATGCACCGGTAACTTCCTTTATAATGCCTTCGAGGTATGCTTTAGCCTTTAATATATCCTTTGCCTGCTGTTCGCCTTCGATTTCGCGCTCGATGGTGATATAGCCCTTATAGCCGAGCTCGTGCAGACCCTTGATAACGCCGTAGAAATCGACCTTGCCTTCGCCGATTGCGGTTTCGACACCGAGGTCGTGACCGTTTGTGGGGTATTTGCCGTCCTTCGCGTGGAGGTTGCGAACGTATTTACCGAATACGTCAAGGCTGTCGACAGGGTTTGCTTTGCCGTAAAGGATAACGTTTGCGGTATCGAGGTTAACGCCAAGGTTATCTGCGCCCGCGGTTTCGAAGCAACGGAGCATGGTAACGGGGGTTTCCTGACCGGTTTCGAAAAGCAACCACTGGTTATTCTTCTTTAAATGATCTGCAACTCTCTTTACTGCGTTGCAGAAGGGAACGAATTCCGGGTCGTTGGGGTTTTCGGGAATAAAGCCCATGTGGGTAACAACGTTTTCTACGCCCAATTTTGCCGCAAAATCCGCACCGTCGCAAAGGTTTTTAACGCGCATTTCGCGGTATTCGGGGGGAACAAGACCGAGGTTTTGGTGACCTTCATAGAAGTTCCAAGTGCAGGGGCCTTCCCAGCCGCACCAGAATGCCGATATCTCTACGCCGTATTCGGCAAGAAGCTCGTTAAGTCTTGTTGCGTTTTCCTCGGTCCAATGTGCGGGATTCCAAGAAAGAAGCTGGCAGTTATCAAATCCCTGTTCTCTTAAAACCTTAAACTTTTGAGGCATATCGGCCATATCGCCGAGCATTACGCATACGCCTATTTTCATTTTGTGTTCTCCTTTTATGTGTTATTTATTTTCGTTATTGGGGCAAATGGTTACAGTTTCGCCGCCGATCGCGCTTGCTTCTTCATCGGTCGTAATAACAAAACCTTCGGGTTTGGGCGCATCGGTGCTTGCGCGGCGAGCTTCATTCATCGGCACGCGGTAAAGCGTTCCGTCGATTTCGCGGTAGAGGTAGGTGCTGTGCCAAACGGCGTTTTTAATTTCGGTATCGGTCGGTGCCGCAGTACCGCCCTCGTTGCCGCTCTGGTCGATGGCGTTTACGCGCTTAAATTCGGCGTTTTGGTTTTTGCCGTGTCCGGGCGAAGTAAAGATCGGGCTCAAAAAGTCCTCGGGGTCCTTCCAGCCGTACTTTTCGCGCATTTCGACAGAGGAAGCAAGGGTGGATTTTTCGATAACCTCTATCTGAAGCTGTAATTTATCGGGCGCGGGGGAATAAACGATAATACGCAAGGTATCGCCGGGGAGATAGTAATACTCGGTATAGCTCCAATGGTAGTTCGCAAAGCAGTTGTTGCCCGTTGCGGTAACCGCGTATTTGCCGCCGTGCGCGTCGTAGCCGCCAACATCCTGATCGGTTTCGGTAATATAACGCCAGAAGGGGCGGAAAACGATGTTGCCCGTACTTATCTTGTTGGTTTTTGTATCGATAACACCTAACGAGAAAGAAAGTCCTACGTCGGATTCACTCAACGCGTTACCGCCGAGATATACCGATGGGTTATCCTTGCTTTTTACGTTGGGATCGACGTCGAGGCTCGGGTCGCTTTCTCCGTTATAGCGCGAAAGCTTTACCTCGGGAAGAGTAACGGTCGCTTCGATACCTGCCCATTTGTCGTCCGAGGAAACCACCTTGTGGTACCATGCGCCGCCGAAAACGGGCGCAGGCTTGGGATTAAGCTTTTCGCCCTTGATTTCACCCTCGTAAATATCAAAAGCTTTAAGCACATCGGTTTCGGCAACGGTAATTTTACGTGTTTTTTCGGTCGCGGTATTGCCCGCGTTGTCTTTAAGGCTGTAAGTCACGGTGTATTCTCCGACAACAGTCGGATCAAAGCCTCCCTTATCTATAATAATCTTATCGGTAATGTCGCCGTCAACATTGTCGTAACCGCTAACACCCTTTAAAAGGTCGTATTCCTCGCCCTTTTTTATGGTTACAACATCGCTCTTCGGAGTAAGCCTTATCTTCGGCGGCTCGGTATCGGGGGTCGATTCTTGTTCAGGTTGCGACGATTCATCGCTCGTTTCGCCGCCTTGGCAGGCAACCAAGCCGAAGCAAAGGATTGCCGCAAGTAATATCAAAAGTATCCTTTTCATAAATCATTCGTTCCTTTTATAAAATTCTATCGTTTTATCAAGCGCGGCTTCGGCGGCAGACTTTTTCGATTCGAATTGCGAAGCAAATGAGCCTACCGAAGTGTACGACAGATTTTGAAGAACAACATCCAAACCGCCCCACTGGTAGACCATACCCGTATCGCAGGCGCGGGTGGGAAGAATGTAATCGTTTATCATTTCCGCCGATTCGTCATCGCGCGTTTTCATATAGGAAAGCACGGTTTCCTGATAATCCTTTGCAACCGTGTTCTTCGAAACCGCACCCAGCACGTTCAATGCGTCGATAGTCATAGTAAGCTCGTCGCCGAGAACGCGGGTGGGTATTGCAAAACAGCTTGCGCCCCACGGGTTTACGAGCGAATAATAGCTTTCTTGCGATTTTTCGAACTTGGGCTCGGGCACAACACCGAAATGCTGTTCCATATCGCCGAGTCTGGTAACCGAGCTTAACGAGTCGTTAAAGAAGAGAACTCGTCCGGTTATAAACGCTTCACGCGTAAGGTCGACGGGGGTGCTTGTAACGCCGAAATAATCGTTTGCGGAAACGTAATAATCCTTGCCCTTAACAAATTCCTGAAGCTTTTCGATCACCTTTGCGCTTCGCTGGTTATACATCGTTATGGTCGGGTAACCGTCGGCATCCGACGCCGCTAACTTTTCACCCGAGCCGAAGAAGATGCCCCACATATCGTCGAGCTGACCTGCCCAGCCGAATTCGTCGCTGTAATCGATTTTGCCGTCACCGTTCAAATCGTTGCTCATAAGCTTTGCCGCTTCAAACACAACGTCGACCGTCCATTCGCCGTTTCTTACGAGTTCGTAGGGATTTCCGCCGAATTTTTCGGTAAGACCGTATTTTTTCCAAAGCTCGTAATTGAAAAACATCGAGCTGGTGCACGCTTTATTAACCAAACCGAGATCGCCGATAGTAAAATAAAGCTGGCCGGCATAGGTCATGGTTTCGTTAAATTCGCTGTTCCACCACGGTGCGTCTATCTGCAAGCCTTTGAGCCCGCGAAGATTGTAAAGATGTCCGCCGATAGCAAGGCTTGCGCCGTCGTAAAGGCAGGGTACTACCACCTGATAATCTTCGGTACTGCTGAGGTTGCCCTGCATTATGTATTTAAGCATTTCACCGTTTTTGCGGGTGGGGCTGTAATACTGTATCTCCTCGAGCGTGATGCCGAGCTGAATTTCGAGCTGTTCGGCTCTTATTTTAAGGTCGTCGTTTATTATCTGCGGATAGGTCTGCTTTGCGCCTTCCTCGTAATTCACGGTGTTCGGTAATATTTCGGATTCGTAAACCACCGCTTCGCCGCAGGTAAGAAAGGTTATGGTTTTACCGTCGTAACGTTTTCCGCTTGTTTTGGCGTAATAATCGCCGTTTTCGTCAATATATTCGGTGCGGACACCGCCGCCGCTGTTGCTGCTGCTTTCGATGCTTGATTCGGCCGCTTCCTCCTCGCACCCGTAAAGTGCGGGCATAAAGACGGTAAGCACCGCCAGCAAAAGGGCTATCGTCCTGATTGATTTCATAACACTTCCTCGCTTTGCTGTTTTTTACAGATTAACATACTTGCGACCGTTTTTCAAGGGGTCGGGTAAATAAAAAGCCGCCTTTTGCGAGCAATCGAAAACATAAATGCGGCACCCTCTGTTCGAAAGATGCCGCAATACGACGATTTTATTAGAAAAACAGCTTTCTTTTTAAAGTTTCGCGGGCGTTTTCACTTATTGCAAGGTGGAAAAGAAAGCCCCCGAAGATAAGCATAACGGCAAGCGAGTAGATCGACCACCAAATAAACTCAATATCAAACGTAATGCATAACATAAGCTCGACAAGCACCACCAATGCGCCGAGTGCGACAAATGCGCCGCCAAAGACGTAAAGCCTTCCTCTGCGAAGATAGCGCAATAGCGTTACCACCGTGCAGACGATAACCGCAAGCGTTCCTACAACAGGAAGCGCGAAGCTTAAAAACCAATCGCCTTCAGTCACCCAATTTATGTATAGCAGATAAAAGAGCGCCGCCGCAAAATCGCAGGGAACGAAAATTACAAGATTAGGCTTTTTAAACCACAGCGGAAGCGCAAAAACGATATAAGCAAGCAATATTCCGCCTGCGGCAAAGCCAAACCAATTAAGCCTTCCGTCGGGACGCATATCCGAAAAAACGCAGGTAATTGCGGCAACAATGAACAGCAGCGCCAGCAGCTCGCTTTGCACCTTTGAATTTGCTTTTGTGTTCGGCTTTTTATTTTTCGGATAAAGCGTATCGGCTTCGCCCTGCTTAATGTCGGGGTGGTAAACCGCCGTTCCGCAAAGCGGACATTTCTTTTCGGTATCGGCAAGCCTTACGCCGCAATTTACGCAAAACATTCTTCTTCCTCCTGCTTCTGATTACTTTCGACCGTAACGGGAATACCGAGCTCGCGAAGTACCGCGAAGAAGCAGCGTTCAAGCCCCGCTTCCTTAACGTTACGGATAAAGCTGATATAGAGGGTATCGTTATAAGACAGCATACCGCAATTATACGGTGCGGACGCCTGCGCCCCGAGAATAAAATCGAAGCGCGTGATATATTCCTTCATTATTTCGGGTATCTTCACCGCCCCGAGGTTTGAAAAGGAAAGGCAGGATTTTTTCTCGCCCACGGTATCGTAAACCGCTCTCATCACCGCGTTTTTAATCGGGAGAGGGATAAGTCTTACAAGCGGGTTACGCTCGTCGTTAACGTTCGTGGCGATAACGCTTGCCATATGCTTGGGCGTTACCTCCGCCCCCATTTTGTGGTAGATTATTTCGCATATTTCCTCGAGCGTGTATTCGCCGAGCCTCGGGTCGAGCTCGGGCACTATATACATTGCGAAATTACGCAAGGTGTTGCTCGGAAACAGCGTTCGCAAATTTATCGGAATAAGCAGTTTTATGCGCTTTTGCTTTTTTACGTGGGTATTTTCGGCTTGCAAATCGAGCAATGCCTTCATCATTACCGCGCTGAAAAACACGGTAAGCTTCGAGCCGTATCGGCGCGCACATTCCTTTGCCGGCTCGACGGGGATTTTAAAGCAGGTAAGCTCGAGCGAGCCGTCCTCGTTGGGCGTGCCGCCCATACGCCAAGCATTCGTATCCTTACGGCTTGCAGGCACTTTACCCGCGTATTTAAGAAAGCTATCCTCGAGCTCCTCTTCGGAGGGCGGCATACGCCTATCGAGAATGCCGTCGGTAAACGGTATGCTTATGCGGTATTTCTGCTCGAGATATTCGGCAACAAGATTCTTAAGAAACACCTGCGCACCCGTGCCGTCGGTAAGCGAGTGAAAATATTCAACGGCAATACGGTTTTTATAGGCAATAACGCGAAAGGCGCAGTTTTGCATTTCCTTTCTATCCATAAAAACAAGCGGATAGCTGTATTCCTCTTTTAATTCGGGAGCCTGCTCGACCTGCTGAAGATAATACCAAAACGCCCCTTTGCGAAGCCTTGCGGCTATCGAGGGGAAACGCTTTACGACCACCGCAAGCGCGCTTTCGAGCACAGCACGGTCCACCGTTTCGGTTAGCGTAACCGATTGGCGAAATAGGTTGCTCCAATTTTTGCGCATAGCGGCGGGGTATATTTTTGCCGCGTTATCCAAACGCACCCAACGCAGGGTCTTTTTCGCTTTCTTTGCCATAATTTCTCCGTAGCCAAAGCATTGTTTATACCTTGTTATACACCATTATACCACACAAAAGCTTAAAAATAAAGAAAATTTTTCGCCCGACAATAAAAAAGCCCTTTCCGCACCGCAATACAGAAAAAGCTCCTTTTTATTTTCTTCTGAATTTAACGGGAAAACAAGCGCTTAAGCCGCGACTTTAAAGCTCTTGCAATATATCTGAAAGGGCGGGTATAATGCCAAAAACGGCAATAAACGCGGTAAGAAAACGAGTCTGCCGAATATTTTCGCCCGTTCCGTGTAAACTCGGTAACAACGGCGATTATTTGGGTTTGCGCAATTCCCCGTTCGGCTTCAAACTGATTGTCGCCGATGCAGGTATAGCTTTCCCCCGACTTAATAATACGGTGCAAAACGTATTGTCCGTCCTCGCGGCGGTAAAGCGGCAGGTCGTATTTTTTCAGTCTGCCGTCCGCGCGGGCAAGCGTAACGCTGTCCCTGCCCTCCTTGAGCATCGGTAGCATACTCGTTCCCTTCGGAGAAAAGGTAACGCTGTTTCCGCCTTCGATCACCGACAAAATAACGGGGATCATCTCCTCCAAGCTTACGGTTTTGCTGTTGTTCAATGAATCCCCCTCCTTGCGCGTTCAACAAAGCAGCACATCATATCATACAGCATAACAGTAAGTTTGTTCTTTTTCAAGAGCTTTTGCGATTTTTAATACCAAAAACCGCTTTTTGTTTAAATTACTCTTCTTTTTTCTCCCACGCGATCTCTCCGTTGACGATGGTATATTTTACACAAGACGCTATCTCCAAAGGATTGCCGTCGTATATAACGATGTCGGCGTCCTTTCCCTCTTTTAAGCTGCCCAAGCGGTGGTCAACACGGCAGATACGCGCCGCATCGACGGTTATCGCACGCAGAGCGCCCCATTCGCTCATACCCTCCTTCACCGCAAGCCCCGCGCAGAGCGGCAGATACTGAATTCTCGAAACGGGGTGGTCGGTGGTAAGCGCAACCAAAACTCCTGCCTTTTGCAAGATTGCGGGGGTTTTGAAATCGAGATTGCTCACTTCGTTTTTGTTGCGCGATGCGAGAGAAGGCCCTACAATAGCGGGGTATCCGCTTTCTGCGATAGCCTCGGCGATAAGATGTCCCTCGGTACAATGGTCCAGCGTAAGTCCGAGCCCAAATTCCTTTGCGATACGGATAGCGGTAAAAATATCGTCCGCGCGGTGCACGTGTGCTTTAAGCGGTATTTTCCCTTCGAAAACATCTCTGTAACATTCCATACCGAAGTCTTCCGCAGCTTCTTCGCTATCGGCGAAATATTGCCTTGCAAGAGTCAACTCCTCGCGTATTAACGACGCAACGCCCATACGGGTAGACGGGATATTTCCGTTAATGCCGTAGTTTGTCATCGGATTTTCGCCAAAGGCGATTTTCATAGCCGACGGTGCAAGAACGACCATATCGTCAACTCGCCTGCCGTGGGTTTTTATAAAAGCAAACTGACCGCCGATAGGGTTGGCGCTGCCCGGACCTGCCATTACGCCCGTAATACCCGCCGCCAGCGCGTTGTGAAAAGCGCTGTCCATCGGATTTATCGCATCAACGGCGCGAATGCAGGGCGTTATCGGGTTTGTCCCCTCGTTGCTTTCGTCGCACTGGTTGCTCTTTTTTTCCTGCAAAAGCCCTATATGGCTGTGAGCGTCGATAAAACCCGGATAGACCCGCAAGCCCGAAGCGTCGATAATTTTCATTCGCTCGGTCGGCACTATATTATCTGCAATCTGTATAATTTTTCCATTATCTGTCAGCAAATCGGAACGAACGGGTTTATTCGTTTCCATTGTAAACAGCGTTCCGTTTTTTATTAAAAGCACTTTTTGCCTCCCACAAAAAAAGATTTTCCGTGCATAGTTTTTTCAAAAAGCAGACAAACTATACTTGTATCCGTTAAAGGACAAATCTTAATGGAGAAATCTATTAAAGATCTATTAAAGGAGAATTTTTATGAACAAGGATTATCAGAACAACCAAAACAAGAACAATCAGAACAACTCGAACAGTTCGAACAACTCGAGCAACAAGAACAACCAGAACAGCCAGAACAACCAGAACAACCAGAACAACCAGAATCGTCAGAACAACAACCAGAACAGCCACCAGAACAGCCAGAACAGCCAGAATCGCAACCAGAACCGATAAATTTCATTCGGTATTAAAAAACTCGGAAACTCTGCTTTTTGCAGGGCTTCCGAGCTTTTTTATGTATAAACCTTTAAAATGCTTTTTAATTAAGCAAGGTATTTTTGTATTTCGCCGAAGCTTTTATTCAGCGCATCGTAATCTATAATTCCGTTTTGATCAAAGGAGGTTGCCTCGACCGTAAAATCGCCCTTATAGCCGTTACTCTTTAAAAAATCAAACAGCTTGGCAAAATCGACGTGACCCTGCCCGATATGCAGGGTTTTTAAATTGCTCCAATCCATATAACCGCCCGCATAATCGTTAATATGAAAATGGCTGATGTTCGGCAAAAGCCATTGATTTTCGGGCAGATAAAGCAAATCGGTCTGATCGTGAAATTCCGCCATTTTCGTATCGAAGGTGAATTGAATATCGGGGTACTCCTTTGCAAGCTCGATAAGATGGCTCATCGGATCGTTGCGGTTGCAGACCACGTTTTCCACGGTAAGCGTTAGCCCGAACGAATCGGAGATATTTTTCAGTTCCTTGTAGCAGGCAATATTGTTGGAAATATTTTTATCCGAATCGAGCCCGCCCCAAAGGTGAAGCACCAATTTTTCGGTCCCGAACTCCTGCGCCAAAGCACAGTTTTTCTCGAACAGCAGAAACGCTCTTTCAACATCGCCCTCTCCGTCGCGGCTTATCAGGTTGCCGACGTCCTTTTCGATATGGAAGGTCGGCACGGCGACGGCAAGCTTCGACATAAAGCCTTTAAGCTCGTCTGCCTTTTCGTGCCAATCGCTATACATCATAAATTCAAAGCCGTCGCATTCAAGCATTTCGCGGCATTTTTCCAAAAGCCTGAAATCCCTGCCGTTGGGCCGCCCAATAAGCGCGCCCGTAGAGCAAAGTATTCTGTTCATTTTCATTTCACCTCTGTGATCGCTTTTTTGACTTAACTGCATTATCCGTTTGTCAATATATTCTTACCCTGTGTTGGTGTTGCATTTATTGTATCATTCCGCACCGCGAAAATCAACCCCAACACAGCTTCAAGCGTTAAGAGTTTTAATTTCTTGTTACTGCCTTTTCATCTGTCGCAGGAACAGCAACACCGCCACCGCGAGAAGAACAAAAGCATATCCGAGCACCCACCATATATGAGGGAAAATACCCGCAAAATCCCCTGCAAGCACGGCTCGCTGCATATCCACAGCGTGAACGAACGGAAGAACATAAGCAATTTTCTTGAATGCGCCTCCGACAAGGTCCAGATCAAACCAAACTCCGGACAACCACGCCGAAAGGTTGGTAAGCAGAGCGCCGCATATACCGCCGACCTGCTTATCGTTAAGCACGCTTCCGCAAAGCAACCCCAGCGAGATGTAGAGTACGGAAACCGGAACGATAAATAAGACAGCGTATAAAATGTTGACCGTAACATCAAGTCCGAGAATAATTGCCGCGATATAGCAAATAACACATTGTGCGACAGAAATCGGAATAATAGGCAAGGTATAACCGAGAATAAAATCCATCGGTGTCAGCGGTGTAGTATATAAGCGCTGAAGCAGCGAACTGCCTCTGTCTTTTGCGATAATAGTTGCCGAAAACAAGGTCATAAATGCCAAACCGAAAACCGTTATCCCCGGTGTTAAATGCTGTATTTCAAACAGCTCTACGGGGATATTTGCTTGTATAGCACTTAACAATAAAATCAGAACAAGCGGAAAACCGAGTCCGAAGAAAAGAGTCAGCGGATCGCGCAGTATTTCCTTTGTGTTTCTGACTGCAAACGTAATCATTCTCATTTTGCCACCCCCTTAACGATACGAACAAAGGCCTGCTCGAAATTATCCGTTCCTGCCGTTTCTTTTATCTTATCGGCGGTATCGCAAATAAGGAGCTTGCCGTCTTTCATAATGGCAATACGGTCGGAAAGCGCCTCGGCTTCTTCCATATAATGCGTCGTAAGAATGATCGTTTTCTTTCCTTTAAGCGAACGAATAATATCCCACAATTCACTGCGAGCGAGCACGTCAAGCCCAAGCGTGGGCTCGTCGAGAAAGAGTATTTCGGGCTCGCTTATAAGCGCCATCGCAATACTCAATCTGCGCTGCCACCCACCCGATAATTTGCCTGCTTTTTTCTTAATTACAGTTTCAAGTCCCAACAATTCTGTCAGCTCTGCAAGCTTTGTGTTTCGCTTTTCCTTTGTGAATCCGTAAACGCCGCACATCAATTCAAGGTTTTCGCGAACAGAAAGAGCAGGCGCAACCGCAGTTTCCTGCGGGGAAACTGCTATGATCGATTTTACGGCAGCGGTATCTTTGCAAATGCTGTTTCCGTTCAAAAAAGCATCTCCGCTTGTCGGCCGAGTCAGGCAGGACAGCATTTTAATGGTAGTCGTTTTTCCCGCGCCGTTAACACCGAGCAGAGAGAATAATTCCCCCTTGCAAACCGAAAGGCTAAGCTGGTCAACCGCAATTACATCTTTATATTTTTTAGTTAAATTTTCGATCCTGATAGCATCCATAACCGATTACTCCATTCCATACTGTTTTCTGAGCCCTTGATAAGCGTCTGTAAGCATTTTACCGACAAGTTCCCAATCAAGATCGAAAAAGCCGGTCGCAAACATCGTGGCGATTCCGTGAACATACGCCCACATTTCAAGATGGAACAAACTCGCAGCTGCACCGTCAAGCCCCGTGTTATTATGCACGATAGTTTCCATTTTGTTGTTGATATTAGATTCTTTGGTAATAATTTCTCCCGAGCGGTCGCGCATATATAAAAGTTTGAACAGTTCCTTTTCTTCTTTTGCAAATCGGATATACGCCATACCGTTAGCTTTATAGACGGGAAATTTTCCGCTTTCTACTTCTCTGCGCATATACTCTTGACATAAAATATCCGCTTTTTCTACAACAGCAAGGCGCAATTCGTCCATTGTAGCAAAGTTAGAAAATATCGGCTGCGTGGAGCAATTCAGAACAGCCGCAACCGTCCTTGCGTTTATTGCCTGCGCTCCGCTTTTACGCACAACGTCAACCGCTGTATTTATAATATCTTCTTTTGTGATTTTGATTTTAGGCGGCATACCGCACCTCGATAATATAGTTATTGTTATATATCGTTTGTTATTTTACCACCGAAAGCATAAAAAGTCAATAGCATTTGCGCTTTAAGCGATAAAAAATAACGGCAGAAAGAAGCTTTCCCTCTGCCGTTCGAATTATGAATTTGTCTTTGCCGACTACCCGATTACGTAAGTGCCGAAATAATGGCGTGCTATAAGAATGTAATCGAATTGGTCGACCGTGCCGTCGAAGTTAACGTCCGCACGAGCGAACTCATCGTCGGTCAAATAGCGTGTTTCGAAGTAGTGACGCTTTACGAGAATGTAGTCATATTGGTCGATGACACCGTCAAGGTTAACGTCACCGATAACGCTTTCGGAAACCTCGCTGCCGTAAACCTCAATTTCGTTAATGAACGCAAAGAGGTCGCCGAGTTCAAGCTCGAGCTTAACGTACCGAGCATCGCCTTCTATATTCAAAAAGCTCCAATATGCGTTGGGCTCTGCATCGGTAGTTTGCATTAAACCGACCGATTCATAGGTTTCGCCGTCCTTCGAAATATAAACGTTTACCGCTTCGGTTTCTGCAACCGACGCGTGCTGAATGTTAATAAAGTGAGCGTTTATCGCGTTCAGAGAATATACGTCGCCAAGATCGATAATTACAGATCCGACACCGTCGGGCGCATTGATTCTATCCGCGGTAGCTCCTTCGGAATAGTAAAAAGCAAACCAGTTATCATCGTATGCGATGTTTTCGTAATGCAAGCCATCGGTAAGGTCGGCGGTATATTTGTCATAGCCCACGCCCGAGCCCGAAACAGTATAGGGCTTCTGATAAGCGAGGTTTTCGCCCAAATCGCCGTCAATGCTCTTCCAAACGGCGAAAAGCTTAAGGTTTTCGTTCTTATCATATACAGAGCCCGAGGGATGTGTCGCCAGCTCGGCTTCGAGCTGGGTTGACCAACCGAGGAAGAAATATCCGTCACGCGTGGGGATATCGGTCGAAACGTTTATCTGCTCGCCGTATTGCTTAAACTGAAGGTCGGGAGCATCCTCGCCGCCTGCGGCGTCGAACATAATTCTGTTTTCTATCGACCAAAGCTGGTTAGCTTCGCCCGTATAGTCGCTGATGTAAACATTGTTTTGCGCGTCGACCGCAATACAGCATTCGGGATTCATCGCGCTTCTTATCACGTAACCGCCCTCGACCGCCTCGAAATTCCATTTCTGCGATGCGTGGTCGGTAATCTGCCAAAGTGTTACGTTGTTTCCGTCTTCAACGGAGTAACCGTAATTGTTTACAACGCTGTTTTCGGCGGAAAGAGGGCGAAGCTCATAGCCTACGCCGCTTTTCTTGAATTCAAACTGAAACGAGAACTGGTCGGAAAAACCCGAAGCGATAATGTTTTGTCCGTCTGCCTCGACCGCGGCTTCAACGTTCATATACATACCGTTGGCGTTTTTAAGATAGTAAACGCCGTCGGCAATATCCGCATAAGTATATTCAGTGGTAGCGCCGTATCCCGTATAGCTGTAATTAATACTGCCGCCCAGCTCTATCGAGTTGACGTTAATGGTGCTGGAAGTATCGGAACGGACCTTTCTTACCTCAAAGTGAAGGTGCTTACCCGAAGAATAGCCCGAAGAGCCCATTGTTGCAATAGGCTGACCCTTGACAACACGGTCGCCCGCTTTAACGAGCAAGCTGTATTGCTTTAAGTGACCGTAATAAGCATAAGTTCCGTCATCCTGATCGATGCGGATATAGTTACCGAAGGTGCTGTAATGCTCGCACTTTGTGGGGTAAACACTAACGTGGGGGCAGGAGTTGGCGGTCGCACCGACAACACCGCTGTATGCCGCATAAATAGTATCGTCACCGGATGCGTGAATGTCTATACCGACATGAAAACTACCATAAGCAGCGGAATAACCGTAAACATATGCGATTTTACCGCCGTTGTTTACAGGGAACAAATAATCGTATGCCGCACTTACCTGAAGCACTCCGACAAATGCGCTTGTTATCAAAAGCGATAACAGAACAAAAAGCGTGAATGTTCTTTTGAGTTTCATTACTCTTCTCCTTTAATTCCCTAATTGGTGTATTAATTAAAATATAAAACAAATAGCGCGATTTGTCAAGTCAAACGGTATTAACCTGTGTTTTTTCGTCTTTGAGGATCGGTATTTTAAGTTTTTGTCAAAAATCCTTAGCTAAAGCATTGCCTGAATTTCAATAGTTCTCCGCTACCGCACTTCTCTCCTTTTGAAGAAAACGACAGACATATACCACGAAAAAATATACACGCCGACACCGATAACGGCAAGGGTGGCAAGGATTGCATTAGGCTGAACCTCAGCCACTAGTTGCCACCTGAAAAAGCTTGATGCCAAAACGCTGGCTCCGCAAACGAATCCGATCATTATATAGTAGGCTGTGCGTCCTTTTTCTACGCCCAGTTTGAAAATAAACGGAAGAGAAATTGAAGACGTAAGGGTTGACACGATCAGCATCAACAGCATTAAAACAACAAATTCACCGAGCACAAATTTTCCGGCTACGGTCATTTTAATGCCTTGCGCAACGCCGATAACGATCAGCATTGTTGCCTGCGAAAACAAGCCTATCAAATACTTGGCAGACACGATTTGAGTCTTTGTGTACGGTAGCGTTCCGCTATATTGCATCCATCGGCTTCGTTCATCATAACCAAGTAGATTAACAGGAATCATACCGCAGAGCAGGCAGGGATAAAACACGAAGAACATATTGTCGTCGCTGAAAAGAGATACTGCAATAAATACGGCGGCGATAAGGAGGTATGCTCTGCAATACTTCTTCATCATATACCAATCTTTTAAGAGAAGTCCCTTCATTTTATTTCGCCTCCTTTACCATAAATACGAACAGTTCCTCGATGCTAATGGTACTGACATTGACATTTGCAGGCACGGCACTTCTCAGCACCATCGCCTCAACGCCGTATGAATTTTCTTTCTTGTGTTTAATTGCCCCTGTCGGAAGTTTCTTCAGTTCTTCAGCACTGCAGTGTATCAAGCCATACTCAGCAAGCAGTTGATCTTTTTCCTCACAAAGCAACAGTTTTCCTTTATGCAGAAACGCCACATAGTCGCATATTTTTTCAAGATCGCTGACAATATGGGAAGATACGAGAATGGAATGATTCTCATTCCTTGTAAAGTCGCCGAACATCTCCACGACCTCATCACGAACCACCGGATCAAGTCCCGACGTTGCTTCATCAAGAATAAGAAGCTTGGCATTATGAGATAATGCGATAGCAATACCCAGCTTCATCTTCATACCGCGGGAAAACTCTTTGAATGGCTTTTTATCCGGAAGCGCAAGCTTCTGTACCAAGCGAGCATATTCAGCATCGTTCCAGTTGCGGAAGGTGTGCCGCATCACATTCCCAACCTGCTTTACCGTCAAGCACTCGGGAATACCGACCTCATCCATTACAACACCGATATCTTCTTTGGTGAGTTCGATGTTGTCACCATTGTCTTTGCCGAAAATTGTAATGCTTCCGCTGTCTTTGTGAATCATATCGAGAATAAGTTTTATCGTGGTGCTTTTACCGGCACCGTTTTCACCAATAAGCCCCATAATGCATCCGCTTGGTAGTGTGAGATTCAAATTATCCAGCGTAAAGCCTGAATATGATTTTGTCAGATTTTTAATTTCAAGTGCGTTCATTCTTGTTCCTCCAGACTGAAATTAACCATTTCGATAATATCTGTTTTGCCCAAATTACAACAAGCAGCGAGTCGAACTATCTCGTCTATATGTTCTTCTATCTTCTTTAGATTTTCTTCTCGAAGCAGTTCAACATTCTTTGGTGCGACATAGCACCCCTTGCCGGGAAGCGTGTAGATAAAGCCGTCTTTCTCGAGTTCCTCGTAAGCGCGCTTTGTGGTAATAAAGCTGATACGCAAATCCTTTGCGAGGCCGCGAATGGACGGCAGCATTTCATCCTCTTGCAAAACTCCACTGATGATCTGACTTTTGATTTGGGAATAAATCTGATCGTAAATCGGAACTCCGCTTTTATTGTCAATCAGTATGTTCACGTCATCACCTCTGTTTATACTGTGTATATTTATTATATACAGTTTTGATAATGTTGTCAATAGACTATGCAAAACCGGCAGCTAAATAACGGCAAAAGAATCAATTTCTCTTCCACGGATGTCTGTTATATAAAAAAGACAGCATAGCGATTGCTATACTGTCAATTTATCCTATTTAGTGTTTATATTTTATCCCGCTAAAGCAAAAGGCTTTTGTATTGCAAATTATTCCCACTCTTTCGATTAAATGTGTTATCTACTCCGTATAGTGCTATTTCGTCCGTTTTAAGCGTATATTTTCCGTATATTCCGCTGGCTCCGCGAAATTTTCGTAGCAATTTCGTAGCAACTTTGGCGACAACAGTTTATCATAGTCTTTCGCTTTAGTCAAGCTAAATCGATTTAATCTGTCATAATATTTATGTAGCGCGGCAACGCTACATTCCCGGTCTCTGAAACAGCCGGGGCTCCTTTCTGAGCAGGGCCTACCTCCATGGGTCCTGCTTTTTTGTTTGACACTTTTTATATTTTTCTCCAGTGAAGTTGGGTCGCATCTGTCATGATATATATGTAAACCAACCAATTCCATAAACGCCAAATCGCAGGCTGAAAAAAGCGCGTCGGGGAATGCGACGAAAAATACGCCTTGCCGCCGCGGACTCGTATTTCGTCACCGCCATGCGTCGGTTTAACTGGCCGTCAGAGGGCGACGTTTTTATACTAAAGACCGGTAGTGACCGTCCTGGAAATGGGGGGCAGTTGGCAGCTGACAGCTGAGCGCGTTTTATACCAGACCTTGGCGCAGAGTGTACGACTCAACAACTGGCGTGTAGTAATACATGCGATTAAACGGATACCACATGAGTGGCTCCATACGGAAAATATGCATCAAATTTCCTCCTGCGATTGGCTCGATTTTTTTTTTGAGCTGAAAGCAGGGGGGGATTAGCCGTTTCCAATTCGTTCACCACCGGAAAATACGCTTTGGTCAGCAGGTGGTGATTGGATTTGATTGGTTTAGTTCTCGGATTGTGGTTTTAAAATCCATATAAAATCCAAACTCAAAAAATGGTTTTTTGTTTTAGGCTATTGGCTTTCGATTTTGGAAAAGGCGAAATGGGGTAAAGCAATACAGACAGGTTTTTTATTTCATTCAATTATTTAAGGCTTAAACTGTCATTATCTGTCATTATATAGATAGAATCAAAAAACAACTTTAGATGGAGGTAATGTTATGTTTTTTTATACGATAGGACGTGTAGTGGAAAAACCAGCTGCGCGTATAGGAAAAAATGGCACTCAGTATACTACCGTTAAACTCGAACTGTTTGGAGGTATGGTTGCATACGCATTTGTCAACAACACACATGAGACACTGCTAAATTCGTTCGTTGGTGTGAAAATTTCGCCCAGAGCTGACGGCAACGCTACATATACGATATGCACTTTGAATGATGATGCTAAAAAATTTATCACATCCGCATCCGGATACATCGACATGCACTCTGAACATACGAGAAAACCTATCGTCAGCCCTGCTCGTTTTTATGATGTTGATGATGACGATGAACTACCGTTTTGATATTGCGAAGCAAGAAAAAAGAGCCAAGCTATTGCTTGACTCTTTAGCGGTAACACGAGAATTATCCTGTGTATCCGACACTTCTTACTCGAATTCGTCCATCGCGCAAAATCAATGTAAATACACAACGATATCCTTCTGATGTCTTGAATTGGTCTACATCCAAACCTAACTCTTTTGCCATATTTGGAATTTCCGACACGATTAAAGTATAAGAATAACGTCTGCCATTTGCATCAACCCAGTGAACGGTTACTTGCGAGAAACATCCCTTGTCATCGTATTTGATGTCACGCAATACAACTTGCCAATCGGGATGTTCAAGGAACGTTGTTGAGTATATATCCCCACTACAATCCCATGCCCCACCAAGCTCGGCGTCACCATAATTAATACCCCATCTGATGTAGGATTGAATCCCATCTGTAGCGTATCCTTCACCTCGAATATATTCACATCTAAGATAATCACAATTGGTACATCTGTGAACAATGACATCAAGTTCATTTGTGTACTGAGTGTAATCAGTCAGATGCTTTTTAGGGTCAGGCTTGATATTGTGGGTAGCATAGTCAGTTTCCCACTCCCAGTAATATGCACAAGTAGGACAAGTGGTACGCTTTTTCTCTTTAACCGTGCAGGTGGCCTGTCGTACGACCTTAGTGTAGTCAAGAACAAATGCATCAATAACACATTCGTGTGCGGCAACTGTTGTTTTCTTGTATCCGCAGTTTGTGCATTTTTGATACTTAGCACGGAAAGTGGTTTTAAATTGGCCATAGCCAATATCATGCATTTGCTCCCAGTCCTCGTAAAACGCTTCACCGTAGGTATGATTGCCTTCCATCTGTTCAACCTTGGTGGTTTTACAAGTGGTACAGGTGTAAGTCTTAACGCCGGTAGCACCACAACCGGAGCCGGTAGCGGTGGTTACCTTGCCATTATCCCATGTGTGACCGGTTGCTGCAATAGACTGAGTTTCGGTCTTGGAACAAGCGGAGCATTTTCTGGTTTCGGTGCCATTAGCAGTACAAGTTGCAGCCTTGGTGGTAGACCAAGAGCCGTAGCTATGGCCGGTAGCCTTTTTACCGGAGGCTTCGTTCTTCTTGTCACCGCAGGAGCATTCCCAAACATAGTAACCGTCTTTGGTGCAGGTGGGTGCCACTTCGGTTTTGGTGATGTACTCAAACTCGTGGTCGGTAGAAGTAATTTCGTCTTCGGGAATGCTTTCAATATCCGAAGAATCATCACTTTCGTCACCGGACTCGTCATTAGAGGTATCACTGGATTCGGGGTTGGACGATTCGTCGTCGGATTCATCCTCGGTGTTGGACGATTCATCAGTAGTTTCAGAGCCGGTATCGCTGATATCAGAGTTATCCTGCGGTTTAGACGATGTTTCTGCCGACGTTATATCTGTGGACGACATATCTACATTCTCGGTTGTACATGAAACAATAGATAATGCGAATGTGATGAGTAATAAAATTGCAATTATTTTTTTCATACTATACCTCCAATCTACGACGTTGTACCAAATTTTTTTGCATTTCTCAATGTCTGCGCAGGCTCTCCCTACAAGCAATAATGGTAGAAAACGCCATCCTTATTGCTCGACCTGCAAAAACACGGCAATCGTAGAGAAACCGTTAGGTGTTATTCCTGATAATATTCTTTATCGTCATAATCCCAAGCATCATATTTCTTGGAATTGGTATCACCGGTTGCAATGCATATATACCATTTACCGCCATTGTCATATTGGTCAAAAGCGCCAACAGTGATATATTTCGTAGTAGATGCGCCGACATAGCTCCAGTGATTCGAGCTATTGTATATGCCATAGGCAACAGCGCGGGCAACATTATCAACGGTTTGTCTATTGGTTACGGGACCCGAACAAGCTTCTGAGAATCCACCGAAATAATATTCAGGAGTCATTTCTCCGGTATAAGTTACTTCACCGGTATCCCAGTTGATGATTTTCTCGGGTGCAGGGGGATTATACTGTCCGAATTTGAGTTCGTTACATACCTTAAAGATATCTTCGTAATCGTGGTCGAAGTTAGTGGACAACTGTACTGCACGACGTGTTGCATATTCGTACGTCTTATTGGACAATCTGGTTGCCTTTGCCACTCCATCCTTTTCACGATAAAGGTTGAGGTAATATTCAACAGCTTCTTCTACGAGCTTTTGATTGCCCTTGGGGTGTACGTTGTACTTCTCGGGAATGATATCGAACGGGTCATCAGAGACTACAATTTTAGGGATTGTTTCTTCTTTGACGACAGCCTTGCAGCGGGTGCAGGTTTTCTGCTTCAAACCAGTAGCCGAAGTTGTTGCTTCTTTAACGATTACCCAGTCGCCTTCTTTGTGACCGAGGGCGGGCACTTCGTTGGTTTTCTGGGTTTTGCCGCATTGACATTTAGAAAGCGTGTAACCGGAATCGGTACAAGTAGGGGCTATGGTCTCGGTTTCTTTAAAATCGCAGGTATGTTCCTCGGGCTCGCTTTGTTCGGGTTCGCTCACCTCGGGCGCAATGCTTTCGGGCTCGGAGGATTCTTCGGAGCTTTCAACAGACTCCTCGGTTGAGCTGTCCTCGGCGGGAGCTTCGGGACTTTCTGTAACAGAACTTTCGGGTGCTTCGGAGCTTTCCGCCGTTTCGGATGATATCTCGAAGCTTGAGTCTTCCGTGGAATTCTCGACAGCAGAGCTTTCGGTTACATCTGCATCGTTTTCGGATATTGTGGATGATGTATCGATACTGCTCTGGCTCTGGGTATCTGCACCCGAACAGCCTACCACAAAAACCATTGCGAATATGAGCAAAAACGAAATAATGTGTTTGATTGTTTTCTTCAATATAGAAAAATTCTCCTTATGTGTAAGGTTTATTTGTGTTGACATAACCATTATACCACATTTCAACCGACATGTCAAAACATATTACAGTTAAAAAGCAATATATTTGCACTTCGTATGGTGTGACGGAACAAACTCATTCATCCTCTTTAGGACAAATTTATTCATCCTCTAATCTCCCATATTTTTGTTACCGATGCACCCGTTTCCGTTACCACAAACCCCGAGTTCGGTTGCCACAGATACCAGTTTGCTTGCCACCAAAACCCGCCTATTTGCAACACTTTCACCCTATTTTGAAAATAAAAAAACAGTCCTACCATTTCTGATAAGACTGTAAATTGGTTGCTCAATTTTTAAAACCCAGAGAAAAACGGATTTTGTATTTTTGAGAAAAAACGGATTTGTATGAGAATAATTGGATTTATTCCCATTCGATAGTTCCGCAGGGCTTGGGAGTGAGGTCGTAGAGGACGCGGTTAATGCCTTCTACCTCGTTGGTAATGCGAGCGGTAACCTTATGAAGAACGTTATAAGGAATTTCTTCGATAGTAGCGGTCATCGCGTCGACGGTATTGACAGCGCGGATGATTGCGGGCCAGCCCTCATAACGGCTTTCGTCCTTAACGCCGACCGATTTAATGTCGGGAACGACGATGAAATACTGCCAAACCTTTTCGGCAAGGCCGTTAAGATCGAATTCCTCGCGGAGGATCGCGTCTGCTTCGCGGAGGGCGTTCAATCTGTCACGAGTGATAGCGCCGAGGCAACGAACACCGAGACCGGGGCCGGGGAACGGCTGACGGTAAACCATTGCGTGGGGCAAGCCGAGCGCTTCGCCGACAACGCGTACTTCATCCTTAAAGAGGAGCTTGATCGGCTCTACAAGCTCGAACTGCAAATCTTCGGGAAGGCCGCCGACGTTGTGGTGCGATTTAACAGCCTTTTTGCCTTCTGCCTGCTTAATGCTTTCGAGAATGTCGGGATAGATAGTGCCTTGTGCGAGATAGGAAATGCCTTCGAGCTTGCGTGCTTCGTCGGCAAATACGTTTATAAATTCCTTACCGATAATCTTTCTCTTGCTTTCGGGGTCGGAAACATCCTTCAAAAGGTCGAGGAAGCGGTCGGTAGCATCGACGTAGATAAGGTTTGCGTCGAGCTCGTCCTTGAAAATTTTAATAACGTTTTCGGATTCATCCTTACGCATAAGACCGTGGTTAACGTGAACGCAGACGAGCTGTTTACCGATAGCCTTTACAAGCAAAGCGGCAACGACAGAGGAATCCACCCCGCCCGAAAGAGCGAGCAGCACCTTCTTGTCGCCTACCTGCGCGCGGATTTCGGCGATCTGTTCTTCGATAAACGCGTTTGCGAGCTCGAAATCGGTTATACGAGCCATAGATTCGGGACGAAGGTTATTTTGCATTGATGAGTTCCTCCATTTATATTTAAAAAATATGATGAAATATTATAACAGTTGAAAGCGCGAATTACAAGAAAAATTTTCGGTTTTTTTTAATAAATTTTTTCTTTTTTCGCTTTATTTTTTTGACATAAACGAAGCGGGGGGCTGAATAGTATTTAACGAGTACAGCGAAAGAGAGAAATTATATGAAAAAACTTATATCCCTACTGCTTTCGTTTGCCTTCCTTTTGCCGATAACGGCAAGTGCAACCGAAACGGCAGACGTTTACCCCTATGACGCCGCGATAAGCGGATTTTGGTTTGCCCCCGCAAGTGCGGAATACGTGAGCGACGGAAGCGCAAAGGCTTTGCTTTTAATGGAATATTCCACGGGCAGAGTGCTTTTTGCCGAAAACGAGCGCGAGCACCTTCCCATCGCGTCGGTCACAAAGGTAATAAGCACTTTGCTTGTTGTTGAAGCGATAGACAACGGAAAAATCACGCTGAACGACAAGGTAACCGTTTCGGAATATGCGGCAAGTATGGGCGGCTCGCAGGTATTTTTAGAGGCGGGCGAGCAGATGACTGTCGACGACCTTTTGAAATCGCTCGTTGTTGTTTCGGCAAACGACGCAACGGTCGCGCTGGGCGAATATATATGCGGAAGCGAGGCGGCATTCGTTCAGGCGATGAACGAACGGGCGCGCGAGCTGGGCTGCGAAAACAGCAATTTTGTGAACACGAACGGTCTTCCCGCCGAAAACCACTATTCCTGCGCGCTCGACGTTGCAATTATCACGCGGGAGCTGATGAAGCACGAGTTGATATTCAACTACACAAAAATATGGATGGACACCATTCGCAACGGCAGTTTCGGGCTTGCCAACACAAACAAGCTAATTCGCTTTTATAAGGGTGCAACGGGTATGAAGACCGGCTTTACGGGAGAAGCGAAATACTGTCTTTCCGGCACGGCAGAGCGCGACGGTATGCAGCTTATCGCGGTGGTTTTGGGCGGAGAAACGAGCGATAAACGCTTTGCCGCGGCAAAGGGCTTGCTCGATTACGGCTTTGCGAATTACTCGGTAATAACCCCCGAGCTTCCGACGCTTGAGCCGTTGAGCGTGACCCGCGGTGTGCAAACGAGCGTAAAGCTTAAAGCCGAGCCGATAAGTCTGCTTTCCGAAAAGGGCGCAAAGGGCGAGCTTGAAGTAAAAACCGAGATATGCGAAAGTATTGCCGCGCCGGTTGCGGAGGGGAGCGAGGTCGGCTGTGTTTCCTATTACCGAAACGGCGAGCTTGTTGCGCAGGCGAAGGTATATACGGCGGAGGAGGTAAAGGAAATTTCCTATTCTTCCCTGCTGAAAAAGCTGTTTTGCGCGCTTTTGGGAAAAGAGTAATTAACGTAACGGAGTGATAGCTATTAAAGGCAAAGCAGGCGCACTTATAAAGGGCGCGGCGGCGATGACGGTGTTTTCGCTTATAAACAAGCTTTTGGGCGTGTTTTTGAGGTTATTTCTCTCGGCGCGTATCGGCAGCGAGGGTATGGGGCTTTACCAGCTTATTATGAGCGTCTACACTATGTTTTCCACCTTTGCGACGGCGGGCTTTACCGTTTCGGTATCGCGCCTTGTTGCCGAAAAGGAGGAGCGAAGCGGAGGCGACGCACGTTTATTGTTTAACAATTCATTCATCGCTTCTTCGGTAATAAGCCTTGCGGCAACGGCACTTATGCTTGGCTTTGCCGACATAACGGCGGTGAAATTTTTGGGCGATGCGCGCTGTGCCGCACCCTTACGGATACTGGCGCTTAGTATGCCGTTTATGGCGCTTGCCGCCTGCTTAAAGGGCTGGTTTATTGCAAAGCAGAAGGTAACGGTAACCTCCTCGGCAAGCCTTTTCGAACAGATAATCAAAATGTCGGTCATCGCGCTGTTTTTAAACGTAATAATGTCTACTGCCGAGGATATAGGAATGCTTTGCGCGGGGATTGTTATAGGCGTAACGATTTCGGAAATATGCTCGTTTACATATCTGCTTTTGTTTCGCGTTATTCCCGAGCGCAGAAAAAAGCATACCGACAAGCCGACCGAAACCCGCGCTTACAGTATGCGCTCGCTTATAAGCGTAACGCTTCCGATATCGCTTTCGGTTTATCTTACAAGCATTCTGCACACCGCCGAAACGCTGCTTATTCCATACGTTTTTGAAAGCTATTCGGGCGACCGCGGATACGCGCTTTCGCAGTTCGGTATGATACGCGGAATGGTCGTGCCGATACTCTTTTTCCCGTTTGCCTTTCTGGCGAGCCTTGTTTCGGTGTTCACCCCCGAAATAAGCCGTTTGAATATTTTAAAGGACCGCCGTCCGCTTTATGCGAGGATAAGCTCGATAATGTCGTTCGTTTCTTTGCTTTCGGTGGCGGTTGGCGGTTTGTTTTTCTTTTTGAATTACGAAATAGGCGAAGCGTTTTACCCCAACGAAAACACGGCGCAGGCAATAAAAATACTTTCGCTCGTAACTCCGTTTATGTACGTCGAAACGGTAAGCGACGGTCTTTTAAAGGCGATAGGCGAGCAGGTGCAGACGCTTAAATTTTCGGTTTACAATTCTGTTTTGCGTGTTGCTCTTATACTTTTGCTCGTTTCGCGCACGGGCGAAAAGGGATATTTGTGGCTGTTGGTAATATCCAACACCTTTACCTATCTGCTTTGCAGAATACGGCTTTACAAGGTAACCGGCATAAAACCGCGGTGGACGACCGATATACTGCTTCCCCTGCTCGGCGCGCTTGCGGGCGGTCTTTCGGCGGTGGCGGTGCTAAAGTGGCTTTCGCTTTCGGGCGTGGCGAGCGCGGCGGCGGGCACGGCGGTATATATAGGCGTATTCGCGCTGTTTATGCTTCTGTTTGCCTTTGAACGGCTAAAGGCGGTTGCCGAAAGGCTTAAAAAATGAAAAGCACGCAGGAAATACTTTTTCGTTATCTTCCCCTGCGCATATCGCGGGCGATCCATTCGCTCCCGCCCGAAATATTCGAAATTCTAAACGAAATACGCCTGCGCAGGGACGCCCCCTTATCGGTAACGGCGGGGCAAAAAAACCTTACCTTTGACGAAAACGGAAGGATATGCGGCGTTTCGAAGGCGATGCGCCTAACCCAAAGCGAGCTCGACGAATGCATTCTGCGGCTTACCGAGGGCTCGCGCTATACCTGCGACGAATTTATATCTCAAGGCTTTATACCGCTTGCCGAAGGCGGAAGAGTCGGGGTTTGCGGGCGCTACGACTCGAAAAACGGCTTTACCGATATAAGCTCGCTATCGCTTAGGCTTCACCGCTTTATCCCAAATGCGGCACGGCTACTTACCGAACGTTTTTCGGCAAGCGGGGTGTGCGGAGCTATTGTTTGCTCGCCCCCCGCTATGGGAAAGACTACCTTTTTGAAAAGTGCGGCGTATATGCTGTCTTCGGGGGTCGGTATTTCGCCGAAGCGCGTTTGTATTGCGGACGAGCGGTGCGAAATAGCGGCGGGGCTACCCTCCTTGGGGCTTTGCGACGTTTTATCGGGTATGCCTAAGGCTCTTGCGATAACAATGCTTACCCGAACGATGTCACCCGAAATAATTATCTGCGACGAAATAAGCGCAACCGAGGCAGAAGCCGTTGCCGAAGCGCAAAACACAGGCGTCTGCCTTATCGCTTCGGCTCATTGTGAGGATATATCGGCACTTTTGCGGCGCGGAAGAATGAAAAACCTTTTGACAAGCGGCGTTTTTCCGCTTTTTGTAAAGCTCGGATATGGGTATTGCGTTACCGTGGGCGAAACGGAGGCGTTTTTGTGAATTGGGTCGGGGCGTTGATTTTGGTATTTGCTTCGTATATGCTCGGCGTACTGCTTGCCGACAGCGAAAAGGAAAAGCTAAAAACGCTCGATTCGCTTATTTCGCTGTTTTCTTATATGCGACGCAGAATAAACGGCGAACGTATGCCGCTTTACCGCATTTTTGCCGAATACGAGGACGAGTTTCTTGTAAAATGCGGTTTTTTGAAAATATTGCGTCGGCACAGAAACCGATTAGACGTTCTTTGGCGCGAATCCGTCGCTCTGCTTGATGCAGAAGAGGAAATCCGGCGCGAGCTTTATATCTTCGGCGAGGGGTTGGGGAGCTTACCGCTCGAAGCACAGATAAAGCGCATCGACGTCTGCCTCAGCGTGCTTACGGACGTGCGCGAAAAAACGGCAAGCGAGCTCCCCGCGCGACAAAAAAGCAGAAAGACCGTCTGTCTGCTTATCGGGCTTATGACGGCGATTATACTCTTGTAGGAGATAGGCTGTGGGTATTTCACTTATACTTAAAATCGCGGGGATAGGCATTGTGGTAAGCGTTGCCTGCCAGATACTTCAAAAAAGCGGGCGCGACGAACAGGCAACCTTTGTTACCGTCGCAGGGGTGGTAATAGTTATGCTTCTGCTTGCGGGAGAAATAAGCTCGCTGTTTTCGACGCTCAAAAGCGTTTTCGGGCTGTGAATATCTTAACCGTATGCGGCTTCGGCATCGCCGCGTCTTGCGCGATAGCGATAATAAGAAGAATGCGCCCCGAGCTTGCCGAGCTTGCAGGTGCGCTAAGCGGCGTACTTATATTAATATACTCCGCGGAAGCGATAGCACCGTTTATCGAACTGGTAAAGGGAATAGCCGAGGAACAGGGCGTTGCAAGCTATTTCACGCTTATAATAAAGGCGCTCGCTATATCCTTTTGCTGTAAGCTTTCCTCGGAAATATGCCGCGATTGCGGAGAGGGCTCGCTCGGGGCAAAAATAGAGCTTGCGGGCAAGGCAGGGATAGTTTTAATAAGCCTGCCGATAATACAACAGCTTTTTGAAATTGCAAAGGATATGCTTAAATGAAAAGGCTTTTATTCGTTTTTCTTCTCTTGCTTTTTGTTCCGCTTTTCGCGCTTAAAGCAAACGCGTACGAAAATTCCGAGACGCAAAGTATTGCCGAAGCGGCAGGGGCAGACGAAATAGAAAACGAATATCTCGAGCAGGACGAGCTTTCGGGCGACAAAAACATAAATATCTTCGAAAAAGCGGTAGTGATAATAACCGACGCGATAACCGACGGAAAAAATACCTTTCTTTACTCGTTCGGAGCGATACTTGCCGTAGTGTTGCTTGCCGCCGTGATGAATTCGCTCAAGCTTTCGGAAAACAGCACGCTCGACCCTATATGTCAATATATTTCGGTGCTTGCGCTTTCGGGTGTCGCTTATTCGGTTTTTTACAATTTATTTATATACATAATCGCCTCGATGGAGGCGTTGAATATCGCAATGAGCTCGCTTATGCCGATAATGGCTTCGCTTCACGTAATGGGAGGCACGGCGGGTGCAGGCGCGGCAAGCGGCGCGGGCCTTACTTTATTTCTTACCGTGCTTTCGAATATATGCACAAAGGTGCTGCTTCCGCTTTTGCGAATCTCGTTTGCACTGTGTCTTGTCGGCGCGGTGCCGCAAAGCGTAAACCTAAGCGCGGTGACAACGCTTGTGAAAAACACCGCCACAACGCTTATGGCGTTTGTTTTTTCGCTTCTCGGCTTTACTCTCTATCTTCAAACAAGCGTTGCGTCGGCGGGCGACACCTACGTTACGCGAAGTGTGAAATTCGCAAGCGGTGTCTTCGTACCGGTTATCGGCGGTATGCTCGGCGATGCCTCGCGCACGGTCATCGCTTCGGTTTCGGTGGTAAAGGGGACTGTCGGCGCAGCGGGGGTGGTTTTGGTGCTCTCCGCCGTGCTTCCGCCGCTTATATGCGTGATAATTCACAAGCTTTTGCTGCTTGCCTGCGCAATATGTGCGCGAACGCTCGGGTGCGAGCGCGAAAGCGCATTTCTTTACGACCTCTGCGGGATAACGAGCGTACTGCTCGCGCTTACCGCAGGCGCCGGAGCGGTATGCATTATCGCGATAGCCGTATTTATAAAAACGGGGGTAACGGTATGAGTTCTTATTTTCTCACCCTGCTCACAGCGTCGGTCTGCGGTGCGGTATGCACCCTGCTTGCGTGGGGCGGGTTTGAAAAATACATAAAATACATCGCCTCGCTTGTTTGTATTTTATTGCTTATCTCGCCGCTAAAAAGCATAGATATTCAAAGCCTTGCCGAAATCGAAAAGCCTCCCGATTCGGGCATTCAAAGCAACGCGCCCGACCTTTACGCGCTTTCCTCGGAAATAGCGGAAGAAAGCGCCGAGGAATATATAAATCAAATCGTTTTCGGCGAATTCGGCATAAACGCGGTATATACCGACATAAGAATAGATTGGAACAAAAAAGAGCCGACGGTCGAAGCGATAACCGTTGCGCTAAAAAGCGACGATATGCACCTTGCCGAGGGTGCAAGGAAATATCTCGAAAGCACACTCGGAAGCGGGGTGACTGTTATTGAAGACCGAGGGAACGCTTGAACGGCTTAAAGCCCTATCGCACAAAAAGGGCTTTTCGTTTATAATCATCGGCATTTTCGCAGCGCTTGCACTTATGCTTCTTCCGAGCGAAAACGGCGAGCCTGCGCCGACCGAGCAAGCAGACTACCCTTCCTCGGCGGAATATTGCGCGCTGCTAGAGCAAAAGGCGGAAAAACTTATTTGCGAGCTTCCCGAGGTAAAGGGCTGCGCGGTGTTCATCACGCTCGAAGGCGGTTACAGCTATATCTATGCAACCGACCAGCACGTTAACGAAACCGAAAACGGTAAGCAGACCGACAAAACGGTAGTTCTTGCCGACACCGATAACGGTGAAGCGCCCTTGATAATCTCGGAAAGCATGCCGAAGGTGGCGGGTGTCGCGGTGGTATGCCCGAACGCATCCTACGAAACGCAATACCGCATAATCGAGCTTATGTGCGCCCTTTTCGACATCAAAAGCAACCGCATAAGCGTTCAAACCTAAACAAAAAAACTCTACATACACGGAGGACATTATGGACATCAGACAACAGCTTGAGAAAATCCAAGAAAAAATCAAAAAGACCGATTGGAAAAAACTTATCGGTACAAAGGCGTTTATCACCGTGGGTTGTATTATGCTTATCTGCGCCGCGGTACTTGTAAGCACGCTTGTAAACTCCGGCAATCCCGACGTTCCCAACGACGATGGCAACCGCGTGCTCGGCAACACTTTGCTTGCCGATTCGAGCGCTGCGGAGGATGCAAACAGCCAAGCCGACGCCGAAAGCGGAGAAAACATCAACGCCAACCCCGAAACCGCAGAGGACTTTTTCGCCATGGCGATAATCAACCGCACGCAGGTGCGTGATTCCGCACTTGAGGTGCTTCGCGAGATCGCCGAAAGCCCCGACACGCTCCCCGACGCGAAGGAGGATGCGCTCGCTTCTATCGCCGAGATAGCCGACGATATGTCTGCGGAGGCGAACATCGAAACGCTGATCAAGGCAAAAGGTATCGCCGATTGTGTCGCTGTTATCAGCGGCGAAAGCTGTTCGGTAATCGTAAACCAAAGCGGTCTTTTGCCCGACGAGCTCACGCAGATCACCGACATCGTTTACGAGCAAACGGGCATCCCGGTAACGAACATAACCGTCGTTGAATCGAAGCAATAAATATTCAAATGACACCTTCCTGCAGGGTGTCATTTTTTTACATTTTTTGTGCAAAACGCGAATATTGACAACAACACGGTTTTACTTTATAATATTTTTATTACAAAGAAAAGCAGGAAATATTATGAAAAGAAAACTAATCGGCATCCTCCTCGCGCTGTGCTGTGTTTTTTCGGCACTTTTGCCTATGCAGACCGCTGTTGCGGCGGACAGCGATCCCTTTGCATCGCTCACCTGCACTTCCTTTATTTCTAACACCGAGCACAGCCGGTATATCGATACGATGATGCGTTATTACCTGAATTCCAATCCCGATATCGTCACCGCGCTCGATAACGGCAAATCGGCGATATTTATGTTTGAAGGCGGCTCCGACAACTACACCGGCTCGGGCTATTCCTCCTCGGCTTCGAACATCCGCAACCAAGCGGTATGTATAGTTGTTCAGAAAAAGAACGGAAGCTATCAGATAACCTTCTACAACGAAAACAGCTCGTCGATCCCCAGCCAGCCGCAAGCAACAACGGGCGGTGCAAGCAACGGTCAGACCACGCTTATGGACGGCATTTACAAGGTTATCACATGGAACCACCAAAGCAAATACGGTGCGCTTCAAATCGTTACCAGCAAGGGTTATTACACACCCCCTTCCAACCTTAACGGTCTTGTAAACACCGCAAGCGGTATTAATATCCACACCCGCACCACCGCAAGAGCAGAAAGCGGCGGAAGCGCTTGGTCGTGGGGTTGTCAGGTTATCGGCTACGGCAACAACAGCGACAACGCCTTCAACGATTTTATGAAGACCGTCGCGGGCATCTCCTACAATGTATGGAACTCTTGGGGCAGCTTTAACACCGTAACCGTTAACAAGGATGCAGGCTACTATATTCTCGACAGACAGCTTGCGCTGGGCGGACTGACCGCGCTTTACAATTCCACCGCACTCGCAAACATAACCGCGGCATCTAAAACCGCCTACACAAACGCCACCGCAACCTACCTAAACCGTTGCACCTACTACCCCTCGCACTGTGACATAAGTACTACCAAGGAAACCAAGGCGATGAGCTATCCCTGCACAAGCGATGTCGACAGCGAATCGACCACCGTCGCAACGCTTAAAGCGGGTCACAATATCACAGCCAACGCGCTCTTCCTTAACAGCAAGGGCGAATATTGGTACAGGATACTCTGCTACGGCGACACGGTCGCATATATTTACGCAGGCGACACCGAATTCATACGCGAAAACCGCTCCGACTTGCGTATAGAAAATTCAAATGCGCCCTCGAACATCGCCGCCGGCAATGTTTTCGTGGTTAAGGGCGATGTTAAAACGACCTACAACCTTATAACCGGCGTTTCGGCTTACGCCCTTTCGGGCTTTAACACCAACGGTGCGGTCGCAACCGGCGGCAGGACCTCGGTCAACGGGTATTCCTTCTCGCTTCAGGGCAGCGACGTCGATAACGCGCTCGAATTCAACAAGCTCGCCGCAGGCGATTACACCTACGTTATCTGGGTGAACGTCGAAAACCACCACGCGCTTTCGGGCACGACCAAAACAAGCACAGTGACGGCTGTTATGATTAAAGAAGCCTACTTCACGGTCGGCGGCAGCTCGCAGGTCTACACAGTGCTCTATAACGCAAACGGCGGCACAACGAGCGTTTCTTCGCAGCCCAAGCTCCACGGCACGACGCTTATCATTACCCAAAGCACCCCCGTGCGTGAGGGATATGAATTCCTCGGCTGGTCGGAATCGGCAACCGCTACAAGCGCAACCTACAAAGCAGGCGGAAGCTACACCGCAAACGCAAGCACCACGCTCTATGCCGTTTGGAAGGCCGAATCGACCGTCACGCCTCCCGTCGACCCCGAAATCAAGCTCGGCGACGTTAACAACGACGGTTCTATCGACCAGTACGATTACATTCTTGTAAGTCGGAGGCCCAAGCGGTCTTTAGGAAGAC
>JAZSHQ010000023.1:0-42104 GCA_045533335.1 Eubacteriales bacterium
GCTTGGAAGGCGACGCCCTCGCGGCGATAACCTGAGTTTCACGTGGTGCACAACGCAACGTTCAAAACGAAGGCGACGCCCTCGCGGCGTTAACGTAACGCAAAAAGCCCCCTTCCACCGCGGGAAATAAAAAAAGATGAAGGAACTTGAAAAGAAATACAACCCTGCCGAGTTCGAGGAGAGGTTGTATAACGAATGGGATTCGAAGGGCTATTTCAAGCCCGCAGCAAAAGAGGGAAGCGAAGCATTCTCTATCGTAATGCCGCCCCCCAATATTACCGGTCAGCTCCATATGGGCCACGCGCTCGATAACACCTTACAGGATATTCTTGTGCGTTACAAGAGAATGTGCGGCTACGAAACACTCTGGCTTCCCGGTACCGACCACGCTTCTATCGCAACCGAAGCAAAGATAGTAGAAGCGATGCGCAAGGAAGGCATTTCCAAGGAAGATATAGGCAGAGAAGGCTTTTTGGAGCGCGCTTGGGATTGGAACAACACCTACGGCGGCAGAATTTGCGAACAGCTTAAAAAGCTCGGCTCTTCCTGCGACTGGTCGAAGAGAAGATTTACGCTCGACGAGGGCTGCAGCGAAGCTGTAAAGGAAGTTTTCGTAAAGCTTTACAACGAAGGACTTATCTACCACGGCAACCGTATGGTTAACTGGTGCACCACCTGTATGACCTCTATTTCCGACGCCGAGGTGGAATACGACGATCAGAACGGCAACTTCTATCACCTTCTTTATCCCGTTAAGGAAACCGGCGAAATGCTGGAGCTTGCTACTACCCGTCCCGAAACGATGCTGGGCGACACTGCCGTTGCTATCAACGCAGACGACCCCCGTTATGCGCACCTGCACGGCTGTCACGTGCTGTTGCCGCTTATAAACAAGGAAATTCCCATTATATGCGACGAGCACGCCGATATGACAAAGGGTACCGGTGTTGTTAAGATCACCCCCGCGCACGACCCCAACGACTACGAGGTCGGCCAGCGCCACGACCTGCCCTTGGTACGCGTATTCACCTACGACGGCAAGATGACCGGAGCTGAAGATAAGGCAGCCTACGAGGAAAGCTTGGCTCGCGGCACCGCCGCCGTTGGCGAGCCCGAGGTATTGGACTGCGGCAAGTATGCCGGTATGACGACTGCAGAAGCGCGCAAGGCGATCTTGGCAGATCTTGAAGCGGCAGGTCTTTTGAAATCGGTAGAGCCTCTTACCCACAACGTCGGCACCTGCTACCGCTGCCACCACGTTATCGAGCCGATGATCTCGAAGCAGTGGTTTGTTTCGATGAAGCCGCTCGCAGAGCCGGCAATAGATGCCGTTAAAAACGGCGATATTCGCTTTATTCCCGACAGATTTTCGAAAAACTATCTGCATTGGATGGAAAATATCCGCGACTGGTGCATTTCGCGTCAGCTCTGGTGGGGGCACAGAATCCCCGCGTTCTATTGTGACGATTGCGGCGAATTGGTGGTAACCAAGGACGAAAGCGCGGTTTGCCCCAAGTGCGGCAAGGAAATGCGCCAAGACCCCGATACTTTGGATACCTGGTTTTCCAGCGCGCTCTGGCCGTTTTCGACAATGGGCTGGCCCAACGAGGACGCAGAGGATCTTAAAAAATTCTACCCGACAAACACCCTTGTTACCGGCTACGATATAATTACCTTCTGGGTATCGAGAATGATATTCTCGGGCCTTGCACACACGGGCAAAAAGCCGTTTTCGGACGTATTTATCCACGGTCTTGTGCGCGATGCGCTTGGCAGAAAGATGTCGAAATCGCTCGGCAACGGTATCGACCCGCTCGAGGTTATAAAGACCTACGGCGCAGACGCTTTGCGCTTTACGCTTGCAACCGGCAACAGCCCCGGAAACGATATGCGTATTTCCGACGAGCGCTTCGAGGCTTCGCGTAATTTCGCAAACAAGATTTGGAACGCAGCAAGATTCGTTATGATGAATCTCGACAGGGATTGCGATACCGAAAGTATCGATATTTCTACGCTTGCCGAAGAGGATAAGTGGGTACTTTCGCTTTACAACCGCCTTATCGGCGAGGTGCGCGAAAACATCGACAGATACGAGCTCGGCATTGCCGTTTCGAAGCTTTACGACTTTATCTGGGACGTATTCTGCGATTGGTATATCGAGCTTGTGAAGCCGAGATTGCAGGAAAAGGGAAGTGCATCGAACATCGCGGCGCAAAACACCCTTACCTACGTTCTTTCGAACACATTAAAGCTTTTGCATCCCTTTATGCCGTTTATTACCGAGGAAATATGGCTTTCTTTGCCTCATAAGGGCGAAAGCATTATGGTTTCGAGCTATCCCACCGTCAAGGAAGAGCTTAATTTCCCCGAAGCGGAGCGCAATATGGATATTATGCTTACCGCTATCCGCGCAATCCGTAACCGCCGTGCCGAAATGAACGTTCCCCCCAAGAGATTGGCAAACGTTATTATCGCAACGGCAGAAAAAGAGCTGTTTGCCGATAAAGAGCCCTTCTTTACACGCCTTGCTTCGGCTTCGGGCATTACCGTTGTCGATAAATGCGAGGACGAGGGCACGGTAAGAATAGTTACCAACGCCTGCGAGATCTTCCTCCCGCTTGCGGATATCGTAGATGCCGACGCAGAGCGCGAAAGACTTACGAAAGAGCTTGAAAACGCCGAAAACGAGATAAAACGCGCGCAAGGCAAGCTTAACAACGCCGAATTTGTGGCAAAAGCACCCGAAAAGGTGGTTAACGCCGAAAAAGAAAAGCTTGTAAAATTCCAAGAGCTTGCAGAAAAGCTTAAAGCAAGCATCGAATCGCTTTAAAATATTTTTAGGAGCTGTTGCAAATTAAAATTGCAACAGCTCCTCGATTTTTTCAGGGCGAACGATTTTGAGACCAAAAGCGACAGCCCCCTTTTTCATTTATTAACAGATTTGTACTTGACACGGTAAAGCAATAGGAGTAAAATCATAATGATTATATATAATAATGAAAGGGAACGGTTATGGCAAACAGTATAGATGAACAGATTATTTTAAGTGTTTTTCCAAAAACCGTAACAGAGCAGGCAGCGGTTGCTTCGAAAATCAAGCCTGCATCATATCTCCCGCGGCGCCTTGACCTGCGCGGAAAGACGGTGCTCTCTTTCGGCGATACGCCAAACGGCTTTTCGGAATGTGCGCTTTCGCTTTACAGAACGTCTTCCGGCTGGCAATTAGGCGTTCACGTCGCCGACGTTGCCGAATACGTCTGCGAAGGCTCCCCGCTTGATAAAGAAGCCCGCCGCCGCAGAGCATCGGTGCATAACGGCTTTGTAAACGTCGATATGCTCCCCGAATCGGTCGCGCGCGATATGTGCAACCTCGCACCGAGCGGCGATAAACTTGCATTGTCCGTTTTATTGGACATTGACACAAAAGGAGAGCTCGTTTCCGTCAAGTTCGAGGAAAGCGTTATCCGTGTTGCCGTGCGCTGTATCTACGGCGAAATAGACCAATACGGACTCGCGCAGGAGGCATCTTCGGTGTTGACTCTACGCGATAAATACCAACCTTATATCGGAATCCTTGCGGATATGTACGAGCTTGCCGCAATATTTTGCAACAAACGCCTTGAAAAGGGCGCGATAGATTGCCCCGTGTTCCGTCGCAGTTTCGAACGCGATTCCGAGGGAAAGCCTGTATCCTTCTGTCTTGAAGCCGAGCCCGACGCGCGCGCTATGGTGCGTGAAATAGGCTATTTTGCCGCCGAGGCAATAGGCAACTATATGCACGAAAACGGTCTGCCCTGCATTTTTATCGGTCAGGAAACGCTCGATACAACCGCAATCGACTATCTTTGCAAGCTTCTTAATATAGAAATGCCCGAATGTGACGAAAATAAGATAACCTCTGAAATTATCCGCAATGCAAAAGGCTCGCCCTATTACGATTTCGTTTGCGAAGCGCTCGCTTTGGGTATGCCGTGCGCGGAATTCTCCACCTCGCCCATATATAACGTACATTGTGCTTCGGACAAGGTCGTTTCCTTCGTGCGCCCCGCAACAAGATATGCCGACCTGCTTACACAGCGCGCGATAAAAACAAGCATCGCCGCCTCGGGCAGTCCAAAAAATATCAACCTCAACCGTCAGCGCGCTGTTATTACCGCCGCGGCAGACGAGGCAAACAACGCCGAACGTTTTGTTTACAACACGCATCGTAAATTCTACAACCTTACCGCAAGAGAATATCTTGAAAACAGCGGAAAAAGCACCTTCGAAGGCTTTCCGCTTGTCCGCGACGAAAGCGGCGCGATCCCTGTGCTTTTACATTGCGGCGCAAAGGCGGTAATCCCCTCCGAATACGCAGCCGCGCCCTTCCTTGCGGGACGAACTGCCGAATTCGAAATAATCGCGCTCGGAACAGAAGAAGAGCCGAGTATCGTTAAACCGATAACTGAATAAACGTTTCACGTGAAACAAAAACAAAATGTTCCACGTGAAACATCTGAACGGAGAATGCATTTGAAAAAAACAATACTAACACTGCTCGTAATAATATTTTTGTTCGCCGCAGTAGGCTGCGAAAACGTCGAATATCTCGAATCGTCGAGTCCGGACGAAGAATCAAAAAACATATACGAGCAGCTTGAAAGCGAGCTTCCGCCGATAGAGACCGACGAAAACGGGGAAGTCAAACAACAAAAATTCACCGTCGCGACCGACGAAAAGCAGGTGTTTTACAATGAAGAAAGCACGGCAGGCTCGATGAGCAAGGCTGTCGAGCAGAGAAACACCTTCCTTATGGATAAATACGGCGCGCAGGTAACGGTTATGGAAATTTCGCCGAGCAGGCTTACCGCAGAGCTGAAGTCGGCAATAGAATCCGGTACAGAATATTGCGATATGATATGTTTTTCTGCAAAAAACACAGCAAAGCTTTATACCGCAGGATTGTTGACCGATATGAACGCCTTGCCGAATTTCAGCGCGGAAAGTGCGTATTTTGACCCCAAAAATGCGAAAACACTCGCAACAAACAGCACGTTATACCTTCTGCCCGATCCTACGGCGCAGATATACGACGAACTTTACGTTCTGTTTTTCAACCGCGAGCTCGTTAACGTTGCGGGCGAAAAAGACCCCGAAAGCCTTGTAATGCAAGGCAAATGGACTTGGGACGCCTTTAACGAAACAGCAAAAGCCGCCGCTCCGAAGGTATATAGCAAATCCTCATCGGATATATATTTAGACACATTCGGATTTGGTGCATATTACGGCGAGGGCACTTACCCGATAATTATGTGGGCGTCCACAGGTGAAAAGCTTATAGGCAACACCTATAAAAACCCCGTTACGCTTTCGCTCACCGCCGAATATATCAATGAGGTATGCCAGAAGCTCGTTAAGAGTTACAACACTCGCGGAAGATTCCCGCTCGAAGGGAACGACGCGATGAAAGCATTTACAGAAGGCAGGCTCGCGTTTTTCAGCAATAAACTTTCATATTTCTACGCCCTGCGCGACGGTACGGGCAAGGGAAGCGAATACGGAATATTGCCGATGCCCAAATACAGCGAGGAGCAAACCGATTATTACAGCCTTACGAGCACCGACGCACACGTTTTTTCTGTCCCCAAAACGGTAGAATTTGCAACCGAAGAACGCAAAGTATTTGTTTCTGCGGTAATTCAGGCAACCTGCGCGGCGGGCAGAACTACCGTGCACAATGCTTACGTTGCCCATTTTATCGGACAGTATCTTAATAACAATACCGAAACGGTAATGCTTCAAACCATTGTCGACAGCGCCACCTTCGATTTTGCGCAGGTTTACGGAAGTGTTATAAGCGAGGTGCGCCGCCCCACGACCGACGCGGTTGCCGATTATATAGACTTCGGATCAGCTATCGGCAGTTCGATAAGCCGTACTCAGGCAGGGTTTAATAAATATTCCGAGGAAAATTTTAAGTAATAGCCTAATTTGATTCCAAAAAATCCTTAAACCCCTTGATTTACAAAGATTTTTGTTATATAATAAATTGATTTGGAATCTATTTCCAATAAACAGTAAACAAAAAATTTCAATAAAAGTCAGGAGAAAAACCAAATGAACGCAAAAAAGTCTGTTGAAGATCTTAAGGACGCAGGTAAACGCGTGCTTGTTCGTTGCGATTTCAACGTTCCTCTCAAGAACGGCGTTATCACCGACGAAAACCGTATCGTTGCTGCACTTCCCACCATCGAATACCTTCTCGATCAGGGCGCAAAGGTTATCCTTTGCTCGCACCTCGGCAAGCCCAAGGGTGAACCCAAGCCCGAATTCTCTTTAGCTCCCGTTGCAGTACGTCTTGCAGAAAAGCTTGAAAGAGACGTTGTTTTCGCGGCTGACGATTGCGTAGTAGGCGAAAACGCTAAAAAGGCTGTTGCCGAAATGGAAGACGGCGACGTTGTTCTTCTCCAGAACACCCGTTACCGCGCAGAAGAAACCAAAAACGGCGAAGCTTTCTCGAAGGAACTCGCTTCTCTCTGCGATATTTTCGTAAACGATGCATTCGGCGCGGCTCACAGAGCGCACTGCTCTACCGTCGGCGTTGCTTCTTATGTTGAAGAATCGGCAAACGGCTTCCTTATGGCAAAAGAAATCAAATTCCTCGGCGATGCTGTTAACAACCCCGTAAGACCCTTCGTTACCATTCTCGGCGGCGCAAAGGTTGCGGATAAGCTCGCTGTTATCGAAAATCTTCTCACCAAGGCAGATTGCCTTATCATCGGCGGCGGTATGGCATATACCTTCCTTAAAGCTCAGGGCAAGGAAGTCGGCTTGTCGCTCGTAGATAACGAAAAGCTCGATTACTGCAAGGAAATGCTTGAACGTGCAAAGGCAAACGGCGTAGAAATCCTTCTTCCCGTAGACTGCACCATTACCAAGGAATTCCCCAATCCTATCGACGCAGTTGTAGAAACCAAGGCGGTTTCGGTTGACGAAATCCCCTGCGATATGGAATCTCTCGATATCGGCCCCAAGACCCGCGAGCTTTATGCAAGCAAGGTAAAGAAGGCAAAGACTGTTGTTTGGAACGGTCCTATGGGCGTTTTCGAAAACCCCATCTTCGCAGAAGGCACTATCGCAGTTGCAAAGGCACTTGCAGAAACCGATGCTACCACCATTATTGGCGGTGGCGACTCTGCGGCGGTTGTCAACATTCTCGGCTTCGGCGGCAAGATGGGCCACATCTCCACCGGCGGCGGCGCATCGCTCGAATATCTCGAAGGCAAGGAACTCCCCGGCATCGCGGCAATGACCGATCGCTAAAGCTCTCGACGCGAAATGCAAGCATTTCGGTCGGTTTTGGATGCCCGTTCGCTCGCGCCGTGTCCGTGCGCGCCGTCAAAACGGCTTGTCCGAACACGCGGGCATCAGCGGTATAAAAATCGAGGACGCGGTCCCCGATTTTTATGGAATTTACATTGTATTTACGCTTCGCGTAAGTGATATTCCGTTTACGCGGAGAGATATGTTTCGGCAACAAGCCGAAATGTTAGGGTTTTAAATAAAATATTACAAAAGGATTAATAAATTATGAACAAGGAATTCAGAAAAGCTATTATCGCAGGTAACTGGAAGATGAACAAGACTCCTGCGGAAGCTGTTGAACTTATCAATGCTATCAAAGCAGAGCTCGAAGGCAAGGACACCTCGGGTTGCGGCATTATCGCTTGCGTACCCTACGTTGATATCGACGCGGCTGTAAAGGCAGCGGCAGGCTCGCCTATCGAAATCGGCGCAGAAAACTGCCACTGGGAAAAGAGCGGCGCATACACCGGCGAAATTTCGGCAGATATGCTCGTTGCTTGCGGCGTTAACTACGTTATCATCGGTCACAGCGAACGCAGACAGTACTTCGGCGAAACCGACGTTACCGTTAACAAGCGCGTTCTTGCGGCTCTCGAAGCAGGTCTTAAGGTTATCCTCTGCGTCGGCGAACTTTTGGAAGAACGCGAACAGGGCATCACCGCCGAGATCGTTTCGATGCAGACCAAGATCGCTCTTATGGGCGTTACCGCAGAGCAGATGAAGAATATCATCATCGCTTACGAGCCTGTTTGGGCTATCGGCACCGGCAAGACTGCTACCGCTGATCAGGCAGACGAGGTTTGCGGCATTATCCGTAACGTTATCGCTTCGCTCTATTGCGAATGCACCGCAAAGGCAACCACCATTCAGTACGGCGGCTCGATGAACGCAAAGAACTGCGAAGAGCTCCTTTCGAAGGAAAACGTTGACGGCGGTCTTATCGGCGGCGCTTCTCTTAAAGCTCCCGATTTCGCAACCATTATCAACGCGGCTTGCTAATTTAAAAACCAAAAGCAAAAGAGAGAGGTTTCGCCTCTCTCTTTCTTGTATGTTGAGAGAAAAACTTTTTGAAAAAGGTTTTTCTCTCAAGCACTCTTTTCAAAAACTTTTAATATTGAAGATACGTTCTTATGCGGAGTTTGAGGCAAAGCCTCAAGCCGCTTTTTCGTGAAACAAGCCGCTGTAATTTACATACATAACGCCTTTTTCGTCGCGTTCGAACATATCGAGCGATTCGAAAAGCATCAGCGCCTCGCTCACCGTCTTTTCGTCCACGCCGAGCAGGGCAGGCAGGTCTTCTTCGAATATCGATAAGCCGTTCGGAAGGTACAATCCGCTGTTCGGGAGGTCGTTTTCCGAAAAACCGACAAGCATCATAAAAATCAAAACGTATCTGTCGCCGTATTTGCGAATTATACGGATACGCGGATCGTCGAAAAACCCGCGTTGCATTACCAAGCTCATAATCAATATCTCCTTTCTGCTGTTGTGATAATTTTACCACGCAGAAAGAAGTATTTCATCTCATCTTTGTCTCACCAAAATCTCACGCTTTGCGCTTGATTATTACGAAAACCGCCGCAGAAATCAGCAAAGCTCCGCCTATAATTGCAATAACCGTTATAAGGGTATTTGCGTTGTTTTCATCGGTATTTGCCGAGCTTTCGGCAGTTTGGGGTTGGCTTTCAAGACTTTCTTCGGTACTAACCACCGTTAAATTGACCTTGCGGGTGGCGATAACCTCTCCCTCATACAAAATTTCGTATTCAAACCCGTCCTCACCCGTATAATTACGGTCGGCGCGGTAACGGAAGGTCTTTCCGCCGTCGGGAATATTTACGTAACCGTGCTTCGGGTCGGAAATTACGCGGTAGCTGCAAAACCAGTCGCCCAAAACGCAGGTATCTCCGATAAGATTTTCGCTTGCATCGCAAATAAAGCTGTCGGTTTTCGGCTGTGAAAGTATTTCCTGCGGTAAATCGAGCTCACCCTTGATAAATTTATAGGTAAGGTCGTAATATATGCGCATATTGGGCTTCGACGACTTGGCGCAATCGTAAAAAACACCCGGACCCGCGCCGTTGTAATAGGCGTGGACCGTGTCGGTCATAAGCCCGTTTCGGCTTGCCGCAACCAGATATTCCATATAATATCTACCAAGCTCATCCGGCTCCCAACGCACGCCGTCGGCAATCTCCATTTGTATTCCAAGCCCGAATTGCTTTGCCGTTTCGGCAAAATCGAGCATCGTTCCCTCGGGGTCATCCTTCAATGTGTCGTTGAACGAAAGATTCGGCTGCATAAGCATCGCATCGAGCATAAGCTCGTCGTTCGAATCTATCCCCGCCGCCTGATAATAGGGTATCATTACGCATTTTAAACCGCGGTCACGCATCAGCTTCGCGGCGTCGCGGGCAAAATCGAATTCATAATCGTAATGCTGTCTTGTAAGCCCCTCGCTGTTGCAAAAATATCCCTTAAGCTCGATATTTTGAAAGCTTTCCTGCTCAAAACGCGCATCGACCTCGTCCATAAACCATTCGGTAACGGCAAGGCAGGCGGCGTAGCTGTCGATTTTGTCGGTAATGCCGTCGCCGTTGTAATCGCCGAATTCGATATCGCTGATTTTCGGGTAAGGAACGGTAAGATAGACCGATACCTTATAATTCTTATCGAGCGAAAGTGCGGTTTTCATCTCCGCCGTAGCGGCATCAAGCGCGTTAAGGTTATATTCTTCGGCAAAATAGTTATCAAGAAGCGCTTCCCAATCGCCAATAACCGTTGCGCCGCCCGATATCGTAAGATTTCCGCCCGACGGACATTTACCCTGAAGCGTAAGAAACATAATAGAATCGAACATCGTGTCTGCTATCCTGCCTTTTTGGTCGAGGTAGGCAACGTAGGGCAAAAACGCATCTTTTGTGTTGTTTACAAGCTTTTCGTCCTCGGGCGAGTAACCCGCGTGGAAGCAAACTATGTCGGTATCGCCGTCAAGCGCATCGCGGGAAAGATATTCCTGCTTCGGCTCGGGAAGAATCGAGCAGTAATCGGTGCGCTCGTCAAGCGTCGAGCCGATATTTCCGTATATTTCAAGCTCGTCAACAAAACTGTTTACGGTTACGTCAAAGCTAATCGCAACGTAGCGTGCGCGAATCGGCGTAAGCCTAATATCGTATTCGGCAATATGGTTTTCGCTGCCGAAAGAGGGCGCAAAAGGCGATTCTCCGCCCGAAATTATTTCGGCTTTAACGAAATTTGTTCTGTCGCAGGAGGTATAAACGCTTATTCTTTTCGGCGCGACGATACCCGCAACGCTGTTTTGCATAAAACGGGTAAAGACGCGCTCCACGGTGCATATCTGTTCAAGGTCAACCGTAAGCGTTCTTCCCGTCGCGCGGTAAAATTTCATCCAGCCCGTATCGCCGTAATCGGCGGCGCGGTATATGCCGTCGGTAAGCACCTCCGGAGAATCGGTGCGTTCAACCTCGTTATAGCTGCGGTCGTTGGCGATATGGGTTTCTATCGTTACGCTTTTTCCGAGCGCAAGGTTTTCCGATTGCGCGCCTGCGCCGAACGGCAGCACCGAAAAGCAGGTAAGAACGCTTAAAATAAAAGCAAAAATGCGTTTCATTATCTTTTTGCTCCTTTTATGAGTCTTTTATACCAAAATTATATAGCATTTTTTAACGAATTGCAAGAAAATCGCATTAATTTGCTAAAATGTCTTGCAAAGTGAGAAAATTAATTGTATAATAAACTAACGCATTAATGTTAAAAAGCAGGAGGTTTTGCAAAATGAACGGTAACGTGAATTTCTACGGCGATTTCGAGCTTGAAAAAACGCCCGAAAAAGAAGTAGAAAAATCAAAGGATATTAAAAATCTTTTGCTCGGCTTGCCGCAAAAGATAATGAATTACGAAAAAATCGCTACCCAGCACACTACGGAATGGTTTAACAGCCCTGCCGATTGCCAAAACCTTACCGACGGCAAATATGCAGAAAAAGCAAGCTGTCACGATTCCGCTTATTTCCACTTCACGGGCGGCTGTGCAAGAACCGTTTTGTACGATTTGGGCAGCGTTTGCAAGCTTGTCGGCGCGGGCGTAAGCCTACTGCGTGAGGATGAAGTCGGTGTCGGCGTTCCGCCGCGAATAACCGTGCTTGTTTCCGAAGACGGCGAAGGCTGGCAGAAGGCGGGCGAAATTAACGGGCTTTGCTCGGAAGCAACGCCTGCGTTTATACGCAAAAAAGCCGATTTTGCGGTTGCGCTGAAGGCAAGATACGTTAAATTCTGCTTCAACGTTTCGGTGCATATCTGGATAGACGAGCTCGAGCTTTACGGCTGTACCGATACAGAGGGCGCGAAAGATATAGTGCCCGAGGAAATAAAGGAAAGCGAATATCCCGATGCATTCGCGTCTACCGATGCCTTGGGCGCAAAGGACGTTTTGCTTGCATATTTCTGTCACGAAAGTAGAGCGCCGATAACAAAGGAAATTTTCCTGCCCCACGTTGCATATATCGAAGACGGCGAGATAAAGGACACACTCTTCGACGGATATTTGTTCCTGCCTTACGTTGCTTTTCTTTACGATAAATATAAAAAACGTCCGCTCACCAAGGAAAATTGGCAGTATTATATCGATACCCAGTTTATCGAAGGCTATAATATGGACGCGCTCGACGAAGCGGCAAAGGAAGTCGGCGAAAAGCTCGGTATTAAGGATTATAAGGTAAGCGTTTATTTTTCGATTCTTTATCCGGTTACCGAGGTTAAGGAATTCGGCATTGTCGACGGCAAAAACCTTAATTTCTCTCTGCTCGAGGATAGAAAAGCCGCGCTTAAATGGCTTATCGACGAGCAATACAAACGCTTTAACGAAAAGCAGTATAAGCATCTCGACTTAAAGGGATATTATTGGTTTACCGAAGAAATTAATTACGCCGATAATCAGCTGCTCGAGCTGCTTCACTACACCACCGATTACGTTCGCGGAATGGGGCTTATCACCACCTGGATACCCTATTTCCACGCTTCCGGCTATAACGATTGGCGCAATTTGGGCTTCGACGTGGTTTGCTACCAGCCGAACTATGCGTTCAACCAAGCCGTGCCCGATTCACGCCTTTTCGATGCGGCGGCAACCGCAAAGCTTATGGGTATGTGTATCGAGCTTGAAGTCGGCGGCACGCAGGAATGGAATATCGAAAGAATTAAAAAATACTATGCCGCAGGCGCGATAACCGGCTATATGAAGGACGCGGCTCATATGTACTACCAAGGCGGAGTGCCCGACGTGTACTATGCGGCATATAAATCGGAAGACCCCTATCTGCACTCTGTATATAACGACACCTACCGCTTTATTAAAGGAACCTTTAAAGCGGATGAAATAGAATTCAATTTGGAGGATTAAAAAATGATCGAAAGAATAAAGGATTCCAACACCGATAAGCTTGCGGCGGCAATAGTAAGCGTTCGTTCCGTAGAGGAAGCATACCGTTTCCTTTCCGACCTTTGCACGATAAGCGAAATTACCGAAATGAGCAAGCGTCTTACCGCGGCAGAAATGCTCCGCGACGGCAATACCTATAACGAAATTGCCGAAAAGACCCACCTTTCGACAGCTACCATCACCCGCGTTAACCGCGCGCTCCGCTACGGAAGCGACGGCTATGCAATGGTACTTGACCGTATTTCGGAATAATGAGCTACACGGCGCTCGCCTCTGTTTACGACAGAATAAACGGCGAGGCATATAAGCCATACGCCGAATTGCTTTGCGAATATTTTTCGCTTGCCGATATCGAAGTTCGCGAGGTGCTCGATTTAGGGTGCGGCACCGGGGGCATAACCGCGTTGCTTGCCGATAAAGGCTACGATATGATAGGCCTTGATATATCGCCCGAAATGCTGAACGTCGCGCGCGAAAGGAATTACGGCAAAAACACGTTACTGCTTTGTCAGGATATGTGCGAATTCGAGCTTTACGGCACCGTGCAGGCGATCTATTCTTCCTTTGATTGCCTGAACTATATTACGAAAAACAAAGACCTCGCGCAGGTCTTTGTTTTGGCGCGTAATTATTTGGAAGCGGGCGGGCTCTTTATTTTCGACGTAAATACCGAATATCGCTATAAAAACGTCTTCGGCAAGAATAATTTCGTTTATGACTTCGATGAATTTTTCGCCGTTTGGCGTAACAGCTACGACGAAAACAAGAAAATTTGCGAATTCGAAATAGATATTTTTACAGAAAACGAAGATAAAAGCTATGACCGCGAATTCGAAAGCCAAACCCAAAAGTTCCACCCGCGCGAGGAGCTTCTAAAGGCGGCAGAGGGCTTTGAGCTTGTGCTTGTAAGCGGCGGCAAGGGCTTTGACGGCTGCGAGGAAAACGAAAAGGAATATTACGTTTTCAAAAAACTGTAATAAGAAAGGACTCGTCAGGAATAGCGCAAGTCTGTTTTATGCGAAAACACAGCGTTTATAAATAACGCTTGCGCACCGTATATTGCAGCAAATTACAGAAAGGTATCGCGGCGAGAAGGCGAAAAGCTTGTTGTTTCGCCTATCGCGAAACCAAAAAGGTGCGTTACGCACCCGTGGACAAGAGCAAGTCTGTTGTGTATGAAAATGTAGCGTTTATAAATAACGCTTGCGCACCGTATACTATACCAAATTACAGAAAGGTATCGCGGCGAGAAGGCGGAAAGCTTGTTGTATCGCCTATCGCGAAACTAAAAAGGTGCGTTACGCACCCGCGAAACTAAAAAATGAAGATAAGTGAGATTTTAAAGCAAAAAGAAATAACCGTTTCTGCCGAAATATTTCCGCCGAAGCTGGGAACAGAGCTCGAGCAGAGCCGAAAAATAGTTACCGAAATGGCGGCACTAAAGCCCGATTTTATAAGCGTTACCTACGGCGCGGCGGGCTCGACCGCGCGCTTTACGGCAGAGCTTGCCGAGGCGGTGGAAAGCTGCGGCGTTGCTTCGCTCGCGCACGTTACCTGCGTTTCATCGGACGAAGCTACGCTTAACGAATATTTGGGCTCGCTCAAGGCGAACGGTATCGAAAACATACTCGCCTTGCGCGGTGATATGCCGCAGGGCAGAGAGCCGAAAAGGGTTTATGCCCACGCAAGCGATTTGGCGGTCGCGATAAAGAAAAAGGATAATTTTTGTGTGGGCGGTGCCTGCTATCCCGAAGGACACCCCGAAGCGGCAAGCGTTTCGGCAGATATCGAAGCGCTTAAGATAAAAGCCGAAAGCGGATGCGAGTTTTTCACAACGCAGATGTTTTTCGATAACGATATAATGTATTCGTTTATGACCAAATTCCAGCGCAAGGGCATAAATATCCCCGTTATTGCGGGTATTATGCCGATAACCAACGCAAGACAGCTTGCGCGTAGCGCGTCGCTTTCGGGCACAACGGTACCCCGCCGCCTGCGCGAAATAGTTGAACGTTTCGGTGAGCATCCCCAAGCTATGCGTCAGGCGGGTATCGCCTTTGCGACCGAGCAGATAATCGACCTAATCGCAAACGGTGTGAACAATATTCATATTTATGCGATGAACAAGCCCGATGTGCTTGCAGAAATACTCGGAAACATATCTTATATTCGTGAAATTTAAGAGATTTTGGAGCAAAATATGAAAATTACAGAGGTAATCGGCAAAAAAATACTCGTTTTCGACGGCGCAATGGGCACAATGCTTCAAGCGGCGGGCTTAAAAGCGGGCGAAATTCCCGAAACGATGAATATAAATGCCGAAGAAGCTGTAATTTCGGTACACCGCGCCTACATCGAAGCGGGTGCCGACGTTATTTCCACAAACTCCTTCGGCGCAAATACGGTAAAGCTTGCGCCGCATAATTTAGATGCCGAAACAGAGGTCGCGCGTGCCGTAGCTGTGGCAAAAAAGGCGGCAAGCGGATATGATAAAAAGGTATTTATAGCGGCGGATATCGGCCCTACCGGTAAATTAATGCCGCCTTTGGGCGATTTTTCGTTCGAAGACGCGGTAAACGCCTTTAAGGGCGCGGTAATCGGCGCGGAAAAGGCGGGCGCAGACCTTATTTTCTTCGAAACCTTTTCGGATCTTTACGAATGCAAGGCGGCAATAACCGCGGCAAAGGAAAATACAAGCCTTCCAGTTGCCGTTTCGATGACATTTGACGAAAACGGACGCATATTAACCGGCGCATCTGCCGAAACGGTTGCGGCTTACCTTTCTGCCGTCGGTGCGGACATTTTGGGTGTAAACTGCGGCTTGGGCCCCGATGCAATGCAGCCTATTGCAATAAAGCTTGCCGAAATAAGCGGAAAGCCGATAATCGTTAACGCAAACGCAGGGCTTCCCAAGATAGACGAAAACGGAAAAACATATTTCGACGTGCCTCCTGCACGCTTTTTCGGCTTTGCGGAAAAGCTGGCTTCAAGCGGTATCGCCGCGGTGGGCGGCTGTTGCGGCACAACGCCCGAATATATAAAGCAGGTTTCGCTTGCAATAAGCGGAAAAAGCTGTTCGCTCCCGATGCCGAAATGCATACGCACGGTCTGCTCGGGTACGCAAAGCTATACCTTCGGCAAAAAAACCGCCGTTATCGGCGAAAGATTAAACCCCACCGGCAAAAAGAAGCTTAAAGAGGCATTAAAAAGCGGCGACCTTGATTATTTGTGCGGCGAAGCGGTTGCACAACAGCAGGCGGGCGCAGATATTCTTGACGTAAACGTCGGCATACCCGAAATCGACGAGGTGGAAATGCTCCCCAAGGTGGTGCTTGCGCTTCAAAGGGTGACCGACCTTCCGCTTCAGCTCGATTCCGCCAACCCCGAAGCTCTCGCGGCGGCGGCAAGGGTATATAACGGCGTTCCGATAATCAATTCGGTCAACGGCAAGCAGGAAAATATGAATGCTGTTTTGCCGATAGTAAAAAAATACGGCGGACTTTGCGTTGCGCTCCTGCTCGATGAAAGCGGGATTCCCGATAATGCAAAAGGCAGGCTCGAAATTGCAAAGCGTATCGCCGAAAACGCCGAAAATCAGGGTATTTCGGCAAAAAGATTGCTGTTCGATGCATTAACTTTAACCGTGGCAACCGACGAAGCAAGCGGCGAAAAAACGCTTGCCTGCGTGGAAAGCCTTGCAAACGACGGATATTTGACCGCGCTAGGCGTTTCGAATATTTCTTTCGGTATGCCCAACCGCGAAAGCATAAATGCATCCTTCCTTGGCGCGGCAATGGCGCGCGGGCTATCTGCGGCGATAATTAACCCGTCGAGCGTAAATATGCAATTAATGCTTTCCGAAGCGAATCCCCCGCGCGATTTCGTGTTCAGCACCGAGCCGACCGAAGCAGCACAGCAGGCAACCGAAAAAAAAGAGCTCACGCTATTCGATGCGGTATTTACAGGTCTTTCGGCAAAGGCGAGCGAGCTTGCAACCGAGCTTTTAAAAAACAAAACACCGCTTGAAATTATAGAACAAGACCTTGTTCCCGCGCTCGATGCGCTCGGGGAAGCATACGAAAGCAAAAAAATCTTCCTGCCCCGTCTTTTGGGCGGCGCAGAGGCGGCAAAAGCGGCGTTTTCGGCGGTAAATTCCGCGTTTTCGGAAAACGGCAAGGAAAAAGGCGAAAAATTCGTTATCGCAACCGTCGAAGGCGATATTCACGATATCGGAAAGAATATCGTCGCAACTCTGCTTTCGAACTACGGCTTCGAGGTTATCGACCTCGGCAGGGACGTGCCCCCGCAAAAAATTCTCGATGCGCTTGTCGAAAGCAAAGCAAAGCTTTTGGGGCTTTCGGCACTTATGACGACTACCGTTCCTGCAATGGCAGAAACGGTAAGGCTTGTAAAATCCAACCTGCCCGACGTAAAAATTATAGTCGGCGGCGCGGTGCTTACCGAGGACTACGCGCTATCTATCGGCGCAGATTTCTTCGGCGCAGACGCTATGGCAACCGTAAAATTCGCACAAGGTATTGTTTGATGTTTGAATAAGTTAACGAGAGAGGGTATTTTTGAATTAGCCCCGAAAAATCTTTGATTTTTCAGGGACCCCGTAATACCCTCTCTCGAGCTCTCTCCCAAAAACCTTTGGTTTTGGGATTTTTTATATTATTTGCAACAAATTCGTATGACGAAAAAATGACACACCTTAAAATTTTCAAAACTAAAAATTTTTGAAGGGAGAGCGCGAGAGGGGAACTTTTTAAAAAAAGTTCCCCTCTCGTATCTTTATTAACTTAACTTAACTTATTTCTTCTCCGGCGAGATAACGATCTTTCTGTCTGCGCCTTCGCCGATCGAGCGGGTGGTTACACCTGCGATGTTTTGGCATTCGGAGTGAATAATTCTGCGTTCGTAAGCGTTCATCGGCTCAAGTGCGAAGCTTCTTTTGTACTTAAGCACCTTTTCGCTCATACGTCTTGCAACGCCACGAAGAGTTTCGGCACGCTTTTCGCGGTAGCCCTGAACGTCAACGGTAACGCGGTAGAAGCTGCTCTTTTCGATATTTGCGGCAAGTGTTGCAAGATACTGAAGCGAATCGAGAACGTCGCCTCTTCTGCCGATAAGAATACCGAGATTGTCGCCGTTGATAGCGATAGTAACGCCCTCTTCATCCTTTTCGGTAATTTCAACGCTTGCGTCGAGATTCATATTTTTAATAAGATTTTCTATAAATTCATAAGCCTTCAAAGCAGGGGTCATTTTAAGCTTTACGCTAACCTTCGCGTCGCTTGCACCGATACCGAGAATACCCTTCTTCGGCTCTTCAAGCACAACGTATTCCACCTCTTCAGCGGTAACGCCGAGCTCTGCACACGCCGAAGTTACAGCCTGCTCTGTTGTTTTAGCCGTTACAACGGTTTCTTTTAACATATTTTTTACCTTTCAGTCAATTAAATCAGTTTTCGCCGTTACCGTCCGAATTTTCGTTTTCGTCATCATCTACGGTAAGCATTTCGATACGGCGCGGTGTACGTTGTGTAGGATCGACCTTTTTATTCGAGCCCTGGGAGCCGCCCTGAACGATCATATCGTCGTAGCTGTTATCGTCCTCATCGACCTCGATAGTAATAACCTTCTTTTTCTTCACCTTCGACTTCATTTCCTTCTTCGCCGCAGCAATATCCTCTTCGGTTACAACGGGAATAGGCATAGCCTTTGCGAAAACATAGGTTTGTACCATCGAAAGCAGAGTTCTCCAGATCCAGTAAACACCGATAGCGGCAGACATACTGTATGCAAATATTGCCGAGATAAGCGGCATACCGACTTCCATAAACAAGCCGCCGCCGACAGGGTTGCCGTTCGCATCGGTCTGGTTTGCGCTGCCCGAAAAACGTCTGGTGAACTTTGTCGAAATATACGAGGTAAGGAATACCAAAAGCGGAACGATCATAAGCCAGATGTTTCTGTTAAAATCGGGCTCGTTAATAAAGTTAAGGCTGCCGATCTTGTAATCGGGAAGTTCATCGGCATATTCGGTAAACGGAATCAGCTTTTCGTTAAGCGATGCCGTCTTTTCGGAACTGATCTTGCCTTCTTCAATAAGCTCATCAAGCTCTTCCTTGCCTTCGATAATAAGGCGGGAAAGCGCCATTTCGTTACTGCCGGTTTCTACACCGCTTGCAAAATATTCTTCGCCGTTATAGTTGAATTTAAAAGCGTCTTCGGGAGTGTTGTCGTTAACCTTGCTAACGCCGAGCTCGCTTTGGTAGCCGCTGTATATCGAAATATATTCGTTATACTCGTCGCCCTCGAAGGCGTCCTTATTAAGCGAATCTTTAAGCTCCTGATAATAAACAACAGCTTCCTTCGACTGTGCCACAGTATCGAAATTTTCGATATTACTTGCATAAGAAATAGGCGCTCTTACAATAGCAAAAAGAATAAAGATTATAGGAAGCTGTATAAGCAGCGGCAGACAGCCCGAAAACTGGTTGTAGCCGTTTTGCTGATACATTTCCTGTATCTCCATAGTCATCTTCTGCTGAGTGACTCTGTCGTTTCTGCCCTTATATTTTTCGCGGATAGCCATTTCCATCGGCTTTACCTGCGCCATTTTTATCTGCGTCTTATGCTGTTTAATAGTAAGCGGAAGCAAAATTATCTGGAACGCAAGCGCAAAAAAGAACAGAGCAATAATGTAATGGTTACCCGAAATATAAAGGCAACCCTTCATCAAATACGAAAAAATATCGTAAATAAAACTCATTTTCTTTCCTTTCTTATAAAGGCGTACAAAAACACAAATATTACGTTTTGTGCATATTCCTAAGCATTTAAAACAACGCTTAAAATACCTTGCTTTTACCTTTTCTTCGGCGGAACGGGATCGTAGCCGCAATTTTTATTAAAAGGGTTACACCTTAAAACGCGGTATAACGCAAGCAAAAGCCCTTTAAAGATGCCGTGTGTTTCGATAGCTTCTATGGCGTATGCCGAGCAGCTCGGCGTGAAACGGCAGCAACGGGGCTTGTACGGAGAAATATTCTTTTGATAAAACCGTATCGGATAAATAAAAAACCTTTTCATAAAAGTGCCGCTTTAGACAATAAAGCCTCGAGCTCGCTTACGACCACGGAAACGTGAGCTTCAACGCAAGGCTGACGCGCGACAATGACGAAAATATAACCTTCTTTTATAAATGGGTGAAAAACACGGTAAGCTTCGCGTATAACACGCTTTGTCCTGTTTCTCTTTACCGCGTTTCCGCGGCTTTTCGATACGGTGATCCCGATTTTGTTAATATCTTTTTCGCGTGTATTTTTCAAAACATACAGCGCGACATACTTACCGGAAAAGCACCTGCCCTTTCTATACGCGCGTGAGAACAGGTGGTTTTCCTTTAAAGTTTGTATCCTGCGTGTTTTTTCCATAAAAAACCTCGCTTCGGATAAGTATTCGTCAGAATAAGTTTGGCAAGAAATTAATAGGTAAGTCTTGCTCTGCCCTTTGCACGTCTTCTCTTAAGAACCTTTCTGCCGTTAGCGGTAGCCATTCTCTTTCTAAAGCCGTGTTCTGCCTTTCTGTGTCTTTTCTTAGGCTGATATGTTCTAAGCATTGGTTTTGCACCTCCAATTATTATTCAAAAACAAGTAATCATAGCCTGCTCCGAAGCCGTGGTCCGCAGAGCATAGCAACATATTATATAATAAAAAATCCCCATTTGTCAAGTGTTTTTGGGGATTTTTATTAATTATGTTAAGCCGCCGTTATATATATCGCAAGGCTCGAAAGTGCAAAAACGGTAACCAGAGCAGAAAGCGATATACGCAGTACTTTGTCGAACATTTTGTTGTTTTTTTCGCGGTCCTTTAACAAAAGCCCAATATATAGCGCACCGAAAACTACGGTTATTGCGATATAACGGAAGTCCATCGTGCAAAAATGAGCAAATTCGAAGCAGAATTTTATATAAGAAAAAATTAAAGTTGCAACGCAAATTAACGTAAAAACAAGCTCGCTTAAGGCAAAATCTTTACATTCTTTTCTGTTTTTAAACGTTTTTACAAGGGTATATACCGCCGAAACGGTGGCGATTACCGCAATTAAAACCGCCGACCAGAACAAAAGCTGCGCACACAAAAGACCAAGACTGTGACCCTGCCCGAGATAGTATTCACCGAAAACGCTCGATTTAAGCGCGCCGAGCGGAATGTTATATTCGTAATAGTCGTAAATACCCACTTTGCTGCTTATCATTCTTGCAGGATAAACGCCTATATCGAACACCGACGAAAAATCGAAAAGTCTTTCAAACGTGCTTCGAAAACCGATGTATTGCGAATGGGTGTCCGAAAGCTTCGGAACGTAGGTAAAGGGAGTATCGAATTTTATAAAGTTTCTTACCTGCCACCAAAGCGCGATAGGCACGCAAAGAACGCCGAACGACGCGAACTGACCGATAAGACCGATTTTGTTTTTATATTGCTTTCCGAACAGCCTTATCGCGAAAAGCATTGCAACGCCTAAAGAAATCAAGCCGCCCGAAAGCTTTACGCCCATCGAAAAACCGATAGAAAGCGCAAGCTTTAAAATGGTTGAAAGCTTCGGGTCGCGATACCATTTAATCGCAAGGTCGACCGAAACAAGCGCAAGCAAAAGCGATAAAACGTCGTTATTTATACTGCCCGCAAGGATAATAAAAGTAGGGTGAAATGCAACTATTGCAAACGGAATGATTATTGCAAGCCCTTTTAAATTGAACTTTTTAAAAAGATTGTAGGAAACCAGCATTATCATACTCGAGCAGAAAAGGGATATAAGCTGTAAATTTTCCCTTGCAATATCGAGCGCGATGCCTGCGGTGGTTTGCGCGTGAAGGAAAAGCGCACAGAGATAATGCCATATCGGCGGCTGATAATATTGCCAATTAATCAAATTGGGCAGCTTTTGATGAGTATAGAACTTTAAAATATACTCGAAATGACCGTTAGTTCCGCCAACGTCGTGCTGGCGCACCAAATATCCTGTTGACTGAATATAAACCAAACGGAAGAAAAAGCCTATTATAAACAGACAAAAAATAATCGTTTTTTCGTCCAGCGGCTGATTTTTGTAATATTTATAGCCGAACAGCGCAATAAGTATTATTCCCGCAGGTAAAAAAAGCACCTGTGCGGGGAATTCAAACCATTTCTGCCAGAATGTAAAAATATTAAAAGCTCCGCAAAGCATACAGCAGATAAAAAGTATTCTGTATCTGTATTTAATCGCCTTTTCTATAAGCATTTTAAAACGTCCTTTTTATTATCTTTTCTGCATTATAGGGCATTTGCGCCCGATTGTCAAGAAAAACAGCTATTTTATATAATAAGTATATATATTATATAATGTTAAGTTAACTTTATATGTAAAAGGGGTTTACTTTTTAAAAAGACTGTGCTATAATAAACTGAATATACGTATCCACGTGTTGTGGATTATTTTATATAACAAAAACCGAGGAAGTTATGACTAACGAGGAATTAAAACAGATAAAATTATACGTACTCGAAGAGCTCGCTAAAATATATACCTCTACCTCTATGAATCTTTGGCTTAAGCCGATGAGATTGGTTTCTATCGAAGGGACAAGCGTAACGGTTTCGTTTCCGCAAAGTAAAAAAAGCTTTGTCGAATCCACCTATTACGAAGCGATAAGAAGTAAATTTTCGGAAGTTATCGGAATGCCTGTCGAGCTGAAGATTATTTCCGACGAGGAGGAAGCCGAGCTTCTTCCCGAATTTGAACAAAAGGTCGATTCGGCATACAAGATGAGGTTTAACCCCGAATACACGTTTGAAAATTTCGTAGTCGGTAAATCGAATCAACTTGCACAGTCGGCTTCGCTTGCGGTGGCACAGCATCCTGCCGAGCTTAATAACCCGCTGTTTCTTTACGGACCATCGGGACTTGGTAAGACCCACCTTATGTTCTCGATAATGAACGAGATACGCAAAAATCATCCGAACTACAATATACTTTACGTAACCGGCGAAGAATTTACAAACGAGCTTATCGATTCGCTTTCGCTTAAAAAGCCCGTCGTTTTCCGCGAAAAATACCGCAATCTCGATGTTTTGTTGGTCGATGATATTCAGTTTATCGCGGGTAAGATGTCGGTGCAGGAGGAATTTTTCCACACCTTTGATACTCTTTTTAAAATGAACAAACAAATAATTCTTGCTTCCGACTGCGCACCGAAGGATATAAACAACCTTGAAGACCGTTTAAAAACCCGCTTTATAATGGGCTTGGTCGCAGATATTCAGCCGCCCGATTTCGAGCTTCGCGTTGCAATATTCAAGCGCAAGGCGATGGATTTCGGCTACGAGCTTGATAACGACGTGCTTTACTTCCTTGCGGGAGCGATAACGACGAACATACGTCAGATAGAAGGAGCTCTTAAAAAGCTTAAGGCACATACCTTTATAACCGGCGAAAGCTGTGACGTATTCGTTGCGAAAGAGGTTTTGAACGAATTCTTTGCCGCCGAAAACAGCAAAGAATCGATAATCGATAAGGTATTTGAATATGCCGAAAAGCGTTACGGCGTTAAGCGCGAGGATATTTTAAGCACCCGCAGAACGGCAGACGTTATTGCGGCAAGGCATTATGCAATATACCTTGTAAGAAAAACCACGAATCTTTCGCAAACCGCGATAGCAAAGCTTTTTAACAAAAAGGACCATACAACGGTTATGAACTCATTAAGCTTTATCGAAAAAAAGATGCTTAACGAGCCCTCGTTCGCACGTGAAATAAAATCGGTTATAGCCGAGCTTATCGGCCAATAACCTTTAAAAAAGCGCGAAGCGCAAAACAAAAAGAAACATTTATTTATAGTATTTATTAGTAGTATTAGTAATAGTAGGCACGGTGGATATTGTGGAAAATCCTATTGTGCAGTGCTTGCAGTCAAAAAGCGACATTTAGTGCGTGGACAGGCTGTGATAAACAATGTGGAAAACCCGTGTCTTAATGTGGATACACCTAAAACTCCAAAAACACAGAAAGGAATTCCGCGAAACGGTTTAAAAAATCTCTGTTTAAAAAACCGCGCGGAGGCTTAAAAAAATGAAATTTGTTGCGGATAAGAAAACCTTGTTATCGATGATAATACCTGCGGCTTCGGCGGCTTCAAACAAAACCACGCTGCCCGCGCTCGAAGGCTTGCTGTTTACCTTAAAGGGTGAAACTCTTACCGTTTGCGGCTACGACCTCGAAAAGGGCGTAAGAACGGTTGGTACGGTCGTGCCTATGGAAGAAGGCGCGGTTATTATCAACGCGCAGAAGATAACCTCTATCGTAAGGAATTTTCCCGATTGCGATATATGCATCGAATCCGACGACAGAAATATGGTAAGAATCACGGGCGGAATGTCGGATTTTTCGATTCACGGCGTAACCGCAGAAATGTTCCCCGGCTTGCCCGAGCTCGGCGGCGAAAACGCGTTTAATATTTCGAGAACGCTTATGAAGGATATTATAAACAGCACGGTTTTCGCGGTTGCACAATCCGAAGCAAGACCGATACTTACCGGCGAGCTGTTTATGGTAGAAAACAGAACGCTTACCTGTGTTGCGCTCGATAACTTCAGGCTTGCTCTGCGCGAGGAAAAGAATTGCGTTTTCGATAACGATAACAGATTTTCGTTTATTGTTCCCGGTAAGGCACTTTCCGACCTTGCAAAGCTGCTTGATGATGATGAAGAGCCTTTAAGAGTGGAATTCACCGCGAAATATATTATTTTCAAGCTTGGCGATATTATATTCTTCTCGCGCTTGCTTGAAGGCGAATATCTCGATTACAGAAGAGCGCTTCCGCAATCGAACAGAATTTTTGCAACCATTAACAGAAGCGAATTTATAGAATCGGCAGAAAGAGCAAGCTTGCTTGTCGATGAAAAATTAAGAACACCGCTTCGCTGTAAGTTCGAGGATAACAGCCTTAATATCTCCTGCAGTACGCAATACGGCAGTGTTAACGATAACATAAGAATTAAAAAAGAAGGCGACGATATCGAAATCGGCTTTAACAACAGATATCTGCTCGACGCTTTGCGTGCCTGCAAGGACGAAAAGATTATCGCATCGCTTTCCACTCCGCTTATGAGTATGATGATAGAGCCTGCGGAAAAGGACCCCGACAGCAGCTATAAATATTTGGTATTGCCTTGTAAGCTTAAGGATTAAATAATTTTGTTTTATAAAAAATAGCGAAACTAAAAGTTGCGTTACGCACCCAGTACGAAAAAAATAAATCAGTGCAGGTGTCGCGACGAGAAGAAAAAAGTTTGTTGTATCGCACATCGCGAAACTAAAAAATGAAAATAAAACATTTGTCGTTGCGGAATTTCCGTAATGCCGAGGAAAGTGAGATAGATTTTTCTTCGGGTGTAAACGTTATATGCGGTGCGAACGCCGCGGGAAAAACCAATATTTTAGAAGCGATATTCTATTTTGCGGCAGGAAAAAGCTTTCGTAACTGCAAGGACAGAGAGCTTATAAGATTCGGCTGTGAAAAGGGGCAGATAGGCATTAAATTTGCCACCGAAAGCGTTACTTGGGATATGTCTGCAACGCTTAATAAAAGCGGCAGACGTGCGATAAGGTTAGGCGAAAGCCCGCCGCTTAAAATGACCGAATATATCGGAAGATTCCGCGCGGTAATATTTACCCCCGACCATTTGAGCTTGGTTAAGGGCTCGCCCGAGAACAGAAGACGTTTTTTGGACCTTGCAATATGCCAATCGTTTCCGCGCTATGCGCCGACGCTTAACGAATATAACCGCGTGCTTGCGCAAAAAAACGCGCTTTTAAAACGCGGCAGGGTTAACGATGAGCTTTTGGCGGTTTATAACGAAAGGTTGGCGTCGCTTGCGGCGGTAATAACTATTAACCGCCGTAAATACGTGCAAAAGCTCGAAGAGGAAGCAAAAAGATTTTTGCTTGATATGAGCGGAAATAAGGAAAATTTAACGCTTAATTATCAATCACAAGCGGGCACGTTCGAATCGCAAGAGGAATTAAAGGAAAAGTATAATCTGCTTTTCAATGAAAAGGCGGAATACGAAAAGGAACGCTTTCTTTCCTTTTACGGCGCGCATAAGGATGATTTTTCGGTCTGTATAAATAAAAAAAGCGCAAGAATGTACGGCTCGCAGGGGCAGCAAAGAAGTATTGTGCTTGCATTAAAGCTTGCGGAGGGTGAGCTTTCGGCGAAGCTGACGGGCGAATACCCCGTATTTCTGCTTGACGATATACTTTCCGAGCTTGATAAGGACAGAAAAGAATATATACTTTCGCGCATAACCGACAGACAGGTAATAATAACCGGCTGTGAAAGCGAAATTTTCGAAAGCGAAGGCAAAATATTCGTCCGCGACGGAAAAATATCGCAGTAAGGCATAATTCGGAGTAAAATATGAGATATTTACAGCTCGAAAAGGGCGAAAGCATCGATAAAAAATCGATAATAGGCATATTTGACCTCGATTCGTCAAGCAAAGCGGGCGCAACGAACGACCTTTTCCGCCGAAAGGAAGAGGAGCACGGCGTTGTAAACGTTTGTAACGACCTGCCGAAGAGCTTTATTCTTTGCGACGGCGAATACAGCGATACCGTTTATATAAGCGGAATTTCGACCGAAAGTATAAAAAAACGCCTTAAAAATGAAATAAAACCCATTTGGGAAAAATAAAAAAAGACATTATCATTAATTTTATAAACCGAAACAACCCCGTATGGAGGTAAAAATGGAAGAAAACAGAAACGATGCATTGAATCCGGTAGAAAATGCTTATGGCGACAGCCAAATTCAGGTACTTGAAGGACTTGAAGCGGTAAGAAAGCGTCCCGGTATGTATATCGGTACGACTTCGGTAAAGGGTCTGCATCACCTTATAAGCGAAATTGTCGACAACGCTATCGACGAAGCGTTGGCAGGCCATTGTAAAAATATTTGCGTAATTCTTCACGCCGACGGAAGCTGTGAGGTAACCGACGACGGCCGCGGTGTTCCCGCAGGTATTCACCCGACGGTTGGACGCCCCACGCTTGAGGTTATTTATACCATACTCCACGCGGGCGGTAAATTCGGCGGCGGCGGTTATAAAATCGCGGGCGGTCTGCACGGCGTCGGTGCGAGCGTTGTTAACGCGCTTTCGCGCCGTGTCGAGCTTCATAACTACCGCGACGGTATGGGTTATTATATCGCGTTTGAGCGCGGTAACGTTGTCGAGGAATTCCGCGAAACGGGTGCGACCGATATGCACGGTCTGCACGTTCGCTTCTGGCCCGATGATACCATTTTCGAAACCGTCGAATTCGATTACGAAACGGTTAAAACAAGACTTCGCGAGCAATCCTTCCTTAACGCGGGCGTTTCTATTACCATTACCGATAAAAGAACGGTTGAAGAAACCACCGAGCATTTCTGTTTTGAAGGCGGCATACGCTCGTTCGTTGAATTTTTAAACCAGAAAAAGGGCGCGGACCCCATTCACCCGGTAATTTACGTTTCGGGCGAAAAGGATAGCTCTGTTGCAGAAATCGCGCTTCAGTATAACGAAACGATTACCGATTCGATACTTTCGTTCGCAAACAATATGCATACCGTCGACGGCGGTACGCACGAAACCGGCTTTAAGGTCGGTCTTACGAAGGCTTTGAACGATTACGGCAAAAAATATAACCTTTTCAAGAACGATGAAAAGCTTACCGGCGACGACGTAAGAGAAGGTCTTTCGGCGGTAATTTCGGTAAAGCTCGAGGACGCGCAGTTCGAAAGCCAGACCAAGGCAAAGCTCGGTAACAGCGAAATAAGAACGCTTGTCGAAGGTATTGTTAACGAAAAGCTTTCGGTATTCTTCGAGGAAAACCCCGATACCGCAAGGATAATTATAGAAAAATCGGTGCTTGCCGCAAGAGCGAGAGAGGCGGCAAAGAAGGCGCGTGAATTAACAAGACGTAAGGGCTTGCTCGAATCCTCTTCGCTTCCCAGCAAGCTTGCCGACTGTAACGAACGCAGAATGGAATATACCGAGCTTTATCTGGTAGAGGGTGACTCGGCAGGCGGTACGGCAAAGGATTGCCGCGACAGCCGTTTCCAAGCGATACTTCCTTTGCGCGGTAAGATACTTAACGTTGAAAAGAACAGAATCGACAGAATTTATTCCTCGGTGCAGATAATTCCGATAATTCTCGCGCTCGGTACAGGTATCGGAAGCGAGTTCGATATTACAAAGCTACGCTACGGCAAGATAATTCTTATGGCCGACGCCGACGTTGACGGCTCGCACATTAAAACTCTGCTTCTTACCTTCTTCTTCCGCCATATGCGCCCGCTTATCGAAGCTGGCCACGTATATTCGGCAATGCCTCCTCTTTATAAGGTATATAGAGGTAAACAGCAAAGATATGCCTTTTCCGACGAGGAAAGAGATATGTATCTTGAAGAGCTTGGCGGCAACGCGCAGGCAGAAAGATATAAAGGTTTGGGTGAAATGGACCCCGATCAGCTTTGGGACACTACAATGGACCCCGAACGCCGTATTTTAAAGCGTATTACGATAGACGATGCGTTCGAAGCGGATGCGCTCTTCTCGGTGCTTATGGGCGATAAGGTCGAGCCCAGAAGAGATTTTATCGAAGCAAACGCAAAATACGCTAATTTGGATACCTAACTTTTTCACTTTTCACTATTCACTATTAACTTGGAGCGAAGCGAACTATGGCTCACGAATACGATTACAGTAATCACGAAGAACAGGTTATTCATAATATCGGAATAGAAAACGAAATAAAAAGCTGTTATATCGACTATGCTATGAGCGTTATTGTCGGCAGAGCTTTGCCCGACGTGCGCGACGGTATGAAGCCGGTACACCGCAGAATACTCTATGCGATGTATGAAGACAGACTTACCTACGATAAGCCCCACCGTAAATCGGCAACGACGGTCGGTAACGTGCTTGGTAGATACCATCCGCACGGCGACGCCTCGGTTTACGATGCGATGGTGCGCTTGGGTCAGGATTTTTCGATAAGATACGTTCTTATCGATAAGCACGGTAACTTCGGTAATATCGACGGCGACCCCCCTGCGGCATACCGTTATACCGAAGCGAGAATGTCTAAAATCGCCGAGGAAATGATGGCGGATATCGAAAAGGACGTTGTCGATTACGTGCCCAACTTCGATAATACCCGCAAGGAGCCGGTTGTGCTCCCCTCGCGCTTCCCCAACCTTTTGGTAAACGGTAGCGTGGGTATCGCGGTAGGTATGGCGACGAACATTCCTACGCATAATTTAAGAGAGGTTGTCGAAGCAACGCTGCATCTTATCGACCACCCCGATTGCTCTATCGTTGACCTTATGCAATACGTAAAGGGTCCCGATTTCCCGACCTACGGCACGATTTACGGCACAAGCGGTATTTACGAAGCGTATATGACGGGCAGGGGCAAGATAAGAGTCCGCGCAAAGGCTCACTTCGAGGAAAAGAACGGCAGGACAAGCATTATTATTACCGAGCTTCCTTATCAGGTAAACCGTTCGATGCTGCTTGAAAGTATGGTCGAGCTTGTTAAGACCAAGCGTGTAGAAGGTATTGCCGATATCCGTAACGAATCGGGTAAGGCGGGTATGCGTATCGTTATCGACGTTAAGAAGGATGCGAACGCGCAGATAATTCTTAACCTGCTTTATAAATATACCCAGCTTCAGGATACCTGCGCAGTTAATATGGTTGCGCTTGTAAATGGCGTGCCGAAGCTTTTAAACCTTAAAGAGGTACTTAACCATTATCTTATTCACCGTAAAGAGGTTGTTACAAGACGCGTTAAGTTCGACCTTGCAAAGGCAGAGCACGAAGCCCACATTTTCGAAGGCTATAAGATTGCGATAGATAATATCGACGAGGTTATTGCGATAATCCGCGCAAGCGAAAGCATTTCCGATGCGAAGGCAAACCTTATGGAACGCTTTGCTCTTTCGGAAGCGCAGGCGCAGGCGATCGTCGAAATGACTTTAGGTAAGCTTTCGGGTATGGAACGCCAGAAAATCGAAGACAGATTGGCGTATTTGTATAACCTTATTAAAGAGCTTAAAGAGATTCTTGCCGACGAAAGCAAGCTTGTTGCTATTATTAAGGAAGACCTTGAATTTATTAAGAATAAATACGGCGATGCAAGACGCACCGATATTGTCGAAGCCGAAAACGATATTCTTATCGAAGATCTTATCGAGCGCGAAAGCTGTGTTATCACCGCTACCCGCGCAGGCTACGTAAAGCGTCTGCCGAGCGACACTTATCAGGCACAGCGCCGCGGCGGTAAGGGCATTACCGCGATGGGCACGAGAGAAGAGGATTTTGTCGAGGACGTTATAATCTCGCACAGCCACGACTTTTTGCTTATGTTCTCGAACACCGGCAGGGTTTATATAAAGAAGTGCTACGAAATACCCGAAAGCACGCGTACCGCAAAGGGTACAAACCTTGTAAACCTGCTCTCGCTCGATAGCGAAGAAAAGATAACCGCGATAGTTCCGGTAACCGAATTTACCGAGGACCAAAACCTTGTGCTTATTACCCGCTTGGGCGTTGTTAAGCGTATTAACCTTATGGCTTATAAGACAAGACGCCAAAACGGTCTTTACGCTATTACGCTCGATGAGGGCGACCAGCTCCTCTACGTCCTTAAATCCAAGGGTAACGACGATATTATCGTTGCGACTAACAGAGGTATTTCGATCCGCTTTACCGAAAACGACGTTCGCGAAATGGGCAGACACGCGCGCGGTGTGCGTGCCGTTACGCTCGATGAGGGCGATTACGTTGTCGGTGCGGGCATTATACCCGAAGGCAACGACGATAACGAACTTTATATTCTTACTATTACCGAAAACGGTTTCGGTAAGCGCAGTATTACAAGCGAATATAAGCGCCAGCACCGCGGCGGCAGAGGTCTTATCTGTCACGGCATCAGTGCGAAAACCGGTGTGCTTGCGGGACTTAAGCTCGTGCGCGCAAACGAAGAGGTTATGCTTATTACCGACGGCGGCGTGATCATTCGTACACGTATTTCCGAAATACCCGTTTACGGCAGAAGCGCGTCGGGCGTTATAGTAATGCGTCTTGAAGAGGGCGCAAGCGTTGCAAGATTCGCGGTAGTAGACCCCGATACCGAGGAAAAGGAATCGGAAACCGAGTCTGAAAACGCCGAAACCGTCGAAAACAACGCGGAAATAAGCGAAAACACAGCAGAAACAGAGCCCACAAGCGGGGAGGAACAGTAAATGGCTTTAAAAACCTTTATTCTTGAAAACAGCTCTACCAAAAGACAGCGTCAAAGCGATATTCAGAAGGCTGTAAGGGAATATCTTAAAAACCCGAAGGCAAAGGTCGAATACGACGAAAAGGGCAGACCCTCTATTGCCAATCACGATAAGAAAATGAATATCTCTATTACCTGCTGCGGTAAGGTTATGCTCGTTGTGCTTTTCGAAAAGGCAATAGGTATCGACGGTGAATATCTTCCCAATATACTTAATTCCGAAAAGAAGATTGACCACACAACGATTGCCGAACGCTTCTTCGCCGAGGAAGAAATCGAATATCTTAACGATTCCCCGCGCGAAGCCGAGGTGGAAAACTTTGTTAAAATCTGGGTACGCAAGGAAGCATACGTTAAGGCGGCAGGCAAAACTGTTGCCGAATTCCCCCACTTTTCGGTAGTGGAAAACAACCGCTTCGTGAAGAAAATACACAGCATCACGATTAAAACCTTCGCCATTAAGTTCGAAGACTGCGAAAATTACTCCTTCGCAATCGCAGGCGCGCTTGAGTAAAAACGAATAATATACGAGAGGGGAACTTTTTAAAAAAAGTTCCCCTCTCGCGCTCTCCCTTCAAAAATTTTTAGTTTTAAAAATTTTTAAAGTGTGTAATTGTTTCGTTATACGAATTTCTTCCAATTAATAAAACAATAAAAAAATCCCAAAACCAAAGGTTTTTGGGAGAGAGTTTGAGAGAGGGGATTATGGGGTCCCCTCTCTCGTATTTTAAAAAATCAATACCTTATTTTCTCTGCGAAGCGGCGTAGAATTCCTCGAAAGCGGTGCCGTCGAAGGAGGGGTCGGATTCGGTAAGCTCTGCGATAAGCTCGGTTTTACCGCCGTTTGCAGCGCTCTTTTTGCCCGCAAGCATAATCTTGACCGCATCGGTCATCTGCTTAACGGTCGCAAGCTTGTTTTCCTTGCCTGCCATATATGCGCAGACCTGCTTAAGCATCGCTTCGTAAACCTTACTTGTATCGATCTTATAGGCATAGCTGGTTTTGCTCGTCATAACGAGTGCGGTGGAGGGCTGCCAGCCCTTTTTGCAGATGTGGTAGCAAGCGGTCGCGCCGTTTTCGAACACAACGTAATAGCTGTCGCAGGGGACGTCGCCTACCGTGCTGCTTCCGATAAAGCGGGTGGAGATCGGAGAAACGTCGCCGATAAAGCCCAGGATAGATTCTACCGAATGGATCGCATAGTTAAATTCGTCAACGCCGACCATTGTCGAAACGTGAACCACGCTTCCGCGTTCCTCTTCGGGAATCGCAAAGAAGGAATCGTGCTCATAGGTATAGCGCAGTGCGCTTGTGCCGAGAATAACCTTGCCCTGTCTGTCGAGTTCCTCGAAGGTTTTCAAATCGGCAAGGTTGCCCGCGATAGGCTTATCGATAAATACGGGAACGCCCGCTTCGATAAAGGGCATAGACTGTGCGACGTGGTTATCCCAGTTGCAGCTCTGGATAAAGGCGATATCGATATCCTTTGCCATTTCGGATAGGTCGGTATAGCGCTTGTCGAGCCCGAATTTTTCGATAAAGCTGTTTACCTCTTCGTCGGTGCGGAATGCGTCGTTGTAAATTGCCGTGTAGCGTCCTTCGTCGCCCTTTAAAAGAATTTCAGCGAACGAGGGAGCGTGCGATGTGTCGATGTTGACTGTGCCGATTCTGAACATAGTTATTTCTCCTAAGCTGTATATAGGTTTTATTATTAGCCGATAAGCTTTCTTACTTCTTCAAGGGTGGGAACAGAGTTTACCGCGCCGAGCTTCGTTACGGCAAGTGCGCCTGCGGCGTTTGCGAATTTTGCCGCGGTAAGAATATCGCCCGTGCGGAGATATTCGGTGGTAAGTGCGGCGGTAAATACGTCGCCCGCGGCGGTGGTATCGACAACGGGAACGTCGAAGGGGCTTATAAGGTCGCAATATTTGCCGTCGTAAACGTAACAGCCGCGTTCACCGAGCTTAAGCACGACGTATTTTATATCTACCTTGTTGCAGAGCGCAATAGAAGCGCGCAGGCAGTTTTCGAGGTTGTTGGGGCGAATGCCGGTAAGTATTTCGGTTTCGGTTTCGTTGGGCGAGAATACCTCGACGCGTTCGAGCTTGCCAAGCGGAAATTCGGCATCGGCAGGGCCCGCATCGACAAAGAAGGGGATCCCTTCGTCAGCGGCATAGCGTGCGGCGGCGATAACAGCGTCGGGGCGTATCTCAAATTGGGTAAGGACGGCGTCGGGGTAAGCGGAAAAAGCATTTTCAACGTCGCTGTCGCTGATCTTGCTGTTTGCACCGCTGAAAACGATAATGCGGTTTGCGCCGTTCTTTTCAAGCATAACAACAGCAAGGCCGGTCTGTTCAAGACGGTCTACTTTAATATACCTCGTGTCTATGCCGCGTTCGTTAAAAAGCGCAATAAGCCTGTCGCCGTAGGCGTCATCGCCCACGCGTGAGCAGAAAACGACGTCTGCCCCGAAGGCTTTTGCGGCTACTGCGGCGTTTGCACCCTTTCCGCCGGGGGTAAAGGCGTATTTACCGCCCGAAATAAGCGTTTCGCCGGGGGCGGGAATATAAGGCGTGGTGAGCAGAAAATCGATATTCGAGCTTCCTGCGACAAGTATTCTCTTTGCCATTTTTTCACCTCATAAATACTTCTGTCAATACTTTTCTTATATATTTTACACCATTAATAAAGTATTGTCAATATTTTTAACGTTCACAAAAAAATCATTGACTTTTCTGTTACAATGGGTATAATGTTAGGGTACTAATTATTTAGGAGGCGAAGTTTAGTGGAGCGTGAAGAAACCATAGGCTTCCGTGTGAGAACGCTTTCGGTCGCGATAAAGCGCGCCGTTGAAGCGAGCAGGGCGCGAAGCGGGTTTTCCTGCACGGGAACACACGGCTGGATAATCGGGTATCTTTACGATAACCGCCATCGCGACGTTTTTCAGCGCGATATCGAAAAGCAGTTTTCGGTGCGCCGCCCGACAATGACCGAAATACTTAAATTAATGGAAAAAAACGGTCTTTTGGTGCGCGAACGCGACGAAAACGATGCCAGATTGAAAAAAATCAGGCTAACGCCGCTTGCGCTTTCGATACACGAACAGCACGAAGCGCATATCGAATCGTTCGAGGAATTTCTGCGCGACGGAATAACCGAGCAGGAAATGAAAGCCTTTTTTTCGGTGATGGATAAGCTTAACAGCAACATTCAGCGCGCCGAAAAGGAACATTATTATAATCCCGAGGAGTTAGAAAATGCTTAAAAAGCTCGCAAAAAGCGTAAAAGGCTACACAAAGCACGCGGTCCTTTCGCCGTTGCTTATTATGGGCGAGGTAATTATGGAGGTAATAATCCCCATATTGCTTGCTCTGCTTATCAACTGTATTGACCCGACTACGGGCAATTCGGAAGAAAGCACCAATTTTATTTCGAGATTCTTCGAAAGCATTATTGGCAAGCCCGAAAGCGCGGGCGATATAAAATACGTGCTTATAATCGGCGGACTTATCGCAGTATGTGCGATAATATCGCTGTTTTTCGGCGCGGCTGCGGGCAGAAGCGCGGCTATTGCAAGCACAGGCTTTGCAAAAAATCTGCGCGCTCGCCTGTTCGAAAGAATATCTCACTTTTCGTTTAAAAATATCGATAAATTTTCGACATCGAGCCTTGTTACAAGATTAACCACCGACGTAAACCGCCTTCAGGAAGCGTTCCATATGATAATACGTATTGCGGTAAGAAGCCCTTCGATGATGATTTTCTCGCTCGTAACGGCGTTTACCATCAATGCAAGGCTTGCGCTTATTTTCCTTGCGGCTGTGCCGGTTTTGGTTGTCGGTCTTACGCTTATTATGACAAAGGCGCACCCGATATTCAAGCGTATGTTCAAAAAGTACGATAAGCTTAACCGCGTTGTGCAGGAAAACCTGCGCGGTATTCGCGTTGTAAAGGCTTTTGTACGCGAAGAAGAGGAAACCGAAAAGTTTAACGAGGTATCGGGCGAGATATACGGCGATACCGTTAAGGCGGAAAAGATACTTTCTTTCAATATGCCGCTTATGCAGATAACCGTTTACGCCTGCATACTTTTGGTTTGCTGGTTCGGCGCGACGCTTATCGTTAATTACAACGTCGCAGGCGTCGGCGAAAGCCTTACCACGGGCGAGCTTACCGCGTTGCTTAACTACACGATGCAGATACTTATGTCGCTTATGATGCTTTCGATGATATTTGTAACCGTGGTTATGTCGCGCGCGTCGGCAGAGCGTGTGTGCGAAGTTCTCGATGAAGAATCGACGATAAGAAACCCCGAAGAAAACGCGGTATATAGCGTTGAAAACGGCAGTATCGAATTCAAAAACGTAAATTTTGCCTACCACGAGGGTAAAAACGTTCTTAAAAATATTAATTTCTCTATCAAATCGGGCGAAACTATCGGTATAATCGGCGGTACGGGCAGCAGTAAATCGACGCTCGTTCAGCTTATCCCGCGTCTTTACGATGCGGTTGACGGCGAGGTGCTTGTCGGCGGACGCAACGTGCGCGATTACGATATTCACACCCTGCGCGATGCTGTTGCGATGGTTTTGCAGAAAAACGTGCTTTTCTCGGGTACCATAAAGGAAAACCTGCGCTGGGGCAACGAAAACGCCACCGACGAGGAAATGAAGCAGGCGTGTATCGCCGCTTGCGCGGATGAATTTATTTCTGCGTTCCCCGACGGATACGATACCTATATCGAGCAGGGCGGCAGTAACGTTTCCGGCGGTCAGAAGCAAAGGCTTTGTATCGCACGCGCACTGCTTAAAAACCCGAAGATACTTATTATGGACGACTCTACCAGCGCGGTGGACACCAAAACCGATTATATGCTGCGCGAAACTATGGCGAATTCGATTCCCGATACCACCAAGCTCATTATCGCACAGCGTATTTCGTCTGTTCAGGCGTGCGACAGGATTTTCGTTATCGATAACGGCGAAATAAACGGTATCGGAACACACGAAGAGCTTTTGAAAACCAACGATATCTACCGCGAGGTATATGAATCGCAAGTGAAGGGAGATGACGCGGAATGAGCGAAGAAAGAAAACCCCAAGAACCTATCCGCCCGATGAAGGGCGTTCGCGTACCCGGTCAGAAGCTCGACGCAAAAACCGTAAAACGCGTGCTTTCCTACCTTGTTGCCTATAAATGGCGTTTGCTTGTTGTCGTTGTCTGTATAATTCTCAGCGCGCTTGCGGGCGTTTACGGCTCTAAATTTCTGCAAACGCTTATCGACGACTATATAAAGCCGCTTATCGAGGCAAAAAGCACCGATATGTCGGGGCTTTTAAAGGAAATGATCGTTCTCGCCTGCGTTTACGTGACCGGCGCGCTTTCTGCATTTGCCTATAACAGAATAATGGTAACCGTTTCGCAATCGGTGCTTAAGGACATCCGCGACACTATGTTTGCGAAAATGCAGAAGCTTCCTATTAAATATTTCGACACCCACTCCTTCGGCGACACGATGAGCCGCTACACCAACGATACCGACACGATGCGAATGATGATTTCGCAGAGCTTGCCCCACATTTTCTCGTCGCTTTGCACCGTTGTTGCGGTATTCTTTGCGATGATTACCACAAATCTGTGGTTAACCGTTTTCGTCGTTGTATTTGCATTTCTTACAATGCTTGTGGTTAAATCCATCGGTGGCAAGAGCGGTAAATTCTTTGTGCGTCAGCAAAAATCGGTTGGTCAGGTTAACGGCTATATCGAGGAAATGATAAACGGTCAAAAGGTCGTTCAGGTTTTCTGCCGCGAGGAAAAAACCAAGGAAGAATTCAACAAGCTTAACGACGAGCTTTGCGAAAACGCCAAAAACGCAAACGTTTTTGCAAACATTCTCGGCCCCGTTTCCAACAACCTCGGGCATTTGCAATATATTCTTGTTGCAACGCTCGGCGCTTTGCTCGTTATTGCCACCGAAAGCCTCACGGCGGGCGGCTTGGTTGCATTTTTGCAGCTTTCGAAGAGCTTTACAAACCCGATAAATCAGGTTACACAGCAGTTAAACGCCGTTATTATGGCGCTTGCGGGCGCAAAGCGTATTTTTGAGCTTATGGATGAAGAGCCCGAAGAGGACAACGGCTACGTTACCCTTGTAAACGCAAAATACGACGAAAACGGCAACATCACCGAATCCGAATCCCGCACGGGTCTTTGGGCGTGGAAGCACCCCCACGGCGACGGTACACTTACCTACACCGAGCTTAAGGGCGACGTGCGTATGGTCGAGGTCGATTTCGGCTACGTGCCCGAAAAAACGGTGCTTCACGACGTAACCCTTTACGCCGAGCCGGGGCAAAAGGTGGCGTTTGTCGGCGCAACGGGCGCGGGCAAAACCACTATTACAAACCTTATTAACCGCTTTTACGATATCGCCGACGGCAAGATCCGCTACGACGGCATAAATATCAACAAGATTAAAAAAGCCGACCTGCGCCGTTCGCTCGGTATGGTGCTTCAGGACACCCACCTTTTCACGGGTACGGTTATGGAAAATATCCGCTACGGCAGGCTCGATGCGACCGATGAGGAATGTATCGCCGCCGCAAAGCTCGCCAACGCCGATTCCTTTATTTCGGTGCTTCCCGAAGGCTACAACACAATGCTCGAGGGCGACGGCAGCGGGCTTTCGCAGGGGCAGCGCCAGCTTCTCGCTATTGCGCGCGCCGCAGTTGCCGACCCGCCCGTTATGATACTTGACGAGGCGACGTCGAGCATCGATACCCGTACCGAATCGATAGTGCAAAAGGGTATGGACAGCCTTATGAGCGGCAGAACGGTGTTCGTTATCGCGCATAGACTTTCTACCGTTCGCAATTCCGACGTTATTATGGTGCTCTCGCAGGGCAGAATAATCGAACGCGGCAGCCACGATAAGCTTATCGCCGAAAAGGGACAGTATTACAGCCTTTACACCGGCGCGTTTGAGCTGGATTAAGTAGAAATAAGATAGATACGAGGAACAAACGAGAGAGGACTTTTTTCAAAAAGTCCTCTCTCGTAATCAAAACATTATCCTACCAAACTCTGTAAGTGCCGAAATAGATGCGCTTGATAAGGATGTAATCGTACTGGTCGACAATTCCGTCGGAATTAGCGTCGGCGCGTGCGAGCATTTCGCCTTCAAGAGCAAGCGTGCCGAAATACGCGCGCTTTGCATAGATGTAATCGTAGGGCTCGATGAAGCCGTTGCCGTCGACGTCGCCGACTATGTTCAGCTTGCGTGCAACGCTCGCGTAGGTGTATTCGCAATTTTCGACGTCGGCTTTGTTAACCTCGACAACGATAACGCTTTCCTGTATCGCGTCGGAAACTCCCTCGGTGTAGGTATAAACAAGCGCAAGCTCGGTTTCATCTAAAACCGTAACGCGTTCAACAAAATATTCGGTCGGCCGGTCGGGCGCGGGCGCAAACTGCACGAGTAACGCACCTTGCTCGAAATAATCGCTGTCGAGCTTGCCTGCGTATTCCGCAAAATCGTCGCTGCCCGAAGCGTTTACAATCGCGGCGAGCGCTTCTGCGTCGGTAATTATCGTCGGCTCGTTGAAGCTGCCGTACATCAGATACTGCCAGTCCTTGCCGTCGTAATACTCCTCGCCGAAATGTCCGTCGTCAAATTGATGTGCTTTGAATTCAATCGCGCCTTGGTATTCGAGCGTCGGAACAAGGCTGACCGAAACAGAGCCCTCGAAGTCTTCGCGGTTGAAGGTGACTGCGATAATCGTGCTTTGCACCGCGTCGGGAGCAGCGCCCGAAGGCAGAATGCAGGTGTAGTGTATTGTTAAAATGCCGTTGTCGCGGCCGATTGCGGTAACCTCGTAGTTGTGCCCGAGCGTGGGCGCCCAAGCGTGAATTATCGCGGTGGCGTGGGTGTCGTAAAAGACCTCGTCGCGCTCACCGTCCGAGTTGTCGGGGTCGGGGATGAAAATGCGGTCGTATTCCTCCCAAGATTCGATGATATAGGGAACACAGCCCGTGCCGTAACGCGAGGAAGGGGCAACCGATTCGAGATATTCGATGTTGATAGAACCGTCGCTGAACGAATCGCCGTAAATTACGGCATCAAACCAATAAAGTGATTCTGAAAGCGCATAAAACGCCGTTGCCGTAAACGCGGTGATAATCGCGAGTAAGATCGCCAATGCTTTTTTCATAAGATAACCCTCCTTTTTTGCTTTCGTGTATTTATACGCACGAGAATCGAAAAACACTTAAAATTTTTTCAAGATTATTATAAAAAAGTTCCGCGCACTTGTCAAGCGGAGAAGGGGGGAGATAATAGATAATAGATAATAGATAATAGATAATAGATAATAGATATTAACTTATCGTAGCTGCTCTTTCGACGCTCGCGCAACGAATTTGTATGACGAAAAAATGACACACAATAAAAAATCCCAAAAACGAAAAGTTTTTGGGAGAGAGCGCGAGAGAGGGAGAATAAAAACAGCTCGCCGAGCAGACGAGCTGTTTTACAATTAAATCTCATATTTTTCGGCGACAGGTGCGTCGAAAAATATACCTATGATGTTCGCAACCTTGGACAAGCCAAAGGCGCGCACAAGGTTGGCGCGAGCGCACGAACATCACAAAACCGACCAAAATGCTTGCATTTTGTGTCGAGAGCGAAGCGACTTAGATATCCTCAACAACGTCGAGGGCGTCCTTGCGGGAAAGGTTGAGTCTGCCCTTTTCGTCGATTTCGGAAACGATAACCTTGATGGTATCGCCGATAGAAACAACGTCTTCAACCTTGGCAACGCGCTTCTTGTCGAGCTGGGAAATGTGCACCAAGCCTTCCTTGCCGGGAGCGATTTCAACAAACGCGCCGAAGTTCATAATGCGGGTGACCGTGCCGTAGAAGATTTCGCCGGGCTCGGGGTCCTTCGCGATAGCTTCGATGATCTTAAGTGCCTTGTAAGCGTTGTCCTTGTTAACAGCCGCGATAAATACGCTGCCGTCGTCCTCGATGTCGATCTTACTTTCGGTGTCTGCGCAAATCTTCTGGATAACCTTACCGCCCGAGCCGATAACCTCGCGGATCTTGTCGGGGTCGATCTTGGTGCTGATCATCTTGGGCGCGTACTTCGAAACGTCTTCTCTCGGTTCCGCGATGCACTTGCAGATAACCTCGTCAAGAATCATATTTCTGCCCGCGTGGGTGGTGGTGAGCGCCTGCTTGATGATTTCGGGGGTAAGACCGTCGATCTTAAGGTCCATCTGGATAGAGGTAATGCCGTTCTTGGTACCTGCAACCTTGAAGTCCATATCGCCGAAGAAGTCTTCAAGACCCTGAATGTCGATCATAGTGTCCCAGCTGTCGCCTTCGGTAATAAGACCGCAGGAGATACCTGCAACGGGAGCCTTAATAGGCACGCCTGCGTCCATAAGTGCGAGCGTCGAGCCGCAAACCGATGCCTGCGAGGTCGAGCCGTTCGAGGAAACTACCTCGGAAACAAGACGGATAGCGTAGGGGAATTCCTCAACAGAGGGAAGCACGGGAACGAGCGAACGTTCCGCCAATGCGCCGTGGCCGATCTCTCTGCGTCCGGGGCTTCTTGCCGCCTTTGCTTCGCCAACCGAATAGCCGGGCATATTGTAGTGGTGCATATATCTCTTGGTTTCTTCTTCGTCAATGCCGTCAAGAAGCTGTGCTTCGGAAACGGGTGCAAGGGTTGCGATGGTGAGTACCTGAGTCTGACCTCTGGTGAACAAGCCCGAGCCGTGGGTGCGGGGGAGGAGCGAAACCTCTGCCGCAAGAGGACGGATTTCGTCCATACGTCTGCCGTCAACACGCTTCTTTTCGTCAAGGAGCCAGCGGCGAACGATCTGCTTCTGGAGCTTGTAAAGGCATTCGTCGATCATAGCCTTGCTGTCGGGATATTCTTCCTCGAGCTCGGTGTAAACGCGTTCGTAAATGGGCTGAAGAGCCGCATCGCGTACACGCTTGTCATCGGTGTCGAGCGCCGCCTTAACGTCTTCGCCAACCATTGCTTCGATCTTGTCGAACAAATCGTGGTCGATATCGCAGGAGGGGTATTCGAACTTGGGCTTGCCGATCTGTGCCTGAATATCGCTGATGAATTCGCAAACGGGGATAATAGCCTCGTGCGCCTTCATAATAGCTTCGTACATGGTGTCGTCGTCAACCTCGTTTGCGCCTGCTTCGATCATAACGACCTTGTTTTTGCTGCCTGCAACGGTAAGCTCGAGATCGCTCTTCGCTCTCTGCTCTGCGGTGGGGTTGATAACGATTTTGCCGTCAACAAGACCAACGAAAACGCCTGCAATCGGGCCGTTCCAAGGAATGTTGGAGATAGAAAGCGCGATAGATGCGCCGATCATCGCCGAAATTTCGGGCGAGCAATCGGGGTCAACCGACATAACGGTAAGAGAAAGAACAACGTCGTTGCGGAGGTCCTTCGGGAAGAGGGGACGGATAGGTCTGTCGATAACGCGCGATGCAAGGATAGCGTGCTCGGTGGGTCTGCCTTCGCGTCTGTTCCAGCTGCCGGGAATCTTACCTGCGGCGTAAAGTCTTTCCTCGTAATCTACCGAGAGGGGAAGGAAGTCGATGCCGTCTCTGGGAGCGGCAGACATAGTTGCGTTTGCAAGCACTGCGGTTTCGCCGTAGCGTACCAAGCAGGAGCCGCCTGCTAACTGTGCGAGCTTGCCGGTTTCGATAACCAAGGGTCTTCCCGCGAGCTCATAGCTGAAGGTTTTGAAATTCTCAAACATTTTTCTTTTTCCTTTCTGTTTATAAGTTGAAAGGAACAAGGGAAAGTTTAACATTTAAGTGCACGCCGAACTCTTTTTCGGCACACAGTTAATTGCTAAACCGCCCTTTTTCCTTTACT
>JAZSHQ010000033.1:0-2237 GCA_045533335.1 Eubacteriales bacterium
TTTATACCGTTCCCACCACGAACTACAACTTCCCCGATTATTACGACCTTAAGACCCTTTACGAAAAGTGGCAGGTCAACAAATTCTCTATCACCGATTCGAGCCTTTACTGCTCGCCCGATGACGAGCATCTTCTCGGTGCCTCCTTCGCGCTTTGGAACGACCTTCATACCGCATATAAGGGCGTAACCAAGTTCGATATTTTCGACAGACTGCGCGGAATGGTTTGCCTTATGGCAGAAAAGACCTGGACCGGACTCGATACCGAAAGCATTACCTACGCAAACTTCGAAGCAAGATATAACAAGCTTTCGCTCCGCGCGGGCGACGCCGACCCCGGCAGACACTCGCTCCCCGCAAACGGCATCAATATAGACTTTAACTATGACATTCCCGATTACGTCACCCTGAACGGTGAGGTAGAAAACGGCGTATTCCTGCTCGACGGTAAATCCTATTTGAGCCTTGCGCCCAAGGCTGTCGGCTTCCCGAACACGATTGAATTCGAAATCTGCCTCGACAAAAAAGCCACGACCCCCATATTCTCGGGCGATGGCGTAACGATTTATGCCGATGCGGACGGCAAGGGCAATTTCGGCTTCAAGAGCGAATATTACACCTTCACCTACCCCTATCAGCTTCCGATAGGCAAAAAGGTAAAGATTCGTTTAAGCAGTACGCTTACGACAACCTATCTTACGGTCGACGACGGACTTACCTACTCTCCCTACAACGCATTGAACGCGAACGACACAAAGCTTTCTACCTTAACTATTCCGCTCGAAGAAATCGGCAAGGGCTGTGTCGGCTATATCGATAACATCAAAATCACCCCGCGATCCATCGACTTGAAAAACCTCATCGCGAAATCCAACCTTGCATTGAACGCGACAACAAGCGTTTCGGGCTTGGAGGTCAACGACGGCAGATTCACCGCAAACTTAGCTGTCGACGGCGATGAAACCACGCGCGTTTCCTTCGCACGCGATAAGGACGAGCAGTGGCTGTTGATCGATTTGGGTGCTCAATACAGCGTTTCGATGTTCGAGATCTCCTTCCACGAGCACGTTTCCTCTTACGAAATTCTCGTTTCGACCGACGGAAGCAATTACAAGAGCGTTTATAAGCTTGTCGGCGGCGCCGAAAAGACAAAGCAGGTCGACACGATCAAGCTCAACGCCCCCGAAAACGCGAGATACGTCAAATACGTTCAGCTTAAGCGCAACTACGTTTCCGATTGGAACGCATATTACAGCGGCGGTATTTACGAATTCCGCGTAAGCTCGTTCAACGAAGCTCAATACACCAAGCTTATTTCCGAAGCGAAGGCGTTCCTTAGCAAGGTCGGCAACTCCGATTTCCGCTACGACACCGTCTTCCGCCTTACAAACGAGCTCGAAAGCTACCTCAAGCAATCCTCGATGTTTACCTCCAACCTCGAATATTACAGTTCCGAGATCAACAAATGGATGAACTTGACCGAGGCTCCCGACGACTCCGATATTCCCACAAACATCGCACTTTACAAAAACTACGAAGCAACCGTTCTCGATACTACCTACACCGCGTCGCTCACAGACGGCGTTGCGGCGCAAAAGCTTTCCTACGATAATAATTGGTTTGTATTCAAGAACAACCCTTCGGCAGAACAGCCCTTGGGCGGCGGTAACGCACCCAACCGCATTGGTACCGTCATCATCGACCTCGACGGAATCTACGATATAAGCGAAGTTCGCGTTAACGCGGTCCAAAACGACCAATCGGGTATCAATATCCCCGCAAGAATCACGGTTTATCTTTCGGAAGACGGCGACACCTGGGGCAAGGGCTATGACCTCGAAATCCCCTCCGCTTCTTCGGTCCCGACAGACGTTGCCTTCAAAATCATCGGCGACGTGACCGGCAAGGCAAGCTTTGTTAAGGTCGAAATCGCACTCGGCGCGAAATCCTTTGTATTCTTCAACGAAATCGAGGTATTCGGCGTTAAATCGAAGGTTAACGACCCTGTCGACCCCGAAATCAAGCTCGGCGACGTTAACAACGACGGCGCGATCGACCAATTCGACTACATTCTTGTAAAGCGTCACTACTTCGAAACCCGCACACTTACCGACGACGAATTCACCCGCGCGGACGTTAACGGCGGTACCAAAGTCGACCAGTTCGACTACATCCTCATCGCCCGCCATTATTTCGGCACTTACGTGATTAAGTAATTGAATAAACGATCCGAGAGA
>JAZSHQ010000013.1:0-11695 GCA_045533335.1 Eubacteriales bacterium
ATCTTTGTACATCATAGGGGGCAATACTTGTACATTATGGGGGCAATATTTGTACATTGAAAAAGGGCGAAAAACAGAGGGCGAAAACGCCGAAAACCGTTGATATACAAGGCTTTTTTGACGTTTAGCCCTTGCCCGGAATTTTGTTGATAAGTACCGTAGGTATTTATAGGTACTGTATACGCGTCGCCCGCCCGTTTGACACGGCGGCCGCGCTTCAATAGAATTTAACCAGCGCAGCCCTTTTTATAGGCCAAAAGCAACACATCAAAAGAAATCCGCAGACGAAAAGGGGGGATATATCCAAATGAGAGCCAGAGCCAGCCCCAAAAAATCCGGGGGAAATCCTATCAAAGGTTATACCGATAAACCATTATAGAAGAAAAATAAACGTAAAAAAGACCGCCCAGAACGGCGGCAGAAAGGACATTTTATAATATGGGAAAATATAGTATGTTTATCCGCGAACACATCTACGGCGACGGTAAGAGATCTTACACCGTCCATTATAACGAAATCGGCAGATCCTACGACGACAACCCCGCGCTTTGTGAGGTTAAGACGCTGGAACAGGCCGCAAGCCTTGTGCGATACATCAACGGCGGCAATATGAACGCCCAGGAACGCGAGAGCGTCCGCGTTACGCTGTCCGTAATTGATAACGCAAAGAGAAAGGCAGCCAGAAAAGCGCAAAAAATGGCGGCAGCCCCGACCGACTAAAGCAGAGGCAACCGCCAAAGGGCAGACGACCAAAACGCCCGCGCCGTTATCATTATAGCAGCTGCGGGCGAATTTTTCAAGAAAGGATATTAAAAAAATGATTTTGCGAATGAATATTGATACAGCCGAATACAAGGAAAAGCCGTCCGCTTACGCCGGAGCCATTAGAAACCGGCTTTGTAAAGCTGAAAGTATAAGAGAGGTAACGCCGGAACAGCTGATCGAGTGCGTAAGGCGTGGCCGCACGTTTACACCGGCTGCAATGACCGGCACCACCGGCAGCACCTGGCAGAGCCAGCAAGTTATATGCGCTGACATCGACAACGACACCGGCGAAAAGGACGCCGAAAAGCGGAAGATCTGCATTGACAACCCTATGACGCCGGAGCGCGCCCGCGAGGTAATGAAAAAGTACGGCATAGACCCGTATTTTATGTATTACAGCTTTAGTAACACCGAACAGCACCCAAAATTCCGTATTGTGCTTATCCTGGACGAGCCTTTAACGGATCCAGCGGCCGCAGAAGATCTAACGGCAAGATTTACAGGCATTTTTAGCGCAGATATTGAGAAATGCGCCGATACTGGCACCCGCGACAATGCCCGGCTATTTTTCGGCAGCAGATCTAACAGCGTTTTTTATGTAAGCGGCCAGACCACCAGCAGCAGCCTTTTACAGGCCTTGCCAGAGGTTAAAAAGGAAACGCCCACAGCGGCCACCAGGACGCCCGCAGAGCTGCCCAAAGCCTGGCAAGGGTACACGTCCACCGCGTCGCAAAACGGCGCACAGAGGACGCACAGCGACTTACAACGGCAGTTTGAGGCAGACAAAGCAAACTTTGATTTAGCGGCCTTTATTGCTACCGTTACCACCAGCAAACCCGTACAAAAAGGCCGTAACTTATTCTTTAACCCTTGCCCAATTTGCGGCCACAATGACGATTTTCAAGTAACCGGCAGCGTCTATAATTGCCACAGTAGCAGCCCAAACGGCGGCACCAGGGGCAGCGTGATTGATTTTCTTATGAATTATTACCGCGTAGACAAGGGCGCAGCTTGCGACATTTTCAAGTATGAAATTATGAAATACGACCGCAAAGAATGGCGCGACGCCTATATAGCGGAAAAATACCCGCAGCCCGCAGCACCGGCACCCAGAGAGCAGACACCGGCACCGGCCACGGATCCAGCACCGGCCGCAGACGTTATAACAGCAGCGGACGCAAGTAGTTATTTATCCGGCGGCGTCTTTGAACGCGACATAGAATATTTTAAGCAGTACAAAGACCGCAAAACAGGCTTTGAGGACATCGACAAATATTTGACGCTTTATCCTGGGCTTGCAGCATTGGGCGGCGCGTCGTCTTTGGGCAAAACGACTTTTGTAGTAAATTTAATCGACCGGCTTTTAGATCGAGGCGAAACCGTCCTTTATTTTTCCCTGGAACAGCTGCCCATTGAGATTATTACAAAGAGCCTTGCCCGGAAAATGTACGAAAAAGACCCGTTTACAGATCTAACCAATATCGACATTAAGAACGGCGCGACAAGCCCAGAGCTGGAAGAAATCAAAAGAGAGTATGCAGCACACGCCACACGCTACCAAATTATTACCGGCAGCTTTAGGACAACTGCGGCCGACATCGTGGAATACGTCGAGAAATACCGGCAGACCCACGGCGGCGAAGATTGCAAGCCGATTGTTATTATTGACTATTTGCAGCTGATCGCCGCGCCCGTGGGCTTTAGAGGCGGCATAAGAGAGTACACCGACGAAAATATCAAAGCGTTAAAGGATATGCAGAAACGCAACGGCCTTTTCGTACTTATGATAAGCAACTTTAACCGCAGTAGCAATTATGAGCCGGTAAGCTATGAGAGCTTCAAAGAAACAAGTATGATCGAATACACTTGCGATTATATCTGGGGCTTGCAGCTGTCCATATTGGACGCCGAAAACGACGACTTTTATACCGTTATCGGCAGTAAGGGCGGCAGATCCGAAAGACCTTTAGACCAAAAGCGCAAAATGGTAAACGAGGCACAGGCCGAAACGCCGAAACGCGTAGAATTTGTAAGCCTTAAAAACCGAAACGGCAAGCAGTTTTTCAAAGCGTTTTTTGATTATTTCCCGCAGCACGATTGCTATATTAAGCCAGGAACCGGCTTTAGACCTTGCAACGAGCCGACGCCGTGGGATCGACCCGCGCGCAGAATTTAAGGGGGCTATACTATGACATACAGCGAATTAAAGGAACGCCAGCAACAGGAAATAAACGCTTTTCCTTTTATCTGGGCATTTAACGAAAGCCAGCTTGCAGACGGTATGCGCCGTCTGGGGCTGGATCCAGAGAAAGACAAAGACAAGCTATGCAGCATAGGCGGCGGGGGCATTATCCGCAAAACAGACGCCGACGCTATGCGGGCAATGTTTGACAGGCACCGGCGCGAGCTGCAAGAGGCCATAGAAGCCGATAAGACCGGCGACGGCTTTATATATGATATGTTTAGCACAGAGCTTGCAAACCACGAATACAGCTATACAGGCGACGTTACAGACGCCGTAAACGCTTGCGGGCTGACCGTGGAGCAGCTGAACGCAAACCCAGCTTTGATTATAGGCCTAAAAAAGGCAGCAGACGACCAGCGCGACGAATAACCGATAAAGGGCGCGGAGCTTACCAGCTCCCGCCTTTTTTTATGCCCTTTTCTATCAAAGGTTATACTTGTTACCCAAGATAGGACGCCCGGCCGCAAGGCGTAGACCTTGACAAAGACGTAAAAATATACTATAATATAGACATATAAGACACACGCGACAGTTAAAGCATATTAGACACATAAAACATACAGAAAGGGGCTTGTAATGAGCAACGGAACTATGACAGCAGAAGCAAAAGCAGCCTTTAACGCTTATATGCGCGAATGGCGAAAGAACAACCGCGACAAGGAACGCGAATACAAAGCCAGACATTGGGAAAAGAAAGCCCGCGAGCTGGAAGAAAGAGAGGCCGCGCAGATTGAAAAAGACCGCAAGTAAAGCGACGGTATGGCTTTTAAGCCTTATTCTATGCGCTGCGCTGATCTTTACCGGCTGCACACCGCAAACAAAGGTATATTGCGATACTGAAACGCTGCGGATCGAGCGCACCGGCACAGCTACGACCATTTACGACCTGGCGGGCGACGACATCTATACTTTTCGTACCGTCCGCGTCCGTAAAGGCACCCAGGCGGCAGAGGCCGCAGCACAATATAAGACCGTCCACGACACCGAAACTATTAAAATCGACGTTGTAAAAGGCGTTATTATCGTAGAGGACAAAACGGCCGGTATTACTTACACTATCAAATGAAAGGCGGCGAAATATGGCAAATAACCGCAAAAACGACGAAATTATACTTGCCGCGCTGCTTTCGACGCCCACAGTACGCGCAGCGTCCCAGGCTTGCGGCGTGAGTGAAAGCGTTATTTATTCCAGGCTAAAAGAGCCGGACTTTAGGGAGCGTTACGACAAGGAACGGCGCGAAATGCTTACCCAGAGCGCAGCGGCCTTGCAAACTCATTTAGGGGCTGCAATCGAAGCAATGGGCGAAATCGTAAACGACAAGGAAACCAACCCGCAAACCCGGCTAAATGCAGCTGAAGCAGTTATACGCAATACGTTAAAACTGACGGAGCGCACCGACGTATTAGACCGCCTGGACGCGCTGGAAAGGCTGAATAAATGACCGATACAGAAAGACGCCTAAAGGCTTTAGAGCGCGCCAGGGAGCGCGCAGAGGCCGCCAGAGCCAATATAAACGCCGTGGACGTCTTACCACATATTGCGCCGGTTTATTATGGCTTACACGACGACATAAAGGCCGCAGCACATCAATATTACAACTTGCCCGGCGGCCGTGGATCCTGTAAAAGTAGCTTTGTATCGTTGGAAATCGTAGACGGCGTTATGCAAGACGAAACCGGCCACAGTAACGCTATTGTATTCCGTAGGACAGCAAACACGCTGCGCGAAAGCTGCTACGCGCAAATCGCCTGGGCTATTGATATGTTAGGCGTGGGCGAATACTGGCGCGGATCCGTTGCGCCTATGTGCTGGACATACACGCCAACCGGCGCGCAAATCATCTTTAGAGGCCTGGACGACCATAGCAAGCTAAAATCCATTAGGCCGAAAAAGGGTACTTTCCGCTTTGTTTGGCTGGAAGAATTTAGCGAACTGCCCGGCGAAAACTTTACCCGTTCCGTTATGCAATCCGTGGTAAGAGGCGGCGACAAATTTACCGTTTTTCGCAGCTTCAACCCGCCCCAGAGCCGCGCAAACTGGGCAAACGTATTTATAGCGCAGCCGGACGAAAGAGCCGTAACGCTGCATACAAGCTACCTGGACGTACCGGCCGAATGGCTGGGCGAAATGTTCCTTTATGAGGCCGAAAGGCTGCGGGACGTAAACGAAACGGCCTATAATCACGAATATCTGGGCATACCGACCGGCACCGGCGGCGAGGTTTTCCCAAACATCACAGAAAGAGAAATCACCGACGAAGAAATACAGCAGCTTGACTATATTTTTTCCGGCGTGGACTTTGGTTTTTCCGTGGATCCGGCCGTATTTATCCGCATTGCCTACGACAGAAAGCACGATACCGTCTTTCTTTTGGACGAAATCTATAAAAGGCATTGCAGCAATAAGCAGCTGGCCGACGAAATAAAGGCGCGCGGATATGATGTAACCGGCAAATACAGCAGCTATAACAGCCCTATTATGGGGCTTACCGTATCAAAGGAAGTTGCAACGATTGTATGCGACAGCGCGGAGCCGAAATCTATTTACGACCTACAAAACGAGGGCTTGCGGGCTATTCCCTGTAAAAAATACGCTGGATCCGTTATATACGGCATTAAATGGCTGCAAAATCGAAAGATTGTAATTGATCCGGCCAGAACACCCAACGCATACCGGGAATTTACGCAATACCAATATATGCAGACCAAAGACGGCGAATTTTTAAGCGACGTCCCGGACAAAGACCAGCATACCATAGACGCGACACGGTACGCCCTGGACAGAATTATAAACCGTCGCGGCGTATCTGCCTAAACGGGGAAAGGGGAATATATGGCACATATTAGAATTAACTGCGCTGATTGCGGCGTAACGCGCCGGATCCATAAGTATATGCCAGAGGGCGCAGACGTCCGCTTTTGTCCGTTCTGCGGCAGCGAAATTGACGCCGATATATGGGAAACCTATGTTTTACCGGCCGCAGAGCTGCTAAACAAGGCAAACCACGCCATTATAGAGAAACACGCCAGCGAAAACACGCCAGCGGCCTACATTGACATACTGGCCGACCATATCACAATGGACGACATTTAAGGCGTTTTCCTATCAAAGGTTATAAAAATAATCCAACATAGACGACCAAAACACACGTAGAAAGGGGACGCAATGAGTATTTACAACCGTAAAGCAGAAACGCCGGATCCTGGCGAATGGCAAGAGGAAATAGACAAATTCGGCGGCGTTAAACGCTTTAGAATGATAGGCCATATAAAAGAATATGAGCCGACTATAACCATTAACGGCCTGGAAATCCCGGAAAGCCAGCTTGAAAACTACCACAGACGCCAGAAAGAGGCAGCGGAACGGCGCAAGGCAGAACAGGCCGAGGCCTTAAAAAATCGCCCAGAGCCGAAAAGCTGCCCATTTGCGACCGGCTGCAATACAACTTGTACGCGCGAGGGCTGCAAGATCTTTACCGGCGAAAAATGCGCCCTTGCTGCCATTGCAGACGCTACCGGCGTAGAGATCGAAGAAGCACCGGCAAAAGACAAGAGAAAATGCCCGTTTTCTATTTATGGGCATTGTGAGGGCTGCGCCCTGTATAACAAGGGCTGCGGCTTTGTAAGAATTGCAAAAAGCTACAATAATTAAGAAATGAGGTTTATTTACAATGAGTAGATTTAACGAATACGCACGCAAGGCCGACGCTTACGCAAAGGCCGTATTTGAGGAATACGCAGCGGCAGAACGCAAGTTACAGGCCGCAGAGAGCAAGCGCAACGCTTACCCGCGTAGAAATGGCCAGGGCTACGAATACGACGCAAAGGCCGCACGTTATGAGGCCGAATATGTAGAGGCAAAGGCCGAATATGAAAAGCTGCGCCGTGATATGCGCGATAATAAAGCAAACGGCTTGCAGCCTATTCGCAGCGAGCTTGAAAGAGCCGTTGCGGACGCTTTCGCAGCCAATCCGGAACACCTGGACGCCGCAACGCTGGAACTGCTTAAAAGCGGTATTCTTTCCGCTGACGAGCATAACCGCCTTATTGATAAGGCCACCGCTGACAATAACCCTACAATGGTAAGACTTATTGCAAAGCACGCAAAGGACAGAGCAGCCCAGGCAGACGAGGACAGAAACCCCGACACCGCAAGAGCCTTTAGAGCAGTAGCCTACAAGGGCAACAGCGTAAACGGTAACAGTTATTTAGAGGCTTTCGACGTTATGGCGAGCTGCTTTAACCGCTGTATGAAAAATACCGCGCTTATGAGCCATTGGGACGAGCTTAACGGCGAAATCGTAGAAAACTTTTAAGAAAGGCGGCGCGTTTAATGGCCAAAAGAAAGCCGGATCCAGAGCGCGACCGCGCGGACGCTTATATTTGCCTATTCTGCGACAAGCCGGAATGTACCGGCGCGGACGCTTGCTTTAGAGAGCAGAAAAAGCAACGCGCCAGGAAGTACCAGGCAGACCGCAGAGCCGCGCAGAGGGCTTTAGACGCCTTTTATAATGAGCAGTACGCAAGGGATCGGCGGGAACGTCTGGCAGAGGCTAAAGAGGCCTACGACCGTAAGCGCGCTGCAAAATAACTTTGCTTATATCCTATCCACCATAGGACATTGTAATTTCTCCTTTCGTAAGGAAAGGCCGTCCGGCAATCGCTGGGCGGCTTTTTCTGCGCCCAAAACAGCCGAAACATACAGGACACATAAAACATTTACGCGGGTACTTGACAAATAGGCACAATTAGATTATAATAGTAAACGTAAGAGTAAAGACACCGCAAAAGGGGGCTTTTTTATGAATACTGCAACGGCATTATATCCGCGTTTGGCACCGTCTGCGACTACGCTTTTTTATATGCAACAGCCGCAAACCAACTTTAACGGCCGGGATCTTATGGACAGATTTATAGACTATACAGACCGCAAGGAAACGACCGTAAAGAACTATAAAAAATGTATCGGCCGTTTTCTTACCTGGCTGACCTATAATGAGATCCGGCAGCCGCAGCGCGAGGACATCAAAGCATACCGCGACTTTTTGGCAAGCTGCGAATACACGGCCGGAACGCAGCAGCAGTATTTACGAGCCGTAAAACATTTCTTTTCCTGGCTTGCGGCAGAGGGTATATATCCAAACGTAGCCGACAACGTACACCCGCCAAAAGTGCGCCACGACATACACAAAAAGGACGCATTAGGCCGCGAGGACGTGCCAATAGTAGCCGAAAGCATAGACCGCAGCACCGAAAACGGCAAGCGGCTTTATGCAATGTATTTACTGGCCATTACCGGCGGCTTGCGTACTATCGAAATCAGCCGCGCCAACGTAGGCGACATTAAGACAGTAGGCGGCAAATCGTATCTTTATGTATGGGGCAAAGGCCACGACGACAAGGACGCGCCTGTTTTGGTAATTCCAGAGGTAAGCGAGGCAATCCAGGACTATTTAAGCAGCCGACCCGATAAATACACAGCAAAAAGCCCGCTTTTCGTAGCCTCTGGCAACAAGGGCAGACCTGGCACAAAGATCTACAAGCGGGACGACCTGGGCAATTATGTATTAGACGAAAACGGCGAAAAAATAGTAGACCACTTGAGCGACGGCAGAATGACGCCGACGTCCATATCTGCGCTATTTAAGGAAATGTTAGTAAAGGCCGGTTATGACAGCGACCGAATTACCGCCCACAGTATACGCCATACCAGCGGCACCGGCGTATATAAGGCCACACGCAACATTTATTTAACGCAGAAACACCAACGGCACACCAACGCCAGCACAACGGAAATTTACGTACACGCCGAAGAACGGCAAGAGCGCGAAACGGAACAACAGGTATATAATTACTATTTCCGCGCCCAGGATCCAGACAGCGAAAAAGAAAGGGCAATGCAAATGCTGGCCAATCTTTCGCCGGACGAGGTACGGAAAGTAATTGATTTTATGAACGCTATCAAATAAGAAAGGATCTTTTATTATGGCAGACTTTGAAAAAGCATTTTACACTATCCCAGAGGCGGCGCAGCTGCTACGCGTCCACGAAAACACCCTTTACACCCTTGTACGCAAAAAGAAAATAGACCATTACCGCATTGGAAACCAGATCCGCATTACTGCGGCCGAGCTTGAAAAGCTGTTTGTACCGGCAGAGCCGGACGAAAAATAACGTCTATCTTGTATTAGAAATATAACCTTTGATAGAGAAAGGACGGCTAAAAATGAGTAAAAACCTTATGGGCGATATGGACGCCGAAACCATAAACCGCCTTATAATTGAGGCAATAAACAGCTTAGGAATGGACGGAATATATAAAGCTGCCTTGCCTTATGTAAAGGCACAAGAGCAAAAGAACGAAACAGAGGACGCCTTTAATTATAACCGCGCTTTTGCCGTTGGTGGTTTTGCCGCCGGCATTGAATTTGTTTTAAGAAATATTGAAATATGCGACGACAAAGAGGGGGCAGAAAAATGATAATTACCGTATCAAATCAAAAGGGCGGCACCGGCAAAAGCACCACAGCGGCAGCCATAGCAACCGGCGCAGCCTACAAGGGCAAAAAGACCCTTGTTATTGACCTTGACCCGCAAAGCAATCTATCTTTCATTATGGGCGCAAATCCGCTGGACGTTGGAGCCTACGAGCTTATGACGCAAGACGGAACACCCGCGCAGCTGATCCAGCACACCCCGCAAGGCGACGTTATCGCGGGCAGCCTTAACCTTGCCGGAGCTGATACCATACTAAAAGGCGACGCCCGCATATATGCCCTACAACGCGCTATAAGGCCGTTAAAGAGCCGCTACGATGTTATAGTAATAGACACACCGCCCACCCTGGGAACGTTGCTTATAAACGCGCTGGCGGCCGCTGACAAGGTAATTATACCTTTACAGGCCGACATATTGAGTTTGCAAGGCCTTTACCAGCTGACCCAGACAATACGCAAAGCCCAGAGCGACTATAACAAGGGGCTGACAATCGCCGGTATTCTTTACACCCGGCACAGCAGCAGAACGCTTATAGCCCGCGAGATAATCGACACAATGGGAAAGAAAGCAGCCGAATTAAAAATACCCGTCCTTAAAACCACGATACGCGACGGCGTGGCAGTACGTGAGGCGCAGACCTTGCGGCAATCCCTTTTTGAGTATGCGCCCAAATCCAAACCGGCGCGCGATTATTTAGACCTTTTGGACGAAATAGGCCTATAAAAAAGAAAGTGAGGATCTTACACAATGGCAAAGAAACTGAAAGGCGCAGCCGCCGCAAGTGCTGACATATTCGACACAATAGCCAGAGGAAACACAACAGACACAGCAGACACGCAAGACACACAAGACACACGGAACACACAAAAGCCGGAGTATTACCGCTTTAACCTTAAAATGCCGCTGGAATACAAAGAGTATTTACAGGCCGCAGCATACAGAGCCAGCAGCCCAGAAAAGACCGTAACTATTACCGAATATATTTGCGAGCTTGTAAGGGCTGATATGGAAAAGAACGGGGGGCAATAATTGAGTAACAACACAGAGCTTAAAAAAAGCACCCTAAAACGCCTAACCGAATATTTAGAAAAAAGCCAGCAGTTAGACACCAGGCAACCGCCTTTTAATTCTGCTGAATGGGAAACCTGGAACGCGGAAACGGTGGAGCTTACAAGCGAATACCACGACGAAATAGTAATTGCGTTAAAGTATTTTTTACGCTACATCGAAAAAGGCAAGCCCGCAGCCGATACGGAAAACGTAGAAATCATTATAAAAACCGTTATCGACGCCGCTATTAAAAGCCCTAACATCGAGCTGGCCGACGAGGTACGCGCAGCCTTGCCGCAGCTATCAAGTCACATTCCGCAAAAACACGTTGTGCCTAACAATAAGCTGGCTAACAGCATAACCAAAGACATCATAGACGCCGGAGCAATCGACCTTGTAGTATCTGGACGCGGCAAAACGGAAATAACCACACGCTGCATATTAAGTTATGAGGGCGACAACGTGAAATTATCCGGCCGCCAACCTTGTACAGAGTACGACAGAAACGTAGCGGACGCCGTAACAAGCCTTTTTCTGTATGGCGACCCCAGCCACATTATAACGCCCGCGACAGTTTACCGCGCTATGATCCATTCCACCGGCACCGAAACGCCCAGCCCGCAGACATTGGGAGCCGTTACGCGTAGCCTGGACAAAAGCCGCTTTGTTAGAGTGCAAATAGATTGCACCCAGGAACTTTTACGACGTAATGCCAGCTTGAACGGCGAACAAATCACCGGCGGCAAAGTAGATACTTACCTTTTACCGCTGGAAAAAATCGAGGTAATGGCGGGCGGCAAAAAGGTAACGGCCTATAAAATCATAAAAACGCCCGTTTTGTACGACTATGCAAGGCTTACAAAGCAAGTTTTAACCGTACCGGCAAAGCTGCTGGACGTGCCAAACGCAAGCAATACAGAGCAACGCATATCTATTAAAGGCTATCTATTGCGGCGCATTACCGTAATGAAAGGCAAAACGCAGCAAAGCAACCGTATTTTGTTTGAAAAGATATGGGACGCTGCGGGAAAGCCAGACCCCAGCCCCAAAGAGGCGCAGCGGATCCGGGAATATACCTTTACTGTCCTGGACTATTGGAAGAAAGAACGATATATAAAAGGGTATAAGGCCATTAAA
>JAZSHQ010000049.1:0-21163 GCA_045533335.1 Eubacteriales bacterium
TTCCTTTTGCACTGCAATCATAAATAATGCGTTGAGTTCAATCGATTCTTCGCTATTGCGATAGTCCATTTCCAATCGAGAAAGGAATTGCAGAAAATCTTCATCTGCATTGTCTACATAGATGCCGATAGGCTCTTCCAAAGAGGAGAGTAACTTAAGAACGGTTTCGTCCAGCTGTTCATCCTCGTAATCTTCGTGCTCGTAGCCTAAAATTTCTTCTAATTTGTATATCAGGATTCGTTCAAAGTCGAAGGCATTACGGCTGAATTTATCAAGTCCGAGAGAGAAAGCCAACTTTTCGCTTTCGTCAGAACAATAACCGGTTATAACCGTTGCGCTTTTTCCACTACCTTCTTCGCCTGAAACGTAAATAAATGTAGCACAATCTTCGGCGCCCGAACCGATGTAAGCAACATCACCGCTGTTTGTAGACACCAAAGTTTTATTGGCTTCTTCAAAATAACGATGGGCAGCTTGCATACTGCGTTCTTGCCAGGGAAGGTTGTTCTCACACTCCAGATCCCGAAGCAACACATCGCCAAGATCGGCCTCAACCTGCGAAAGAAAGCTTTCAAGACCGGTAACCTTTTGAGATTCCGCATCCCACACAGCATCATAATAACGAATGTGTTCGGGATAAATTTCTCCGATGCGTCGTTTTAGTTCTTCCACCTTTTGCAGATGAACATCGCTTTCTGCTTCATAATCACGACGCTCGGCATCGGTCATACCGGTTTTGTCAAGGTTGCGGAAATAGAACAGGATGCGCCCCTCATATTCGGGGTTAAGCAATGCGCCGTAATCGATTTCCAGCTCGGTTACGGAAATATCGTTGATTTTATCAATACCCTTTAAAACACACGCTTCATCGATCAGCGTCTGTGCCGGTATCCAGCCATAGCGCTCACCGATCAGCACGATCATATAAGGCTTGCAGTTATCGATTTGGTCAAGGCATACCTTAAGCACCTTGCGGCTACCTTCGTCCGAATCCAAATCGGTGGTATTAACGCCCCAACGCAAATCGCCGAAGTACGCTTTTTCACCATATTCGCGCAGTTGTTCATTAAGCGTGGGAATGGCATAGGTTTGCAACATATCCCGTTCAAACTGCATATCCTTAAATGTTGATGAAACGAATACCAGTTTCATAGCGTACCTCCGTTAATTCTTTTACTTTTCTATTACCGAATAGCCAAGGGATGTTAATAGTTCCTCAGCAGAAGTAATCAGCATTTCATCATAAATATAATAATCATAGTCTGCGGCAGTTGCTTTGTATGTTTTTGCTTTGGGTGCGGCTTTTGCTTTTGTCGTTGTTGTAGCCTTTTGTGCGGTACTGCCACCGAAGATGGCATCAAAATCATCATTGGATGGTGTTGCTACCGTCAACGGAGTAGGTGCGGACTTTTGGGTCGTCTGTTTCTTCGTTGCGGTAGCCTTCTTCGTTGCAGGAGCTTCTGTTTTTGTCTCCATGCCGGGGATAGACACGGTATTGCCGAGAGCTTCCAGTTCTTTTTTGAGAGTGATTGCCTTGTCGCTGTCGAGTCCCTTTGCCACAGTTGTCGGTACTTTATCCACCATACCTTTTGCTGCAGCGAGACCAAGCCCTAACGCTCCACACAATACTTTTGTGGTTTTTAACGGTTGATTGCCAACCTTCTCCAAAACGACATCTAAAGTCTTCTTATCTGCCATCGTGCCTTCCTCCCTTATGCTTCTGCCTGAACAGAAACGTTATCATCAAAACTATAGTCCTTCATCCATTCAATTGCCGGGGCATAGCCCGCTTCGGCTGCATCGGCGATCCACGTTGCCGCCTCGTTTATATCCTGAGGACGTTCACGACCGAGCTGGTAGCAGATACCAAGCTGATACATTGCATAGGGCTTGCCCATTTTAGCTGCTTTGATCAGTTTTCTCATTTTCTTTGTTTTGCTCACGTGATCGCCTCCTTTGTCGCTAACTTTTTATCTTATAAATCGCGGACGCTGTCCGTTTCTTCCTTGTGTACACTCATAATGTCACCGATATCACAATCAAGAACCTCGCAGATGCGGAGCAAAACATCCAACGAGACCTTCTTGTCACGTCGCAAACTTGTCATGGTATTGGATGCCATCTCGGTTGCGCGTCTGAGGTCTGCTTTGCTCATCTTCTTATCTACAAGTACCTTCCACAGCTTGTTGTAGCTTATTGTCATTGCCATCGTTATCTCCTTTGTTGCATCTTCGTGGTTTGTTTAATCAAAACGCACACCGGGGTTCAGAAGGGTCACCGGTCGCCATTCTATTCCGTATTCTCGGAGCAACCGGCGAAGCACATCGCTCCTTTGAAAGTGGTGCATATTCTTTATTTCATCGGTATCCATTCGGCGTTCAACCTCGTCAATGACCGATAAATACATTGGAGTCAGCTCTACGGGATCATGCTTCAGCGGACGGAAATCTTCAAGGATCTCCTTCTCAACTTCTTTTCGCTTGTCCTCCGGCAGAAGCTTTTTTGCCAACTCAACAAGATCGTCGCAACTGTCTTTTCCGTAATAGTTACGTGCGCGCAGAGCGGTGTAATAATCATCCTTGCAGTTCTCGTCATTCTCTCCGAAGCGACTTAACAGTTCCGCTTGCAGTTCCAAAAGTCTTTTATAGTATCTTATTGCATAAGGAATACGCCACATATGCTCATAGGCTGTACCGAGGTATCGCATGGCACCAATACTATCGACGAGCGTATCACGGTCACGGGGTTGCACAGTTAGGTGTGCATTTACAATCCTATCGATCTCCTGCAGAGCAGGAATATCCTTGTATGTAGCAGCCGCATTGGGATGTTCCTTGCGGTTTTCTATTTCTTTGATTAGTTCAATGATGCGATCGACATCGTTCTGTGAATACGGCATAAGATTCTCCTTTCACATCAACTTGAATCTCAATTAATTATCATCAAAAAGCCCTAACAACGAGCTTACATTACAAGATATACTGCTTGCATTTTATATTATAACATGTTTTCTTGTGGATTACAATAGAAAACATGCATCATTTAGCGAAGTTTCGCAAGAAGTTGATGTACTTCAGCTTTGAGTTATCAAAAAACTGTCTGTATATGGATACAGAGTCGCTTAATAGCTGCGTCATACTTTTCGACATGTCTTTGTCGAGTCCGAGAAAATAGTCTATCGCTATTTCGCAAGCATCAACAAACCCCGTCATCTCATCTAACTCTTGTTTGAGTTGTTCTTTTCGTGTCATAGTTGTTTCTCCTTTATGTAAATTTAATTTTGGGAAATAAAAAAGGCAGAGACTACAGGAATTAATCTTGTAATCTCTGCCTTTGTGTGCTATTATTATGTTCTAACAGTTCTTCCTAAATACGAGAGTTTTTTGAGTGTTATCGTTCGAAACCGCACCCAAAATGTGTGTCCACTTTTGCTCAAAAATCGCTTATTTTTCGTAATTTTCTAATTTTTCTCTAATTTTTTCTTCGAAATCATATACACTCCGAAACCCCTTTGTTTTTCAATACTTTTGGTTTTTTTATATTCGAAAAAGCCTGAAAACCCTTGCAAATTCACGCTTTTTATCATCAATCAACTGCAATTAAAATCAACTAAAATCAACTATAAAAAACTCGATTATTTTCGCTCGAAATCAGTTTGTGGGAAACCACACGAGGGTTCGAAGCCCTCCCTCTGCGCCAAAAACAAAGAAGTCGTACGAAGTACGGCTTTTTTGTTTTGTTGTGAAGGGATTCGAAGGGCGTGGAAAAATGTGTCGGGGGACACATTTTTACCGCCACGGGGGAGTGAGCGAAACGGCGTGAGCATTATGGAATAATGCGGTAAGCCGTGATAGCGAACGGAGAATCCCTCCCTCTGCGCCAAAAGACAAAAGGACACGGTATGTGTCCTTTTTCTTTTGGTATTCGAAGGGATTCGAAGGGCGTGAAAAAATGTGTCGGGGACACATTTTTGCCGCCACGGGGGAGTGAGCGAAACGGCGTGAGCATTATGGAATAATGCGGTAAGCCGTGATAGCGAACGGAGAATCCCTCCCTCTGCGCCAAAAATAATACGGTCTTCTGACCGTATTATTTTTTATCCAAACCGCAGGCTTGGTATATCATCAACCCTTTGAGCTGTATATCACCAAAGACGCCACGCTGTCTTTGCATCTCTTCACCGAAGGTGCATTTCTGCGAAATTAATGATATACACGCTTTCGCCGTGATTTATATGAGCGAAAAAACGACAAGTTTGAACTTGTCGTTTTTGTTATCCGTTATTATTCTTCGATGGTTGTTTCGCCTATCGTGTATGTGCCGAAACAGACAAGTTTCGGCATCAATCCTTTCCTTTTATCGCTTTTGCGATGATATATGCCGTGCCGAGTGCCGTCGCTATGCCGACGCCGAGCGCGATCTTCTTTTTGTTTTTCTTTATAAAACGCTTTGCTTTTTCACATTTCGTTTCTTCGTATGCTTCGCCTTCTTCAAAAATCTCGGTTTCAAGCAGAACTTCATCTCTTTCTACCGCCAAGGGGTTAAGTCCGTCTAATTCCTCGGTTTCTGAAATATCGGTCACAGGCTCTACGATCTCTGCCGTTACTTCGTAAGGCGTTTCGGATATTTCTTCCAATGTTTCGATTGCGTCTGGCACCTCGGCAAAGGAAACTTCTTCGCATTCCTCAGGCTTCGGTTTTGCGGTAAAATCGTCCTCGGTAAGAGTACCCTTTATAAATTTATAAAGCTTTTCGTAAAGGACGCGCATCGAATCTTCCTTCGAAACGGCACAGCTGTAAAATACACCGGGGCCCGCCGCCTGATAATAGGTATGCACCGTGTCGGTCATCATACCGTTACGCATACAAGCGAGCATATATTCATCGAAAAGACGGGAATAGGTTTCACGCGTTTCGGGATTCTTTACGCCGTGGTGTACCTCAAGCTCGACACCGAAGCCGTATTTTTTGCAAAGATCGGTAAAATCCTGCATCATCGCTTGGGGGTCCTTGCCCAAAACCTGCTGGAAGGAAAGGCCGGGTTGCATTGTGGTGCAGTCGAAGCCGATGCTTTCGGCTTTCTCGCTTCCACCCGCTTGGAAATAGGGGATGAACACGCATTTATAGCCGCGCTTATGCAGATTTTCGACACAGCGCGTGGCGAAATATTCCTCTTCATCTCTGTTCGCACGCGAAGCCGATTCGTTATTCCAAAACCAGCCGTCGATAACGATATTTTGAAGATGCTCGGATTCAAACCTGCGCGTCACCATATCCACAAACGCGGCGTAGGCTTCGATACAGTCGTCGTCGGTAAGCAGTTTTTCCTCGATACCGTCGCCGTTGAGATCGCCGAACGGCTCGTTCGACACCTTCGGCACGGGCGCGGTAAGATAAACCTTGTGCTTATAATCGGGCGCAAGGCCTATTTTCGGCTTTAATTCCGCAACCGCTTCGTCGAGCGCCTTTAAATTCTGACCTTCGGCAAAAAGTTCCTCGATAACAAATTCCCAATCCGAAAGCTTCGAGGGCGCGCCGTGATAGCCAAGACAGCCGCCGGAGGGGCAACGTCCCTGAACGGTGAGCATTAATATCGAATCGAACATCGTATCGATCGGGTTACCGTCGCGGTCGATATAAGCGACATAGGGTATAAAATCGCTCTTTCTGAGCTTCGCAACGCGTTCGTCCTCGGGCCAATAGCCGAAATAGAGAAGCGGAATATCGTAAGCACCGCCCATTGAATCGCGCGCGGCAAAGCAATTTTTGTTAACTTCGCGCACAGGCTCGCCGTAAAGCTCGGCTTCCGCACCGTCGCATTCTCTGCCGAAAACGCTGAATTCATCGCAGAAAACGTTTACCTCTACCCCGAAATCGATTCTTGCAAACCTTGCCTTTATCGGGTGACCGAGATTTTCGGAATATACAGCGCGTACCTGCATATCGAACGATGCGGGATAGGGGGATTTTACGGTTGTAACGCAGTAAAAATCGTTGCCGTTTTCGGAAAGAAGCAGGCGCACGTCTTCGGGCGAATATATGCCCATATTTTTATCGTGAATAAATCCTGCGGAAAAGCCCGAAACCGCGTAATCGCCGCCAAGGTCGACAGTAAGGCTTCTGCCCATTCCGCGGTAAAAGTGCGCCCATTCGCCGCTGTAACAGCTCGACGGGTCGCCTTTATTTCCGTCGGTAAGCATATCCTTGCTTCCCTTTTCGACAGAAGCATAGCTGTTTTCCATAGGAACAAGGCTTTTTATTTTTACCTCTTTGCCGAGTGCAAGATTTTTAACATCCATACCTAACACCTACCCTTTCGCCGTAAAGCACCGTGGTTTCGGTTTCCTCGCGGCTGTTTTGCCCTATATCCTCGTCGGGAAGAGCTTTATCCTTTTTATAAAGCAATATTATCGTCGAGCCGCCGAACGAGAAAAAGCCCTTTTCCTCGCCGCGCTCGAATGATTCCTTATGTGTGTTGTTTATTCTGCCGACCATCATCGCGCCGACCTCGATATACGCGACGCGACCGAAATTATCGGTTTCGAGCAGTGTGAGCTCGCGGCAGTTTTTGCCGTAAACGTCGTGATTTTCAAGCGCTATCGGGTTTACCGTGTGGTATATTCCCTTTATAAATCGGTGCGAAAGCTCACGCCCGCTGTCGGGGTAGCAATAGCGGTGGTAATTATCTACGGTAAGGCGGTAAATAAAGCATTTTCCGCCGTAAAATTCGCGCGCAAGCCCGGCATCGCCGCCGAGAAGCGTTTTTATGCTGTAATCGCACCCCTTTATGCGGTAAACCGAGCTTTCGGAAATATCGTAAACGGTAAGCTTTGAATCGGCGGGGGCAATAATTGCGTTTTCGTCGGTACAGATATCGCGCTTGCCCTCTAAAAGCTTACGTGTAAAGAAATCGTTGAACGACGAAAATTCGCGTTGCTCGTAATCGCTCATATCTATGCCGTTGGCGTCGATAAGCTTTTTTATGCGGCGTTTCGAAAAACGCGATTCCATATAAACCCGCCCGAGCTCGGAAATGAATTTACGCGTTAAGAGCCTGGTAATTAACCTGCCGAAGGCGGTTTTGTAAAGAAAATCGAGCGAGCCACCCTGCCCGCTGTCGTATGCGAGAATATTTCCTTCTCTGTCTTTTATCATAATAATTCCCAAAAAGGGCAAAGCAAAAGCCCTGCCCCGTTTTTTTATTTTTTCTTTTTCGAAACTCCGCTGTCGTGGCGGTAATATTTGCGGTAATAATACTTTTTGTTCATCTGCTTACGGTTGTTGCGGATAACGCCGAGCATTTTGCAGCCGCTCTTTTGTATCTGCTCGACAACCTCCTGCGCAAGACGGTAATGCACCTTCGAATTACCGATAACCATAACCGCGCCGTCACACTTTTCGGCAACTACCGCCGCATCGATAACCTGACCGAGCGGGGGGGTGTCGATAATTATATAATCGTAAACCTTGCGGCATTCGTTTATAAGCGCGGTGAAATACTTACCGCTCAAAAGCTCAACGGGGTTGGGCGGGTACTGACCCGCAAAAAGTATATGCATATTTGCGTTTTCGGCAACGGGATAAAGACATTGAGATATCGGGCACATACCGGTAAGCACCTCGCTTAAACCGCTATGCATTTTGGCGTTGGTATTACGGCCCGCCATAACCGATTTACGCATATCCGCATCAATAAGAAGCACGCGCTTATCGAGCTCGGCAAAGCTTTTTGCGATATGGAGTGCAACGGTGGTTTTGCCGTCGTTTTCGTTACAGCTCGTAACCGCGATAACGCGCACATCCTGACCGCAGAACTGCAAATTCGTACGCAATACCTTATATGCTTCCTCGGTGAAAAAGTCGTTATCTCCGGGTAATTTAAGAGTTATCGCTTCCATTTTTACTCCTTCTTTCCGTCTTCGGGCTTTGTCGAGGCCGCGTAATATTGCTTATATCCGCGCTTTTTGTCGTTTCGGTAACGCGCATACTTGTTCTTTTTCTTGGGTGCGTCTGCATCGGGAATATCGCCGAGAACGCTCAAGCCCAAATAACGGTCGATATCGTCCTCGGTGTGGATATAGTTATCGAAAAGGAACATCGCAAGGAACACAAGATAAACAAGCGCGCCCGCAATAATACCGAATTTAAGATACCCCATAAGAGATACCTGATTTATCGCCCAGTTGCTGTACGTGCCTTCCTCGTAAACGTGAATACGGTCGTACTGAAGCACACGGTTTGCTTCGACAGGTCCGTGCTTGCAAAGCGAATCGACTATCTGCTTTGCGGTTTCGGGCGAGGAAGCGGTCGCGGTTATTTCAAGCACGCGGGTATCCTCTGGGTTGCTTATCGAAATGTTTCCTTTGAGCGAGCCGTAGCCGTTCGAAATACCGATATCTTCGCCGACCTGATTAAGCACGGTGCGGCTTTGAAGCACGTAGATGGTATCCGAAATAACGACGTTCGCAATAGTATAATTGTAGGTCCAGTCGTTTTGGGAAATTTCGGTTCCCTCTTCGTATTTCGGGAACATATAAAGCGTACCCTTAGAGGAATACATAGGTGTATAGGTAAGCTTCGCGTATGCGAACATCGCCGCCGTGCAGATTACCGCCGCAGCTATAACAAACAGAAAACAGCCGCGGAAAACGTTCCATAAATCCTTAAGCGATATAGTTTTTAATGTGACTCTGTTGTTCATACATTTTCCTCCGCAGTCGTTTCAGGGCAAAGCAGACGCTCCGCATTGGTGCGGCACAGCTTTTCTGCATATTCACGGCCGTATTTATCTTCAAGATATTCGTAGCATTTTTTTATATCGGGGGGGCGTTTTGTAATATCGTGCGTATCGCTCGAAACGAAGTCGACAAGCCTTTCGGAAAGCAGCATCTTCACACGCTTGTTAAGCGCAAAGGCAAACGGCTTTTGACAAACAGCCTGTGCATTTACCTGAACAAGCACGCCGTTTTCGCGCAGGGCGAGCAATCTGCCGTAATTCAAATTTTTATAGCGTTCGGCGTGAGCGATTATCGGGATATAGCCGATATTCAACAGCCTGTCCGCACCCTCGGCAATTTCGTCTTCGGAACTGTCGACAGCGAACTCTACAAGCACGTATCTCGTGCTTCCCATCGGACGGCAAAGGCTGTTTTTCATCCATGATATGCTGTCGTGGGTATAGAAAAGCTCGTTACCCAAAAACAGCTTCAAATCGGGATAACGCTTTTCGCAATGCTTTTTAAGAACTTCAAACGCGTAAAGAGCCTGTTCGCGGTTATCGCCGAAATAACCGGGGTGAAAATGCGGAGTTGCGCAGATAAGCCTTGTACCCCCTGCGTAAGCCGTTTCGACTATTTCAAACATATCCTCGCGCGTTTTCGCGCCGTCGTCGGTTGCGTAAAGTATGTGAGTATGAATGTCCGAAAAGGACATAGCCGCTCCTCCAAAATTACATTAATACGAATTATATCGATACATAGGATATTATCGCACAAATAAATATAAAAGTCAATAGCGCATCAGCAGAATATAAAGCGTATCGCATCCTCCGCCGCCGCGCGGCTTGTTATAAGTGAAATGTCCTTTCGCATCCTCGCGCTTCCCGAAAAGCCCTTGCAATATTGCAATATGTGGTGGCGGAATTCGCGAATGCCGTTTAAGCCCTTTTCGGCAATAACGTTATCGAGCTGACGCATCAAAAGCTCGCGCTTTTCGGAATTGCTCGGCTCGGTATATTCATAGCCCTCGAGCCCCGCCTTTATTTCGGCAAACACCCAAGGCGAGCCGTAAGCCCCTCTGCCGACCATAACGCCGTCACAGCCGGTTTCTTCTTTCATTTTTACAAAATCGGCATAGCAAGCAACGTCGCCGTTGCCGACAACCGGTATTTTTACGCTTTGCTTTACCTTTTTGATTATTTCCCTGTCGGCAGTACCCGAATACATCTGATTTCGCGTTCTGCCGTGAACAAACACCGCGCTCGCACCGCCCGATTCGCAGGCAAGCGCGACCTCTATCGCCCTTTCGGGGTATTCGTCATCACAGGTTTTGCGAAATTTCGCGGTTACCGGAATATCGACCGCCGAAACGACGGCTTTAACAATACGCTCGCAAAGCGCGGGGTCGCGCATAAGCGCACTTCCCTCTCCGTTCTTGACAAGCTTTGGCACGGGACAGCCCATATTTATATCGATATAATCGGGAGAAAAGCGGGTCATAAGTCTTGCGGCGTTTGCCATTATTTCGGGGTCGCTCCCGAATATCTGTATAGCCGCAATACGCTCGTCGGGATATACCTTCGCAAGACCGTCGGTCTTTTTGTCGCCGTAAAAGGCACCCTTCGCGCTTATAAGCTCGCTTGTTACCCCCTCTGCACCGCATTTAACGCATAGCGAACGGAAGGGGTGGTCGGTTATACCCGCCATCGGCGCAAGAAAAAGCCCGTGGCGGAATTCTATGTTTCCTATTTTCATATCAGTTTACAGTCTTGCCGCTTTCGTTCCTTTCGAGGAATATGTCCGCCTGCTCGAACAGGCAGGCGTATTCGGGGTTTTCGCGGTCTTCGAGTATCGATTTTACAATAGCTTCGGTTTCGGAAAGCAGAGAAATATCTCCTATTGCCGCGCAGGCAAACGAAAATTCACCGCTTTGGCGTTCACCGAAGAAATCGCCCGGTCCGCGGCGCTCCAAATCCGCCTCGGCAACCTTAAAGCCGTCCGAGGTATCGCGCATTATCGCAAGCCTTTCGGCGCTTTCGTCGTTACCGCCGCCGCGCACGAGTATGCAAACCGAGCGTTTACTGCCGCGCCCGATACGTCCGCGGAGCTGGTGGAGCTGTGAAAGCCCGAAGCATTCGGCGTTTTCGATAACCATAACCGTCGCTTCGGGTACGTCGACGCCGACCTCGATTACCGTGGTGGAAACGAGTATTTTTGTCTTCCCCGATGCGAAATCAGCCATTACCTCCGCCTTTTCCTTCGGCTTCATTTTGCCGTGCAAAAGTCCCATCGGTATGCCCTCGAACACGCCTTCGGCAAGCTCCTTAAAATAGCTTTCCGCCGCGCGTTTTCCGTCGGGGGTGTCCTCGCTTTCCTCGATAAGCGGACAAACGATATACGCTCTGCCGCCCTCTGCTATTTCTTCCTTTATAAACGAATGTATTTCCCTGCTTTCGCTTTTGGTTACGACGCGTGTTTCGATTTTTTGTCTTCCCGGCGGAAGCTCGTCGAGCAGAGAAACATCTAAATCTCCGAAAATTATCAGCGAAAGCGAACGCGGTATCGGCGTTGCCGACATAACGAGTATATGGGCGCGCTTACCCCCTCTTTCGCTTTTATCCAAAAGCGTTTTACGCTGTTTAACGCCGAAACGGTGCTGTTCATCGACAACTGCAAGCGCAAGATTTTTGAATTTTGTGTTATCGGTTATAAGCGCGTGCGTTCCCACAGCAACGTCTATGCTTCCGTCCGCCAAGCCCTCGCGCACGCGGCGCTTTTCGGCGGCGGGCAGACCCGAAACCAAAAGTTCGGTCCTTATCCCGAAGGGAGAAAGGAATTTATCGAGCGTTTTTTTATGCTGTGCGGCGAGTATTTCGGTGGGAGCCATCATACACGCCTGAAAGCCGTTCTTTACGCACAAATAGACAGCGCTTGCCGCAACGGCGGTTTTACCGCTGCCGACGTCGCCCTGAACAAGACGCGCCATGGGAATATCGCGCTGAAGGTCGGCAAAAATTTCCTTTACCGCCCTTTTTTGCGCTCCCGTAAGCTCAAAGGGCAGGTTTTCGAAAAAGTGCTTTACTCCGCTGTTTTTTAGTGTTAACGAAAAGGAATTGCCTTTTTCCACCGAACGGCGCATAGAAGAAAGCGCAAGACGGAACACGGTTATTTCGGTAAACGCCTGCGTGCGCCGCGCCCTTGCGAGCGACGTTACGTCCTTCGGGCGGTGCATAAGCCTTACCGCCTCGCCGCGCGGAAGCAAGCCGTTCGAAGCACGCAACCCCGCAGGCAATATTTCGGGGAGCGTTTCGCAAAGCGGAAGCACCTCTTCTACCGCCGAATACACCGCCTTTTGGGTAAGCGGCGGGGTTACTTTATATATCGGAACGTAATATGGCAAATCTGTGTTCGGCAGTATCGGCTCTAATTTAGGCGATACCATTTCTCTTCCGTAAAGCCCTATTTTCATACGGCCGTATGCGCGGAAGCGTCTGCCCTTTGTAAGCGTTTTTGCCATAAACGGCATATTGAAGAAGACAAGCTCCATAACACAGCTTTCGTCCTCGACTATCGAGCGGAAAACGCTTAATTTTCCGCGTATTACCTTAACAGCCGAGGTTTCGCGCACGGTTATTTCGACCGAGCATATTTCGCCGTCGAGCGCCTGCGCTATCGGGATTATTTTGCCCCGTTCCTCATAAGCGCGCGGATAAAAGCCAAGCAAATCGCCCGCCGTTTCGATACCCAATTTCGAAAACGCGGCGTATCTTGCTTCGCCTATTCCCTTTATATACCTTATCGGGGTTTTATCCGTGAGCCTTATTGCCATTTTTATCCCTGCTGTGTTATCGAAACCTCGCTAAAGTCCGCGCCTATGTCGCTAAACGCCAAGCTTTCGCGGTTTCCGTGAGTTAAAATAAATATCTGGTGCTTTTTCGACGCTTCCTTTATTGCCCCCGCAATCATTCGCAGGCGGTTATCGTCCATACGAACAAACGCGTCGTCGAGCAATATCGGCACGCCGCAACCGCCGAAGAGCATATCGGCAAGCGCCAAGCGCAACGAGAGATAAGCGCTGTCACGCGTGCCCGCCGAAAGGTAATCACAGCTTCTGCGCATATCTTCGCCGAAGCTCATCGAAAGCCTTGTGTCTATCTCGAAAGCCGAATACTTTCCGCCCGTTGCGGCGGTAAAATATTCATCGGCGCGCTCACCTATACGCGGCGCAACCATACTCTTCATATAATCTGCCGATTCCTCGATAACCCTTACCGCGGTTTCGTAAGCCTTGTGCTTTATTGTAAGCTCGTCTATGCGTGCGTTCAACGAATCGCGCTTGCCCACCAAAACGGCGGGGTCGCCGCATTTCGCCTCGAGCGTTGCAAGAGCAAGCTCGTCCGCGCGGTTAAGCTCGGAAAGCTTGTAATGCTTATCGCTGTAAAAGCGTATTTCAAGGTCGACCTTCGCTTTATCGCGCTCGGGCGGCTCTGCGCCGCGCGCATCTTCGGCAAGCGCGTTTATATCCACGCCCTTTGTTGCGTTATCGAGCTCTTCCTTCTTTGCGCGCCATATTGCAAGCTTTTCGCCGCTTTCGGAGGAAAGACGGAGTATTAGCTGTAAGCGGTCCTCGTAGTTGCCCTCGGCAACGTCGGTATATCTGCCGATACCCTCGTCAAGCTCGCGCTTGAGTATCGCGCATTTCGTTTTGCTTTCGCGATGTTCGCCTTCGAGTATTTTTACCCTGCGTTCGGATTCCTCTATCTGTCTTTCCAACGCGGGAAGCGCGTTTACAGCCCTTTCGAGCTCGCCTGCGTTTGCAAAGCCAAGCTCTTTTGCCATACCTGCGGGCTTTGCAAGTATTACCGCGCCGACAACTGCGGCAACCACACCCGCAACGGCAATAATTATGCCCAGACCCATCGTACCCGCACTTGCAAGCGACGTTATAACACCCGCCACAACAAGCACAGCCGCCGCGAAAAAGAGTATTCTCGAAAGCTTTTTCGAGCTGTTTATAGTCTTTTCCGCTTCCTTTGCTTCCTCGGGGGTTATCTGCGCATCTTCAAGCAGGTCGTCGCGCGCGGAAACCGCTTCCTGAAGCTCGCGCCCAATCTTTTCGCATTCGCGGCAGACTGCAACGTATTCTGTATTTTTCGCATAAAGTGCGCGGAAAGCATCGCCGTCGTCGCGTTGCTTCAAGCCTGCCGACGCGGCTTCGTATTCCTCGCGCGCGTTTTGCTCTTCGAGCGCAAGGCGGTTTATGTTGCGAAGCTTTGTAAGAGAATCGTATTTTTCGATATTTCTGCGTTCTTCGTTTAATATTTCAAGCTGTTCCGCGGCAGACGCCATATCTGCGGCGCGCTTTTTTATCTCCGCATTCAAAATTTCGGTCTGCTTGCGTATCGAAAGCGATTCGGTTATCGCGGCTTCAAGCTCGTCGCGCTCCTTTTCCGCCTTGGGTATAAGCCCGCTTCCAAGCCTGCCCTTAAGCTCGTTTTTGCATTCGTTAAGCCGCGCGACCGCCTTTTTGGTGCTTACCTGCTCGTCCGCGCTTATCGCAATATTGCGCAATCTGTCGGCAAGAATTTCGTCCTTGCTCTGCGGGAGCGTAAGCTGACGGAAAAACAGCGTTCTTGCAAATACCTCCTCCGAAACACCGAAAAACACCTCGCCCGCAACCTCGCCGATAAATTCGGCTCTGCCCGTGGCGTAATTTATTATTTCGGCGTTTTCCTTGCCCGAGGCAAGGCAACGGCGATGTACGGTATATTTCGTTCCGTCGGCGGTAAGGGTTATACTGCCCTCGCATATTTCGCCGCCCCAAGGGGTATAAAGCTTGCGTTCGTTTTCGGTGAGCGATTGCATTCTTGCGCCGACAAAGCCGTAAAAGACAAATTTTATAAACGCCGCGAGTGTGCTTTTGCCGCTTTCGTTCGGAGCCGAGAGTATATTTATACCCTTTTCGGCGGAAAGCGACGCGTTTTTAAGCTTGCCGAAGGAAACTATTTCTATTTTTTCTATGTTAACGTTCACGCGCGGTCACCCCCTTTGTCGTAATCCGAAATACCTCTGTCCTCAAGCGCGGCAATACCGTATTTCAGCGCAAGCGCACGCACGCGGTATTCCTCGCTTTCTTTATCGAGCGAGCGCATTTCCTCCAACAGCTTCCGTACGAAAATGCCCTTTAGGGTATTGCTCTGCTCAAGCTCGCCCAAATCGGGCGCAACAAAGGTTTCGTCGATTATTTCGATATAATAGGGATATTCGCATCCCTTGCCTATCTCGTTCGGGAGAATAACAAATGCGTTCTTCACCTCGCCGACAAGCGTAAGGCGAAGTGCCGTATCGTCGGTATATTGTCTTATCGCGTTGCGTATTATATCAAGCGCTTCGAGCTTTTCTCTTGCGCCCGAAATATCGACTGTCGCAAGCTCGTAACGCGATTTGGAAAAGCGTTTTAACTGAATATCCGCGTTGCCCTTTTCGAGCGTGCCGAACATCGCACCCTTATAGCCAAGCTCGTCGAAGCCTCTGCCCTCGATACAGCCGGGGTAGGCGTAATAAACGCCGTTTTCGTTCAAAAGTCCCGTCGGCTTGTGAATATGACCGAGCGCGATATAATCAAACCCCGAATTGGCAATTTCCTGCCTGCTTATCGGGCCCGTCGTGTCGCCGCCGCTCATATCGCCATGGCAAACGAGTATGTTTATACGGCTTTTATCCTGTATGCTCCAGCCCGCAACGGGCGAGGAAAGATAGTTTTTACCCGTAAAGCCGAAGCCGTAAATATCCACACCCAAATCGTCAAGACGCACGCATTCCCTCTCGCCGCCGAAAATATGAACGTTTTCGGGGAATTCCGCCGTTGCATAAATCGATCCGGGGGTAAGCGGGTCGTGATTGCCGGGGGAAATAAATATTTTCATATCGCCGCATTTTGCAAACTCGCGCAGTAAAAGCTCGCGCGTGTCACGCGTGACGTATTCGCTGTCGAAAAGGTCGCCGCTGATTATAAATATATCCGCCTTTTTCTCGCGCGCATACATAAGCGCCGAGGTAAACGCTCCTCTCAGCTCGGTACGGCGTTTTTCCGCCTCACGCGGGGAATAAAGCGAAAAGGGTGAATCGAGATGTATGTCCGCACAATGAAATATTTTTACCATTTTTATACCTCTATATATGAATTAACGCACTCATCGTTCCGCGGTTTATTCCGCTTAAGCGGTGCGAAAAGAAATGCTCGGGATTGCATTTCGTGCATATATCAAGCACCGATATATTTTCTTCCCTAATGCCCGCTTCGCGCAGAATAAATTCGTTCGCATAATTAAGATCAAGCATATATTTTTCGCCTTTCGGGGTAAAAAACGCCGAATATTCGGGGTTTTTTGCAATAAATTCGCCGTGGGTTTCGCCCCCGACCTCGTAACAGCATTTACCTATGCAGGGCCCTATCGCGCAGATTATATCCTCGCGCCGTGCGCCGTTTTTTACCATAAGCGTTACCGCGTTTTTTGTAATACCGCCCACCGTTCCGCGCCAACCCGCGTGGACCGCCGCGCAAACGGTTTTTGCCTTATCGCAAAGCAAAACAGGCACACAGTCTGCAGAGCGTACCGAAAGAAGAAGATTTTTTTCGACAGTCACCATTCCGTCCACTCCGTGGTCATACGGCGGCTTTATAAGCCCTCTGCCGCGGTCGTCATCGAACGCCTGCTCGACACACACCGTGTGAGTTTGGTAGCTTCGGCAGATATCCTCCTTATGCAAGCCGAAAACGTTGGCGGCAAGCTCGTGGTTTTTCGCGATATTTTCGTCGCTGTCGGTAATTTCTCCCGCGCCCTTTGCGAAATTAAGACTTTCGAACACGCCCGTACTCACACCGCCGATACGGGTGAAAAATGCGTGGGGAACGCCGTATTCGTTAAAAAGCCTGCTTTGGTAATATGGAATTTTGCCGTTTACAAAAACGCAATCATTGTTCATATCTCCACCCGCAAGTAAGAATGTATTTCTATATTATATTATTATATCAAATAAAACTCAAAAAGTAAACAGAAAGAGGAGCGCAAACCCCTCTTTTTTAAAGCAACTTATCTTTTATTTTTATTCATAGCACTCGATTTTTAAATCGGGGCGATATTTTTCCAAAAATGTTGCAACCGTAAGTGTTGCGCTTTCGGGCAAAACACGCAGATATTCGCCGTATTTTGCATTGAACCTACCCTGCGGCGCCCTACGGTATTCCTTTGTTTGAAGCACTATAAAGGTTCGCGGCACATATACCCTCTTGCTGTATTTACCGTGTCGCTTAGTAACCTTTATTTCAATGCTTTGATACCGCACAGCAACAAGCTCGTCCCATTTTACAAATCCGAGCTTAAAAAGCACGCTGCGGAAGGATACGCCTCCTTCGCTGAAGGTTGCAAACTGAAGCTCGGTAAGAAATTTTATAAAATACACCGAAAAGAGCGCTCCGAAAACTACCGTAACGATTTTGGGCAGTATTTCGAGCAGATATATACCCATTTCGTTATCCGCGGCTCTCTGCTTTGCAAAAATATAAAACAAAACGCCAAGCAGTGCAAAACCGAACGCCTTTATTGCAGACTCCGCCGCGTAGCTCGATTCGCCTGCGATAACCGTCTTTTTCTTCATACAATACACCCCCAAAAAGCTTTATCAATTTTAACACACAAAAGCCATACTGTCAACCGCATAAAAAACGCACCCGTTTGAACGAGTGCGTTTTTAAAAGCGTAATTATTCAGCAGCTTCTTCTGCGGGAGCTTCAGCAGCTTCTTCAACAACAGCTTCTTCTGCGCCGTTATCTTCGAGAAGAGCGCGGATAGAAAGGCTGAGTCTTCTTCTTTCAACGTCTGCAGCGGTGATCTTAACGGTAACCTTATCGCCAACCTTAAGCACGCTTGCGGGGTTGGAAACAGGCTTATCGGAGATCTGGCTGATGTGGATAAGACCGTCGAAATCGGGGAAGATTTCCGCGAATGCGCCGAAGGGCATAATCGAAACGATAGTTGCGTCTACAACGTCGCCAACCTTGTAGTTCTTCTGGAAGATGTTCCAAGGATCGTTTTCTTCGGTCTTGTAGCCGAGAGAGATTCTCTTCTTTTCAACGTCGATAGACTTGATGAATACGCTGATGGTATCGCCAACCTTAAGAACTTCTTCGGGCTTCTTGATTCTGCCCCAAGAAAGCTCGGTGATGTGAAGCATACCGTCGACAGGGCCGAGGTTGATGAACGCGCCGTAGCTCATAATAGCGCGGACCTTACCTTCGAACTTGTCGCCTTCTTTTGCGTTTGCGAAGAATTCTTCTTCAGCCGCCTTACGGGTGATGCGGTTGGAAGCCTTAATAGAGCCTACCGCTCTCTTTCTCTGCTCGTTAATGTCGATAATCTTGAAGGAAACCTTCTGACCTCTTAACGATTCGAGCTCTTCGCCCTTGGGTACGCCGGTCTGCGATGCGGGGATAAAGACCTTGTTGGGGCCGTAAAGCGCGATAACGCCTGCATAGCCCTTTTCGTTCTTAAGAATTTCCTTGATAGTGCCTTCGAGGAGCTCGCCCGATTCGTGAGCAGCCTTAATAGCTTCCCAATACTTGTGCATATCGATCTTCTTCTTGGAAAGAAGAACGGTGCCGTGGGAATCGCTGAACTTACCGCAGATAACCTCTACTTCGTCGCCTACCTTAAAGAGATCGTTCAAATCGACGCCGCTTTCAGCGGTAATTTCGTCGTACGGGAGAATACCCGTATGCTTCGTACCAAGGTCGACCTTGACCTCGGTAGGATTGACTGCCAGAACGATTCCGGTAACCCTTTCACCTGTATTTAAAGTTTTGAATGACTGTTCGAGCATCTCGGCAAAGCTGAGTTCCTCATTTTTGATGTCTGCCATCGTGTTGTAAACCTCCTGTATTATCCCGCTGGGCGTCGATGCGCCTGCGGCTATAGCAATTTTATGTGCGGACTTTATGCGCTCCGCATAAGCGCCGAGCTCGGATGCCGATTCGACGGTAATCGAATTTTCGCACACCTCGCTCGCAATAGCAAAAAGCTTTGCTGTGTTCGAGCTGTTTTTTCCGCCTACCACAACGCAAAGGTCGGAAACGCTTGCAAGCTCACGCGTTTTTTTCTGGCGGTTTTCGGTAACGCTGCATATCGTTTCATAAATACGCACGTTGGGATAAAGCTCTTTTATTCTTTCCTTGCACCGTTCCCATTCGGCGCCCGAATAGGTGGTTTGCACAGCAAGAATACAATCGCCGTCGCTAACAAAGCCTGCTGAATGCGAAGTGTCGATGTCCGCCCTATCGGCAAACACGGCGTGTTCACCCTTCGCCCAGCTCATAATGCCCTTGACCTCGGGGTGGTTTTTATCGCCGATAACCATTATTTTGGTTTCCTTCGGCTGCGAAGCAACGATTTTATGTATCTTCGAAACGTAGGGGCAGGTAGCATCGATATAATCGATTTTACGCTCCTCTAATTCCTCGATAATCTGCTTTACCGTGCCGTGCGCACGCAAAAACACGGTTGCGTTCGCGGGAAGAGTGCTTATATCGCTTTGCGTTATGAACTTAACGCCGCGTTCCTTTAACGTTTCGTTAAAAATGCGGTTGTGTATAAGCTCGCCAAGGCAATATATATCCTTTTCGCGTTCATCAAGGCTTTTGTTTATCATATCGACAGCGCGCTTCACGCCGAAGCAAAAGCCGCTGTACTCCGAAACCGTAATTTCAGTCATGGTTGTATTTTTCAAAATCCTCACATATACGTGCAAAGGCGTATTCGGCTACCTCGTGGGAATTGGGGCGTTCGTTTATGGTCGAATATTCCTCGTAAGGAATGGGCTTGCCTATGTAAACGTGCACCTTGCGGAACACGCGGGGCTTTTTGTTCTTTTTGCCGTAGCATATCGTTACCGGCAAAAGCGTTGCCTTTGTGCGGTTTGCCATTAAGCCGATGCCTGCCAAAGCCTCTTCGACCTTCGGTTTATCCTGCGGGATACGCGTTCCCTGGGGATATATGCCGATACAATCGCCGCGGTTAACTATTTCGCAGGTTTTGCGAAGCGCGGCAATATCGTTTTCGCCGCGGTGTATGGGAACAACGTTGCAAAGCTTGAAGATAACGCGCATAAAGCGTGATTTTAAAAGATCGCTTTTTCCCATAAAGAACAAATCGCGCTTTATTGCACAGGCGGTAAAGACCGGATCCAAAAACGAGGTGTGGTTGGAATATGCGATAAACGTATTCTCCTTCGGCTCGTTTTCTCTGCCGTGGTATTCAACACGGCAAAGCACCTTTGCAAGCACGCTTGCAATACCGCGCACTACTCTGTATGCGTTCATTGTTTATAAACCTTATCTATAATTTTTGACGCGTTTTCAACGGTTTCTTCGATAGTCATACCCGAATTATCGAACATTATCGCATCCTCCGCGGGAATTGCGGGGGCAATTTCGCGGCCGCTGTCGTTCGCGTCGCGCCACTTCATATCGGCAAGCACGGCTTCGTAAGTCGTTTCGGTGCCGCGTTCCTTTAATTCGTTGTAGCGCCTTAACGCCCTCGCTTCGGGCGAAGCGGTGACAAAAAGCTTAACCTGAGCATCGGGCAGAATCACCGTGCCGATATCGCGGCCGTCCATAATAACGTTGTTTTCGCGAGCGATCGAACGCTGGGTTTCCAAAAGGAAGGCGCGCACCTCGGGAATTTTGGAAACGTCGGACGCATACTTCGAAATTATCGGGGTGCGTATTTCGTTGCCGATAAGCTTTCCGCCGAGATAAACGGCACCGCCGCCGTTTTCGAGCTTCATTTCTATTTTAATATCGGGCAGGCAGGAAATAACTCCGCTTACGTCGTCGGAGGCGATACCGCGTTCGCAGACAAAAAGCCCGATCGTGCGGTAAAGCGCGCCCGTGTCGATATAAACAAAGCCGTAGCGCTTGGCAAGATTTTTTGCCAGCGTGCTCTTACCCGAGCCCGAAGGCCCGTCCAATGCGATTTTGAACGTCTTGTTAACCATAAAATATCACCAAGTTACGATTATACATTGTTTTTAGTAAATTTTCAATAGCTTTTTAAAAAATTAACCTTCTTTTACAATTTATTTATATTTACCCGCCCCATTCTTGCTCTTGACAACCCAAAGAGTTTGATGTATAATACACCCACGGCATAAATGCCGACATTAATTAAGGAGAATTTAAGATGAAGAAATTATCTCTTGTACTTGCTCTCGTTCTCGTTCTCACCTGCGGCGTTCTTGCTGCTTGCGGCGGCGACGAAGACGCAAGCTCTGTTGCAGAATCCTCTGTAGCTGAATCCAAGGCAGAATCCTCTGCTACTACCGAATCCAGCGAAGCTGTTTCCTCTGAAGCTGTTTCCGAAGACGCTTCTTCCGAAGCTGTTTCCGAAGACG
>JAZSHQ010000042.1:0-5238 GCA_045533335.1 Eubacteriales bacterium
ATCCTTTGTTAAATAGCGGGGGACGTAAAAGAAAAGCACCCCAAGCACCAAAACGAGAATGGACAAAAGAGATAGCAGAAAAATTTTTAGTATCTTTTTTATTTTACTCTTCATAATGACCCTCTTTTTCTGATAGTTTTACGAACCAACCGAGGCGAATTGCGAAGGAATTGCGGGTCGGTTTTTATTTGCGATACAAAGATGTTAATTACTTGCTTGCCTCTTCGATAGCAACAGCTACTGCTACGGTCATACCAACCATGGGGTTATTACCTGCACCGATCAAGCCCATCATCTCTACGTGAGCGGGAACGGAGGAGGAGCCTGCGAACTGTGCGTCGGAGTGCATACGACCCATAGTGTCGGTCATACCGTAAGAGGAGGGACCTGCAGCCATATTATCGGGGTGGAGGGTACGGCCGGTACCGCCGCCCGATGCAACAGAGAAGTACTGTCTGCCGTTTTCAACACACCACTTCTTGTAGGTGCCTGCAACGGGGTGCTGGAAGCGAGTGGGGTTGGTGGAGTTACCGGTGATAGAAACGCCAACCTTTTCGAGTCTCATAATAGCAACGCCTTCGGAAACGTCGTCGGAGCCGTAGCACTTAACGTTAGCGCGAGGACCGTTGGAGAAAGGAATTTCCTTAATAACCTTAACTTCTTCGGTGTAGTGATCGAATTCGGTTTCTACATAGGTGAAGCCGTTGATACGGGAGATAATATAAGCAGCATCCTTGCCAAGACCGTTAAGGATAACGCGGAGAGCGTTCTTACGAACTTTGTTTGCGTTAAGAGCGATCTTGATTGCGCCTTCTGCAGCCGCAAAGGATTCGTGACCTGCGAGGAAGCAGAAGCAGTCGGTTTCTTCGGAAAGAAGCATCTTACCGAGGTTACCGTGGCCGAGACCAACCTTGCGGTTTTCAGCAACAGAGCCGGGGATACAGAAAGCCTGAAGACCGATACCGATAGCAGCAGCAGCGTCAGCAGCCTTGGTGCAACCCTTCTTTATTGCGATAGCGCAACCTACGGTGTAAGCCCAGATAGCGTTTTCAAAGCAAATAGGCTGTGTGCCGCGAACGATCTTGTCGCAGTCGATGCCCTTTGCGAGAGTGATTTCTTTGCACTCCTCGATAGAGGAAATGCCATATTCCTTAAGAACAGCGTTGATTTTATCAACACGTCTTTCGTAACCTTCAAACAATGACATGGTATTTACCTCCTTAAATTATTCGTGACGGGGGTCAATGTACTTGACCGCATCATCAAATCTGCCGTAAGTGCCGATAGACTGCTTGTAAGCTTCGTTGGGTTCAACGCCCTTCTTGATAAGGTCGGTCATCTTGCCGAGCGAAACGAATTCGTAGCCGATAACTTCGTTGTTTTCATCGAGAGCCATACGGGGGCCGTAGCGTTCGGTCATTTCGAGGTAACGAACGCCCTTGTCCTTGGTGCCGTACATAGTACCAACCATCGAACGGGAGCCCTTACCGAGGTCTTCCATACCTGCGCCGATAACAAGACCGCCTTCGGAGAAAGCAGACTGCGAACGGCCGTAAACGATCTGGAGGAAGAGTTCGCGCATAGCGGTGTTGATAGCGTCGCAAACAAGGTCGGTGTTAAGCGCTTCGAGAATGGTCTTACCGGGAAGAATTTCTGCTGCCATAGCTGCAGAGTGGGTCATACCCGAGCAACCGATGGTTTCAACGAGAGCTTCCTCGATGATACCGTTCTTAACGTTAAGCGAGAGCTTGCAAGCACCCTGCTGAGGAGCACACCAACCCACACCGTGAGTATATGCGGAAATGTCCTCGATTACTTTTGCCTGTACCCACTTGCCTTCTTCGGGAATAGGTGCAGGACCGTGCTTCGGGCCTTTAGCCACAACGCACATGTTTTCAACTTCTTTTGAATACTGCAACATTGTAGTAATCCTTTCGTTTATGTCTTTTTATTTGATTATTTCTGCGTAAACTTCGCCGGAGCAACCTGCTGCATTAGCTTCGTCGGTGTCAATATGAACTGCGGGAGCAAACTTTTCGCTTACTCGAACAACTACATCACCGAAAATAAGAGAACGGCCGTCGGTGTCAACCTTAGCGGAAACGATCTGCTTATCTGTAACGCCGAGCTCGTCTGCGGTTGCGGGATCAAGGTGGATGTGTCTTTTTGCTGCGATAGCGCCTTCGGTAATTTCAACTTCGCCTGCAGGACCGACAAGCTTTAAGCCTGCGCTGCCTGCTATGTCGCCCGATTCGCGTACAGGTACCGAAATGCCTAACGATCTTGCGTCGGTAAGCGAAATTTCAACCTGAGTAGAAGGTCTGGTCGGGCCGAGGATAAGAACGTTAGTAATAGTGTTCTTCGGGCCGACAAGGTTTATTCTTTCGTTGCTGGCGAACTGACCGGGCTGAGAAAGCATTTTTTTCACAGTAAGAGCCTGACCTTTGCCGAGAAGCACTTCCAAATCAGCTTCGCTCAAGTGGACGTGGCGGGCAGAGGTTTCGACAAGTATTTTTTTAGCCATAATTTTTATACCGCCTTTGTTGAATTTTGTATCAAGTAATTATATATCAAAACTTTTGATTTGTAAATATTTTTTCGGAATTTTATGCCGAAATTAATTAATATTTCCTTTAATAGGTCTTCTGCTTGCAAAACCCTCTCGTTTATGTTATTATTAATTAACAAAACGAAACGAGGAACTTATGGTAACAATTCTCGCCGAAAAGCCGGACGTTGGCAATAAGATCGCGGCAGCACTTGATAAAATATATCTTTCAAACGGCACAACGGTTGAGTTTTCTCAACTTAAAGCAAATGAAAAAGCCGTTAAAGCGCAACAAAACCGCGACGGATATCTGAAAATAGAATACAAGGGCCACGAATGCTACGTTACTTGGGGTTTCGGCCATTTATGCACGCTAAAGCAGGCGCAGGACTATAATCCCGCATATAAAAATTGGCGCAATCTTCCTTTGCCTTATATTCCTTCGAAATACGAGATAAAAATACGAACAAGCAATAATTCAAGCTGGGACGAAAAGGTTGCAAAGCAATTCGAAACGGTAAAGAAACTTTTCGAAAAAAGCGATCTTATAATCAACGCAACCGACTTTGACCGCGAAGGCGAGGTTATCTTTGCCTATATTTATGAACTTTGCGGCGTATCAAAGCCGGTAAAACGCGCTTGCTTCACTTCGCAGACAAAGCAGGGGATAATCGAAGGCTTTACAAAAAACCTAAAACTCGGCGAGGATATGAAATTAACCGAATCTGCAGGCAGAATGCGCGGAATTGCCGATTGGGTCGTCGGTGCAAATCTTACCACGGCGATGTCGCTCAAGCATTACGGCGCGGGCATAATGAGCGTCGGTAGGGTGCAGACCCCCACACTTGCGATGCTTGTTGAACGCGAGCTTTCTATTACGAAATTTGAAAAAAAGCCCTATTGGGCAATAGAAGCTCTGTTTACCACCCCTGAAAACGAACAGTTCAAGGCAAAACACAGTATCGAAAAGATACACGATAAAGCAGAAGCCGAAGCACTTTTCGAAAAAGTGAACGGACACAAGGGTATTGTAACCGAAATTCAAAAGAAAAAGGTTAAAAAAGAGCCGCCGCTTTTATACAGCCTTTCTGCTTTGCAAATGGACGCAAACTCAAAGTTTGGCTTTACTCTCGACCAAACTCTCGAATACGTTCAAAAGCTTTATGACGGCGGCTTTACAACCTATCCGCGTACAAATTCGCAGTATTTGACCGAAGATATGGAGCCGACTGTAAACAACGTTCTCGATAAGCTTCAAACCGTTTCGATATATAAGGGTCTTATCGAAGGCAGACCGAGAGTGTTCGATAAAAAGCATTACTTCGATAACAAAAAGGTCGAATCTCACTTTGCGATAATACCTACGGGAAATATACCGAAGGGCTTGCCCGAACAACAGAAAAAGATTTTTGACCTTATATGCAGGTCGGTAATCAAAATGCTTTACGGTCCCGCCGTGCTCGAACAAACAAAGGTAACCGTTGACGTAAACGGCGAAGAGTTTAAAGCAAACGGCTCGGTCATAGTCGAAGCGGGCTGGATGGCGGTCGGCGACGCTTCCAAAACCGAGCTCCTTCCGAATTTAACAAAAGGTGAAGAGCTCGACGGTGAATATAAGCTGTGCGATAAAATGAGCGAGCCGCCAAAGCGTTATACCGATAAAACCATTCTCGCAGCTATGCTTTCGGCGGGCAAGGACCTTGACGATGCAGAGCTTAAAAAGCTTATGTCCGACCCGAAAACAGGCGGAATCGGCACAGAAGCAACGCGTGCGGCTATAATCGAAACGCTTATTCAACGCGAATATATCGTCCGTGAGAAAAAAGCGTTAAGAGCCACGCAAAAGGGAATAGACCTAATAGAAAAGCTCCCCCTAGAACAGATTAAATCTGCCGAGCTAACCGCAAAATGGGAACGCCGCCTTGCCGATATTGCAAGAGGTACCGAAGAGCCCGAGGCGTTCCGCCGCGATTTCGAAGCGGTAGTCCGTAATTGGGTGAACGTTATTAATTCAAAGGTTGCTGTTTCGAACGTTTCTTACGAAAATATTCTCGATGGCGTGAATTGTCCTCTTTGCGGAAAAGCGATAGAGGTCGTCGGCGAGCAAGGCTATAAATGCACCGCGCTGAATAACGGCTGTCGGTTTAAAATGGGGACGATATACGGCAAAAAAATTACTGAATCGCAACTAAGAAAGCTTTGTAAAGATAAAGAAACCGCCGTCATAAAAGGCTTTAAAGGAAAAGACGGCAATAAATTCGATGCAAAGCTCAAAATCGTCGAAGGTAAGCTCGCTTTTGAGGTCGTAGAATGATTCGGATATTGACATGCTCGGTGGTTTACTGTTTTTAAATTGACATACAAAGATTGACAAGATTTTTATTCACATAATGGCATTCGTGAATAAAGGCTTACCCCTGCGTACTTTCCTAAAAGTTCGCAGGGTGTTTTGTTTTTTATAAAGCTTCTTCTTCCAATAATTTGTAAAATATCTGTTGAAAAAAGCTTATGGTTGTGTTATAATAAATGGAATTGAATGGATAATAGGAGTATTATGCGATGAATTTCACTTTTTCAGATAAAGTTAAAGATATGAAGCCCTCTGCTATAAGAGAAATATTTAAATCTCTTTCCGATCCGAGCGTTATTTCCTTCGCGGCAGGCAACCCCTCTCCGCTTTCGTTTCCTGT
>JAZSHQ010000050.1:0-9324 GCA_045533335.1 Eubacteriales bacterium
CCGGCAGAGCCTCCTCCCCTTCTCCGATAGAAAAAATATCGAAAAAGTCCGCTACCGGCTCGGGATTATACGCACAGGGACCGCCGCCGAGAATTATCGGTGCGTCCTCCCCTCGCTCTCTGGCAAGCAGGGGTATCCCTGCAAGCTCCAGCATATTCAGTACGTTTGAATAGCACAGCTCATACTGAAGGGTAAACGCAACTATATCAAAGGAGGATACCGCATCTCCCGACTCGTGGGTGAAGAGGGGAAGAGAGTGGAGCCGCATTTGCTCCTCCATATCGGTCCAGGGAGCGTATACTCTTTCGCAGAGCACGTCCTCCTCACGGTTGAGCACCCCGTAAAGGATGCGCATACCCAAGTTTGACATTCCTATTTCATAGGTATCGGGGAAGCAGAAGCAGGCACGAAGCTCTGCCTTTTCGGGGTCGGGAATTTTGGATGCATATTCGCCGCCGACATATCTGCCGGGCTTTTCGACCTGCTCGAGCAGGGGGGCGTATTTTTCGTAATCTATCACTTTTAATTTCTCCAATTATAGGTTTTTAAGCTTGCTTCTTAAATAGAAGCCGGTGTAGCTGTCCTCGTTTGCGGCAACCTCTTCGGGCGTACCCTTTGCAATAACCCTGCCGCCTCCGTCGCCGCCGTCGGGACCCATATCGATAATATAGTCGGCGGTTTTGATAAGGTCGAGGTTATGCTCGATAACAACGACAGAGTTGCCCGCGTCGACAAGCTTTTGAAGCACGCTTACAAGCTTGTTCACGTCGTCGGTATGCAAACCCGTCGTAGGCTCATCGAGCACGTAAAGCGTTTTACCCGTGGCGCGGCGCGAAAGCTCGTTTGCAAGCTTTACTCTTTGTGCCTCGCCGCCCGAAAGCGTTGTTGCGGGCTGACCTATTTTTACGTAGCCCAAGCCGACGTCGCAAAGCGTATCGAGCTTGCGCTTTATCGAGGGATAGTTTTGGAAGAATTCCCTGCCCTCGTCGCAGGTCATTTCAAGCACGTCGTATATCGATTTGCCCTTGTATTTAATTTCGAGCGTTTCGTGGTTATAGCGTTTTCCCTTGCATACGTCGCAGGTGACGTAGACGTCGGGGAGGAAGTGCATTTCGATAGTAAGAGTGCCGTCGCCGCGGCAGGCTTCGCAACGGCCGCCCTTTACGTTGAAGGAAAAGCGTCCCTCGTTATATCCGCGCGCCTTCGCATCGGGCGTCGAGGCGAAAACGGCACGTATATCGTTAAAAAGTCCGATATAGGTTGCGGGGTTGGAGCGCGGGTTTCTGCCTATCGGCGATTGGTCTATTTGAATTATCTTATCGATTTCGTCCGCACCGACAATTTCTTTATGCTTGCCGGGTATTACCGAAAACTTACCGAGCTTCCGTGCGATAGTGTTATAGAGCACCGAATTGACAAGGCTGGATTTGCCCGAGCCCGAAACGCCGGTTACACAAACGAACTTGCCCAAGGGGAAGGTAACGTCGATATCCTTAAGGTTGTTTTCGCGCGCGCCGACGACGGTTATAAACCCGCCGTTGCCTTTACGGCGCTGTGCGGGAACGGTTACGCACTTTTTGCCCGCAAGGTACTGACCGGTTATCGATTCCTTGCATTTTCTTATCTGTGCGGGTGTGCCCGTAAACACCACCTCGCCGCCGTGAATGCCGGCGCCGGGGCCTATATCGACGATATAATCGGCTTCCTCTATCGTTTCCTCGTCGTGCTCGACAACAAGCACGGTGTTGCCTATGTCGCGCAGCTTTTTAAGCGTATTAATAAGCTTTTGGTTATCGCGCTGATGCAGACCGATGCTCGGCTCGTCGAGAACGTACATAACGCCCACCAATGAGCTGCCTATTTGGGTTGCAAGCCGTATTCTTTGCGCTTCGCCGCCCGAAAGCGAGCCTGCCTTGCGCGAGAGCGTAAGGTATCCCAAGCCGACGTTTTCGAGGAAGGAAAGGCGTGCGTTTATCTCTTTTAATATTTCTTTTGCTATTTCGGTTTCGGTGTTCGTAAGCTTAAGCGTTGCGAAGAATTTGCGCGCATTTATTACCGAAAGCTCGCAAAGCTCGGATATATTAAGTCCGCCGACGGTGACCGCAAGTGCTTCGTCCTTCAAGCGTTTGCCGTGGCATTCGGGACAGGGGATAAAATCCATAAATTGCTCGTAATAATCGCGCGCTTCGTACCCGCCGCCCATTTTGTAGCGGTGCTCGATCATACCGATAACACCCTTAAAGGAAGGCTCGGAAACCGATTTGCGCTTGCGCTTATTACCGTACATCAAAACGTTAAAGGCTTCTTCGGAATACTTATTTATGGGGGTATGAACGTCGAAGCCGTGGTATCTGCCGACAGAATTTATAAGCTCGGCAAAATATCCGCCCGGCTCGGCACTTTTAAAGCCGTTGCAAACTATTGCGCCCGCGAATATCGAAAGGCTTTTTTCGGGAATAAGCTTTTCTTCCGAAAATACGTTATTTTCGCCCAAGCCGCCGCACGCCTCGCACGCGCCCGAGGGGTTATTGAACGAGAACATACGCGGTGTAAGCTCGCCTATCGATACGCCGTGGGTCTTGCAGGCGTAGTTTTGCGAAAAGATTATTTCGTTATCCTCGCTCGCGTCGGGAAGCAGTATTTTTATAATACCGTTTGCCAGCTTCGATGCAGTTTCTATGCTTTCGGCAAGGCGGGAACGCATTTCCTCGCCCTTCATAACCAATCTGTCGACAACAATATCGATATCGTGCTTTATATTCTTATCGAGCTCTATTTTTTCGGAAAGCTCGTACATATTTCCGTCGACACGCGCGCGGACGTAGCCGCTTTTGCGCGCGCTTTCGAAAACCTTTTCGTGCATACCCTTTTGCGCCGAAACAACGGGCGCAAGCACGATAAAGCGTGTTCCCTGCTGAAGCTGACATATACGCTCTACTATCTCATCGACGGTCTGTTGCTTTATTTCCTCGCCGCATATCGGGCAATGCGGTATGCCGATTCGAGCGTAAAGCAGACGGAGATAATCGTATATCTCGGTTGCCGTGCCGACAGTCGAGCGCGGATTGCGCGAGGTGGTTTTTTGGTCGATGGAAATTGCGGGCGAAAGCCCTTCGATAAAATCGACGTCGGGCTTATCGAGCTGACCGAGAAACATTCTCGCATACGACGAGAGCGATTCAACGAAGCGGCGATGACCTTCGGCATAAAGCGTATCGAAGGCAAGGCTCGATTTACCCGAGCCCGAAAGCCCCGTGAACACAACGAGCTTGTCGCGCGGGATTGTCACGTCGACGCTTTTTAAATTATGGACGCGAGCGCCCTTTACAACTATTTTATCAGACATTTTACATTAATCTCCTGATCCTATCGCGGATAAGCGCGGCGGTTTCGAAATCGAGGTCCTTCGCGGCGCGCTTCATATCGGCGGTGAGCTTATCGATAAGCTTTTTCTTTTCGTCCTTGGAAAGCTTCTTGTTCTTTTCGAGCTTTTCGGCTTCCTTCTTCGAGGTTATTTCGATAGGTGCGCGGATATCCTTAACTATGGTTTTCGGCGTTATACCGTGCTTTTCGTTATAAGCCTTTTGTATTTTTCTTCTTCTGTTGGTTTCGGCTATCGCGCGCTTCATCGAGCCGGTTTCGCTGTCGGCATACATTATTACCTTGCCTTCGGCGTTACGCGCGGCGCGGCCTATGGTTTGCACGAGCGATATTTCGCTTCGCAAAAAGCCTTCCTTATCCGCATCGAGTATCGCAACAAGCGAAACCTCGGGCAGGTCAAGACCTTCTCTTAAAAGGTTTATACCGACAAGCACGTCGAATTCACCCGCACGCAGACCGCGCAGAATATCCATACGCTCCATCGTATCGATATCGTAATGCATATAACGGCATTTTATGCCCGAAAGCTCGAAAAATTCGGTAAGATCCTCTGCCATTTTTTTGGTAAGCGTGGTAACAAGCACGCGTTCCTTTTTTGCGGCGCGCAGGCGTATTTCACCCGCAAGGTCATCGATTTGCCCTTTGGTGGGACGTATTTCGACCTCGGGGTCGAGCAAGCCCGTGGGACGTATTATCTGCTCGACAAGGCGTGTCGAAAGGTTGCGCTCGTATTCCTTCGGGGTTGCGCTGACATATACCGTTTGACCGCGTTTTTCGTTGAATTCCTCGAAAACGAGCGGGCGGTTATCGTAAGCCGAGGGCAGGCGGAAGCCGTAATCGATAAGGTTTTTCTTTCTCGCTCTGTCGCCCGATGCCATACCGTGTATCTGGGGAAGCATAACGTGGCTTTCGTCGACGAACACAAGATAATCCGACGGGAAATAATCGAGCAGAGTATAGGGTGCGCTCCCCGGCTCCCTGCCCGAAAGCACGCGGGAATAGTTTTCCACACCGTTGCAAAAGCCTATTTCGCGTATCTGCTCAACGTCGAACATCGTGCGCTCTCTTATACGCTGTGCTTCGATAAATTTATTCTGACTTTCGAAAAAGGCGATTCTTTCGTCAAGCTCGGCGATAATTTCGTCGAGTGCCTTTTTGCGTGTTTCGGCAGAGGTAACGTAGTGCGACGCGGGGTATATCGCGATATGCGACATATCCGCAACCGCTTCGCCAGTAACGACGTTGATTTTGCATATACGGTCGACCTCGTCGCCGAAAAACTCGATACGCACGGCATCGGTATCGGTGTTCGAGGGGAAAATATCCAAAACGTCGCCGCGGACGCGGAAATTGTTACGTTCAAACCCGATATCGCTTCTGCCGTATTGCAGAGCCACAAGGCGTTTTATAACGTCATCGCGCGCGAACGTCGCGCCCTTACGGATAGAAAGCACCTGCTCGGCATATTCCGCAGGGTCACCGAGCGAATATATACAGCTTACCGAAGCAACTATTATAACGTCGCGCCGTTCGAAAAGCGCGCTCGTTGCCGAATGGCGAAGCTTGTCTATTTCGTTGTTTACGGCGGCGTCCTTTTCTATATAAACGTCCTTACCGGGTACATAAGCTTCGGGCTGATAGTAGTCGTAATAACTGACAAAGAACTCGACAGCATTGTTCGGGAAAAACTCACGCATTTCCGAGCAGACCTGTGCCGCCAAGGTTTTGTTCGGCTCTAAAATTATCGCGGGGCGGTTTGCCCGTGCGATAACGTTCGCCATTGTAAAGGTCTTACCCGAGCCGGTTACACCGATAAGGGTCTGATCTCTGTCGCCGTTTTTTATGCCGTTCACCAACGCATCTATCGCTTCGGGCTGATCGCCCGTGGGCGAAAAATCCGAAACGAGCTGAAACTTATCCACGTCAAAAACGCCTCCTTTTGCAAATTCTTACTTTAATCGAATTATTATACCACATTTGCGCGAAAAATAAAAGGGGGACGGCGGATTTTTTTGTCCCCGCGAATACTTTTTTGCTATAGCCGAAAAGAGTCGAACTCAATTCGGCTATAGCAGGCGGTTATTTATCGCCGATGCTATGCCTATCGCTTCCCTGCCGTAGCGCGAGCGTATTGTATCTACCGCCGATTCAAGCGAATGGAGTTTTTTATACTTGGTCTCCCACGGCTCGGGAAAAAGCTGTTGTTGATACAAAAATTCATTTTCGCGCGTTAATTTCTCGGCATGTACCGTAACCGAATATATCTCGCTTTCGGGGTTTGCATTTTCGCGCACAAGCATAAGCGCCGCGCGCGATATTTCGCTGTAAAGGCAGGTGGGGTGCGAAAGCATTACCGAACGGTTTATCGATTTCATATCGGGCGTGCGGACGGTAACGGCAACGTTTTTGCAGCAAAGCGAATGCTTGCGAAGCCGTTCGGCGACAGACATAGAAAGATAGGTAACGGCAAACGATACCTCGTGCGGTGTTGCGAGGTTATAGCGAAATGTCATTCCGTTCGAAACCGATTTTGGCTCGGGCTCATAGCCCTTTACCGTCACCTCGGCGTAATCGCGTCCGAGCGCGAATTCTTTTAGCATAATGCCGTTTTTGCCGAGCGCCTCTTTAAGCGAAAGCTCGTCACAGCAGGCAAGATCGCCTATCGTATGCACGCCTATGCGCTCAAGCGTTTTCGCGGTGGATGTGCCGACAAAAAGCAACGCCGAAACCGGCATAGGCCATACTATCGAGGCAAAGCCTTCGGGCGGGATGACCGAAGTGGCGTTCGGCTTTTTTAAATCGCTTCCGAGCTTGGCGAACACTTTGTTAAAGGAAACGCCGACCGAAACGGTTATGCCCAATTCCTTTGTTATACGCCCGCGTATATCGTCGGCTATACGTTTGCCGTTGCCGAACAGCTTTAACGAGCCACTTACGTCAAGCCAACTTTCATCTACCCCGAACGGCTCCACAAGGTCGGTGTATTGATAAAAAATGTCGTTCATCCTGCGCGACATTTCGGCATACAAACCGTATGTCGGGCGGACAACGAGCAGATTCGGGCATTTTTTCTTTGCCGACCACACGGTTTCGGCGGTTTTTATATTATATTTCTTTGCAAGCTCGTTTTTGGCAAGCACTATACCGTGCCTATCCTCGACGCTTCCGCAAACCGCCATCGGAAATTGCGCGTATTCGGGATGCAACGCCGTTTCGCAGGAGGCAAAAAAAGAATTCGCGTCACAATGAAGCACGGTGCGGTATTTTTCGGGCGCTTCGCTTTCGGCGTGAAAATTCGACGTTCGGAACAAAGCCGAGCCGTCGTTTGGTCCCATATACATTGTAAAATTACCTCATAAATATTCTTCCCGTATATGATACCACCCGAACGTTTGTTTGTCAAGAACAAATGTTTGGATTTTGCGGTACAAAAAAGGACTTGCCGTTACAAGTCCTTGGTTTGTTATTGTTCGGTCTCGCTCGATTGAACGTCGTCGATAGATTTGGTAACGCTGTGCTTGATAGGAGTCCATTCAACCTTTTTGAATATAGCCGCTATTGCGATAGGGCAATAGGAAAGCATAAATATCGGGAAGGTGAAGAGGTATTTTATCATTTTACCGTGCGGGCAATCGATAACCTCCCACTCGGTTATGAGCGTTATAAAGCCGACGACGAAAATAAGCATATAAATTATCGCGCAGAAATAAAGCAAGGGCACCATACAGAATTGCAGGAATACCGAAAATTCGGGATAGTCTGCAAAAATGGTAAGACCGTAGATAAATTCCGCGATACAGCAGCACACAGAAAGAATGGTAAACATAAGCGCGGGGAATATTGTCATAAGCATATCATAGCAGGCGAACGATCCCTTAAATATGCCCTTGAACAGCTTTGCGCCGTATTTACCGAACACCTGATAAAAGCCCTTTGACCAGCGCAAGCGCTGATTCCACGACTGCTTAAAGGTTTCGGGTTGTTCATCGTAAACTATCGAGCCGCCGCTGTAACCTATCTTTACGCCGCGCACAGCCATATCGGTTGAAAACTCGATATCTTCGGTAAGAAGGTGATAGGGCCAGCCGTTGTTTTCTTCAATAATTTCCTTGCTTATGCAAAAGCCCGTACCCGAAATAGCACACGAGGTACCAAAGCGCATTCTTGCGTGGTTAAGATACTTTGCTTCGCGAAGAAACCAAAGCGAATAACCCGCAGATATCCAGTTTGTGCCGTAGTTTTTGGAATTGCGGTAGCTGGTAAGCGCTTTATAGCCACGGTTGAAATTTTTGTTCATTTCCTTAACGAAATTTTTATCGACAAGGTTATCGGCATCGAAAACTATGTAGGCGTCGCAATCGTCGTTTTCGGCGAGCAGCTTTTTAAATAGAAAATCAAGTGCATAGCCTTTACCGACAAGCTCTTTATTGTTACGCTCGAGAACTATCGCGCCGTGCTCTCTGCCCACTTGGGCGGTACTGTCGGTGCAGTTATCGGCAATAAGGAACACCTTTATAAGCTCCTGCGGATAATCCTGACGGTTTATACTTTCGATAAGGTGACCGATAACGTTTTCTTCGTTACGGGCGCTTATTACCACGCCGAATTTATTAAGTTTATCGCTTTTAACGGGGTCGGATTTATCCTTTCCGAGAAAAACCCAAAATATATATAAAAATTGATAAAGATAACAAAGAACAAACGAGGCGGTGAGGATTATATTACATAAAGTAAATATATCTTTAATCTCCACGATATGACCTCCGCGGTGAGTTGATTTTTATAGATTATACACCAACAAGACAAAAAAGTCAATCCCCACCCAAAATCTTAAGATATTGGGCGGGGATGTTTAAGCGGTTTTTAAAGCTTTGCAGCTATTGCCTTTAAGAAGTCTTCGGTGTTTACCTGAGTTTTGTTTTCCAAGGTGGAAATAATGTAAAGGTCCTTTGTCATAACGCCGCTTTCGATAGTATCTATGCAAGCACGTTCAAGCTTATCGGCAAACGCGCAAAGCTCGTCAATACCGTCCAGTTCTCCGCGTTTTCTTAACGCACCCGTCCACGCAAAAATGGTTGCAACAGAGTTTGTCGAGGTAGGCAGACCCTTTAAGTGATTGTAATAATGACGCTGTACCGTGCCGTGCGCCGCTTCGTATTCATAAACTCCGTCGGGAGAAACGAGAACGCTTGTCATCATCGCAAGCGAGCCGTAGGCGGTGGACACCATATCGCTCATAACGTCGCCGTCGTAGTTCTTGCACGCCCAGATAAAGCCGCCTTCGGAACGGATAACGCGCGCAACCGCGTCGTCGATAAGGGTGTAGAAATACTCTATTCCCGCTTCCTCAAACTTCGCCTTGTATTCGTTTTCGAAGATTTCGGCAAAGATATCCTTAAATCTGTGGTCGTAGGTCTTGCTTATGGTATCCTTCGAGGAAAACCAAAGGCTCATATTGGTATCAAGCGCGTAATTAAAGCAGCTTCTTGCAAAGCCTTCGATGCTTTTATCGATATTGTGAACACCCTGAATAATACCGTCGGTCTTAAAATCGTGGATAAGAGAACGTGTTTCTTTGCCGTCCTTATCGGTAACGACAAGCTCCGCCTTACAGCCGCCGGCAACCTTCATTTCGGTAGCCTTATAAATATCGCCGTACGCGTGACGTGCGATAGAGATAGGCTTTGTCCAGTTACGCACGTAAGGGGGAATACCCTTTACGATTATCGGGGTGCGGAAAACCGTACCGTCGAGAATAGCGCGGATAGTGCCGTTGGGCGATTTCCACATTTCCTTAAGGTTATATTCGGTCATTCTTGCCGCGTTGGGGGTAATAGTAGCGCACTTAACGGCGACACCGTATTTTTTCGTAGCGTTTGCCGAATCGATCGTAACTTGGTCGTTAGTTTCGTTACGGTGCTCAAGGCCGAGGTCGTAATATTC
>JAZSHQ010000021.1:0-69212 GCA_045533335.1 Eubacteriales bacterium
TGCCATCGACGATTTTAATGCCGCCGTGGAGGATTATGAAAAATACACCGAAGCGTACTTAATGGAGTTTTCCGAGGTGGATGAGGATGAGATCTGCACCCGACTTTTCGGCATACCGAGCGATTGGAACTACGTGGACGAGCAGCCGAAGCTTCTGATGCAATACGATCCGCTGGATAACGAAATGGATTTTCTCGATACCTTGGATGGATTTGTTTACTTGTTCTTCGGTGAAAATGAAAAAGACCTTAGCGCTGTAACGCTAAGGGAAGAATATACATAAGCGTTCGCCTAAAAGAAAGAAGGTTGAATTATGAGTAACGTAAAAGATTTTGAAATCGAAGACGGCGTTTTGAGAAAATACCTTGGCAGTGGCGGCGACATCGTTATCCCCGATGGTGTGCACGAAATCGGTAGATCTGTATTTAGTGGCTGTCGGGAACTTACAAGTGTTGCCTTTCCCAATCGTCTCATAACAATTAGAATGTCTGCGTTTCAAGGCTGTAAGGGACTAAAATCCATCACCCTTCCTGAAAACGTTAACTATGTTGAAGATTGGGCGTTTCAGGGCTGCACGGGCTTGACCGACGTCACCGTTCTCGGAAGCGATACGACGATCAGCAAATGGGCATTATATGAATGTTCACCGAATCTCTGGTTCGATACGCCGGCAAACAGCAAAGCGAGCAGGTTTGCGGATCGCTATAAGGATGACAGGCTTTGGTCGGATGACGATTATAATCCGCATTGAGAAAAGCGAAGCAACGGCTCGCATACCTATGCAATCTACGATATTACATTGAACAAATAATCCAAGCGGTGTTCCGGAAAAGGAGAGTGACATATGGCAATACATACTTGTCGCCACTGTGGGGCGATCCTTCCGTATGGTGACTCACGTATCTGTCCCAATTGTGCGCGAAAGCGAGAAGCTGAAAAACAATGGCAAGAGTCCAATAAACAAGTCCAACCCAACGCCGCGGGAGCTGGGTTACTTAAGGCATTAGCCAAACCTCTCCTGAAGCTTCTAAAGATCTTTGGTATATTTCTTATTATCAGCGCTGTCATATGGGTAATCCTCTTCTTTGTTTACAATGTGTATAAAATCGATTATACCGTTGTCGACGAGTCCACCCGCACTGTGGATGGGTTTGCGTCATTTCTCTTGGATATGGACAACAACAGAGATGTTTGGGAAGTCCGGTATGAGAAAAAGAACGCTGGCATATTCAGTCGTTTGGCATTTTGGAATAAGGATTCCTGTACCATCCGTTACAATAAAGGAACAAATGCTTCCCACACTACCTTCATTTTTGAGGGTGAGAATCTCGGTACAGAGTTGCCCGACGGTACATACGTCTTGACAAAAATTGCCGGAGCCGAGGTGCTGATCGACAAGAATAGCAAGCTCATTTACAAATCGGACAGCGAGTTCTATAAAACCAATGCACCGGTGCTTCAAGAATTCACACACGATGCACTGATCGGCAAAATACTTGAACAAGCCGAAGGTGGTGAACACGGCTTGGTCGATACGAATCCACCGACGGAGGCTATCTTTACAGAGAAGGTCGCCATTACCGCAAGGCTCGTGCGTAACAATCCGAATGTATTGATGGATCACGGATTCGAGGCGCGATGCAATATCGGCGACAGCAATGAGTGGGAGGTTTATACGTTTACCTACAACTACTCAGGCGCTGTGCATGATTTGAACATTGCCGATTATACCTATGCAGAATAACATTAACAAAAAAAGGAGATTGATTACAATGAACAAGAAAGATTTAATTACAGTAATTGCCGAGGAAACCGGCATAACAAAAAAGGATGTGGCAACCGTCGTGGATGCTACCTTCGACAAGATCACCGCAGCCATGGCGGCCGGTGACAAGGTTCAGCTTATGGGCTTTGGCACTTTCGAAACCCGTGAGCGTAAGGAACGTGTCGGAAGAAATCCTCGCACAAAAGAAGAAGTTAAAATTGCCGCGTGCAAAGCTCCTGCTTTCAAGGCTGGCAAGGCACTCAAGGATGCTGTGAATAAATAGAATTACCGAAGCAATTATTGATGAATGTCTAAACGAGATTCCCATAGATGTTGACGAGGAGTATATCCGTTCATTTATTCTTAATGGGCAGAATCATATTGTTGAAATTTTGGATATGGACGAAGGACCTTCGGAAGACGAAGATTTTTCCATGAATTTGATTTTATAATAAACAAATAAATTTCAAGTCAGGCGACACCAAAACGGTGTCGTCTTTCTATTTTAAGAAAGGAAACCAAACAATGAAAAAGAACAGTTACGAATCGATTTTAGCAACCTACGTTTATCCAAAGAAAGGTAGACTATATGCAGTAATGCAGCATATAGTTGACGGAAAGCGAAAAAACACATGGCGTTCACTCGGTTTGTACGAGGGCGCACCCGAAGATGAAATACAAAAAGTTCTTAGAAAGGTTAGACGAGAATTTGCAAACGAACTTGATGCGATGATAGATCCTTCCGCCAGAGAGATTTGCAATATGTCGGTTTATGAATATATGCAATTTTGGTATTCAAGAGCAAAGAAGAATCTGCAATTAAACACTCGGCGCGGATATCGAAATTATATTGAAGGCCGAATTAAAGATTATTTTGAATATCGAAGGGATTTGACGGTAGGAAATATAAAGAGAATTCACATAGAAATTTTCTACGATTGCTTATCTGACGATGGATTATCTCCAAATTCAATTATAAGATATCACGCGATAATGCGCAAAGCATTTAACCAAGCATTTAAAGATGAAGTTATCCTAAGCAATCCTTTTGATAAAGTGGACAGACCTCGCAAAAAGAGGTTTATTGCCGATAACTATACCGAAAAGGAATGGAAACAAATATTAGAGATTACAAAAAACGATCCTATCTATCCCGCGATAGTATTAGCCGCATGTATGGGATTAAGAAGAAGCGAGGTATTGGGTGTGAGATGGTCGAGAATCAATTGGGATGATAACTCAATTCTCTTGGACACTAAAATTGCCGAATTTGATGAGCAAGGTAAAAGAGTTATATCTGCTGTTGAAGAAATGAAAACCGAATCAAGTAGAAGAAAGCTCTATATGCCGCCTATGGTAGTCGATATGTTGAAGAATGAAAAAGAAAAGCAAGAATTATATCGTGCTATGTTCAAAAGCGGATATTCGAAAGACTTTGAGGATTACGTATGTGTAAATCAATTGGGTGAGCTCTTAAAACCATCCTATGTAACAGGGCATTTTGCTACGTTATTGAAAAAGCACGGAATGCGACATATTCGTTTTCACGACTTACGCCATACCTTTGCGAGCATACTTATAAATAATCAAGTGCCTTTAATAAACGTATCTAATTTTCTTGGGCATTCTGATATATCAACCACGGCGAATATTTACTCGCATCTTGATATGAAAAGTATAAAAAATGTTAGTGATGTAATTACTGCTGTTTTCGAGGGAGAGCTATGAAAGTGAAACAAAAAAGTAATAAAGCATATTTAAGCGGTGAAGAACTGGCGAAATATCTGCATATTTCAAAGAAAAAGATGAGATATCTATTAGAAAACAGATATATACCTGCGATAGATACGGGAAAGAAAACACATAGATATCAAATCGAAAAGAAGCATGCGCAAAAACTAAAGAAGCTTTTAGAACAAACCTATGTAACGCTTGCGTTAAAGGGAAAATTCGGCAGAATACCGCCTAAGGTGTCGATAGAGCCAACAGACGCTAACAGTATAAAATTCGGAGAATTTCTAACAAATAGGTGGAAAAACGAACCAGATGCCTTATATATACGAAGGGCATCGGAATTGACCGGTTTTGCTCGTCAGCGATTGGGTGAACTCTGTAATAAAGAAAAAATTCAATACGTAAAAGTGGGGCGACGGTTTGTATTGGTTAAGATAAGCTTTATCGAGTTTTGTTCTTCAAAAGAAATGTTATCTAAGATTCAAATCACTCCTGCGTTTCGAAAGCTTGCGAGTGATTTTTTGAAGACCACAAATGAAGAAAAATCAGATTAGAGCTGTTGTTAGAATTGCTGTTTTTATTAGAACTCAAATTCCAAAAAAGTCAGAGATTTCAAGGGTTTTCGCTGTTAGAACTTCCAAAGTAACGATATGTTTTTTGGTGATTGATCTATGACCGAATAACATGATTTTTTGAATCAGGTAAAATTCTAATAGATTTGATAGTATTACTTAATATAAATACCCCAAATCGATTGTGCCGCAAGGAGTTTCAAATGTGCGGTTCTAATTTTAGAATTGATTTTTTATGTGTCGAAAAACTATCGTTCATGACCGAAACAAAAGAGAAAACCCTTGAAAACGTAGTGTTTTCAAGGGTTTTTGGCGCAGAGGGAGGGATTCGAACCCTCGTGTGGTTTCCCACAAACTGATTTCGAGTCAGCCCCGTTATGACCGCTTCGATACCTCTGCATAGTTTATAGAATATTGAGTTGTAATTAAAATTTGGTAAACAATGCGGGTCTACGCCCCGTTATGTCCGGTTTGCGGTGCCCGAAATTTTCTGTTCGCAAATCGCTCACAAAATTTCGACCGCTGCACGACGTCATCCTCGCTGTATCTGCCACAGGCAGCGCTCGGCTTCCGTCCCGCTTCGATACCTCTGCATAGTATATAAGATATAGAGATGTTTTTTATAACGCACGGCGAATCACGCCGCGAGCACTATTGTATCACGGAAAAAGGTTTTTTGCAACAGTTTTTTGAAAAAATGTTTTAAAAATAGCGCGGTTGGGTGTCGATAATGCTTGATTTTGATTTTTTTGTATGTTAAACTTTAATTGTAAAGAGGCGATTACGTGTTTTTTTCGAAAGGTGATGCGGAATGTGGCTTAAAATTCAAAAAATCTTGCGTTTTATCCCCGGAGTCAACCTTATAACTATGGTTGCGTGGTTTGTCGCGGGCGGAAAAAAGAAGCTTGGGTCGTATTATTTTGTGAAGAATATTGTAATAATGTTTGCCCTTGCGGCAATCGTTGTTATGATTGGGCGCGGAATTGCCACCTTTACCTCGAACATAGTGTATTCCAACGTAATGTTTTACCTTTCGTTGGTCGTATATTCCTATATTGTCGCCTTTATTTCGGTGAACGAGCAGGAAAACATTATAAACGGAAAATACGACGCCGCTTAACACGCAGGAGGAACAAAAATAAAAACGCTATGAGCTGACGGCAGTATGGGCTGGCAAGATTGACTATAACATGGTAAAAAAGCTGTGTGGGTTAAAACTCACACAGCTTTTAATATTCCTCGCAATAGATCGAAACCGCAATAGCAAGCATACCGCCGTTGAATTCCTTTGCCTCCATATAGCAAAATACATCCAGCCCGCGCGAGATAAGCATATTCGGCAGGATCGAACACGAAAAAGGAAGCGAGCCTATTGCGGTACCGTCGGAACGCGTGGCTTCGAGCGTGGGGTTGAGCGACTTTTCGTTTCCGCGCACGAGCGAAAGCCTTTCGCCGAAGGTAAGGCTTTCGAAAAGCTCGCCCACCGAATCGCAAAGAAAAGAGCCTTGCAATTCACAAACGCCGATAAACGCACCCTTGTGCGGTGCAAGCTTTTTGAACAAATCGTGCACAAGCTCGCGATGGTCGGCAAGCAATTTTACAGTTATGGGATACAGCGACTTATCGATCTTCATTACGCACCTCGTAATGAGATTATAGCATCGATTTTGCGCTGTGTCAATCGTTAAGCGGGAGCATAAGCTTATGATTTCCGTCTGAAAGCGAAAGCGGGAAGGTTGCTTTGTTGCCGTCCAACTCCGCATATTCGGTTTCGCGCGCGGCCACAACGTGGATATGGGCGTTGCCGAGAGTGATATCGCACTCAAAGGCGATTACGGGCGAAGCGTCGAGCAGGGTTTGGTTTGCACCGAGCTTTAAGCCGAGGACCTGCTCGAGCATAATGCGGTAATACCACGAAGCCGCACCCGTATACCAGCTCCAACCGCCGCGTCCCGCAAAATCGCCGCCGTATATATCCGCCGCAACGGCGTACGGCTCGGTTTTATAGCGCGAAGCCAGCTCCTTGTCGGCAGAGCGCGAAGCGGGGTTGGCGCAATCAAGAATAAGCAAGGCCTCCTCGGTCATTCCGCATTTCAAAAACCCAAGCGCGCCCCACAGCGCACCGTGGGTATATTGCCCGCCGTTTTCACGGATGCCCGCAACGTAGCCGCGTATATAGCCAACGCGCGCATTGCCGTTGGTAAAGGGCGGCGAAAACAGCGAAAATATTCTGTTTTTGCGGTCATACAGCTTGGAAAATGCCGTATTTAGCGCGGTTTTTGTGCGTTCGGGGTCAAGCCCCGCGAGCGCGGCAAAGGCTTGCGACAGTATATCGATTTCGCATTCGCCGCAACCGTCGATACCCAATATTTTGCCGTCATCGCAGAATGCGCGCGCGTATCGGTCGCCGAAAAAGGCTTTTTCCTCGAGGTTTTTCTTAAAGCGTTCGATGCTTTCGCGGTAGTGTCGCGCCGTGTCCTTGTCCCCGCGGGAATCTATAAACGGCAAAAAGGCTGTTGCCGCGATAATAAACAGCATTGTCGAAAATACGCTTTCGCCGACCCCTTTCGCGCCGACGAGTGAAAATGCATCGTTCCAATCGCAGGAGCCCATAAGAATAAGACCGTTTTTGCCGACACGCTCGGCGCAGGCGAGCGCGCGCAAACAATGGTGGTAAATGCTTTCTTTAATTTCGCTTCTTTCAGGGAGCTCGTAACGCTCGTTTTGCTTTCCGAGCGGGGGCGAGGTGAGATAATGCACCTCGATATCCAAAAGCGAGAAGTCGCCCGTTTTTTCGATATAATCGGCAATAACTATCGGCAGATAAAGCAGGTCGTCGGAGCATTTGCTTTTTATTCCGCTGTTAACGCGGTTTTGAACACGCGTGTGCCACCAATGCATAACGCTTCCGTCGAGATACTGATGAGCGCAACAACGGATAAGGTGTGTTCGCACGGTGCGGGGCGACGAATATATAAGCGTAAGGCAATCCTGAAGCTGGTCGCGAAAGCCATAGGCACCGCCGCTTTGGTAAAACGAGCCGCGCGCATAAAAACGGCAGGCGGCAACCTGATAGGGAAGAAAGAAATTGAACATAAGGTTTTGCGCTTTGCTTTTTGTGGTCAGCTTTATTTTTGGAATAAAGGAATCGGCAAACGCCGCCGCTTCGGCAAGCGTCGAATCGAAAAAGGCGGTGTTAACGCGTGCGCAAATATTTTTTGCACCGCCTTCGGTCGTGCAGGCACCGATAAAAAAGAGCGTGCTGTTGCCGATATGAGAAAGACATTTTCTTTCTGCGTCGGCGGCACCGTTGCAAACACCCACAAAGCCGCGCCCCTCGGGGAAGGTAATACCGAAGCTGTTTTTGAACATAAGACAGCTGTTTCCCGAAACGGCGGTTTGCATAATTTCGATACCGCTTTGCGGTGCAACGCCGTTGCCCATAACCAGCTCGATACAAAACCGCGTTTCGATATCGCCTGCGGCGTATTCCACACGCATAAGCTTTATCGGGAATTTAGGATGGACGGTAACGGTAAGCGTGTAATCTGTTCCGTTTACGCTTCCGCAATAGACCGCTTTGCCCGCTTCAAACCGCACGCTTTGCGAAATTGCGCAAAGGTCGTAGCGTTTGCCGTTGATAATCGCAAATATGCGTTCTCCGTTATCGAGCGAGCGCGCGTCGCCGTAAAACGAGCAAAGCCTGCGTTCGCGCGCGTTGTCGTAAAAGGTATAGCCGAGGCTCGATTGCGTAACGATGGTCGAAAACCTTTTTCCGGTAAGAACGAAGGAATAGGGCGCGTCGGGGAGCGTGCTTTTATCGACGGTAAAGCTTTTTTCGGTAAAAAAGCCGTAATTCGTTTTTAAAGCGCCGTTTGGCATAGTGAGCGCGCGGGTGACCGTCGGGCACGCGATTATCTCCTCGCCAAACGCGGTCAGCGGTTTATTGCTTTTGCGGTTTGATGAAAAATCGTAATAAAAATCCGCTTTGCCTTTAAGCGCGGCAATAAATTCCTTGTCGGTTTCGCTTTCGCGCAGAATAAATATTCCGCCGTTCGCGCCTAAATACTGCGTTAGTCTGTTTGCGGCGCAACGCTCGCGCAGGGCCTTTTCGACAGGTCGGTTGTAGCCGTCGCTGTCCGAAACGATAAATATAAGCTCACAGCGTATGCAGGCGCGCACAAGTGCAACGTAGGCGTTCAATATCGCGTCGGTGCGGCTTATTGCCGTTTCGGAAATATGCACCAGCACTATCGGGTGGTCACCCGATATACCGCGCGCCCAAAGGTCGTTTATGCTGTATTTTGAAAGGGTATCGACCTTTTTGCCGCCCGAACGGTAAAGAATAGCGGGAAGCATTTTATCGAGCATTTCGCTTTGCAGTGAAAATCCGTATTCGCTTTTATCGGCGCGTGCAAGGCGAATGTTTTTTTCGCATTCGCTTTTGGTTTCGCCGCAGGCGATAAGAAAAACGGCACGGCCGCCTTCTGCATTTTGGGCGCGAATAAGGCAAAGCGGGTCTATGCAAGCTCCCGTTTTGTTATCTGTTTCGAGCATTGCGTAATCGAAAACGTTTGTGACCGAGCTTGCCTTTAACGATTCGCGGCTCGTGATAAAGGAAATATCGGTATCTTTTTCGCGCGGGGCAACAGCGAGGGTAAAAATATGCCTGCCGTCAAGCCCGCTTCTTCGGTGGAAATAAAGTATACGCTTTTGCTTATCGTATTCGCTTTCGATAAAAAGGCGCGAAAAGGAGATATGCGAAAGATATTTTTTCGCACTTTCGAGCACCGGCTCAAAAGCAAGCGTTACCGAATATTTTTTGTTTGCCTCGGCGCGGGTGCTTATTATAAAGCAGGAGCAGTTTTTTGCCAAGGAATAGCGCACTCGCCCCGAAAACTCCTTGTTCGAAACGATATGCGACGCCCGCCCGTCGCCGCGTTCGAAGCCGTAGCTCCCTTCGCCGTATAGCGGAGCACATCCGAAATGGCGGTTTCCTCTTGTAAACACGACCGACGGCGAAAAGCGCATGGAAAATTGCGAAAATTCGGTATGGGCAAGCATTCTTTCGCCGCAGGTAAAACCGATATGACCGCTGCTCGTTATTACCGCGCTTAAGTCGCCGCGGGTGAGCAACGCCGCCAACGGGTCGAGCACCGACGAATTTTCGGTACGCACACCGCGCGCGGCGGGGATATGGCTTTCGCGAGCCTCTCTGCCGAAAATTTTTTCGAAAATATGCGCGCCCGTGGGGATTTTTTCCTGCAAAAGCTCGCTGGCGGCAGACATACTTCTGTCGGACATAAATCGCTTTACAAAAACATTATCGTTTGTTGCGTTCATAACCGCAATAATGCTCATTCCGATATGGTGCGCCATATAGCTTTTAACGCATATCCCGCCGGAATCTCGATTTAAATCAAGCGCTTCGTAAAGACCGTATCTGCCGTACATCCCGCGGTTTTCAAAGGCTTTAAGGTTTTTTATTGCCGAATTGCCGAGCAGGCACAGCGAAAGATAGGTCGAATAGGGCGAAATCGTTTTTTCGTCCTGCGCTATGCGTCGCAAGGCAAGCGTCTGTATGCCGTTTGCCTTATATTGATAATGCATTTCGCTGTCGAACGAATAAAAGCCGCTTTCGCTAATGCCCCAAGGCTCGCATTCCGCGCGCTGAAGCATAAGCGAAAAGGCAATGCTTTCGTACATAAACGAATCGCGGTACAGCGGCAGAAACAGCTGGGGCATAAGGTATTCGAAAGCCGTGCCCGACCAGCTCATCATACCGATATAGCCCTTGCTGTGGGTGAGCGTGCGGTTAAGCGAGCTCCAATGCTTTTTCGGCACCGCGTGCTTTGCGACCGCGTAATAGGCGGTCATTCGCGCCTCGCTCATAAGCATATCGTAACAGCTTTTATCGCGTTCTCCGCTTTCGCCGTTTACGCCTATGCGGAACAGATTTTTGCGTTCGTCGTAAAATACAGTGAGGTCGGTTTCGGTAATAATCGCTTCGATGCTTTTTATAAGCGGCTCGGTTTGCTCATCCTCGTCCGCATATTCGCGCAGACCCTCCTTAAGTGCGATGAGCATAACAAGAAAATTACCGCTGTCCACCGCCGAAACGTAGCCGTCGCCAATAACCGAAAGGCTTTTTATATCGTACCAATTATATAAATTGCCGTTGTATTTTTTAAGCTTTTCTATAACCCGAATACTTTCTGTAAGGCGCGTTCGAAGCGTTTGAGTGTCTATATCGCCGTTATCGCGTGCGGCAAGCAGGGAAATAAGGTAAAACCCGATATTCGTCGGGGAGGTGCGGTAGGCGGTATCGTACACCGGCGACATTTGAATATTGTCGGGCGGCAGGTGGTTGGTGGTGGAGTTGACGTTTTCAAGATAGAACTTTACCATATCCGAAGCCTGCGCCGAAAGCAGCTTTTTTTGTTTTTCGCTAAGATTGGGCTTTGCCTCTATTCCGCCGCCGAGCGGGCGCGAAAGCGAAAGTGCAACAAGCGGATAAACGAAATAAAGCAGCCCTGCAAGCCGAATAAACGGTGGGTATGCGAAGGCGAGCAAAGCAAGCCCGACCGCCGCCGAGGGCGCGCCGTCGAGCACGTATTTGCCAAGCGAGGAGGAAAGCTTTTCGGTTTGTGCGGCGGTGGTCCATTCGAGCGTCTTTTTACGGGTGTATAGCCTTATGCAGGCAAGCGCAAGCGCGTGCAAGGCAAGCAAGGCGCGACGTGCACTCGAGGATATTTCGAAGGACAGACGCATAAGCGTTTGTGCGAGCATCGAATATGCTTTCGAAAAGAAGCGAAGAGATGCAAACGGCGTACCGCTCAAGAAAAAGCATATAATCGCAAGCGCAGAAGGAAGCAGAGATTCGGAATATGCGAGCAGAAACAGCGCAAGTCCAAACCCCTTTGAAAACGCCGAAAACAGCACCGCGAGCAGAGAACACAGCGGCGATAAATGTCGAAGCGCGACAAGAAGCAACCGCCATTTTGAAAAAGCGTCCAATCTGTTTCCGAAAAGGAAATAAAGGTTTTGAAAATCGCCGCGCATCCAACGGTGCTGGCGTCGGAAAAACGAAACCGTGTTTGCGGGGGTGGAATCGGTAAATGTTATATCGGTTGCGGCAAGCGTTCGCATAATGCTTCCCTCGATAATATCGTGGCTCAAAACGAGGCCTTCGGGCAGCTTGCCGTTAACTGTTTTATCGAACAGCTCAACGTTTATAAGCCCTTTCCCGCAAAAGCTTCCGGTCCCGAAAAGCGTTTGCCTGCGCGAAAATTCGGCGTTTGAGTATGCGTCGGCTCCGCCCGTGCCCGAAATAAGACGCGAAAACGAGGTTTTGTACGCACTTTTAAGCGAGGTATGCACCGACGGTTGAATGATTCCATAGCCGCGTACCGCTTTGCCGTTTTCGGTTTGCGGAGCATTTACGGGGTGAAGCGCGATAGATAAAAGCTCGTTCACGCCCGAAAGCGAAAGGTTTGTATCGGAATCGAGGGTTAAAAGATATTTTATATCTCTTATAAAATCGCCTCCGTAATATTCGCTTTTTCCGCCGTGCACGATATGGGTAACCAGCTCGCACACCGCCCCGCGCTTTCTTTCCCAACCGCCGTATCTGCCCTCGCTTTCATTCATCACGCGTTCGCGCAGAAAAAGGCAAAAATGGTTGCCGTGTAATCGGTTAAGCTCGTCAATGCACTTGCGCGCGTTCGAAATCAGCGAATTATCGTCGACGCGGTAGGGGCTGTCGCAATCGGGCAGGTCGGCAAGCAGGCAGAAATAAATATTATCGTCGGGATTCATATAGCGAAACCGCGCAAGCGATTCGAAAATTTCATCGTCCTTGCCGTTAAGGAGTGCCGCCACGGCAACGAGTGTTTTTGCGTTGCCGGGTATTTGCGCCAAATCAAGTCTCGGCGCACGGAACGCAGGCGCGAAGCGTGATATTATTTGGTCTGCCGCCGCGCTCGAAGCGATGGAGTAGGGAATGATCAAAAGCAAGGTTACCCACCCGACCGCATAAAAGGAAAAGGCGGTCAACAGCATTAAAATCGCCGCAAAAGCGGTTATCCACGCGAAGGTGTAGCTTTTTTGCGGAACGAAAAGATAGCTTCCGAGCGGAAGACTTTCGAGCCTTGCACGCTCGGTTAGTGCGCGCGCCGCCTCGGTTTCCGCCATACCGTTCCGCTTTGCGTAGTCGGCAAGCAATTTGCGGTACTGCTCTTTCGTTTCGCGGTCGAAAAGCGCATAGTCCTCCTCGAAGTGTGAAATTACCGATTCGGGCTCCCAAAGCTCGGGAAGAATATCGCCGTATTCGGGGTCGTCGAGCGATTGAAGCAGCTTTACCGCATTCGGTAGCAGATATCCGCTTTTTTCGTCGCGCAGGGCTTCGCTTATGCAAACAATAGCGCAGACCGAAAGCAGGGTGGGCAGAGCGCAAAGCGTATAATAATCGAAGCTTTTTTCGCAGGACGCAAGAAAGGCTTTAAGCGTTTTCGGGGTGGCAAGGCAATCGCGCTCGGCGCAATAGCGTTTAAGCAAATAATAAAGCTCGCTTTGCGAAAGCGCATTACTGTCCGAAAGCGCCGTGCGGTAAAATTTGTCGATAATATAGAAATTATCGGTAAGCCACGCCGATACCTCGCGCGCGGAAAGGCTTTTTTGTATTACAGAATAGGAACGTTTAAGTCGTTTGCGAAGATCTTGCATAATTACTCCGAAATTACCAATTTTGAATTATTATCGGCAAATCAAGGTTTTTTATGCGAATATTCAAGCCAAAAGCCTGAAATAATAAGCAAAAAAGGATCGGATATAAAAATGCAGGGCAGTTATAACTCCGAGCAGGAGAATTTTACGGAAGAAAACGAATATTGCGCCGCCTGCGCGAACGGAAACATTACCACCGTCGGCAACGGCGTTTGCATACATTCAATGGTGATAGCGGGGCAGGTCGAGGGACATTTTGCCGCCGCACCTCAATGCAAATCGACAAAGTACGAACAATGCATTCCCACCTTGGTTGCCGTTGAGGAAAACGAAAGTATCGACGGGCTTTTACTTCTTCTAAACACCGTCGGCGGAGATATCGAGGCGGGCCTTGCCATAGCCGAGCTGGTTTCGGGTATGACAAAGCCAACCGTTTCGATAGTTCTCGGCGGCGGACATTCGATTGGCGTGCCTTTGGCGGTGTCGGCAAAGCGTTCCTTTATCGTTCCGAGCGCTACGATGACTCTGCACCCCGTTCGGCTGAACGGTTTGGTTATCGGTGTGCCGCAGACCTTTGAAAACCTGCTTAAAATGCAGGAACGAATTATCGATTTTATCGTACGGAATTCGCGCGCCGACAGCGAAACGGTAAAACAGCTTATGACGGCGACTGACAGTATGACAACCGATATAGGCACGGTTATCGGCGGGCGCGAAGCGGTGGATTACGGCATAATCGACGCCGTGGGCGGCTTGGGCGACGCGGTAAGCGAGCTCAAAAGAATGATAAACGAGCGAAAAGGGCAATAAAAAAGAGAGGTCGACAGACCTCTCTTTTAAGTTGGTTATTCAGCTTTTTTAAAAACGGTTGCTCCGCCGAAGCCCAAGGTGTCGTCATCGGCATTGTAGGTAAGAGTATCATAGGTGAAGGTCGAGCCCTCGTTCATCGTTATTTTAATAACGTCCTCCTCTACCGTAAAGGTGCCGTAGGATTCAAAACCGCCCGTGGAGATTATAACGTCATCACCTTCGAAGGTGATTGTGATCAGTCCCGTGGCAACGTCCTCGTAAGTGCCGTCGGGTATGTTGCTTCTGCCGCAGGCGCAAAGCGAAACACACAAAACTACTGCCATAAGTGCAAACAGGATCCTTTTCATAACTTACCTCCGATTATTTTATTGTCGAGATATGTAAATTTTTAACATCTCTTGTCTAAAGTATATATGAAAACTTTAACCTTGTCAAGTGTTTTTGCAACAAAAGACAAAAAGAGCGTGCGTTTGTGGTTGCACGCTCTTTGATTATTGGAATCTTACAAGGAAAAAGGTGTCGCGGCCGTTGCTGTATGCCCATATCGTATATTTGAATCTAACGCCGTTTGTATTAACGTTATTCAGCGCGTCACCGAGCGCCGACCAATCGAGATTTGCGCCAAGAACAACGGTTTGGTATTCGTCGTTTCCGCCGTTTAAATACTCGTTTACTATCGATTCGGCAAGCATTTCTACGTTTTCAAATGCCTTTTCGTAGTAAAATTCGGTATTCTCGGCATCGTTAAAGTAAAAATAGTTTTCGTCGGTTTTGTCGGCGATAGGGTAGTATTCCATTTCCTCGCCCCATTCGTATTCAAGGCACATATCGCGCCCTGCGTTGAAAAGGCGGTAAGAGGGTTGAACACCGACGGTATATACCACCGAATCGTCGAAGGTGACGTCGACGATATACCATTCGCCGTCGAGAAACACCGTGTTTGCAATATGCCAGCCGTCGGAATTGTAAACGTTCATACGCCCGACTTTAAATCCCGCCATCGTGGCGAGCAGATAAAATGCGTCGGTATAGCCTTGGCAGTTGGCTTTTTTATCGAGTAAAGCACCCACGGCGGTTAAATGCCGTGGCGGATTTTTCGCGTCGGGCACTTCGGTCGAGCCGTAAAAATAGGTAACGCGCTCGGCAATGGCATCGTGCAGTAAAAGTTCCAACTCAAATTCGCTGTCGGCTTCGGCTCTTGCGGCTTCAACGATCTTTTCGGCTTCCGCGAGCGTTCGTTTTTCGTCGTAGCTTAAGTCCGAGCTGTCGCCCGAAAAATAAGCGTCTGCGATTCTGTCGCCGGGGTATTCGTAAATAATTATTCTGTATTCGTTGCCGTTATTAAGCCACCAAGTAATACAGCAAGCCGAGGTTATACGCGCGATCGTTTCGCCGTTTACCTCCTCGGGCGCGCCCGTGTATCTGAATTCAAGCTCGAACTCGCCGCTCGCCTTTTTGCCGTTCAAATAATCGCGAAGCTCTGTAAGGCTTGCAATATCGGGCATTTCGTTAGATTCCGATTCGAAACTTATATCCCCAAGGCTTTCCTCGGGAAGAGATATATCAAAGCTTTCCTCAACGCTTTCTGAAAAAATGCTTTGTTCGGAATTTTCGGTGCCGAATGCATCGGATAATTCCTGCTCACTGCTTTCGCCAAAGCCTTCGAACTCTTGCTCCAAAAAGCTTTCTATATCGTCGGGCAGGCCGAACGGGAAAAAGCAACCGCAAAAGGTGATCGAAAGGGCAAGCAGTAGCGCTAAAAAGGTTATTTTTTTCAATGCAAACATCCTATAATTCTGTACGTTTTATTTCGTGCTCGTCGCCGACAAGACCGATCAACAGCCTGCGTATCTCGCCTTCATCAAAAAACCTTGCTCGCAGCACGACGGTATCGCCGACATAAAGCTTCTTTTCGCCGTCGTTGTCCATATCCTTGCGTTTTTCGTCGGCGCGGGTAATGCTTATAACCACCGAAGCCGAGGGCCACATAATATCGCGTACCGCCTTGCCGACAACAAAGGAATTGTGTGCCACCTTCATTTCGAAGCAGGCGATAACGGGTGTTTTGCCCGCATTTTGCGCGTGTTCCATATTTTCGAGCGCGTGGTCGTAAAAGGGCGTCTGGTTAAGCATTTCGGTTATAAACGTAACCGCGAATATTACCAGCGCGACGAACAAAAGGTTTGAATATTGCCCCGTAAGCTCTATAAACAGCACAGACGAGGTAAGCGGAGCGCGCAGAGTGCCGCCGATAAAGGCGCACATACCCAAAAATACCGCTGTCGGGAAAAGTGATTCGTCCATTCCCATCGTCAAAAGCAATTTAGCAACGACCGCCGCAAACGCCGCGCCTATTGCAAGCGTGGGTATAAATATACCGCCGGTAACGCCGCTGTCGGTAACAAAAAGCATCATAATAAGCCTTATCGCAAACAGCAACAGTAAAAACAGCACGGTTTTGTTGTTTATCATTACCTCTTCGATCGTGTGGTGACCGCTGTAAAGAGCATCGCCGAAGCTAAACGCCAATATACCGGTAATAACGAAAATAAGCAAGAGTTTTATCGGTGCGGTGAGATATTTTTGTACTTTTTTAGTCAGCTTGCCGAAATAGGCGATAGACGAATCGAATATGCCCACGCCGATTGCGATAAGCGCGCCGAGCAAAAACAGATAGCCGATATGGGAAAGCTCGAATCCTTTAAGCGCGTCTATATGGAAAAGAGTTGCGCTTATGCCGAACGCCGAGCAAAGAAGCTGGTTAACGTAGGTTGCCGAAACGACCGACATGGAAACCGTGAGCACGAGCATCGGAGTGAAACGCTTGTGTATCTCCTCAAGCGCGAAAAGTATGCCCGAAAGCGGTGCGCCCGTGGCAACGGCAAAGCCTGCACCCGCGCCGCCTGTCATAACGTATCTGTTCCAAGTAGATTTGTTTTTCGAAACTCTGCCGCACATCGCGCCGACAGACGTACCCATAAGCACGGCAGGACCTTCGCTGCCCAAGGGCAAACCGCAAAGAAAGCTTATCATACTTCCGAAGAAGGTAGAGAAAAGCGTTCTTAACCAGCGGAAATTAAGTACACCGCGCAGAACGCCTTCGCTTCGCGGGATACCGCCGCCCTTGCATTCGGGCGTTTTTTTGTGAAGCAGATACATAAGCATCGCCGCCACACAGAGCACCAAAAATGCAAGCGCGATATATAAAGGATTGCCTTTTGCCTGAGCGTACAAAAATCGGGATATTTCTTCCGCCTTTTTCGCGGCTATTTTGAACAAAAATATAAGTGCGCCCGTGACCGCGCCGCAAAGCACGCCGTAGTACATACACGGAAAAACGTTTTGTATGTATTCTTTGTATTTGTAGTGTTTCATAAAAAACACCTTCTTCTTTGTTTTTTAATATCTGCATTATAAACCAAGTTTCGCGATTTGTCGATATTTTTTGAATATTTTGTTTGAATTTGTTTGGGGGAAGAAAAAAAGACGGTGCAGACCGTCTTTTGATTTATCACCCCAGCATAACGTCCAACAGCATCATAACCGCAAATCCGCTAACTATTCCCATTGTTGCAAAATAGGGGTGCGCTTCTTGGTTTTTCTGACATTCGGGAATAAGTTCGTGCACAGCGACCAATATCATCGCACCTGCGGCAAATGCGAGCGCGTAGGGCAACACCGTTTCGACGTAAACAACAAGCCACGCGCCGATAACGCCCGCTATCGGTTCAACCATACCCGAGGCCTGACCGTATAAAAAGCTCTTTTTCCGCGAAAACCCCTCACGCCGTAAGGGAACGGATACTGCAGCGCCCTCGGGGAAGTTTTGCAAGCCGATTCCCATTGCAATGGTGATCGCGCCCATAAGATTTTCGGTGGAATATGCTCCGTTTTGGAGCGCGCCGAAAGCCACCCCGACTGCCAACCCTTCGGGAATATTGTGAAGCGTGATAGATAATATCAGCATTATAATTCTGCCGAAACGGGTATTTTCGTTTTGCGGCGTGTTGCTCACTCTGCGCTGTGTAAAGGTTACTATTTTGTCGCTCCCCCACATAAATAACGCCCCGAACAGAAACCCCGACGTCGCAACAAAATAAGCAGGCAGATTCGACGCAGATTCTGCGCGTTCTATGGCGGGCTGCAGCAGCGACCAAAAGCTTGCCGCAATCATTACGCCCGACGCGAATCCGAGCATAAGATTTAACGCTTTTGGGTTGGGGGATTTAAAAAAGACGACGGTCGCCGCACCCAATGCGGTCACAAACCACGTGCCGAGTGTCGCAATCAACGCCATTAATACAATATCGTCCATATTGCACCTCCTATACCCATTATATTTTTTGTCGATATAAGTTGTGCAGTTTTTAATTTTGTCGGTAAAACAAAAAACGGCTCACGCCGTTTTAGTGTTTGCTATTTTTGCACGCGCAAATTCGGAGGAAGGATAACGTTTTGCTTTTCATCGTAAATAAACGCGCCGCATTCCGTGACATTTTCGAGAGTATCCAAAGAGTTTAAAAGCGATTCAAGCGTACCCTTGATAACCATAAAGCCTTGTCTGCCGGCGTTCATAAAATGTGCTTGGCAAAGCTTTGCGGAGGTGAATGCGGGATAAAAGGCATTGTCTATTTTTGGGTGAGTGATCAACCATAACCTCACCTTGCCCGAAGCGTCTTCGCCCGCAGGGGTGGAATAATACAACGGAAAGTCTGCATTGATATTCACAAAGTCCTGCTCGGTTATTTCCCCGTTCTTCGCCTGCTCCAACGTTTTATACCAAACTTCTTTGTTTTCGTCTTTTTTCTTCTTAAATATATCAAAAAGTCCCATATCTGTTCTCCGAAAATATTTTATGATTCATTGTACCATACAACGAAAAACTTGTCAATGTTTCCCTTGCATTCGAAGGAAAACAAAAAACGGCTCGCGCCGCTATAGTGTTTGTTATTTTTGAACGCGCAAATCCCGTGTTCGTGCCCAATCGACCGCAGATTCAATCTTACGTAAAACGCAAAACAAAAAGACGGGCAACACCCGTCTTTTTGTTTTGGTCTGAGTGAGAGGATTTGAACCTCCGGCCTCTTGGTCCCGAACCAAGCGCTCTACCAAGCTGAGCCACACCCAGATATTAAATTGTTATTATTGATTGTCGCAAAACGCCAAGCGCTCTTCCTGTTGCGACTAAGGCTCTGTCTGCGTTCGCTTTTCCCTAAAAATGCACGCATTTTCAGGGGATCTATATTCGTTGCTCACTTGCCAATCGCCAAGTCGCTGCCACTCGTTTTTGCTCGCTGTATCTGTCCCTGACAGCGCTCACAAAAACTCCCCAAGCTGAGCCACACCCAGATACTCGGCTATTATAACAAAACCGAGGTGCTTTGTCAATGCTTTTGTTTGAGAAAACACAAACCAAAATATTATTTCCTATTTGAATCGAGGTAGGATTGCAAAATTATCTGCGCCGATAGGGCGTCGACGACATTTTTGCGCTTTTTGCCGTTAAAATCGGCGATATTCATATAGGTGTATGCCTCGACGGTAGATAACCGTTCGTCGACAAAAATCACCTCGAGCCCCGTTTCGGTGCCGATCATTTCGGCAAAGGCGCGCGATTTTTCGGCGCGGAAGGATTCGCTTCCGTCCATATTCTTCGGAAGCCCCAAAACTATCTTTGCGCCGTTAAGCTCTTTTATTTTCGCGGCGCATTTTTTGCAGGCATCGCGCATACCCGAAACGTTTACCGTGCAAACCGTGCTTGCCAAAAATTCGGTTTCGTCGCTTACCGCGATACCGCAACGCGCGTCGCCGTAATCTATTCCTATAATTCTCATAATCCCATTCCTTTAAATCAGTTATTTTATTTTAAGATATTTTACAAAATTTGTCAACCGATATTACGTATTAAAAGCTTTGGCGCGGCAATAATAACATCGAACGAAAGAGATTCGTTCAGACAGGAGCATCAATTATGGGAAAACGAAGAAAATACAGGTTTCCCAAAGGTATTAACGATGTAGATCGATATTATTATCCTCACCCTCTTGCGCCAAACTCAAATTATCCGACTAATCTCGTTACGGACCTATTCGGATTAAACAATATGGTACCCGAAATGAATACGGATGTTTTAGGCAGCTATACGGGAAGACCGTTCAATGATATTCGACCTATTCAGGATGCCGATGACCTGTAATTAACGGAATCGCGAGATTCCAATAAGCGTTTCTGTATATAGGATTAAATAATTTTTTAACCTAAAACAGATTGCGACAGAATGTATAAAAGAACGACCGAAAGCGTTATATATTTAACGTTGCGGCAGTTTCCTTTAACCTCCTTCTGCCGCAAGGTCAAAAAGACATTCGCTTAACAAAAAAGTACCGTCGTATTAATTTACGACGGTATTTTTATTGGTTTATTTCGGGCATAAGCTTTAGTGCCTGCAGTGCAAGCCGCCTCATATTTTCCCAAAAAGGATGAGTTTTCATCGCTTCGTGCGTCCATATAGGATTGTCGGGAATATCGAAAGCCTTGTCGAAAATGTCGATGATTTCATAAAGCAGTGCTATGAGGTTTTCGGGGAAAAGATTGCTTTTCTTTAATATATCCACCGCTCCGAGCGCGTCTATCCATTCAAGCGCGGTTTCCTCGGGTAAATTCCAACGTACAAAGTCCTCCATATCTTCGTATTGAGTTTCGTAATCATTTTTTAAATTGTTTAACAAAAACTTAATCAACGAATATGAACCTTGTTCTTCGTATGTCATAATTTCACCTTCCGTTACGATAACAGAACTAATATGTTGAACATAATCATAGCGCCGATTACCGCACTCGTAACTATTCGGCTGTATGTGTTGGATTTGCAGTCGGGGCTTGATAAATCGAGCTGTTGTTTATCAACTTTTGAATAACAATGAACGCAGGAAAACAGAATCAGCATTTTCAAAAGCAGATAGCCGATAACAAACGCAATCGCGGCAAATGCCAAAGCGAGAACTATTTTAACATAGGGTGTACCATCTATGAGCGAACGAAGAATGAACACAGAAAGACATATACTCAGTACGCCGCATAAAGCCGAAAGAGAATATAGCGTCGTTGTGTTCAGTGAGCCTATAAAGGTGCCATCGTATTTCGAAAAGATTTCTAATCTTGATTTCTGTGAATACATTTTGCAACCGTAAAAAAAGATACGCAAAAATTTGTTTTTGGGCGCTGTCATATTTTTCCCCTTTCCGAAGTGTCTTTGTCGATGCTTTGTGCTTATAGATTACAAAAATATGTTACCATATCGTTCCTTTCGTGTCAAGTGCGTCGACTCTGATAAAATAGTCGAAAATCCGAAAAAATGTTCGAAAATCGCACGCATTGTCCCGAATATGGGACAGACGGCGGGTTATAATACACTCGTAAGATAAAGAACGGAACGAAAAATAAGCGATTTCGGAAAGTTCAAAAAGCAGAACGGAGGATATTAAAATGAAAGATTTCGTTACCTTGGCAAAGAAGACCGTAAGCGACCGCGACGGCTTTGTGAACGGATTTATTAAGGGCGTGATGGGATCGGCTTTGTTTATATCGATGCTAACGCTTTTTACCGCCTGCTTCGGCGGATGATTTTTAAAAATTTCCTGCTTCATAATATTTTCTTTTCCCGCAAAAAGCTCCGTTTTGGGGCTTTTTGTGTTGAATTTATATTAATTGTGTGGTATTATAAAGGCGTAAAAAAGCTTTAAGAAAGGCTATGGATATGAATACTTTTAAAATATCTCACTACAACGGCGCACGCGACACGGATGAATTGGTTATATATAACGGCGGCGGTAAAACCGAAACGAACGCATACGGTTACGAGGTTTGCGTGCTCGACGGACGCGTTGTTCGTTGCGGCAAGAACAATAACGATATTCCCGCAGGCGGCTACGTTGCATCGGGCCACGGTGCGGCGATGGAATTTTTGAGCAATAACGCAATAGTTGGCGCAAAGGCTGTTATCGATGAGGAAAACGGCACTTTCGGCATCGAAACCGACGAAAAGGCTTTGGAAATAAACGCCGAAGGCAAGATAGCGCTTATTCAAAGCCGCATTGACGAAAGAATTGCCGAAGGAAGCGATTTCGATAAAGAAAGCGCGCAAGCCCTTCTTGCCCAAGCGAAAAGCGCAAAGGAAAACGGCGAATTTGCACGCGTGGACGAGATTTGCGAGGAAGCGTATTACATAACGGCAAAATCGGTAAAGGGCGAGGTACGCGCGGTATGGCACCGCCCGCACGAAAAGAGCGACGAGGCGGTTTTGAAGACGGTTACGCGCCTAAAGGACGCGGGATTTAATTCTATTCTTATCGAAACCAACTACGAAGGCTATGCAAACGCGCAGAAATGCGTGCACGATTTTCTTCCCATTCGCAAGGGGTACGAAAACGGATTCGACGTTATCGATTCCTTTATTCGCATCTGCAAGCAGGAGGGTGTGAAGATACATTGTTGGTTTGAGGATTTCTTCTTCGGTGTAGAAGGTCACGGCTGTCCTATGGCAGAGGTACACCCCGAATATATGGCAAGACGCAAGGACGGAGGAATACTTCACGACGCGTTCGATAATTTCTATTTCCTCAACCCCGCGCTTCCCGAGGTCAGAACGCTTTTGCTTTCGTTGGTTAAGGAAATACTCGATAATTACGATTTCGACGGATTCCAGCTCGATTATATTCGCTATCCCGTTATTCACGGTGTCGATTTTTCGGCGGGCTTTGATGAATACACGAAAAAGGAATTCCTTGCCGATACGGGCATAGATATCGATACCATTCCCGATACGAAATGCGATGATTGGAAAAAATTCCTCGATTGGCGCGCAGAAAAGGTAACCGAATATGTTCAAGCTGTGCGCGAGCTTATACTTGAATACCGCGCAAACGGCAGAAATATCGAGCTTTCGACGGCTGTTTTCGGCGACCCTGTCGAGGCAATAAACCTTAAATGCCAGAATTGGCAGTATTGGGTAAAGCAGGGCTGGCTGGACGCGATTTATCCGATGGCGTACCTTAACGATGCCGAGGACGTTGGTAACGAGGTGCGTTATATGGTCGAAAAATACGGCGAAGCGCCCAACATTTCGGGTATTTCTCCGATGTATAACAAGCTTCCGATTATCGAATCGACCAAGCAGGTCGAGGAATGCCGCAAGGCGGGCGCTATCGGCGTTGCGTTCTTCTGCGCGGGCAACTGCACCGATATCCAGCTTGAAAAATTGAAGCTTGGTGTATTCAGAAATAAATAATATAACAAAAAACGCGAGAGAGGTTTTTACATCAAACCTCTCTCTTTCGTTTGGAATTATATTTGGTTTTTTTCGTTTTCCTCTAACTTTTTATTTATCTTCTCTATATTTTTCTTTCTTCTGCGGTCGAGGATTATGAATAGGGGAACGCTGACTGCCAAATTTCCAGTTAGTCCGAGCACAAACGCAAATGCGATTTGTTCGGCGGTGTCGAAAACGCCGAAAGCAAAAAAAGACACCGTAATGCAGGTTATATCAAACAGCGCGTTGATTATCCGCCTTGCCCACAGCTCAAAGGTATCCAAACCCTCGCGCAGTAACAATACCGTAACTGCGGCAACGGGAATAAACGATACCGTTACCGAGGCAAGTGAAGTAACGAGCTCGTCATAACCTGTTAACGCATTTATTATGGTTATTAAAACTGAATAACCGCCCACGCCGCAGAAATACGAAACGAGAAAGCCTATAAATCTGTTGTTGAACTTCATCGCTATACCCCCAATTTTTCCTTGATGCAGTTAAGATACTGCCGCGAAACAATAACCTTTTCGCCGTTTAATAGCGTGGCACAAAGGCGGCTGTGTTTTTCGGTGTTGATAGAACGCACTTTTTTGAGGTTTACAAGCGCGGATTTCGATATGCGTGAAAACGGTGTGTTTATAAGCTTTTCTTCGATTTCGCTCAGCTTCATTTTCGTTTCGTAGGAAGCGCTTGCGGTATAGAAAAAGCATTTGCGGTCGACTGTTTCGAAATATAAAATATCCGAAAGCTTAATAAAATGTGTTTCGTTATTAAGATTACCTGCCATACGGTTGTCCGCAAGGCTTAAATAAGCCAAAACGTCCTCGAGCTCGCTGTCGAGAAAACCGTAGCTTACAACTATTTCGGGCTCTTTAATGTTTGGGTCGTGCTTGATGATAAGCTTCATACCGTGCCCTCCTTTTGTATGTATGATACATTATTTGTTTCGCGCTTTCAAGCGCTTTTGCTTGTCTTGCAGGTTTGGAGTATCGAAATGCAAAAAAGCCTCCGCTCAGGCGTTTCTTTAAATAGTATCGCGCCTAAGCGGAAGCCTTGATTTAATGGTGATGATGGTGATGATGTCCCGAATGGGAACCGTGCTCGATACGGCAGGATTTTTCGCCGCAATTTTCGTCCTCGCTTTCCAATTCGAGCGTTGCGTGGACAATGCCGTGCTCGGAAAGCTCTTGTCTTACCTTTTGCTTGATTTCGGCGTGGCTGCCGTTTGCAACGATATGCATTGTGGCATAGACGTTTTGCCCGTCGATACTGCGGATATGTATGTGGTGAACGTCGAGCACGCCTTCGATTTTTAAAAGATGCTCTTTTAATTCGTTTATATCGACCGTGGCTTTTTCGAGAAAAATATCGATAATTTCTTTGAAATTCTTAATTGCGTTTACAAGGATGAACAGCGATACGCATATCGACATAATCGGGTCGATAATCGCAATATCGGTAAAGCGCATAACTATCGCGCCGACAAGCACCACCGCCCAGCCGAGAACGTCCTCGAGCATATGCAGGTTGACCGCTTTTTGGTTGAGCGAGCCTTCGCCGCGGGTGAAGAACGCCGCGCCGAAATTAACGCATACCCCCGCAACGGCGAAAATTATCATTCCGTTATAGTTTATTTCGGCAGGGGTGATAATGCGGTTGATTGCGTTGTATATTACCGCAATCGAGCCGAGAAGCAGTATAAACGTTGTAATAACGCTTCCGATAACCGAATAGCGGGCATAGCCGTAGGTGTATTTTTTGGCGGGCTGTTTTTTGCTTTTCTTTTCTAAAAAATAGGATATTCCGATACTTGCCGCATCGCCGATATCGTGCACCGCGTCCGAAACGATGGCGACGCTCCCTGTGAATATCCCGCCTATGAATTCGAATACCGAAAACGCTAAATTCAGCAAAAAGGCGATAAGAATGTTTCTTTCGGTCTTCATAGCCCCCTCCGTTTTGCGATAGGTATTTTACAGTATATGCAGGATTATTCCTGATATTCTGCAATATACGGCAGATTCCTGAATTGCTCGTTGCAATCGAGCCCATAGCCGACAGCGAAATAGTCGGGAATGGTGAACATCGAAATATCCGCCTTAAAATCGACAAGCCTGCGCGACGGTTTGTCGAGCAGGGTAATTACCTTTAACGAAAGCGGGTTGCGCGCTTTTAAATTTTCGACAACAAGGCTTAATGTTCTGCCCGTGTCGATAATATCCTCGACAAGAATTACGTGGTAATTTTTTACGTCCTGCGCGAGGTCGAGGGTGATATTCACCTCGCCCGAGGAAACGGTACTGCTGTAATAGCTGCTTGCGCACATAAAGCCTATTTCGCAGGGAAGGGTTATTGCACGGCAAAGGTCCGCCAAAAAAATGAAGGCGCCCTTTAAAATGCTAACGAGTAATATCGGCTTGCCGTCGTAGGACTCGCTTATTTCCTTGCCGACTCTTGCTATTTCTTTCTTTATTTCCTCTTCCGAAACCAGAATTCGTTTTATTTTGCCTTTTTTGTTTTCCATTTATTCCGCAACCTCTTTTTTGTCTTTAGGCATTATAAGGTTAAGAATAATCGCTACAAGGAATACCACCGCTACACAGTTTTCGGCGAAGACGGTGTAAACGATATCGGGGAAAATGTTGAATATTGCGGGTACTTGGGTGAATCCGAGACCGATACCTAACGAAAGCGCGGTAATAGTGATATTGCGTTGTGTGAAACCACAGTTGCCAATCATCTGAAGACCTGATACGACTATGTTGCCGAACATCATAATGGTACATCCGCCGAGCACCGCTTCGGGCAGAGTTGCAAGCACAGCACCGAAGGCAGGGAAGATGCCTGCCAAAAGCATAATGCCGGCTCCGGTAGCGATGGTAAAGCGGTTGACAACCTTTGTCATTGCAAGCAAACCCACATTCTGCGAAAACGAGGTTATAGGCATACAGCCGAAAACTGCGGAAAGTGAGCTTACAAAGCCGTCGCAGGCGAGCGAGCCCGAAATTTCGGCGTTGGTAACGTCTCTGCCGAGTGCAGAACTAGTCATAGCCGAGGTGTCGCCAATCGTTTCGGTTGCCGAAACGAGGAATATCATCGTAATGGATATTATTGCGTTAACATTGAACGTGGGAGCATAGGGCATTATCTTCGGGAGCGAAACGATTTTCACGCCCTTGAGTGCCGAAAAATCCACCACACCCATACAAAGCGCCACGATATATCCGACAACAAGCCCGAACAGGACCGACAATTGCTTTATCGGACCTTTGGCAAAAATGTTGAAAAGAATACAGCAAACGAGAGTTATTCCGCCGAGCGTCCAATTTTGCCACGAGCCAAAATCTGCCGCGCTGTTTCCGCCTGCAAAGGAATTTGCACCGACAGAAAGGAGCGAAAAGCCGATAGCCGTTACGACACACGCCGCAACGATTGGCGAAATTATTTTGCGCCAGTATTTTGCAAAAAAGCCGAGCAGACCTTCGATAATACCGCCGACTAAAATACCGCCGATAATCGCACCGTAGCCCCAATTAAGGCCTACGTAACAGAAAACCGATACAAATGTGAAGCTTATACCCATAACTATCGGGAGTCGAGCGCCGATTTTCCATACCGCGAAAAGCTGTATCATAGTACCGATGCCCGCCATTATCATCGCCGTTTGAATAAGCGACGCGGTATCCTGCGGCGAAAGTCCGCAGGTGCCCGCAACGATCATTATCGGTGCGATATTTGCGACGAACATCGCCAATACGTGCTGAAGTCCGAAGGGAATTGATTTTAAAAACGGAACCTTGCCGTTCAGAGTATAGATATTGTTGATATCCGCTTTTGTGTTACTTTTTGTGACTTTCATTATACCGCCGCCGTTTCTCTGAATTGAACAGTACCCTTTTCGCAATCCATTGAATCGACTATTGCCAGCGATTCCAAACGGTAACCGAGGTTGCGGAGCACCTTTCCGCCTATTTGGAAGCCTTTTTCGATAGCGATGCCCAAGCCGACCACCGTCGCGCCTGCGCTTTCTGTTATCGATATAAGTCCCTGCATAGCGCAACCGTTAGCGAGAAAATCATCGACAATAAGCACTCTGTCGTTTTCGTTCAAGAATTTTTTTGATACTATTACGTTGTTTATGTTTTTGTGGGTAAAGGATTCGACCTCGGCGATATACATTTCGCCGTCGATATTAATGCTTTTCGATTTTTTGGCAAAAACCACGGGCGCCTTGAAGTACCGTGCGACCGAGCAGGCTATTGCAATACCCGAAGCTTCGATAGTGAGCACCTTTGTTACGCCGCAATCCTTAAATCGATTGTAAAATTCTTCGCCGATACGGTCCATAAGCTCAATATCCATTTGGTGGTTTAAAAAGCTGTCGACCTTCAAAACGTTATCCGGCTTGATCACGCCGTCTTTTATAATTCTTTCCTCGAGAAAATTCATATCTAAATCCTCCGTTTGCGTTATTATAGCATATAAAAATCGATTTGTCAGCGTTTTTGCAAAATAATCTCGAAAAAGTATCGGCTTCGTCTATTGATTTTTGCGTCGTCGGGTGATATAATCGGCAAAAAGGGAGGCGCGGAATTATGATACTTGCAATCGATGTCGGCAATACCAATATATCCGTCGGCGGTTTTTGCGGCGAAAAGCCTTCGTTTGTTGCGCGGATATCCTCAGATGCGCACAAAACGAGCGACGAATATGCAAGCATTTTATTGAACACCCTTTTGCTGTATAATGTAAAGTGCGAAGATATCAAGGGCGCAATAATCTCCTCGGTCGTTCCGCCGCTTACAAACGTTATAAAAAACGCCGTTCGTTTTATTTGCGGAGCGGAGGCTTTGGTGGTCGGTCCGGGAATAAAAACGGGAATGAACATTCATTGCGACGACCCTTCTTCTGTCGGAGCAGACCTTATATGCGCCTGCGTTGCGGCGAATAAGATATACGGAAGCCCCGCTTTGATAATCGATATGGGCACGGCAACAAAAATGACGGTTACCGACAAAAACGGTGCGTTTATCGGTGTTTCTATAATTCCCGGTGTTAATATGGGATTAAAGGCACTTTCGGAAGGAACGGCACAGCTTCCGCAGGTGAGCCTTGAAGAGCCGCGCTCGGTTTTGGGCAAAAATACGGTTGAATGTATGCGCTCGGGCATTCTTTTCGGTAACGCAAGTATGCTCGACGGCATGGTAGAACGCTTTAACGCGTGCGTCGGATACGATTTGCCGGTTTATGCCACGGGCGGCTTGGCAAGCACCGTGATAAAGCATTGTAAACATAAAATCACGCTCGATGAAGAGCTTGTATTGAAGGGTTTGTATATCCTTTATAATAAAAACAATTAAATATGCTCCCGAAAGGGTCATATAAATTCAATGCGTTGCATCGCCGTGGAGGCGAGCGACAGCAAGGAGGAAATTTTTTATGAACTTAAAAAAAGGGATGTCGACAAAGACTATTGCCATAGGCGCAATAATGACAGCGATAGTAATCGTTGTTCAATGTCTTGCGACATACACGACGTTCTTCGGTCCGTTTTCAACGGCGATCGCGTTGATACCTATCGTTATCGGTGCGGCTATGTGCGGTCCGTTGGTTGGCGCTTGGCTCGGGTTTGTGTTTGGCATTGTCGTGATTGCCACGGGCGGCGCCGCTTTGTTCTTTGAATTCAGCATTCCGGGAACTATCGTAACCGTAATTTTCAAAGGCACTCTGTGCGGCTTCTTTGCGGGACTTGTGTATAAGCTGATCGAAAAGCACAATCTAACGGTTGCGGCAATCGCGTCGGCGCTTATCGCTCCGCTCGTTAATACGGGAGTTTTCCTATTGGGAAGCGCGATCTTCTTTCTTCCCAAAGCAGATATGATTGCAGAGAAATTAAGTCTTGGTGTTTCGGGAATGGATGTGTTTATCGCATTGGCGGGAGCAAATTTCCTTTTTGAATTGGGAATGTGTATCGTTTTGAGCCCCGTTATCGTAAGATTACTTAATATTAAAAAGAAAGCCTAAAAACAAAAAAACGCTGTCGTAATTTTGCTCGCGACAGCGTTTTTTGTTGCTTATTTATTTAACCTCTTCGAAAAATTCTTTACCCTTTTTGCAAAGCGGGCAGGTGAAATCATCTGGCATTTCGCCTTCGTGGATATATCCGCATATCTTGCAAACGTACTTTTTGCCGCCTGCGGCTTCCTGCTCGGGCAGAGTAACCGCAACGCCGCCGCAAAGCTCGTCGGCAAGCGCGTTTAACTGTTTTTCACTTTCTGCGTTAAGTGAAGACATAATTTTAACGTCGTTTTGTGCAAGGGTAAGGTTTTTGCTCTTTGCAAGCATTTCCTTCATCACCTTTGCGGCGAGCGGTGCCCAGCTTCCGTTTTCGATAAAGCCGACAAAGCGGTTTTGGAAGTTGCGCTCGGTAAGGTGGTTGATAAATTCCTTCATAAACGGGAAGACGTCTGCGTTGTAGGTCGTGGTTGCAAGCACGAGTTTGCTGTAACGGAACGCGTCTTCGACCGCCTCTGCCATATCACAGCGCGCAAGATCGTTTACCGCAACCTTCATACCCTTGCTTTCAAGAATTTCGGCAAGCTTCATTACCGCCTTTTTGGTGTTGCCGTAAACAGAGGTGTAGGCGATAACCACGCCCTCTTCCTCGGGGCGGTAGCTCGACCAGATGTCGTAAAGATTGATGTAATAACCGAGATTTTCGTTAAGAATCGGGCCGTGAAGCGGGCAGATGATTGCGATGTCGAGCGTTGTTGCCTTTTTAAGCAGAGCCTGCACCTGCATTCCGTATTTGCCGACAATGCCGATATAATAGCGTCTTGCCTCGCACGCCCATTCCTCCTCGGCATCGAGCGCGCCGAATTTGCCGAATCCGTCGGCAGAAAAGAGTATTTTATCAAAGCTGTCGTAGGTAACGATAACCTCCGGCCAATGCACCATAGGCGCGGTGACAAAGGTAAGCTCGTGTCTGCCGAGCGAAAGGGTACTGCCCTCGCCGACTACTATCTGCTTTTCGGCAAAATCGGTGCCGAAAAAGTTTTTCATCATCGCAAACGCCTTTGCAGACGAAACTATCTTCGCTTCGGGGTAGGCTTCTGCAAACACCGCGATATTCGCCGAATGGTCGGGCTCCATATGCTGTACCACAAGATAATCGGGCATTCTGCCGTCGAGCGCGTTTTTTATGTTTTCGAGCCATTCGCCGCCAAAACGCGCGTCTACCGTGTCCATAATTGCGATTTTTTCGTCGATTATCGCATAAGAATTGTAAGCCATTCCGTTGGGGACGATATACTGCCCCTCGAAAAGGTCGATGCTTTTATCGTTTACTCCTATGTATTTAACGTCATTTGTGATATTCATAAGTTTTTACCTTTCTTACTGTTTTTTGCTGTGCTTGATAAAAGGGAAAATTTTTATTTTAAGCTTTTGCGGCTTTCCTTCGCAGATAAACAGCTTTGCCGTTACAATGCAGGCGATAAGGAGATAGCCGATATATATCGCCGCGTCGTGCTGGAATATCGGCATTATCAACGCCGCGAGAATAAAGCTTATCAGCGTTCGTGCGGAATTCGGGCTTATTTTTGCCATTATCGAAAACACGATAAAAATAATACCCAAAACCCTAACGCTTGTCAAGTCGGGGGTGAGCCCCAAAAGACTGCCGAAGGATACCGAAATGCCTTTTCCGCCCTTAAATTTGTGAAAAATAGGGAAACAATGTCCCAAAGCGGGTGCGGCAAGCACCGTAACGATGCCCCAAGGGGAGGTTGCGAAAAAGTGGCGGTATATAAATATCGGCAAAAAGCCTTTAAGAATATCGCAAGTAGCCGTGGCACAACCGCAGGCGATTCCGCCGTGCAGGAATGCGTTGTAGGCACCGGGGTTTTTATCGTCGCTTTGGCTTATTATGTCTTTTTTTGCAAAAAGCGAGCCGAAGTATTTCGCGAAAAGCAGGCTGCCGCAAAAATATCCGATTGTCGTAAAAATCAATGCCGAAATCAATCGACGCACCTTCTTTTCAAAACTTACGGGGCCGCCTTGCGGCAACCCCTTTAAGCTTAAATATTGTTTCTCCAGCTTTCGTCGCGTTCTATGCGCGATTGACGCGAGCGCATTTCGCATTCTATGCGGTGCTTGCTTCCGCGCGCAAAAAGGTTGACCTTGGTGTCTTCGCCAAAGGATTGCTGAAGAATATTTTCGACAGTTCCGTTCGAAAGGAAGCTGCAGGAAAAGATATCGATGTTTGCTATACGCTCCGCAATCGAATAGTGGAAGGCGATATGGCTTTGCGCCACCACTAACAGACCCGAAATGTGTTCGGGGTTTTGGAGCTTGTCGTAGATTACGTAAGGGCGCGAGATCGCCTGCATATTGATGCGCGGTGCAACGTTATCGAGCCATTTGAAAATGCTTTCGAAATTCGCATCGATATTTTCTGCCGTTATCATATAGTGCGGGCCGAAATCGTTGCCGGTGTCGATATTACCGCTTATTCCTTCGAACACGCGGCGGTCGACGACGTTCGTGCTAATCGTGCTTGCGTAGATCTGGTTGCGGATAAGTGTCGTTACCTCGTCTTCGCTGAAGAATTGGTCGGTAAGTATATCGACAAAATAGCAGGAACGGTAGGGGAAGGTATGTATGGTAATGTGCGAGCCGTTGGCACAGATACAAAACGCGCTCACACCCACGTCCTCGGATTCCTTGCAGTAATAGTAGGGAACGAGGAACGGAGGCATAACCGGTTTCATATTAAGGCTGTTCGACAGCTGTACCAACAGATCGTTTACGACCATAATGCTGTTGGATTGCTCTACAAAGCAACCGTAGGCATCCAACATATAGTGTCTGTTTGCAAGCATTTTGCTCTCCTAATCTACGAATATCTCGTTGAAATCCTTGAAGTTGATAAGCACGGGATCTATCCACCATGTGTTGCTTGTGCGAAGCACGTTCGGCAGACAGTAGAAAACGTTGCTCAGGTTATATGAAAATTCCGAAAGCACCTTTATTTCTTTCGCTTCGGGGTTGGCGTCGCCGTCTAAATCGTAGTTTAGCGAGAAGGTTACCGTTTTATAGCCGTCGTAGTTTTCGTTGCCGCTGTTGCAGGTCGCGGTGTAGGGATATATCGCACGCGAGGGGTTGTCGTTGCTCAATTCAAATGTACCGTTTCTTAAATATTCAAGAATATGGAACGCGAAGCTTATCCATTCGTTGACGTTGCTTTCGTTAAGCGCTTTTAAGCTCTTGGCATATCCGAGAGTGTATTTCTTGAATTCTGCGGTGTTTAAAAGCTCGTATTTTCCGATGGCAGAATAGAGCGCACGGCGTGCGCTTTCCGATGAATTCGAGCCCGAACCGCACATTTCGCAAAGCTCGATAAAACGGTGCATAAGCGAAATCATATCTTCGAAATTGCTTGCGTTGAATTCTTTAAGCGTATCCGCTTCTTCCTTTGCGGCAGAAAGGAAACGCTCGTGCAGAGCCTTTTGGTCCTTTGCAATATCTGCTTCCGAAAGGCAGGAAAGACTCGATTTTACGTCAAATTCCGACTTTCTTTCACCGTACGCAAGAAGCCCCTTGTAGAAGCATATTATATGGCGGAAGGTTTCGCTTAAGATTATGCAGACATATTTTGCACGTTGCTCGGGTGTCATAGAGGTCTTCATTTTTTCGAGCAGCGCCATATTGTCGTAGATATTACCCGCACAAATCGATTTTTCAACGGTTTCCTCTTCGTGCACCGCCGAAAGCGACGAAATTATCAGCATTGCCATCGCTCTTGCGCGCAAACGCTTGTTGTTTGCGTTCGGCACCTTGCCGAAACCGCTCGCTTCGCCGAATATCAGCTTTTCCTTTATTATTCGGTCGATTTCCTGCATAAGCTCGCGCTTGTTGCGTCCGCGGATATACATTTTGGGGTTATCTATGCGCTTGCAAAGGTTGCGCGCGATGTCGACAAAGTTCTTTTCGTTCAAGAACAAAACCTCAAGCACGCTCGAGGGGCTGTACTCGATAAGAAGCATAACGATTATGCTGTCCCAGTCAAGCTTTTGCGATTCTATATTTTCGCTTGGATTCGATTCGCCGAAGATGTCGTCGCCTTCGCGTTTGTAAAAAGCATCGTAAAGCGCCGCCTTCGAGCCGATGTTTATGTCGATGGTATCGGATATCGCCAAAGCGAGATTTTTAATGTATTTGTAGTTAATCGTGTGGACCTGATGTATCAGGTTGTTTTTTTTTGATTCCGGTTCATTTTCCTCGGACCACGGAACGAGTGCGATTTCCGAATACACTTCTTCGGGAACGCGGTTTATGGTGTTTTCGTCTTCGGAATCGGATTCGAATACCGTGAAGCTGACGGTTTGCGAGTTCTTTTCGCAGATATACTTCAGTTCGAGCTTATGACCGTTTTCGCTTTCGCTTTTTTCTATACTGAAGAGCGAGAACATATCGAGATAACGGTCCTCGTTGAAATAAAGAAGATACATTGCGGGGATATAGCGGTAATCCTCGGATTCGCGCGGGTTTTTGGAAACGAACACGAAATTGCCGTCTTCGTCCTGGACCAGATCGTAATCCTGCAGAAATGCTATGTTTTCGAGCAGATCGAGGAACATCGCCGAAAGTTCGAGCGTATCCATATTAAAGCGCGCGGGCGCGACACGCCATTCTGCGATGAGCTTGAAATACTTGATCAGCGTGAAATCACGGGAGCCGAAGGAGGAGAGCCTTTTGAAAATATCGTAAAGTTCGCTGTCCTCGTCCTGAAGCATTTCGAACTGAATATCGGTAAGCACGAACTGCACTAGCTCGGGAGTTACCGGATATTGCGAATAGGCCTTTTTTAAGCTGTTTATAATGCGAAGCGAGCTTTGCGACGAAACGTTTTCGCTTATCGATTCGCCGCTGTTTATATCGCATTTAAGACTTCCGTATGCAAAAATGAACGAAAGCGTGAGAATGTTATTTATAAAAACTACGTAAGAGGAGGATTTGCAGTATTTTTTAACGTTCGTTCCGCCCAATATAAAGTTTTTCATATTGTCGCAGACCTTGTCGTTGAAAAATTCCAAAATACTGTTTCGGGTGGCTTCCTCCAAAGATTTTTTGGAACGCTCGTCCATAATGACGCCTCCTGATAACTAATCGATTTCTACCTCGTCGATGATTCTTGCCAGCTTTTTGTATCTTTCAAGAGCTACCTTTTCGTCATCCATAAGCTTGTCTTTGTCGATAGCGAAGAGCTGGTCCTCCTGCCACATAAAGCGGTCTACTGCTGGAATGCCGAATTCTTCACGGTCAAGCATATCAAGAATATAGTTGTGACGGAGATCGTCACCGCCGAAAGAAGATTCAAAGTTATTGTTGATCTTATCTACCGCAAATCCGGGGTACTGAACTCCGTTTATTGTGGTGCTGTACTTCGGGATAACGTTAGGTACGAAGATAACGGTCTTTTCTTCGCCGATGCTCTTATCGCCGTCTTCGACAGCGGTAAAGAAACGGCGGGTACCGTTAACGAACTGAATGGTGGGACGCATACAGCATACCACGACGTTTGCCGCGTAGTTGGAAATATTCGCGGTCGCGGTGTTACCCACGGAGGAGTCGAGAACTATTGCCGGAACGTCGAAACGGCGTTCGCAAACGTTAATAAAGCTGTTCAGCTTTTCGAAGAAGGAATTGTTTGTATCGGAATAGTTGGATTTTGCATCCTTATCGATATTCTTGTTATCCTTTGCAGGAAGCAGAAGAATAGCTTCGTTTATACCGTAGCCGAACGCATTGCCCACGGGGATAAGCTGACCGAGGAAGGGGTGGTCGGAAATCGAATCGTAGTTTTTGGTATCGATTCCGTTGTGAAGAAGATACTGAAGGCAGTTTGTGTCGGTAACCTTGTCCTCTGCGCGGAGAAGATAAGACATACCGCAGCTGTCTACGTCGGTATCGACGACGATCATAGGACTTTCGGCAGTCGGTTTGATATGGTTGGCTGCCAAAAGGGGAATAACGTTATATGCGAGCGTGCTTCTGCCCGCGCCGCCTTTATACGAAAAGAAGGATATTACTTTCATTTCTTGCGTTTCTCCTGACTGTAATATTATTCAAACAGCGAGCTTTCGTGATCGCCGGAGTTCTTGATGCGTGCGATATAGTTGCCGACAAGAAGCCGTACGTCTTTTCTGATATAGCCTTGGAAGCGTTCGAGCTCTTTTTTGTTTTCCTCGAAGGATGCCTTTGAGGATTTCGATGCGGAATACACCCTATCGCTGAGAAGCGACATAACGAATGCACCCATCGCGGTTTCGAAAGCCTTGCTCGATTCGTTAAGCTCTTCTGCGCCCATAACCGATGCTGTGATGTTTTCGGCAACCGATGCGATAAAGCCGCTGATAAGCTCGGGGAACATATACTTAATTTCGCGCTTCAGAATGTCTACAACAGCATCCTCGACAGGTCTTTCAACGTGATCAAGCTGGTTTTGCAACTCGATATTTTTGTTTTGAAGCTTTTCGATTTCTTTTTCCTTGTCATCGATAACCTGATTAAGCTTGCCGATAGCGCCGTCGGGAAGTTCGTCCTGACGTTTTTGCTCGGCAAGGATCGCTTCACGCTGGGATTTGTTTTTGTTGTAGTTTTCTATATATTCGCTTTCGTATCTTTCGTAATAGAAATAGAATTCTCCCAAAGCGGAAATATAGTAATAGTTACTGCAACTGAAGAAGCCGTCCTTTTCCCATATCCACTTGACCGAAGTGCCTTTTTCGTAACGGTTTTCAAGGATATAGCCAAGGTATTTACGCATATTGTGCTGGGGATATTTAATAAGATATTCGCTTATCGCGTTGTTGGTACGTATAAGCAGCGGCATAAGCGAGAACACACGCATACGGCGCTTTCTGAGCTCTTTTATAATAACCTTGTGGCGGGTGAATCTTTCGTTGAAACCGATAAGGAACTGATCAACGATATAGTCCTTGCCGTCGTTTTTAAGCTTTTCATAGGTACGGAACGCCTTTTGTACCGCGAGCTGGCAGGAGTCGAGCATATCGTTATACTCGCGCAGTGCCTTTTCAAGCTGTTCCTCGTCGGTTGCAAATGCGCGCTGAACATCGAGATCTTCGTCCACACCGGCATCGAGCATAATGTTTATCATATACACCGTGTTGAACAGTGCGTCGGACGTGGTCGCCATCGAGATATCATCTTCGGTGAGGGTGGTATGAAGGTCGTTGTAATAAAATGCATCTGCGAGCTTATCCTTGGAAAGACGCCATATTTCGTGCGCAACCGCTTTGCAGTTTTCTTCCAAAAGACCGTATTCGCCGCTTATTTTGTCGATTCCGCCGTTTATTTCGATAAAGCGGAGCCTTAATTCGTTGTAGGGGTCGTATTTAGATGTTTGGCGAGATTCGCTATCGACAACAGCTTCGCTTTCGCCGCTTGTCGCCGCGTTTATTTCCTCGTATTCCTCGAGATGCTTTTGATATTCTTCTTGGAGTGTCTTAAAGGTATCGGTGGTGGTGTTATAGCGCTCGCAATTACGTTCTTCCTTGAGATAGTTCAAATATTCTTCGAAGGTTTTGAACATTTCCACAAGACATTCGCAAACCGTAAAGGTGTAGTAAAGAGAGGGCTCTTCACAGCCCTTGGTGAAGTTCCAGCCGATTTCAAGCTTTTTAGATTCACCGCGCTCGCTTTCACCTTCGATAAAGCTGTCGTTAATATAACGCATACCGTAGGATATTGCGGCAACCAGCCTTTCCTGGCGTCTGCATTTTTCACGTATGCTTGCGTGGTATTTAAGTATCTGCAAAAAGCAGGATACAACCCAGGTAATAGCTTCTATGTTGGAGATTTCAACGTTGAAATGAGCGGTTTCGTAAGGCGAAGCGTCGAAAACGTATTCGTCGGGATTTTCCGTTTCGATTCTTGCAAGGACGTCGTCCATAACGATGTCCATTATTTCACGAATGGTGAGGTTTTTCTTGTCCTTTAATATTTCGTCATCGTCGAAATCGAGTTTGAAGGACGAAGCTAAAAGCATAAGTGCCTGAAGCGAGTGGCACTGCGAAAGCAGACCTACCGCGCGGGTATCGTCCATAAAAAAGCCGATATCGCCTTTTTTGGGATCGCTGTTAAAGCGCGAATAAAGCTCTTCAAATATTTTTTTGCCGATCTTGATCTTTGATCTGTACTGATAGAAAACCTGCGAATCGTCGTTTTTCGAGGCGAAGTCGACGATATCTGCAAGGTTACCGTATCGTGCGCGTCTGTCGATTGTAGAAGTAGTGTGATCTGCCATTTCGTTCTCCGATTAATTATTTTTTATTTTTAAAAAATCTTCTTTGTGTATTTCTATTACGGGGCGTACGCCCGATTTTGCGGCTCGGGAATTGTAGCCGCTTTTATAAACCGTGCCGTTTTTTCTTATTACCTTTTGCAGTGCGCCCATAGCCATATCGGCAATCCACCAATGCGATTCGGTATCGTCAGGGAAGGCGAATGCTTCTTCGGACGTGTTGCTGCATTTTTGCATATCCTCGCAGGAAAGCAATCTTATTTTACGTATGCAGGCGCGTTCGTTTTCGGTAAAAGCAAGCTCGGAAAATCCGGTTTCCAGCCATTTGTTAAGCTCTTTTCCGCCGCAACGCGTGTCCACCGCGCATTCCGAAAGAAGAACGTAAACGTCGTTTTCCAAATAAAGGAAACGCCATTCGATGCTTTTTGTCGAATACCCCTTGCCGTCCTGAACGATAAACCTTTCGCCGTGTTCGGTAAAGGTCTGGTCTGCTTGCAGGCGGTAAGAAGGAATTGAAGTTTCGGGCCTGTCTTTGCATATACCGAGCGAAAGTATCGTGCCTTCTTCCTCGCTGACCCGCGCTTCTATCTTTTTCATTTGCAGATAATCGGTGTCGATCGCTTCGGGTATTTTGCTTTTAACGGCAAGTGCAAGATTTTCTATACATTCTTCGGTGTTTCTGTAATCGGCGAATATCACGTTGTCGCTGAAAAGCGAGGTGATGACCGCGAGATTTTCAAGCGGGAAGTTTTTGGCAAGCGTTCTTTCATCCGCTTCGAGAGAATCGAACGCTTTTTTTATAATCATAAGATTAGATTCTCCGTCGGCGTGGGCGGGGAAGATGTAAAACGGTCTGCCGCGCTCTTTTTCGGCTTGGAACTTTTCTAGCGTCCAACGGCGTTCCTTGTGTACGGCGTCCGCCAAAAACGCCTGAACGTTATTGAAGAAAATTACGCCTCGGCAGTTTTCGTGCTTGATAAGCGATTCGGCTTCTTCGGTCCATCTGTCGCCGTTTACAAAATCCACGTCGTACCATACGCGCACACCCTTTTCGAGAAGTCCCGTAAAGACGGTTTGCAGTATTTCCGCTTCTTTGTCGCGTGCGTGCTTATAGCTTATGAACAGAAAATCCTTATCTGTTATTTCTTGCTTCGTATAGTGCTCGCCCATAGCTGCATCCTTCCGAAAAATGAATGGAATTTTGTGATATCCGTGAAATAATTCGCCAAAAATATTTACAATTATTTAATATTATACAATATATGCGCTTTTTAGTCAATAGTATTTTCATAATAAAAAAGGAACGCATTAAATCAATGCGTTCCTTTTCGGGATGTGATTTTAAAGATCCGAAACGAAGCGCAGGAAGGCTTGTTTTCCTTCATTTGTGCGCTTGAAAACGCCCGCGTCCTCAAGCACGTTAAGGAACACCTTGCCGATTTCGGCTTCGAGTATTTTTCGTATATTCGTTTCGTTCATTTCGGGATGCGCCGTTTTTATTTTCCGCGCCCATTCGGCGTGGGGAGCAAGCTGCTCGGACGCATAAAGGTCGCTTCCGTTCAGCAATGCGTTTTCGAGCAGTACGATTTCGTTTGCAAGCCTTGCGGGGAGCACAGCGAGCCCCATTACCTCGATAAGTCCGATATTTTCCTTTTTTATGTGGTGTAGGCTCGGGTTGGGGTGGTAAACACCGAGCGGGCGTTCGTCGGTTGTTATGTTATTGCGGAGAACCAGGTCTATTTCGAACTCGTTGCCGTTTTTCCGTGCTATGGGGGTTATCGTGTTGTGCGGAATACCTTCGGTGTCGGCAAACACAAAAGCTTCTTTATCGGTGTAGTTGCGCCATTTTTTAAGTATATGGGCACAGCATTCGGCAAGATTTATGCGGTTTTCCGAAGAAACGCGTATTACCGACATAGGCCATTTGATTATACCGGCTTTTACATTGGGGAATTCGGGCAGAGAAAATTCGGTTTCTATACCCGCTTTTGCCATCGCAAAGGTGTAGTTGCCGCCCTGAAAATGCTCGTGCGAGAGTATCGAGCCGCCGACTATCGGCAAATCTGCGTTCGAGCCGATAAAATAATGGGGGAGATAATCGATAATATCAAGCATTTTGTTGAATACCGCCGAATCTATCTTCATCGGGATATGCTTGGTATTAAAGGCGATGCAATGCTCGTGATAATAGCCGTAGGGCGAATATTGAAGCTGCCATTCTTCACCGTTGACCGTCATCGATATCGGGCGCAGATTCTGGCGTGCGGGGTGGGTGGCGTGCCCTGCAAAGCCTGCATTTTCGGCGCAAAGCTGACATTTGGGATAGCTTGCCGATTTTGCGTTTCTCGCCGCGGCGATGTCACGCGGGTCCTTTTCGGGCTTGGAACGGTTTATGGTTATATCCAAAATGCCGTAATCGCAAGGGTATTCCCACTTTAAATCCTTGGCGATTCTGCCCGCGCGGACGTAATTTAGCTTTTTGCTGAAATCGAAATACCAATCGGTTGCTTGCTTGGGGTTTTGCGCGTATCTTGCTGCAAATTCGCGGTTGACCTCACGCGGCATAGGGGTAAATATGCCCATTATTTTCGTATCGAAAAGATCGCGCGTGTTTGCTGTATCGGCAATAATGCCTTTTTCAACGGCGTATTCGATTATCGGCGCTAAAAGCGTGTCGATGTCCTCACCGTTCCAAATAGTTTGGGTTTCCTGCCAATCCGAAAGGTCGAGCGATTGCATAAGCATATTGCGTATAACGTAAACATCCGCCTTTTCGCTAAGACCGCATTTTTCGGCATAGTCGGTAAGTTTATTAAGTGCTTCGAATATCATTTTAAATCTCCGTTATATAAGACTGCTTACGAATATTTCAATGCCTATAAAAATAAGTATCGCACCGCCCAGAATTCCCGCCTTGCCCGCAAGACGCGTGCCTGCCTTTTTGCCGATAAATATACCGCCAAGGCAGATACCGAAGGTGGTAAGCGCGATTATCGATGCCGAAATCAATGCTTCGTAAATCCCGTATTCCGAAATGGTAAAGCCTACCGAAAGCGCATCGATAGAGGTGGCAACGCCCTGTACGAGCAAAGCACCGAGAGTTAAACGCTTGCAATCGCATTCATCGCAATCACAATGTATTCCCTCGTAAAGCATTTTTCCGCCGATTATCACAAGCAAAACAAGTGCTACTATCGGAATATATCTTTCGAGCGCGCTGAAATATTCAACGACCGTGTGTACGCACACCCAGCCGAGAAGCGGCATAAGTGCCTGAAAAAAGGCGAAAATGCCTGCAACAAGCAGCATTTTACTTCGCTTCATTCGTGGCTCGTTCAAGCCGTTCGCGAGCGATACCGAAAATGCGTCCATAGCAAGTCCGATGCCCAAAAGTATGCTGTTGAAGAAAAAAGTAAAACCGAGCGACATACACCGTTTCCTTTGAAATAATATCGAAATGTGAAAAAATTATATATCAAATCCTATGCAAAGTCAAGGACAAAGAATGCTCAATCAGCGCCGAAATTAAAGAATAAAGTAACAAATATAAGAGCCGCGCGAACACGGCTCCTTGCTGTTTATTGCTTTTTAAAGACTATCGCGCTTCTGTTCGGGAGATAGCAGAAAAATCCAAGCCTGCCGTCGAGCGTTCTTTCGGCTTTGTATTTATAAGCCTTGTCCACTCTGTCAAAGCCGCCGAAGGTGCTGTCGTCGGTCGAGAGGACAACGCTGTAAACGCCTTCCTCCTCAACGGGCACGAAGTAGTTCGTAAACGAGCGTTCGGGGTGGAAGTTAAAGGCAAAGGCAACGCTTTTTTTGGTGTAAATAAGTACCTTGTCGCCTTGGTCTATCCATTGGCTCTGCGGTTTTTTCGGCATAAGGCGTTCGCTTTTTAAAAGCTTAAGCATGGCCATATCGAAATCGCGCAGATATTCGTATTTTAATTGCTTGTTGTCCGCGAGACTCCATTGTCTGCGGCAGTAATGATAGCTCCAGCCGTTACCCTCACGCGGGAAGTCTATCCATTCGGGATGCCCGAATTCGTTGCCCATAAAGTTTAAATACCCTTCGCCTACGGTAGTTGCGGTAATAAGGCGTATCATCTTGTGCAGGGCAATACCTCTGTCGATAATCGCGCTTTCGCCGTCCTTGTTCATCTTCCAATACATTTCGGAATCGCAAAGGCGGAAGATTATCGTTTTGTCGCCGACAAGTGCTTGGTCGTGCGATTCGCAATATCCGATAGCCTTTTCGTTCACACGGCGAGAGGTAAGCTCGTGCCAGAGCTTGAACATATCCCAATCGTTATCGCGATATTCCTTTATCATCTTTATCCAAAGGTCGGGAATACCCATCGAAAGACGGAAATCAAACCCTATACCGCCGTCCTTTATCGGAACGCACATACCAGGCATGCCCGACATATCCTCGGCAATTGTTATGGCCTTCGGGTTGATCTCGTGTATAAGCTCGTTTGCGAGCATAAGGTAGGTCACCGCTTCGGTGTCGGTGTTCATCGAGAAATACATAGAGTAATCGGTAAACGCGCTGCCCAATCCGTGGTCGTGATAAAGCATCGAGGTTACGCCGTCGAAGCGGAAGCCGTCGAAGTGGAATATCTTCATCCAATATTTAAGGTTGGAAAGCAGGAAATGAATAACCTCGTTTTTATCGTAATTAAAGAGCATCGTGTCCCACGCGGGGTGATAGCCGCGTGCGCCCTCGTGGAAATACTGATAATGAGTGCCGTCGAAATAATTGAGTCCGTCGCCGCCGTTTTTCACCGCGTGGGAATGCACCACGTCGAGCAGAACGGTTATGCCCATTTTGTGCGCGGTGTTTATAAGGCGTTTAAGCTCTTTTGCCTTGCCGTAGCGCGAGCTTACCCCGAAAAAGTTCGAAACCTGATAACCGAACGAGCCGTAATAGGGATGCTCCATTATCGCCATTATCTGAACGGTGTTGTAGCCGAGCTTTTTAATGCGGGGAAGTATGTTTTCGGTAAACTCGTTAAAAGTGCCGATTCTGCCCTCCTCCTGCGCCATACCGATATGGCATTCGTAAATATAGGGCGTTTTTTGGGGCTTAAAATCCCCATCCGTCCATTCGAAATTATCGAAAAGAATATCGTCGACCTCGGCGCAGAAATTATAGGTTACGGGGTCCTGCACAACGCGCGTCGCATAAGCGGGTACGCGGCGCATAAATTCGCGGTTGCGAATAACTATGGCTTGCACCTTCTGGCCGACGCGTAAAGCGTCCTTGCCATCGAGATATATCTCGAAAACGCCGTTTTCGATTTTCTTCATCGGGTAGGCTCTGCAATTCCAATTCGCAAAATCGCCGGTAAAATACATTTCGTCCGCACCGGGCGCCCATTCGCGGTAAACCCAGCCGTTTTCGGTTTTGTGAATGCCGAAATATTCGTAACCGTTTGCAAAATCGGTTAATTTTTCGTTTTCCCTTATAAGCTCGTTCCGCTTTGCTTTGTATGAATCAACGCGTAAATTAAGGTCCTTTTCAAACGGCGCAAGATACGGGTCGGCTTTTATAATTCCGAGTGCCATAATTAAACCTCCGAAATGTTCTGCTCTTATTATATTACAAAACTTTTCATTAATCAAGGGTTGAAAAATCGTTTTATCGGTGGTACAATCCGAATATAATATTTTTTTGGTGATAATTATGCTTCATATTGTACTTTACGAGCCCGAAATACCGCAAAACACGGGGAATATATCGCGCACCTGCGCTGTTACGGGGGCGCACCTTCATCTTATCGAGCCGCTCGGATTCGAGCTTTCCGACCGTACCATTCGCCGCGCGGGGCTTGATTATTGGCAGTATTTAACCGTTTCGCGCTATGTTAATTGGGATGAATTCAAATCGAAAAACCCCAACGGCGAATTCTATTTTTGCTCGACCAAGGGGCAAAAATGCCATTCCGAGGTCGAATATCCCGAGGATAAGGATATTTATCTCGTTTTCGGTAAAGAATCGCACGGCTTGCCCGAGCCCTTGCTCGAAGCGAATTACGACCGCTGTATCCGCATTCCGATGCTCGGCTTTGTGCGTTCGTTAAACCTTTCGAATGCCGTCGCAGTGTGCGCTTACGAGGTCCTTCGCCAGCTTGGTTACCCCAACCTTTCGGATGAAGGGCATTTGACCGGCAGACCCGATTAAGGAGCGTTAAAATGTTTAAACTTTTTAAGTCGAAAAAATTCGATCCCCAAAAGATAATAAAAGCAAAAGACGCAAAAGCGCTTTGCAAGCTTAACAGCGAGGATTTTAAAGAACTTGCAATCGCCTTGGTGTATGACTATTACCTCGATATGCCGTTTGAATCGCTTAACGCGGATCAGAAAACGCTCTTTTTGTGTATGTCGGTCGAGGATTCTTGCCAAGCAGACGGCATTTTGTCGTTGCTTGAAAATGAAAATGTTTTTTTCGCTCTGCCCGAAGCAGTAGACGAGTTGTTTAAAATTTCTTCCCCGATAACCGCAAAGGCACTTGATAAATTTATTGATCTTATGCCCAAGGGCACCTTTGAAAACCGCGTTATGCCCGAGTATGAATGGTTTTCCGAAAACGCCGAGAGGGAAGAAGCGGCAGAAAATATCGAAGCCGAAATTACCGAATACCCCGACGGCTACACGGGCGAATTGCTTTGGAAATATTTCGCATCAAGCATCGACCGTGCAAAATCGCTTTTGGAAGTAATGAAATAGAAAACAAAAAGCAAGGATTAAATCCCTTGCCTCGGACCGAAGACAAATGGGTAAGATACCCCAAAAATGTAAGCGTTTTCGCGGAACCTGACTTATGCCCTTGAAACACTCATATACTACAAAAGTGTACTTTCGACAAAATTGAAAGTACACTTTACGTTTTTTGCTTTATTCTTTTTCGACAATATCGATATTTATTCCGAGCTCGTCGAATTCCGCGAGGTCTTCTTCGAGCGCGTCCCAGTCGGTGATCAATGTGTTCAGCCTGCTCGCAGGGCAAATGCTTACAATAGAATCAACACCTATTTTTTCGGTGGGGTAAAGCCCTATTGCCTGCTTCGAACTGTCGATAACCGCGTTCCAAAAACTTATCGCTTGGGATTTTTGTATCGAAAGTCCGAATTTTGCCGAAATTGCGGCAGAGGTAAGAAAGCATTTGTCGAAGCGTAGTTTTTTAATGGTTTCGATAGCAAACGCATCGTAGCAATTGCCCTTTGCGTCCATTTCGCCGCCAAGCATAATTACCGAAATATTCGGCTTCTTACGAAGTTCATCGGCAATAATTATCGAATTTGTTACCGCGCGTATTTTTAAATCGTCGGGCAGGTTTTGCGCCATTAAATAGCCCACGGATGCCGACGTAATAAATACGGCGTCGTTATTATTTATCATCGAAACCGCGCGTTTCGCGATGGCAAGGTAATTTTCATTGACCTCGTCAAAATCCTTGCAGGTAACGTCCGAGGGCTTGCCCGCGCCTATCTGGCGAATAGCTATCGCGCCGCCGTGGGTGCGTTTAAGAAGCCCTTTTTCTTCCAAAATTCTTAAATCGCGCTTTGCCGAATCGTACCCAACGCTGAATTTGCGCTGTATTTCAGCAGTGCTTATACTGCCCTTTGTTTCCAAAATTTCAAGTATTTTCTGATGCCGTTCTTCAATAAACATTGTTTATGTCCTTTCGTGTCAGTCAAATCGGTTTCGTGTCGCCCCGTTCCCGCTTTGCATTAACACTATACCACATTTGTTCCTGTTTGTCAATAGAAAAACGGGAACAAATGTGAATTTTCTTCGATAAACATTCACGGTTTTGCGTTTTTTATTCCTCAACTATAATCGGTTGCCAAGCGAAAGGAAGCAAGTCGCGTGCACTAACTTTTATCAGTTTTCCGTTTTCGTCGTTAACGATAACCTTTATATCGGGGCAGTATTCGAACATCATCTGTCTGCAGTTTCCGCAAGGGGGAATGACGAAATTAATGTGCTTGTCGTGTACCGCGACGATTGTATCGAATTCGCGCTCGCCTGCGGATATGGCGATTCCCATTGTAATGTATTCCGCGCAAGAGCCGTGAATGCCGTCGCAATTCACGCCCTTATAGATATTGCCGTTCTTGCAAAGCAACGCACAGCCTACGGTGTGGTTGTAAACACCGTCATCAAAATTTTGTTTTAAAACCTCTAACCCGATTTCGATTAACTTTTTATCGGTTTCGGTAATTTCATATCTTGTCATATTTTTCTTTCCGTATTCTTTCTTGCATATTCATATAAAACAGGCTGGATCATCGGATAAGTTAAATTATCGGGGATCGAATCGAACATAGCGATTTCGCCTATTTCGCTGTCGGCAGACAGGTCGCCAAGTTCAGTTACTTCTGCAAAGAAAAGCACACCATAAGTTTTTTCTCCGTCTTTTTCAACGCAATAAACAGTAAGCGGAGTAATATTAAACTCTTTCGCACCTGTTTCTTCAATCAATTCACGTCTTGCAGTTTCTTCGATAGCTTCGTCTATTTCGCGATGTCCGCCGGGAATTTCCCAGGTTGTTCGTTGCTTGTGTCTGCAAAAAATCCACTTTTCTTTATGTTTAGCGCAAATAACAGCGTATTTGAACTCTTTGTCGGGGATTTCGGTTTGCTTGTTAAAGGTTACTTTTATCAAAATTTATTCCTCGAATTCGATCTTTTTCAAATTACACCAAAGCCGTTCCGCTTCGGCGGTGATCGCTTTTTTATTCCTTGCGCCGACACGCTCGAAGAGGGTAAGAGTTAGCTTTGAATTCTTCTTTTTCCATTTGCCGATTACCCGTCCGTCCAGCAAGATCGGCGGCATAACGATACCCGCAAGGTTGAAAATGCCCCTCAAATGCTCCTGCGGTAGGAAAATACTTTCCTTCTTTTGGTAGCCGAGCATAAGCTGGTCAAACCCCGCAAGGAAGATGCATTTAGGAATATCTTCACCGTAACTTTTACTGTTTTCTATGTAAAAATAGGTGTTGCCTTCAACAACTGCATTTTCAACGGGAAGTTGTGATATCCATTCCTTTACCTCGGTTTGTGTTGCCCCGAGAAAATATGCGGCATCGCGGACTGTTGCGGGGGCAAAATTTGTAAAATAGCGACGCGCGATTTCCGTTTTTGCTTCTTTATCGGGAATGGGGGTGAATTCGGGTGATAAGCAATATGCCTTCTTTTCCTGCACTACATAGTTCATAAACCCGCGTTTACAAAGCTCGGCTATTCCGCCGCCCCAAGGCTCGAACATACAGCTTTCCTCGGCGTGCTCCATACCTTTTTCGCGGCATATTGCCTTTAATTCGTCGCGCGTTTTTGCACCGCTTTCGAGAGATGAAAGTATAACCTCCGAAAGATACTTTTGCCGTTCGGGCGATAGTGCCCATTTGTCGCGCTGATTCCAAAAAGTATATCCGTTCCATTCGTTTTTGCGGTAATCGTTCCCGTTGTTACAGCGTATGAACAGCGGCAGGTCCCGTTCCGAAAACACGTGAACGGTACTGCGAACAGTCCAATTTTTCACCAAGCCGTCCTTGACGGTTGCTTCGTTAAAATCCGAGCAACGGATTTTAAGCGAGTGAATCGCGTTCGCCAAAAACTGCGATTGCACACCGCAAAGGTCGCGCACAACCTGTTCTTTTTTACCTTTATTTATAAGATATTGGTTTGTAAGTCTGCGTATTTTTATTTCTTCGAGTGTCATAGGCAACTCCTTTTTGCCATTATAACACTTCGAACAAATGTTTGTCAAGAGATGGGCAGAAATACTTGAAAAATGTCGTGAATTGTAGTATAATCCTTTTCATACGTTAAAAAGGAAGTAACACTATGCTTAAATCGTTAAAAGAAAGCCGCGGGGCAAGCTTTGTTGCCGTTGCGGTTGTTTACATACTTGCTGCGGCTTGCGGTGTGGCCGTTTATAAAATGCTTGATTACGAATGGTGGCTGAATTTGCTTATCGCCGATATTGCGGCCACGGTGCTCACGTTTGCATTCAGCGTTATATTCAAAAACGCGTCGGTATACGACCCTTATTGGAGCGTTCAGCCGATAGTTATACTTTTTGCGTTCGCTTTCGGGCGCACACTTACTTTAACGCGTCTTTTGTTTCTTGCCGTTGTTTGCTTTTGGGGCGTTCGCTTAACCTTGAATTGGGCATACACCTTTAAAAATCTTTATCATCAGGATTGGCGTTACACGATGCTTAAGGAGCAGACGGGTTTCTTTTATCCTCTTGTGAACTTTACGGGAATTCATTTAGTGCCCACGCTTATAGTTTACTGCTGTACGCTGCCCGCGGTTTACGTGTTTATCAACGACGGAATCGCAAGCGCGATTACACTTGCCTTTTTGCTCATCTCGGTCGCCGCGGTGCTGCTTCAGGGCACGGCAGACTACCAAATGCACCGATTCCGCAAGAACAAAAACGGAAACTTCATAAGAAACGGGCTTTGGCGTTATTCGCGCCACCCGAATTATTTCGGCGAGATATTAATGTGGTGGGGTATCGCGCTTGCCGCGGTGTCGGTTTTCCCGAACGCGCGTTATTTGTGCGCAGGCGCTTTGGCGAATACGCTGTTGTTCCTTTTTGTAAGTATTCCGATGGCAGATAAACGCCAATCGCGCAAGGAGGGATTTGAGGAATACAAATCCGAAACGCGTATGCTTTTTCCGATAAAAAAATAAACCTAAAGCAGAGTTTTGAAATTTTCAAAAAACTCTGCTTTTTTTGTTGACAAACGCATATTCTGTTGTTATAATACAGTTGACACAGATAATACAGATAATACAGATTAAGGAGGCGGGATAATGCCAAAGGGCTTCACAGGGAAGCGCGACGTTTATATCGAGGTCGCCGAACGTTATGAAAAATACATCCGCTTGGGCGTTCTGCGCGATGGCGACAAGCTGCCGAGCGTGCGTGTTGCGGCGAACGATTTGGGCGTTAACCCCAACACGGTGCAAAGGGCTTACGTTTTGCTCGAGGAAAAGGGGCTTATCTGCTCTTTGCCGAAAAAGGGCGCGTTCGTTACCTTTTCGCAAGGCGAAAGTAAAGGCGGCGGCAATCACCGCGCGGAAATAATAAAGCTGCTCACCGAGCTTAAGGAAAAGGGAATCACCCGCGACGAGATAGCGGAGCTTTTAACGGAGGTATATGATGATAGAGATTAAGGGACTTACACATTCATTCGGCACAAAGCTTGTGCTTAACAATATCGAGCTTACGATACCCGACGGCACGGTGCTCGGAATTGTCGGTATAAACGGCGCGGGTAAATCGACGCTTTTGCGTCTGCTTTCGGGGGTTTACGATTCGAAAAATTGCGTGCTTTACGACGGCAAAAGTCCTACCCTTGCCGAAACAAGGCGCGATATTTTCTTCCTGCCCGACGACCCATACTATACCGCAACGAGCACGCCGAACAAGATGTTCGAATTTTACAAGACGTTTTACGGCAATATCGACAGAGAGGTATTCGATAAGCTTCTTTCGAAATATGAGCTCGACCCAAAGCAGAATCTGCGTAATTTTTCGAAAGGTATGCGGCGGCAGGTATTTATCGCGCTGGCGCTTGCCGTAAAGCCGAAATATATGCTTCTCGACGAGGCATTCGACGGGCTGGACCCGTTGTCGCGTAAAATTTTCAAGGATGCAATAATAAAGCTTGTCGAGGAAGAAAACATAACGGTGCTTATTTCCAGCCATTCTTTGCGCGAGCTCGAGGATTTCTGCGATAAATTCGTGCTTATCGACGACAATATTATTAAAACTCACGGCGATATTGCCGAGCACGTCGGCAGTATGTGCAAGTTCGAGCTTGCCTTTATGAACGAAATAAACAAAAGCATCTTCGAAGGACTTCCCATAGTTTCGCTCGAAATAAAGGGCCGCTTCGCCACGGTTGTGCTAAAAGGCGAAAGCGGAGATATGTACGCCTGCTTGGAGCAGTTAAAGCCTGCGGTTATGGATGAACTGCCGCTCGATTTCGAGGAGGCATTTATCCACGACGTCGAATCGGGAAGGGGAGAATGAGATGAAGGCTTATTTCAAACATCAGCTCAAAACCAACGCAAGGGCGATTATAATACTAACCGTGCTTTCGATGCTTATATGCTTTTTCGTCGCGATAGATTCGATGGAACGCGTGCGAAGCGTTTCCTATGTTGTAAAGGACGGAGAATATTATCTTGTTACAGGTTACAATAACGGGAATCCGGAATCCTATTACGGCGACACGCTCGCTCAGGAGATATTCATTACCGACGAAGAAATAGTTAAGGTGGAATACCGCGACCTTTCGCTTGCATACTCTATGGCTGTTCTTATGGGGCTTGCTGTCGGCGTGCCGGTGTGGATGTTTGCGTTTTTAAAGAAAAAGAGAAATTTAGATTGCTGTTATGCTTTGCCGATAACGAGAAGAGGAATAGGGATAACGCAGTATTTGGTAGGGCTTATCGCGGTATATACGCCGTTTATATGCTCGTATATACTCACGCTTATAACAAACGCCTCGTTCGGCTTGTTCGGAGCGCTTGGGCATAGTTATCTTATATCGCATTTCGGCGTTTGTCTGCTTGCGGGGTTTGTTATCTATTCGCTTTCGGTATTCGTTTTCGAAAAGGCTAATTCGGTTATCGACGGTGTCGTTTTCGTTGCGGCGTATATGATCGTGCTGTATATACTCGTTTACGATACTCAGAATATTATTAACGAAATAGGTCTGCTTCGTGCAAAATACGTTTACAACGAAAGCATAAAAAACGTCGCGCCGGGCGATCTGGTTTATTTCGATCCGTTTTATTTTAACATAAGCGAGGACAGCGGTATCCCCTTCGTGTTCTTTATCTCTTTGCTTGAGGATCTGGAATATTCCGCCGAAACGGTTTACGGTGCTCGTATGGAACGATTCTTTAGCGATACCGAAAATATCGTGTGGCTTGTGTTCTGGACGGTTGTCGGTATTATGTCGGCAGTCGGCGCGGTTTGGGGATTTGATAAAAAAAGTGCACAGGCGGCAGAGGAAATATCGAACAGCATTTTCGGATATAAGCTGCTTATCCCGCTTGTCGGATTCAGCTATATCGTACCGTACGGTGTTTTCAATTCCGATACAACTTCTTGCCTTGCAATGACGGTTGCCTGCGCGGTCGGCTATACCGTTTACCGCCGCGGCGTGAAGTATAAAAAGAGCGATTATATTATAATCGGCATAATGCTCGCGCTTACCGTCTGCTCGCTGTTTGCCTATGACGCGATAGAAGGAATCTTCGATATTCGTCCTTCCGATTACTATTACAACAGCGTGCTATATGCGCCTTAGGAGGGCAGAAATGAAAAGATTAATATTATTCCTTCTTTTGGGTTGTTTGCTTTTTTGCGCCTGCGCGCAGGGTGAACCGATTACTTCGCAAGAGTTCTCGGCAGTAATGGCGGAAAAAGGCTTTACCGTCGAAGACCACACCGAATATCTCGATCCGCCGAGGACCGAAAACGCTGATACAGAGCAGCTTCTGGCACGCGGAAAATTTTTCGTCAGCTTCGATAAATTCGCAGACAGCAAAGAAGCAGAGAATGTTTTCAAAGCGTTTGTGAACTATTACAGTTCGGGCGAAGATTGCGAAGTCAAATACAAAAGCGGCAGATATTTGCAGGTGCAATACCTCGATTACAACGGTGAAGAGAAGGTGTTTATCGTTTCACGCGCGGAAAACACTCTTATCGATGTGTCCGCGAATATCGAATTTGCCGAAGAAGCGAAGCAGCTTTTAGAGGAGCTTGGCTATGGCAGGTAAAAACGCGTCTTTAAGCTATTTTGCAAAGCTGATAAGAGATAACCGATTCGCTATTCTGCTTTTGTGTCTGCTTGCCGCAATTATTGCGGGTATCTCCTCGGTAAACATAAGCACCTATGAAATGACGTTGGGACAAACGGGAGAATTTGTGCAAAACGCAAGCCGTTTGAGCCTTGACGTGCCCGCGTATATCGGCTTATATGCGGCGATGCTTTCGGCAATATTTTCGTTCGTTCGGTTTAAGCAAAGGCGCAATCTGGATATGCTTCTTGCGATGCCGATAAGCCGAAAATCTGTCGGCAGGGTGCATTATCTCTTCGGGCTTTTAACCACGCTCGCACCGTTGCTAACAGCGTATGCCTGCAATATTGCGGCGGTTTTAATCAAAACCGATATCGAAACAGTCGATTTCGGCTGGTACGCACTTCATTTCGGCGTCACCGTCCTTTATTCTTTATTGTTCTACACGATGTACGTTTTCGTATTTAACGAGGCGAACACGGTTTTCGACGGCTGTGCATTTGTTCTTCTGTGGCACAATGCGTTTTATTGGGTTATGTATGCACGCGCAAAGGATTCGACAAACGCGCGCCTGCTTTCGCCCGAAAGATTTTTGGAAAGAATTACAAGGGCGATCGAAATGCCCGCAGGCGGCAGAAACGATGATGAATTTTATTGGCTGTTCAGGGATCCCGAGGTAGTCGCCGCTATATTCGGCTGGGTGTTTTTGGGAATATTGGCGGGCGTGCTTTTTGCGGCACGCTTCGGCAAACGGCAATACGAGCGCGCAGGCGAGGTTTCGAACAGTATCTTCGGATATAATATTCTTATACCTATCTATACGGTTTTGGGCTCGCTGTTCGGGTATAGCAGTACGCCCGCCGACGAATTGGGTTATCCGTTGGAAATTTTATCCTTATTTGTCGGCGCGTTTGCGCTTTATGCGCTCTTCCGCCGCGGTATAAAGTTTAAAATCACCGATTACGTCACGCTCGGCGTTTTGGCTCTGCTCGCCGTGACGAGTATGTTGATTCGGTAGAGTTTAACGTTTGAAAAACTCGAATTTAAAAAAATTTAAATAGAACAAGAGAGAGGAACTTTAAAAAAAGTTCCTCTCTCGTAATTTTTTAACCGTTCCCTCGGAGAATTCCTGCAAGCTGGGTGATAACGTCACCGTTGCCGCTTAAGTTGATATTGCCGACGTTTTCGCAGATACGCTCGATATATTCAAGCTCCTTGAGCTTGTAAAGCGTCGCGTTTTCCTCCATCAGCTTGGCGGTGTTAAGCAACGACCTTGTCGATGCAACCTCCTCGCGGCGGGTGATAACGTTCGCCTGCGCACGCTTTTCGGCAACAAGCACGGTGTTCATAATGTCGCGAATCTCGCCGGGGAGGATAATATCCTTCACGTCGGCGTCGGTTACCTCGACAAAGATGCCGCTTTGCTTTTCTTTAAGCCTTGCGAAAACGTACTCGGACATTTCCTTTTTGCTTTCGAGTATTTCGTCGAGCCTGTGAGTACCGACGTATTCGCGAAGCGCAAGCTGTGCCGCAACGTAAAGCTGGTAGGAGTAGTTGCCTATCTCGGTAATCGCTTTTATGTAATCGGTTACACGGTAGTTGCAAACAAAGTTCACACGGAGCGTCACCTTATCACGCGTGAGCATTTCCTGTCCCGAAATGTCAAGGGGTTGAAGTCTTGTGTCGACATATTCGGTTGTGATTTTGACATTGTTCTTCCAGAAATAGTAGCTGCCCGCATCGAGCAGGCGTTCAAATCTGCCGTCAAAGAAGAGCAGAGCCTTTTGGAAGTGCGAAACCTCGATTTTCGAAATGGTGCTCGTCGGCATTTTCGCAAGCACCGCTTCGGGCACGCCTTCGATATAAGGGGTGCTGATATCTATGATATCCACTCTGCGCTCGTCGGGAGAGTTAAAGTAGGCGTAACTGCCGCGGGGAAGCACGGAGGCAAACCTGCCGTTTACGTACTGCAAGCCGAGCTCACCGTCGCCGATTTCGTAAAGCGTGACTCTGCTTTTAAAATCCTCGCTTTCCAAAAGTCGGTTAAGCGTGCTGTATTTGCTTTGAACGGGTATTTCGGTGCGGATAACCTCAACGGTCGTGCCGAATCCGATTCTGTGCTTGCCCGCCTCAAGCACGCGCAGGAATTTGCCGTGCTTAAAGAGGAGCGCTCTTTCGTTTTCGTTGATTACTAACTTTTTCATATATGTTACCTCCTATAAAGAGAAAATAATGGCGTCCCAAGACCGTCACGCAAAGAAAGCGGCTGTGAGTTGATAAATTTGGCGGCGTGCGCGGTGAACGTCTTCGCAAAAACGCTTATGGCGCAGGCTTTTAAATCTATTACCCGTCACAGACAAGGCTTTTTTCGCGCTTGCTTTGCCCTTGCGCGCGTGGCGCAACGGAAAAGCCGACGGTCGAGCGGATTTGTTAAGATCGAATAATGTAAAAAAATTCTAACCAAATCCACCTGGCGTACCCCGCGGGGGATACGGCGGGATTCGAACCCGCGAAATAGAGAGCTGTGCGCTCGTTGGGGAGTTGAACCCCATCGATCCTTTACGCCTTAGAAATCGGCGCAATTTTCGATTGCCGTTGCAGAGTCGTTTTTTACGCTCTGCATAACAAAGTCTTTTCTCGAATACGCTTCGGGATACCCTTGCGTACGGCGGTGAAAGAAAACACCTGCGTGAATCGACCCTGCGAGCAGATTCTACCAAATTCTGCATAAATAATCACGGAAAAAAAGCTGCGAAAACAAAAATAGAACAAAAAACACGTTGCGTATATCCTTCGACTCGCTTTGCACGCTTAAGGCTGACAGTGCCCACAAAAAAAGAGTCGCCCGAAAGCAACTCTTTTTGTTAAATTTCAAACCGTGCTTGACGTGTAAGCCGTTCTTTTATAAGCCCAACAAACCTTGCGGGTGATTCGACCTTAACCATCGGCCCGAACGAGAGAATGCGGATAATAAGCTCGGTTTCGTCGTCGATGTCGTATTTAAGCGTAAGGCGATAGCGGTTTTCGTCGATACGCTCTGCCTGCTTTTCGAAATGCGCGAAATGAAGCATAACGCGCTCAAGTGCGTTGCGCTCGTCTGTAAGGGTCAAAGTTACCTCTCGCATTGTATCGCGCGGCTTGGGGCGCGAAAAACCGTTTGCGTCGTTTTCGCAAAACTCGCATTCGGTCACCCTGCCGAGATTTATAACGCTTACCTGTCGAAAGCCTTCGGCAATAAGACGGAATTTATCGTCCTTTTCCGAAAATTCAAGCTTTTTCGGCATAACGGTAAGCCGCATTTTTACACCGCGGCGGTTTACCATAGTTATCGCAATACGGCGTTGCCCGCGCAAAGCGGCAAGCACGGTTTTAAAACGTGCGATATATCCCTCGTCGCAATAATCGTCGCCGTCTGCATATTTGTCGTAAACGCAGTAATCTTCCTCGGTAAAAAGCGGGGTAACGTCCTCCAACCCCTTGTCCTCTATGCCGAACAAACGTATACGCTTGTCGCAAAGCAAAGCCTTTAACCAACGCTTTTGAAGCAGAGTAAGCGGCATTGTCGGGCGGTGCTTTATCGGGGTGGAAAGGTCGGCGTGAAGCAACTGCCATTTTTGCTTTTTTAAAGCGGGCAGAATGGTAAGCGCGCTTTCGGTGAAGGCGTTTTCGCGTACTGTTGCGGCAAGCTCCTTTTCGGTAAGCGCGTTATCGGCAGCCTTGCAAAGTATTTTTGCCACCGTATTATAGTATGCGGAATAAAGCTCGCTGAAAATCATCGTTCATCACCGCCTATTCCGTAAAGATCATACATTTTTTTGATATCGAGTTTGAAACAGTTTTCCACCGCGCGGTTAGAGCATTTGAACTCGGTTATGCGGCAGATAAACGTTCTTATCCACGGTATAAGCTCGCTTGAATCGAAAACCGATACCGAAAAGCGGTAATGCGTTTCATCGACCTGTGTCACCTCACCAACGCGTTTTTCGCGGTAAAGGCGCTGAACTATATGGTCCTCGGCGGGGCGGGCTTCTATTGTAAATTCGATTGTTTCAAGCCCCTTTGCGCTCGGTCGGCAGGAAACGCCCCACATATTTTTGCGGGTCTGTTCAAGGCGTGCGCGGTATTCGTCGAAAAATTCGCATTCCTCGCAAATTTCGACATCAGAGATATAATCAATGCGCATTGAGGTAAAGTTGCGGAACTTCGGGTGGTATGCCAAAAGATGCTGTCTGCCGCTTTGCGCACTGATAAAAATGCGAAGCGGGAGTAGCTTGTGGGTGTGCGCTTCGCTCGAGTTTCGGCTTAAATTTTTAAGCTTAACAAAGCATTTTTGGCTCATCGCATCGAACAGTGTTGCAAGCACGCCGCTGTCGAGCGTGCCGGTTATATAGTGGTGCTTAAAGCCGAAAAGACTTTCGCTTTCGGTGTATTTATCGAGCAGGAACGAGCCGATAACACCGCAGGGGAGTATTTCCGAAAAGTAATCGAGCGCCTCCTTGGAAATAAGCGCATTTTTGTCGTCGGCACGGCGATAGATAACCTTTTTGCCCTGCTTTTCGGATATAATAATCCCTTCGTCGGTATATTCCTTAAGCTTTTTGCGCACGGTCGATTCGTCGAAGGTAAGCGGAGCATCGAAGCCGACAAGATACTCGTCGGCAAGCTTGGTGATTTCGGGGAGCGAAAGCGCGGTTTCGGTGCTGTGAAAAATATCGAAAAGTATAAAATGCAGAGTTATGTCCTTGTCGGTAAAACTTTTCGCCTTCCAAGCCTTGTAAAGCGGGTTGTGGGGGTTTTTGCGGCTGTCGATGGATATAAAGGTGATTTTACCCTCGGCGTTGCGTATAAAACGCATATTGTCGGGCATCCAGCTTTCAAATCGGCGGCGCTCGTTATCATAAGAGCGCGCGCTTTTGCGGTCGTATTCCTCGCGGCTTTTAAAGCCGTAAATATAAAAATCGCGCATATAGGCACGCACGCGTTCGAAATTTTTTATAAGCTCGCTGTACGAGGACATCGCTTCACCCCCTTTTTTCTTAATTATAACAGAAATTCCAATATTTGCAACCAATATACAAAAAACAGTTTACTTTTTTGCGTTAGCGTGTTATAATGGAGTGGCATACAAACAAGGAGGTTTACAAGTGAAGCGATTTTATTCATTTATTCTTGCAATTATATTCGTTTTTTGTGTCTGTGTTCAAACACTCACGGTTTTCGCGACGGATACGCCTACTACTGTAACCGTAACCTTTGTGGGCGATGAAGCCGAAAAAGCGGGCTTTATGCAAAGCACAATAAGCATCGTCCCCGGCGACGGTGCCGCGCTTGACGGATATTATCTTATATACTACACCGACGGCAGTAAGACCCTTTCGAATTACGATGAACTTGCGAGCGTTGCTGTTGCCGACGGCAGTACGGTAAGCGTTAATATAAAGGACGGCATTATGATACCGCCCGAAGCAAAGGGTATTGCGGTTTTCGAAAGCAGCACCCGCTTTGTCGACAACGCGCCCGATATTAAAAACGCGGTTGCAAAGGCCACTATCCCTGCAAGCAAGCGATTAACACTCGGCACGCCCGAAGCGAGCTTCGGTGCGGCTTCCGACGTTCATATGAATTATGAGCAATACGACCGCGGGGCATATCAAAAATGGGCAAACGCGCTTGAATTTTTTGCCGAAGAGGGAATGGAGCAGGTCATTGTCGCGGGCGATATGACGGGTGACCGCGGCGAAACCCCCGATTTGGAGGAGCAGTACGCAAAATACGTTGAAATAGTAAATAAATCGGATATTCCCCTTTCGAGTATTTACGAATGTATCGGCAACCATGGCAACACCTCTGCCGACAGACCGATTTTTAACGAATATCTTACGGGAAGCGACGAGGTGCACCCCTATAACGGCTCGCCCTATTACCACGTGCTGAAAAAGGGAAAAACGCGCGACAATCTTTTTATCTTTATGTGTCAGGAGATCGAGGCAACGGGCGAAAGCTCCACAAAAGATAATTTTTCGAAGGCGCAGATAGATTGGCTTGCGGGTCTGCTTACGCAATACGGCAACACAAAAACCAATATTTTCCTTGTGATTCACTCGCCGTTTCTTAATTACGGCGCGGGCGACCGTAAAAACGGCGGATATACCGCGCTTATCACATTTAAAGAGGAATATACTCAAACAATGCGCCTTAAGGGCCTTTTGGAAACCCATAAGGACATTATCGTTATGTCGGGACACACCCACGTTTCGCTTTACGACAATGTGAACTATTCCGACGAATACAATTCCTTCGCACGTACCGTGCATATCGGCTCGACCTCGCAGCCCTGCGCTTACGGCGGAGGCGCGGACTATACCCGTAATACCGACGGCAGATACGAGGTCAGCACCACTTACGGAAGCGAAGCCTATACCGTAAAGATTTATTCCGATTATATCGTTTATACCGGCTATAACCTCGCAACCGGCAAAATAATTCCTGCGGCGTGCCTGCTTATTCCCGTAAAGGCTTACGGCGGCGCGGGCAACCCCAACCTGCCCAAGGACCCGAGCGAGGTGTTCGAAGGCTCGGGCACGGTCGGCGACCCCTATCTTATAGCCTCTCCCGACGATTTTATGGCACTTACCGCGGGCTTTAACGCTTGCAATACCACTGTCGAAAGCGAAATGTACGGTTACGGCAAATACTTTCTGCAGACCGCGGATATCGATATGACCGATTATTACGGATATTGCGGTACCGAGGCAAACGGAAACGCAAAAGCCTTTTTCGCGGGGGTATATAACGGCGACGGACGCACGCTTACCGTTAATATCAACGGCACAAACCAGCGTTCGGTATTCCCCTACGTTTACGGCGTTATTGCCAATCTGCACGTAAAGGGAAGCATTACCACCGAGGTAAGCGCACAGCCCGTGCGTACCCTTTACGGCAGTATAATAAACTGCATTTTCGATATAGACCTTTATTCGAACGACCGTGCAAACGGTTTGCTTTATTCGAATTACGGTTACGTTTACAACGTTTACACGCTAGGCGTGTTAAAGGGCACGAACTATAACGATCCTGTTTCCGCGAACGACACCTCGACGACCTATCACAACGTTTATCACTACCGTAAAAACACAAGCGGAAGCCTTATTGCCGATGCATACGGCACGCAGTCTTCGAATATAGCGGGCATAGTAAGCGCATTTAACAATACTTCGGCGGCACAGTATGCAACCGCACTTGCAAAATTGGGCGGATTGCCGATTGTTTCGGTGCGTGAAAACAATTCGATGCTTGCCTTCGAAAGCAAGGCATCGCCCGACCCCGACCCTGATCCCGACCCCGATCCCGACCCCGAAACAAAGCTCGGCGACGTAAATAACGACGGCAGTATAAATCAGTACGATTACATTCTTATAAAGCGTCATTACTTCGAAACGCGTATTCTTACATCGAGCGAAATGACTCGCGCTGACGTTAACCGCGATAACAACGTCGATCAGTTCGACTATATCCTCGTTGCGCGCCATTATTTCGGAACTTATATAATAAAATAAAAACAAATAAAGGAGAAGCAAAATGGAAAACGAATTCATCTACTGCAAAAATTGCGGAGCACAGCTCGATAAAGAAGCGTTCTTCTGCAATTCCTGCGGCACATTCACGCAAAACGCCGCAAATCTCGAAAACCCCGTTCAGCCCGAACAGCCCCAACAGCCGAGTGTTGACCCCAACATCACCAAGAAGGAGTATTACAACAAATATGCTCCCGCTTCGATAAAAAAGGCGATACGTAACGCGGCTATATGGTGCTACGTATGCGGCGGTCTTACCGTTCTTTCGGCTATACTTATGAATCCGCTCGGAATTATCGACGGCTTGGTATTCATCGGTCTCGGCTTGGGCGTTCATCTCGGCCAAAGCAAGGCTTGCGCTATAATCGCACTCGTTCTTGCCTGCCTCGAGGTTGTGCTTGCACTTGCACTTACGGGTATGCTTTCCGGCTGGCTCTGGATAGTTGCGGGTATTTGCTGTGTTATCGCCGTTAATAAGCTCGATAAGAGCTATAAGCAGTTCAAGCAGGGTCTTGTTTCCAACACCCAATATCAGAATTTCAACTGATAAATGGCAGTATGTAAAAAATAACCGACCGAGGTTTTCGCGCCTCGGTCGGTGTTTTTTATTCTTCGTTTTCTTCCTCGGTAATTTCCGCTTTTTTACGCCAGCCGGTTACCGAGCGTATTTTTTTGTAAAGCTGGTTGCTTGCGCGAATGCCTGCGCGGACGTTCGGGTGTCCGTTCGCGCCGGTTTCGGCGGGGTTGCCGAACACGGTGTCGACAAAAAGGAAGTGCACCTTTTTATCGGTTTTGTTTACCTCGCGTATGGTATCGCGCAGAACGTCGCGGTAAAGCTGGCTCATCATACCGTACATCCATACGATTTGTGCTTCGGGATAGCGCGCGCGCACCTTGGCAATAAGGTCCTTTGCCGCTTCGGAAAATTCATCGTCGGGCGCGGGACCGCCGCAATCGTTCGTGCCGATGTTTATTACCACCACGTCGGCTATCCAGCCGTCATCGCAGATACCGCCCGTGCGGGATTGCATTTCGTAGTATTCGCCCGCCTTTATATCGCTTCTGTCGCCGTTGCAGTTGCAAACTATGCCCTTGCCCGAAATCGCGATAAAGCGCGCATCCGCACCGAAACGTTCGGCGGTAAGATATGCGTAGCCTCTTGTGCCGTCCTGCTGATAGGTAAGATAGCTCGGGTCGGTATGCAAGCCGAGCACGCCGTAGCCGCAGGTTATGGAATCGCCGATAAATTCGATCCTGCGTGAGCTGTTGAAGGGGGGATTGCGCAGAGCAGCGCCGTTACCGAGCAGGGTAAGGGTATCGAATTTAAGCTTCGGCTCGCCTTCGGTAATCTTCAAAACCTCTATGCGGTGGCGTTTGTCCGCAAGACCTTCGACAATAAGCTTTTCGCTTCCGTTCACGACGGCGTAGCGGCGTTTATCCTTGCCGTCGATGCATATTCTTACGTAAGCGGGAGCGTCGGCAATATACGGACCGAGCGAAATAATAAAGCCGGTGCCGACAAAGTTAAAGGCAAAGCCGCTGTTCGTCCAGTCAAACGCGAGATAATCGTTCGAAATCGAGTATCTGCCGCGTATGCGTATTGCATCACAGTCGGAAAGTCTTATCGGTTCATTTAAATATATAAGATTTTTATCCATTTTTTATTTCCTCCGATTTTTTGTAATTCTAAAATACTTTATATTTGTTAATGATTATCGATTAATGTGTTAAGCGTTTGTAAACTTCGCAAATAAGCAGAGGGCAAACGGCAAGCAAAAGCGATATTGCCCATTCGCCCGCGGTAAGCGCGGTTAATCCGAAAAGCGTTGCGGCGGCAGGGATAAGTATTACCGATGACTGAAGCGCAAGGCAAAAGACGAAGGAAATCCAAACGAATGGGTTTTTCTTTACCTTATGCGAAAAAACGCTTTTTTCGCTGCGCAAATTAAAGGAATGAAAAAGCTGTGAAGTTCCGAGCACGAGAAAGCACATCGTTCTGCCCGCGCCGACAGCGCGCGTGTTCACACCGATAACGAATGCGGTTATGGCAAGCGTGCCGATAAGTATGCCCTCGAACAGCATTCTTGCAATACGTTTGCCTCCGAAAAGGGGCGAATTCGGTTTTATCGGCGGACGCTCCATTACCTCGTCGGACGCGCGTTCCAGCCCGAGCGCGATAGCGGGTAGCGAATCGGTGGTAAGGTTTACCCATAAAAGCTGTATTGCTGAAAGCGGAGAGGGAAGCGAAAGTATTATCGCGGCAAATACCGTGAACAGTTCGCCTATATTGCAGGAAAGGAGAAAATGAACGGCGCGCCGTATGTTTTCGTAAATTCCTCTGCCCTCTTTTACCGCGGCAACGACGGTCGAAAAATTATCGTCGGTGAGTATCATATCGGCGGATTCCTTCGCCACCTCCGTGCCGCTAATGCCCATAGCACAGCCAATGTCTGCCTTTTTAAGAGCGGGGGCGTCGTTCACGCCGTCGCCCGTCATCGCAACCACGTAACCCTTCGAGCGCAAAGCCGAAACGATTCTTAGTTTAAAGCTCGGCGTTACCCGCGCAAACACGTTACAGCCTTCTGCCGCGCGGGTAAATTCGCGGTCGTTAAGGCTTGCAAGCTCGCGCTCGGTATAAACCTTGCCGTTTTGCGGAATTATGCCCAGCCTTGCGGCTATCGCTTTTGCGGTATCGGGGTGGTCGCCGGTTATCATCACCGTGCGAATTCCCGCCTTTTTGCAAAGCGTTACCGCCTCCTTCGCCTCGGGGCGGGGCGGGTCGCTTATTCCGCAAAGCCCCAAAAATTCAAACCTGCCCGATAAAAGCGAATCGGGAAGTATTTCGGCTTCGTATTTTGCAAATCCGATTACGCGTAACGCCTTTTCGGTCATTTTCGCAGTTTGCGCGGCGATGTTTTCCTGCTGTGACGGGCAGTATTTTGCAATAATATCGGGTGCGCCCTTTATATACACGCAATATCGGTTGCCGAATCGGTTTGCTGTCAGCATATACTTTTTTGCCGAATCAAAGGGTATTTCGGCAACGCGCGGATGGTTTTTGCGTATTTCCTCGCGGTTTTCGCAGTAAGCGGTTAGGGCAAGCTCTGTCGGAGAAGAATCGTTGTTGCAGAGTGCGAAGGCATTCATAAGCTCGCGATGTTCGCCGTGAATTTCCTCGACAGTCATTCTGTTGCAGGTAAGCGTGCCGGTTTTATCCGAGCATATTACCTGCGCACAACCGAGCGTTTCGACAGCGGGCAACCGCTTAACCACAGCCTTGCGCCGCGCCATAGTTTGCACCCCCGCCGAAAGCACCACCGTTACTATCGCGGGGAGTCCTTCGGGTATCGCGGCGACCGAAAGCGATACCGAGGTCATAAACATTTCGCCGACGTCCATGCCTTTTATAAGCGAAAAAACGAATATAATTACGCAGATGCCGATAGTCACGTTGCCGAGAAGCGAGCTTAGTTTCGCAAGCCGTTTTTGAAGCGGCGTTTTTTCGTTTTCGCCGCTTATCATACCCGCAATCTCGCCCACGCAGGTCGACATTCCGGTTTTTACCGCGATTGCGCGTGCTCTGCCCGAAATTACGTGCGACGAGGTGAATACCGAATTTGCCGCTTCGGAAATTGGCGAGCCCGCTTTCGGGAGCGCGCGGCTGTCCTTTTGCACGCCCGCTGATTCGCCCGTTAACGCCGATTCGTCGATAACAAGCTCGTTTGCTTCTATAAGCCTCGCGTCGCAGGGGACGATGTCGCCCTTTTCGAGCAGAAACACGTCACCGGGAACGATAGCCGAGCTCGGCAGACGCACGGCAACCCCATCGCGCAGGACGGTGCTTTCGGGCGAGGTCATTTTTTTCAGCGCGGCGAGTGCTTTTTCCGCCTTGCTTTCCTGAAAGGCGGCGATAAGTCCGTTTATGAGCACGATAAGCAATATAATTATCGGGTCGGCGTATCCCTCGCCCGAAATGTAAGAGGTTGCAAAGGATATTGCCGAGGCAACAAGCAATACTACCGTCATTCTGTCGCAAAGCGAATTAAAAAAACGCCTGAAAAAGCTAATGCGTTTAGGCTCGGCGAGCAGGTTTGCGCCGTAACTGTCGAGCCGCTTTAACGCGTCTGCCGAGTCGAGCCCGTTTGCGTTGCTTTTCAGCTCGGAATAAATGCTTTTCAGTTCTTTAACGTACCACATTCGTCATTCCATCCTTTCGATCTCGCTTCTGCATAAAAACAGCAGGAACAGATTGGGAAACATCATTAATGCGTTAAAAATATCCGCCGCGGCAAACGCCGCCTCGCCCGATATAAAAACACCTAAAAACGAACAAAGGGCAAAGCAGGTGCGGTATAGAAAAAACACGAATTTACCGTTCGGGAAGGCATAGGCTATACAGCATTCGGCGTAATAGCACCAGCTTATCACCGAGGCAAAGGCGAACACTGCGGTAAGAAGCGCAAAGCCGTAAATGCCGATACTTCCGAAGGCTCTTCCGAACATATCCGAAACACTTACGTCCCCGCACGAAAGCAGGCAGAGCGCGGTAATCGTCGAAACAACAAAGCTGTCGAAGAATACCTCGAATATGCCCCACCTTGCCTGAATTTCGTTTTCCTCGGTTTCAGCGGTGGCGTGGGCAAGCGGGGAAGAGCCCATACCCGCCTCGTTCGAAAAAAGGCTTCGCGCAAAGCCCTCGCGCAGAGTGTGCGCCAGCAACGCGCCCGAAAATCCGCCGTAAAGCGAATCAAATCCGAACGCCTCGCGGAATATACTGCCAAAGGAAGAAATTATCCCGCGGTGGTTGATAATAAGAATAAATATGCAGGCAAGCAGATATACAAGCGACGCCGCAGGAACAAGAAGAGAATTAACAGCCGCTATGCGTTTTCTTCCGCCGAACACGGCGAGAGCGACCGCGCAAAAGCAGATTATCCCGCTTGTTGCACCGCTCGCTCCGATACCGCGCAGCGATAAAGCCACCGCCCCCGTTTGGGTAATATTTCCCGTGCAGAACGAGGCGAGTAGGCAGGCAATACAGAAAAAACAGGCGATTTTCGGGTAACCGAGTGTGCCCAAACGGAACGGTGCGCCGCCGCTGGTTATTCCGCCCGCGCTTTTTCTGCCGTTCAAAGCGATCTTCACCTCGGCGTATTTAAGTCCCGTGCCCAAGAAGGAGCAGACCCACATCCAAAATATGCTCCCCGCACCGCCGACCGAAAGTGCGTAGCCGACTCCGATTATACTTCCGACCCCGACTGTTCCCCCGAGCGCCGTCGCGACTGCCGCTATCGGCGAAACGCCGTTGCCTTTTTCTTTATTAAGCGAGCCGAGCAGGCCTTTTGCGGTCGAAAGCAACGCGCGCGGGCGGTAAAAACCGCTTTTGAGCGAAAAATATACCCCGAAAACAAGCAACAAAGCGAGCGTGGGCACTCCCCATAGGGCGTTTCTTATGCTTTCTATTCTCTTCACTCTCCTTCAAATGTTGACATTTTCTTTGCGCTGTGATATATTATAAGTAACTGTAATTTGCGAAAGGCCGAGGTGGATATTTTGACAGAAACAGTTTTCAAACGAACATTCAAGGGCTACGATCCCCAGCAGGTCGATGAATTTATTATCAGCCTGAGCGATACCTATTCTCAAAACGAAGCAGAGCTTACCGATAAGCTTCGTGCCGCCGAGGCAGAAAACGAAAGACTTAAGCAAGAAATTGCAAAGCTTAAAGCCGAAGCCGAAGCACGCGAGTTTGAACACGCCGCTTCTCTTGCCGAAACCAAGCGCGAAACCGACGCTATGTGTGCCGAGATAGGCGAAAAAATGGTGGTTGCAGATAAGCGCGCCGCCGAAATAATAAGAAACGCCGAAAAGGAAGCAGCAATAATTCTTACCGACGCACGCCGCGGAAGCGAAAACGAGGCAAAGGCGATACGTGCCCGCGCCGAGGAGGAAGCTACCAAGCTGGTTGACGAGACCAAACGTAAATGCGAAAGCATTACCGCCGCGGCAGAGGAATTCCGCGCGCGCCAGAACGAAATGAACAAATCGCTTATCGAATCCGAAAACCGTTTCAACACGGCGCTCAATAAGCTTCGCGAGGATATAGGAGAAAACTGAAATATGAATATATACGAGCAGGCAAGGGAGTATTTTGCAAACCCCGAAATAAGAGCTCAGGCGGTAAGCGATCTTGCCGAAATAATTAAGATTCCCTCTGTCGCAGGCGAAAGAGAGGGAATATACCCCTACGGTAAGGTCTGCGCAGAAGCACTCGATTGCGCCGCTCGCCTTGCCCAAAAATACGGCTTTACCGTTGAAAATCACGAATATCACTGTATGAGCATATTATACGGCGAAGGCGAAAACGAGGTAGGCATTGTTTGCCATCTCGACGTTGTCCCTGCGGGCGACGGCTGGAGCGTTCCCCCTTACGAGCTTACCGTGAACGAAAATCTGCTTATGGGCAGAGGTACTCACGACGATAAGGGTCCCTTTATTCAAAGCCTTTATACCCTTCGCTTTTTCAAGGAAAACGGTATTAAGCTCCCCTTTGCGGTGCGTCTTATTTTGGGCAGCGACGAAGAGGTGGGCAGTACCGACCTTGAATATTTCGTAACCGTGCGCAAGCCCCCGATGTTTTCCTTCACTCCCGATTCGGAATTTCCCGTTTGTATCGGTGAAAAAGGTATTCTTACGGTGGAATGCGATTTTTCGGGACTTTGCGGCGATATTACCGAGCTTTGCGGCGGTACAGTTTCGAACGCAGTCCCCGGCGCGGCTTACGCGATAGTTGCAAAAACAGGTCTTCCCGAAGCAGAGGGCATTACCCTTACCGAATGCGAAAACGGCACAAGGGTCGAAGCCGTGGGCAAATCGGCGCACGCCGCTATGCCGGAATCGGGCGTCAACGCGATAAACCGACTTATCGCTTATCTTATCGAAAATAACCTTGCCGAACGCGAAGGCGCGCTTGCGCTTATTTGCGATTCAACAGCCGAATATCTCGGCAAAACGCTCGGTATCAACGCCGAAAATGAAGATTTCGGTTATCTTACCTGCGTCGGCGGTGTTATAAAAGCCGATAAAAACGCAATCATTCAATCCTATAACATACGCTATCTGCCCGAAACGCCTTATGCCGAAATAGTTGCGGCTATCGAGCGTGCGGTATCGCCGTTCGGCGGAGCTGTGCGCGTTTGCGGTCAGTCCGACGGATATTTCGTTTCTGCCGACGATAAAAAGATAAAGGCATTAACGACCGCCTGCGAAAGCGTGCTCGGTATGGAATGCAAGCCCTACACAATGGGCGGCGGCACTTATGCGCGTTGGCTTCCCAATACGGTGGCGTTCGGCTCGGCGATAGAAAGCGAACGCAGATATTTGGGCGACGAGCGCGGCGGGCCTCACCAGCGCGACGAATATATTTCGGAACGCGAATTCTTCGACGGTATGCTTATCTATTCGCTTTCTATTAAGAATCTGTCGGATATTTTATAATTTCAAAGGGTATCTCCCTTGCAATATTGCGCTTTACCAAGGCGTCTGCTTTAAGAAGGCAGACGCCCTTTTTATCGTCGAAATAAATTTCGCTTTTGCATTCAAGTATCTCGCAATCAAGCTCGGCAAGTCGGTCGTCGAGTGCGTCGCGGGCAAAAAGCGTTGCTTCTTCTTTATCTATATCGCTGTAAAGCGGGGTATATTCATCATAAGTCACGCGGTAAATACGAATGGGCAGTTCGATAAACCCGAAAAGCTTTATATCGCGCTCGGTGGCAACGGCATCGAAATATTCGTAATCACATTCAAGCCCGCGAAACGAAGGAAGCTCTTTACCGAGCACGCGGCAGACCTGCCTTACCGTGCGGTTACCGGTATAGACCTTGGTAAGCCTTTTCATCGGTATTTCGATCGCGATTTTTTCCTCGACAGCGGCGTAAACGATACCGCGGGCGTGGGTGGGAGTAAAGGAGCCGTTTCTGCCCTCGATAAAGGAATTTATCAAAAGCTCGCCCTTAAAAACGGTATCGCCCTCGCGCACCTCGGGGGTGCCGTCGGCAGCGTCTATATCGAGTATCACGCCGTCGTAATCGGAAACTACGTTGTAAAACCCGCTTTGCGAAATAATTTCGGGAATTTCCTTGCGTTCAAGCACCGAAACGGATATATGCGTACCGTTAACGGTTATGGCGGCGGAGGAAAGCTCGCGGCAGGTAAGCAACAGCTCGTTCGCCTTGCCCAAGCGGTCTATATCGGGTATAAAGCTCCCCACGCGTATTCCTATTTCGTCAAGCGCGCTTTCTATTTCTCGGTCGGTAAGCGAAAGGTTGCCGCTTATTTCTATTTTCCAAACGAAAAGCTGCGAAAAAAAGATAATAAGCATAAACAAGGTCATTCCGATAAGCATACCGTAACGCTTGCGATAGCGCGAAAATATAAACGGCAAACCGCTTTTTTCGTGAAGCTCCAGCACAACGCCCGATTCCTTGGCGAGCCGTAGCACCGCTTCGGCAGAAAACAGCGAGGTACGGAAAAATACCGCATCTTCCTTTATTTCGCTTCCCCAAAAATGAATTTTGCTTTGCATAAGGAGCGAAGCGAGGCGCGAAAACGAGCCGACTTCGGTTTTGAAGGTATATTTGCCGAAAACGGCGTGAATAAGACTATATAAATTCAACTCCGTCTATCCTCCCATCGACAGCAATAATATCCTCGCTCAAATGACGCAGAGTCAACTCGCTTCCGTAGACCGAAATAACGAATTCGCCGTTTTCGAGGCTTATCCGTTCGGGTGAATAGCCGCATATTCTGGTGTACCCCTGTGCGAGCAGGCTGTTGCGTCCGCGTATCTCGACAAAAACAGGAACTGCGCCGAATTTAAAAATTTCATTTAACCGTTTCATAAAATTGCTCACCGCTTCAATATACTCGTTTCGGGGTGATTTTATGAAAGCAAGAAGAACGGTTTCCTGCGTTATAGATGTTTTTTGTTTGTTGTTGTTCGTTTATCTGCTTGTTTTTCCCGCGCGTGCGTCTGAGCCCACGCGCACCGCGCTTGAATTTTGCTTCACCTCGCTCCTGCCTGCGCTGTTTATGTATAGCGTGCTTTCAAGGGTCGCCGTCGGTATGCCGTTAACAGCAAGACTTTCAAAGCTTTTCGGTATCGATTTCGTGGTGCTTGCAATCGGTATGCTTTGCGGCGCGCCGATAGGTGCGGTAAGCGCGCTTTCGCTTTACGAAAAGGGGTGTATCGAAAAGCGGTATGCCGAATATCTGCTTTCCTTTACGAACAATGCCAGCCTTTCTTTTCTGCTCGGCTACGTGGGAAATACTCTTTTTCAAAATACCGAAACAGGGCTAAGACTTGCGATATATCAGCTTATTGCAACACTTATTACCGCGGCGGTGATGAAGGGAATTGTTTTCGGGCGGAGCAAGCCGAAAGCCTTTGCGGACTTTGCGGTAAAGCGCGTCGGCCTGCGCGAGGCGGTAAGCGAAGCGGCGGTGTCGATGATAAATATTTGTGCCTGTGCGGTATTTTTTGCGGTTGCGGGGAGCGTGCTTACAGCTTCGGGAGTTTTCAGCGACACGCAAGGGGTGCTTATAAAGTGCCTGCTGGAATTTTCGTCGGGGTGTGCCGCCGCGGCAAAGGCGGTGAAGGGCGCGTTCGTTCTTACGGCGGTGTCGCTCGGTTTCACGGGGCTTTCGGTTGCTCTTCAGGTGTATTCGGTTATCGCAAACAAACTTTCGGTAAAGCCCTTTTTGCTCGGCAAGCTCATTTCGGGAGCTCTGATGACGCTTTTGGCAGTTATTTTCGGTTGACAAATCGCGAAAATAAGTGTATATTAGAGAAAAAGCGACAAAGAAAGGGCGAAATTATGAAGCGTAACGAGGATATTGAACGTATTTGCGCCTACTGCGAGCAGGCGGTGGTTATAAAGGAATCAGATATTTGTATATGCAAAATCAACGGCGCGGTTTTTCAAAACGCAAGCTGTAAAAAATTCTCGCTCGATATGTTAAAACTCGCCCCCTTGCCCCGCAAATTACCCGAGGACGACACGGTATTTTTCGAAATATAAGCTTAAAAGCGAAGCAATATCAAGGCGTTTTATCTTTTTTTCGATTTTTGCAAAAAAAGGGTTGACAAATGTAAATATTCGTGTATAATAGTTCTTGCGCGTTCGGGAATACCCTCTGAAAAGAACGCAAAAACATAATATGCAGCTGTGGCGGAACTGGCAGACGCGCACGTTTGAGGGGCGTGTGGGCAACCGTATGGGTTCAAGTCCCATCAGCTGCACCAGTAAAAAAGACTTGCAAATGCAGGTCTTTTTTTGGCTTTATTCTCGCAAACTTTAAAATCGCTCCGATTATATATTATTGCCAGAGGTTTATAAAAACTATGTTACGAAAAATTCTTATTAGTTTAATGGTAGAACTGTATATTCCTAATATCTAGATCCAGGTTCGACTCTAGGATAAGGACATAGTTATATTGCTTTTATCAGTATCTAATATAAGTAAAAAAAAAAAAAAACGTGTTAACTAAATGGTTAGAGT